>NZ_JBQFXC010000002.1:0-814478 GCF_056540645.1 Ruegeria sp. AM5 | reverse complement strand
GTCACTTAAAGTGTCGCGGGATGGAGCAGCCCGGTAGCTCGTCAGGCTCATAACCTGAAGGTCGCAGGTTCAAATCCTGCTCCCGCAACCAGTGTCGGAAAACCCCAGAGCAGCCCGTGCAGACTAAAAACAGCCCACCGGACTGTTCGATTAACGATCAAAATTCGTCAGGCTCATAACCTAAAGATCGAAGTATCGTAGTCTCTACTGAGATGGACAAAAAGACAACGACGATCCGCTTGTCAGCATGCCTCTTAGAAGAGTGAGCAATGTAGTAGAGTTATCAGTTAAATTCAAACTTTCGTCACTGGACGCTTTCGAAGTGCAGGTTTTTCCGTAGTCCCGAGGATCTTTCCGAAACATCTTGTTTCCAATTCGCGAACTAAGAGTTTCGAATTTAGTCGTGGACACATTTTTGCCATAATGCCATCTTGGCACAGAGGGCGGCATGTCTTTATTTTAGCACTTTCTAGTTTTTCCAACTGGATTTGAGGGGGTTACCTAGTTCGATATGCCGCCCCACGAGCAGTCTTCTGATCGTCCAATGAATGAAGCGCATTTTCGGTGGCGTTGATACAATGCGCGTTCAAACCTTTTGTATCGCGCAACTGGGTATAGTTATGGTGTACTTCGACAGCGCCATTAGATTCTATGGGCGCAGTTTCAGGTATCTTTCCATTGATCGTTGCGCGCCGAATGATGTGCAATCGGCGATGCAGAGGTGCAACAGGTCAAGATAGAAATGCCATCAGAACGACCCCAACTAACGTCCTGAGAGCGGTATCTGAGCAAGTAAGCGCTGCCTGGATAGCAAGTTTCCGCAACGTAAACATAAGCTCACTTTTCGCCTTTCAAGACTTGCTCTATGCCGGGTGCAGCATTCCGGTGGGGGCCGATATGAAACTCAGTGCGTTGGAAATCCTTTGCGTCATTTTGGCAAGTGTTGTGGCAGTGGCTGGTTTTGCCGGAGCCGTGAATGCGCTTGTTTCAGCGATCTAATGTAGCACCGCAAAGTTGTAGGGCCTTTAGGCGCATGTTGTCGCGCTCGTGACAACTGTTCTCTCGGGGTGTCGGTGGCTTTGTAGTAAGACATTGAAACTAAAAAATTAAAGAAACACCATGTACTTCTTTTTCGTTCATCGTTGACGCCGTCGTCACCCAAAGTGAACAGGTCTAGGGCCCGAAAACAAGCCCGCTTCGTCCAAATCTCGCGGTGGCGGTATTAGATTGAAAGCGTCGCCTCACATTCCACCTAGCAGAGGGGTTGGCGAGGGGGTCGAGCCAACCCCTCTGAAGGGGATACACGGAACATTGAAAGTAGTCCGTTGAGCTCAGGTTATGCGATGCGTATAGGCCCGTATATTGGGGGTTCCCCGTAGTTGGGAAAATTAATCTTTCAGACACATTCCGGACATCTCGCCCAGATACCAAAACGATACGGCGCGCCTAGAAGATGTCTGATGATTTCTTGAGGGGGTACGAGTTTGGCGCGTCGTACCTTGAACCTCGATGATTTCCCAAAAACCTCAAGCGAGGCTGATAACGATGCCCTGCTTCAAGGACGCGTCCGCCGCATCGGCCAGCAACTGAGCCCGCAGCCCATCGATGATACCTGGTGCAAGTTGTCCTGATCCGGACACAGCGGCAGTGAAATGGGCCATCTCGGCTTGATAGGCGCCTTCGTAGCGTTCAAGAAAGAAATGCTGGGCGGGGGCTTTGCGGAAACCCGACGGAGTCGCGACCTCAACCGCATTCTCCAACATGTTTTCGGCCCGCAACATGCCCTTCTCGCCATGCACCTCGATGCGCTGATCATAGCCATAGCTGGCGCGGCGCGAGTTGGAGATCTGGCAAATCTTGCCACTGGCTGTCGTCAGGGTTACGGCTGCGGTGTCGACGTCTCCGGCTTTGCCGATCTCGGGATCGACGAGCGATGATCCAACAGCGTAAACGCTGATAGGTTCTTCGCCCAGCAAGAAACGTGCCATATCCAAGTCATGGATCATCATATCGCGGAACAACCCACCCGAGCTTTCGATATAGCTGATCGGTGGCGGCGAGGGGTCGCGGGACAGAATGGTGACAATTTCGACCGCGCCGATCTCACCTTCGGCGATGCGGGATTGAATATTGGCAAAGCTCGGATCAAAGCGGCGGTTGAAGGCCGTCATGAAGGGCACGCCGGTGGCTTCGACCACCTTGATGCAGTCGCGGATGCGGTCAGCGGACATGTCCACCGGCTTTTCGCAGAAGATCGCTTTGCCGGCATTCGCCGCTTTATGGATCAGATCGTAATGGGTGTCGGTCGGAGTACCGATGACGACAGCATCGACATCTTTGCTTTCGATCAGTTCGTCCGCCGACAGGATCTGTGCGCCAGTTTTGTCGGCCAGCATCTGAGCCGGTTCTGTGAATGCGTCCGCCACTGCGCTCACCCGTGCGCCATCAATCTGCCCGATCGAGCGCGCATGAACCTGACCGATCCGCCCGCACCCCAATAGCCCGATATTCAGCATGTCATGCCCCTTTGAACGCTTTCAGTACCCGGCGCGTCGCCTTGACCACCGGTTCATGTGTATCTTTCAGTATTTGAACGCGGTCGAACCTGTCCGGATCGGCATTCACGGCCGTTCGCAGGGCATTCCCAAAGACCATTCGCAGCTCGGTCCCGATGTTAAATTTGCAGATTTTCGATCCGCGCGCCAGCGCAGCACGTTGCGCAACCGGCACGCCCGAGCCGCCATGGATTACCAGAGGTATATCGGTCACGGCTTCAATGGCGCGGATACGGGCCTCGTCCAGACCGCCCTCTTTGTTCTGCTGCAAATGGACGTTGCCGACCGAGATCGCCATTGCATCCACGCCGGTCTCTCGGGCGAATTGCGCGGCTTCCTCCGGGTCGGTTCCGTCCGAACCTTCACCACCCGAATAGCCGACAAAACCGATTTCCCCCTCGCAGGAGACACCAGCGGCATGGGCCATCTCGGCAATTGCAGCGGTCTCGGCGATATTCTGTTCCAAAGGCTTGCGCGATCCGTCAAACATGACAGAGGTGAAGCCGCTGTCGATGGCGATGCGGCACTCGTCCCACGTATAGCCATGGTCCAGATGGGCCACGACAGGCACACTGGCCCCTTCGGCCAGATGGCGGAACATCTTGCCCAGAACCGGCAGCGGCGTGTGTTCGCGGCATGATGGGCCGGCTTGCAGGATGATCGGTACGCCTTCGGCTTCTGCAGCGGCCACGTAGGCACGCATGTCCTCCCAGCCCAGCGTCACCAACCCGGCCACGGCATAGCCGTCGCGCAGCGCGGGTTGCAGCACGTCCGATAATGTCACAAGGCTCATTTGAACTTGGCCACCATGTCCATAATGCCCGGGATCGTATGCAGCTGGGCTGCATGGGTCGGTTGGAAATACTGCTTCAGCGAGCGCTGACTGAGCCCGCCGAGGATGGTGAAATAGTACATTTCATACCCCGGCAAAACTGCGCAGGGGTGATAGCCCTTGTCCAGCAGGATCGTCGAGCCATCCATGATGTGATAGGCATCACCCGGCTTGTTGTCTTCGCGCTGCAGCATCTGGACGCCAGAACCATAGTTGGGCCGGAAGCGGAAATTATAGGTTTCGTCATGGCGGGTTTCGATCATTTCGCCATCGTCGCTTTTGCGGTCGGTGTCATGTTTGTGGCTGGGAAAGCCGGACCAGCCGCCCTGACCCACGGTATAAAGTTCAGACACCAGCAAGCGGCCGACCTTGTCGTGATGGTTCGCGCCCAGAATGTGTTTGATTTTTCGATGGGTTTTGGTGTCGTCCGATCCATACTGCACCAGATCCAGCTCGGGTACGCGGACATCAAAGGGTTCAAGTACACGGTCGAATTTTGCGCCCGCGATGAAGGTTTCGGTTTCATCCGTCATGCAGGTTATTCGAACCTTGGCGCCGACGGGAACGTATACGCCCTCGGGCTCGCCATCCCAGACGTCGATGGTGCGGTTGCCAAGGTTGGTATAGATCGCGCCGTCCACATCGATATCCACGGTACCGGTGGCGGGCACGATGCAGGTCTCATAGCCCGGTACGGCATATTCGAACACCTCGCCCTTTTTCAGTTTGACGATGTTGAAATAGTTTAGCGGCACCAGATCATGGTCGGCATCGACGATAGGTTTGTTCTGATTGTCATGGGGCGCAATATGCATCTGCGTCTCCTTTCAGGTATCGGTTGGGCCCGGGTGTTGGGCCAGAAATTCGTCAAGTTCGGGCGTCGTCGGCATGGCCCCGGCGCAGCCGGGTTTCGACACGACGATCGACGCGCAGGCCGAACCGCGCAGCACCGCATCGCGCAGGTCATGCCCCGCAGCGATCGAGGCCAGCAGACCGGCCAGAAAACTGTCGCCTGCGCCGTTGGGCTTCACGGCGGTAACCGGGTAGATGCCGGTGCGGACCTCTTGCCCGTCTGCCAGCGTAATGGCCCCCTCATGGCCCATCTTGTAGATCACCATCTTGCCGTTGGCCGCCAATTCGCGGGCCTTGTCTAAACCTTTTTCGATGCCGCCCGCCATAAAGCCGAACTCTTCATCATTGCCTACGATAAGATCGCTTTCATTCCCTGCGCGGGTCAGAACCTCTGAGGCGACTTCGGGTGATGGCCAACTATAGGGGCGGTAATCGATGTCGAAGATCACCGGCAGGCCTGAGGCGCGCGCATTTTCAAACGCGCGGAAGGTGGCCGAGCGTGAGGGTTCCGCAGCAAACACCGTGCCCGCCGTGATCAGGGCTGAGAAGGCGCTGTAGTCGACCTCATCCATATCCGCCTCGGTTACCTGGAAATCAGCGGCGCCGTTGCGGTAGATGACATTCTGAAAGTCTTCGATGCAACTTTCGTAGACAGCCAAGGACGTACGCGCCTCGCCACCCACAGCTCGGACATTTCTCGTTTCAACGCCATAGTCGCGCAGCCGGTTCACACAGAACCGCCCCACGGCATCATCCGAGACCGAGGTGACCAGCGCCGCTTGCGATCCCAGCTTCACCAGTCCGGCGCAGATATTGGCGCTTGATCCGCCCAGATCGGCGCGAAACACCTGTGCATCTTCGCTTTTGGTTCCGACCGGATCCGCAAACATGTCCATTCCGGCCCTGCCGAACACGGCAAAGCGGTTACCTTTTATACCTTCAATCAGAGTCACGTGCGCCCCTCGGTATTGCCTGCCCGCGCGGCATCCAGCACCTCGGGGTAGGGATAGTTCAAGCCCAGCAACTGCCGCAGATCGGGACTTGCCTGATCAATGAAATCCTGCGGTAGCGCAGCGGGCATATCTTCCATCGGTTTAACCCATTTGGGCAGGTACTGGATCAGGATCGCGCTGCGGTCGTGATCCGCTTTGTTCGGCATCGCGCAATGCCACGTCACGCCATAGAACAGAGCAACATCGCCAGGCTCACCGGTCATCTGCTCGCATTTGTCATAGAACTTGTCTTCGGGCGTGGGATAACGCAGCTCTTTCTGCGATCCGGGTACATAGCCGGTCGCGCCGCTTTCCTTGGTGAACGGGTCCAGCAAAACCGAGACCTGTGCATTCATCGGAAATGATCCATTCAGACCGACGGGATGCGTTTCAGGGCTGTGAAAGTCCCAATAGGGATAGTCGACATGCGGCTCCTGCCCCGGCCCGCCCGGCAGGATGCGATTGGCAGCGATCGAGCCCATGATGAACTCGGTCCCCAGAAACTTGCGGAGGATCTTCATCAGAACCGGATGCGCAGCCATGCGTGAAAACACGTCGCCCTTGGCCAACAGATTCCAGACCCGCCGCTGCAGGTTCAGTTTGCCATCCTCTTCCGCAGCGCCTTGGAAATGGGTCACTTTCTCGGCCGCTGTTTCGGATTCGGCCATGACGATGGCACGTGCCTCGGCGATCTCTTCAGGGGTGAAAAGGCCCGAGATTGCGACGACTCCATCACCGTTCAGCAATTCATCCACAATGACGTCTGGGTCAGCCGTTTCTGCCTTGAACCGTTTCATCAGATGCCCTTGCGTTGTTTTTCGCGGGTCGATTCCCATTCGACATGAGCATCACGAACCCTCTCGTCAGCCGAAGTGTGGGGTGTTCCAACCTCCCACCATGCATGGCCTTCAGTGGTCCAGCCTTCATAGGCGTCCACGTCCATCACAATCACATAAGTCTTGTCGCTGGCCTTGGCGCGCTTGAACGCTTCGGCCAGTTCTGCCGGGTTCGCGACCTTTTCGCTGGTGGCCCCCATCGAGGCCGCGTGGGCCGCGAAATCAACGCCAAAGGCTTCGGGGATGGTGGGGCAGTCTTCCAGCAGGTTGTTGAAGCTTTCGTTGCCTGTGTTGTTCTGCAGCTTGTTGATGACTGCAAAACCGCCATTGTCCAGCACCAGAACAATCATCTTTTTGCGGCTCAGAACCGAGGAATAGATGTCCGAGTTCAGCATCAGATATGAGCCATCACCGCAAAACGTAATCGTGTCCTTATCCGGCTCACGCTCAGATTGGGCAATGCGCGCGCCCCAAGCGCCTGCGATCTCATAGCCCATGCAGGAGAATCCGAACTCAACATCAACGGTGCCAATATCCAGCGTGCGCCAGTTGGCGGTGACTTCAGCGGGCAGACCTCCGGCAGCGGCGACCACGCGGTCACGCGGGTCGCAAAGTTCGTTCACAACGCCGATGGCTTGAGCATAGGAATTTGGACGGTTCCCGTAAGACACATTTTCGGCCACGTAGGCATCCCACTTGCGCCGTTCGACTTGTGCCAGAGCCACCCAGTCGGGCGGGGCGGTATAGTCAACAGCCTGTGTTAGAGCCTGAATCGACAGCTTGGCATCCCCAACAACTGGCAAGGACATGTGCTTACCCGCATCATGCCGCGCAGCATTGATCGAGATGAACTG
Source organism: Ruegeria sp. AM5 (assembly GCF_056540645.1). NCBI lineage: Bacteria > Pseudomonadati > Pseudomonadota > Alphaproteobacteria > Rhodobacterales > Roseobacteraceae > Ruegeria > Ruegeria sp. AM5. Next base: position 807,557 of record NZ_JBQFXC010000002.1, on the reverse strand, counting down.
AGCGTCCTTGGCAAAGGCAGTCCACGAGCCGGTTGTGAAATCCTGCAAGCGCGTCCCGACGGCGACAATCACATCGGCTTGTTCCGCAATTGCGTTGGCACTGTCCGATCCAGTGACGCCGATCGGGCCAATGTTCAGCGGATGGGTCGCCAGCATATTGGCGCGGCCCGCGATGGTTTCGACGACCGGAATCTGAAACTTTTCGGCGAATTCGGTCAAATCGGTCACGGCTTTGGAATACTGCACGCCCCCACCCGCGATGATCATCGGGCGTTTCGCGCCGGCCAACGCGGTAGCGGCATCGGCGATTTCATGAGCATCGGGAGATTGGCGGCGAATGCGATGCACTTTTTTCTCGAAGAACTTAACCGGGTAGTCATAGGTCCAACCCTGCACATCCTGCGGCAGCCCCAGGAACGCAGGCCCGCAATCACCCGGGTCCAGCATTGTCGCTATAGCGGCGGGCAGAGATTGAATGACCTGTGCCGGATGCGTGATGCGATCCCAATAGCGGCTGACCGGTTTGAAGGCGTCATTCACACCAAACGTCGGGTCATAGTAGTTCTCCATCTGCTGCAGAACCGGATCCGGCAAGCGGGTGTTGAACGTGTCCCCGCACAACATCAGCATTGGCAGTCGGTTCGCATGGGCCAGTCCAGCAGCAGTCAACAGATTCGCAGTGCCGGGGCCTGCGCTAGCGGTGCAAAACATGAATCGCTGACGCAGCCACTGCTTGGCATAGCCTGCAGCGGCGAATCCCATGCTCTGTTCATTCTGTCCGCGATACAACGGCAGTTCATCCCGGACAGTATTCAGTGCCTCGCCCAGGCAGGTCACATTGCCATGACCAAAAATTCCGAAACCCCCGCCACATAGGCGATATTCCTGACCATCGATCTCGATGAACTGGTTCGACAGCCAGCGAATGATCGCCTGCGCCGTTGTCAGGTAAACAGTGTCGTGTTGCGCGGACATGTCTGCGGGCTCCTTTAGGAAAATTAAGATGCAGTGCCGAATGCAGCTTGCGAGAGTCCTATTCTCACGATACAAGTTTTGCAACCGGTTGCAAATGGTTTTCAAGAAAAAGCGAGGGAGGGCGTCGGAATGGCAGAGATCGGCATTGGCATTCTAGGCGGCGGATATATGGGCAAGGCCCATGCGGTCGCCATGTCCTCGGTTGGGGCGGTGTTCAACACGGCCTTGCGACCACGGTTAGAGATGGTGTGCGCCTCGTCACCGGAAAGCGCTGAGCGGTATCGTCAGGCCTATGGATTCGCGCGCTCGACGGATGACTGGCGTGTGTTGGTGAACGACCCGAAGGTCGAGGCCGTCGTGATCGCCACGCCTCCGGAAACACATCGCGAGATCGCTCAGGCAGCGTTTGCGCTGGGCAAACCGGTGCTGTGTGAAAAGCCTTTGGGCGCGTCGCTGGAGGATGGTGCGGCGATGTCAGCAGCGGCCGAGGCCTCGGGCTTGGCCAACATGGTTGGTTTCAACTATATCCGCACCCCGGCCAGCCAATACGCTCGCGCTCTGATAGCCGAAGGAGAGATCGGCGACATCACATGGTTTCGGGGTGAGCATACCGAAGATTTCTACGCGCACCCTCAAGCCCCGGCAACCTGGCGTACAACAGGAATGTCGAACGGAACGATGGGTGATCTTGCGCCTCATATGATCAATGCTGCACTGGCTTTGATCGGCCCGATTTCACGCGTGATGGCCGAGGTCGAAACCGTGCACAATAGCCGCCCGGGTGGCGAAGTTGACAATGACGACCACGCTCAGATGATGGTGCGGTTCGCGAACGGAGCAATGGGATCGATCTATATCAGTCGAATCGCGACGGGGCGCAAGATGGGCTATGCCTATGAGATCAGTGGCACCAAGGGTGCGATCCGCTTTGATCAGGAAGACCAGAACGTTTTGTGGCTCTACCGTATGGAGGGTCCCGAAGCTGAGCGTGGCTTTCGTAAGATCCTGACCGGCCCCGCACACCCGGACTATGAGCCGTTCTGTCAGGGCCCTGGCCATGGCACGGGCTATCAGGACCAGATAATCATCGAAGCACGCGATTTCTTGCGTTCAATCGAGACAGGTAAACCGGTTTGGCCGACCTTCCACGACGGGCATGAAGTCAACCGGGTCGTTGCTGCGGCATTGGCATCGTCAGCGGATGAAAGCTGGAAAAATATCGAAGATTTCTGAGCATCGGAGACAAGACAAGATGAGCATCAGAATTGGCAATGCGCCCTGTTCCTGGGGCGTAGAATTTGCGCAGGACCCGCGCAATCCGCATTGGAAAACAGTTCTCAGCGAATGCGCTGCGGCCGGGTATAAGGGTATCGAACTCGGCCCGGTGGGCTTCATGCCCGAAGACCCTGCGGTGCTGGCCGATGCGCTGGCCGAGCATGATCTTGAACTGATCGGTGGCGTTGTGTTCCGCAACTATCACGACCGCGACGCGTGGGAAGACGTGCTGGACGCCACCCACCGCACGGCTCGCGCATTGAAAGCACATGGGGCGAAGCACATGGTGCTGATCGATGCGATCTCACCCCGCCGCGCGCCAACCGCTGGTCGCGCCGATGAGGCTGAGCAGATGGACAAGGCCGAGTGGACGGCGTTCCGAGATCGCCTTTCTGAAAGCGCGCGGATCGGGTCCGAGGAATACGGGCTGACCGTTGGGATGCACGCTCATGCTGCGGGCTTCATGGACTTTGAACCTGAACTTATCCGTTTGCTGGACGAGGTCGATGAAAGCCTTCTGAAAATTTGCTTCGATACGGGGCATCACTCTTATGCCGGGTTCGATCCGGTCGGCTTCATGAAGCGCTACGTTGATCGGATCTCGTACATGCACTTCAAGGATATCTCTCCGACAGTGAAAGCGGATGTAATTGCCAATCGGACCGGCTTCTATGATGCTTGCGGGCAGGGGATTTTCTGCAATCTGGGTGAAGGCGACGTAGACTTTCCAACCGTTCGCCAGGTGCTGCTAGACGCAGGTTTCACAGGATGGTGCACGGTCGAACAGGATTGCGACCCGACGCTTGATCCCGACCCTGTCAGTGACGCGCGAAAGAATCGTGAATACCTTGAATCAATTGGATTCAGTTAAGGAGGTCCAGACCATGACCAAGCTGAAATGGGGCATGATCGGAGGCGGCGAAGGTAGCCAGATCGGACCGGCGCACCGGTTGGGGGCGCTGGCGGACGGGCATTTTCAATTCACCGCCGGAGCGCTGGATCACAGGCCTGACATTGGTCGCGAATACGCCCAAAGATTGGGTATCGCGGCAGACCGAGCCTACGGCGACTGGACCGAGATGCTGGAAGGTGAGCGCGGGCGCGAGGATCGGATTGATCTGGTCACTGTAGCCACTCCAAATGCGACGCATTTCGAGATCACCAAAGCGTACCTTGAGGCCGGGTTCAACGTGCTGTGCGAAAAGCCCATGACCATGACGGTGGAAGAGGGCGAAGAGATTGTCAAAGTCGCCGAGAAATCAGGAAAGATTTGCGCGGTAAACTACTGTTACTCGGCTTATCCGATGGTGCGTCAGGCTCGTGCGATGGTGCGCGCAGGTGAGATCGGCAAAGTCCGTCTGGTCGTTACCAATTTCAGCCACGGCCATCACGGAGACGCCACCGATGCTGACAATCCACGCGTGCGCTGGCGCTATGATCCGGCGATGGCGGGTGTTTCCGGGCAGTTCGCTGATTGCGGTATCCACGCGATGCACATGGCCGGATTCATTGCGGATGATGAGGTTGAGACCCTGTCTGCAGATTTTGCTTCAACCATTGGCAGCCGTGAACTTGAAGATGATGCCATGGTCAACTTCCGCACGACAAAAGGCGCTGTTGGCCGGCTGTGGACTTCTTCGGTGGCCATCGGTCGGCAGCACGGGTTCGACATTCAGGTGTTCGGAGAAACCGGCGGTCTTCGATGGGCGTCGGAGCAGCCGAACCAGCTTATCTACACGCCTGTTGGTGGTCGCCTGCAGATCATAGAAAAAGGCGAAGGCGGGCTCCATGATGACGCGCAACGTCTCAGCCGGGTGGCGATTGCGCATCCCGAAGGGTTCCCGTTGGCGGTTGCGAATATCTATTGCGATCTCGCAGATGCAATTTCCGGGGAAACCCGCGACGGCTTGCCCAATGCGGCAGACGGCGTGCGGTCGATGGCGGCTGTGCATACAGCGGTCGAGTCGGCGAAACAGGGCAGCGCGTGGATGGATGCCCGGCCGCCGATGTTTCGTTAACTCTCAGATACGGGGCGCAATGTGCCCCGTTCCACCACCGAGCATGGGAATATCCGTGCCTCCGGATATCGGTCGGGTTCGTTCAGGGTTGCCACCATCAGCTCGATCGAAGAACTCACGATTTGCCGGATCGGCTGATGGATGGTGGTGAGATCAATATTCTCCCACCGTGCCATTTCCATGTCGTTCAGGCCGATGATGCCGATGTCTTCGGGCACCTTTAGGCCACTATCCAGAATTGCGGACAACACCCCGATGGACAACACGTCATCACCGCAGAAATATGCATCAGCCCGCTCAGATTGCAGCAAGCGTAGCATTTCCTGACGACCTGCATCGAATGAGTAAGCCTCAGCAAACGAGCAGGTCACATCAATGCTAGGATGCCGGGCCATCTCTGACATGAAGCCCGCATGGCGATCCTGAGTCGAGGTCGCCGCTTCGGGTCCGCCTAGAAAGGCTACTTTCGTGTAACCACGCGCGACCAGCTCGCGGGCCGCCATGCGTCCGCATTCCACATTGTCGATCCCGACCACATGAACCTGCGGTGAAGAGGATGACCGGCCAAAGCTGTGCACCACTGGTACGCCAGCATCCCGAAACGCTTTTGCGAACCCGGGCGGCAAGGTCGACGACGCTACGACAACGCCATCGACCGAATATTGGCGCAGCATTCGTACCGAATTTTCGGGTTCAACCTCGTCGGTCAGATTCACCAGCAACGGGCGCAGGCCTCGGTCCTGCAGCCCCCTGGTAAAGAGGTCGAAAACTTCAAGAAATATCGGGTTGTGGAAGTTGTTCGAGACCAGACCGATCAGCTTAGTTCGGCCTGTGGTCAGAGATGAAGCCAGTGCATTTGGGCTGTATCCCAGCTCACGCGCGGCCTTCTCGACTTTTCGGCGCATCTTGTAGGATACCGAGGCCCCATCGGTGAAAGTGCGCGACACCGCCGAACGTGAAACGCCGGCGCGTTCTGCAACCTCTTTCAATGTGACAGCCATGATCCGTCTGACCTTCCTGCGTTTAGTGGCAGTCCTTTTACCTGTATTCTTTGGCAGATACAGTATGAAACACATCTGACACCGTTTGCAACCGGTTGCAAAAATTTGGCAGATATGCTCTAACTCGAGTCGGAGAGGTGCGAAGGACTGCCTCAATCCGCGATAACATGAGTTTTGGGAGGACATCATGACTTCACTGACGAAGAAGTTGGCGCTGGCGGCGGCGGTAGCTGCGACGCCTCTGATCGCAGCCACGGGCGCTGCGGCGGAAGGTGAGAAATACATTCTGGTCAGCCACGCGCCAGACAGCGATAGCTGGTGGAACACGATCAAGAACGGCATCGCGCTGGCAGGCGACCAGATGGGTGTCGAAGTCGAATACCGCAATCCGCCCACTGGCGACCTTGCCGATATGGCGCGGATTATCGATCAGGCGGCTGCTTCGGGTCCGAACGGGATCATAACCACGTTGGCGGATTATGATGTGCTGAGCGGACCGATCAAATCGGCGGTCGATGCGGGCGTTGATGTGATCATCATGAACACTGGTACGCCGGATCAGGCCCGGGAAGTTGGTGCCCTGATGTATGTGGGTCAGCCCGAATATGATGCCGGGTTTGCTGCAGGCCAGCGCGCCAAGGGTGACGGCATCGGCTCGTTCCTTTGTGTGAACCACTATATCGTTCAGCCCTCAAGCCAGGAACGTTGTCAGGGCTTTGCAGACGGCTTGGGCATTGAACTGGGGGATCAGATGATCGACGCCGGCCAGGACCCAGCCGAGATCAAGAACCGCGTGCTGGCCTATCTGTCGGCGAACCCGGATACTGATGCGGTTCTGACACTGGGTCCAACCTCGGCTGATCCGACAATTCTGGCGCTGGAAGAAAATGGTATGGCCGGTGACATCTATTTCGGCACCTTCGATCTGGGTGGTGAGATTGTCAAAGGCATCAAGTCTGGCGTGATCCAGTGGGGAATTGATCAGCAGCCCTTCCTGCAGGCTTACCTGCCGGTTGTTGTGATGACCAACTATCACCGCTATGGCGTTTTGCCGGGCAACAATATCAATTCGGGTCCCGGCTTCGTAACTGCTGATGGTCTGACCAAGATCGAAGAATTTGCTGGCGAGTACCGCTGATTCTTACAGCGCGGGCGCCCCGCCAAAGCGGCGCCCGCCAACAACTATCTGACGCAAAATCACTGCTTAACTCGGAGGGGCGTTCTAATGAGCGAGTCTGCTCAAAACACGGCTGTAACCGACGAACGGATTAAGGAAATATCGCCGCTGCGCAAGGCCTTGATCCGGCCTGAACTCGGCGGGATGGTTGGCACCGTTGCCGTCTTCACCTTCTTTCTTTTGTTCGCTTTTGACAGCGGCATGTTCAACGCACAGGGCATGATGAACTGGTCGGTTGTCTCGGCGCAGTTCATGATCATCGCCGTAGGTGCGTGCCTTCTGATGATTGCCGGTGAGTTTGACCTGTCAGTCGGGTCGATGATTGGCTTTTCGGGCATGATGATCGCAATTTTTTCGGTCACGCTGGCGTGGCCGGTCTGGATGGCGATTCTGGTCACGTTTGCAATGGCGGTGGCAATCGGCGCGCTGAACGGTTGGATCGTGATCCGGACTGGTTTGCCCAGCTTTATCGTAACGCTGGCCTTTCTGTTCATTTTGCGCGGCTTTACAATCTTCCTGCCGCAGGTGATCGAGCGCAAAACTATTATCGGCGGTGTGAAAGACGCAGCCGAAGGCGATTGGCTGGCGCCGATCTTTGGTGGTAAAATTTTGCAGGGATTGTTCCAATGGCTCGGGGATGCCGGGATTATCGCCGTATTCGAGCGTGGCACCCGCGCCGGTCAGCCAGTTGTGGATGGTATTCCAATGCTGATCGTCTGGGCGATCGCACTGATCATCTTTGGACACGTGCTGCTGACCAAAACGCGGTTCGGCAACTGGATCTTCGCCTCGGGCGGGGATGCTGAGGCGGCGCGCAACTCGGGTGTGCCTGTGAACCGGGTCAAGATTCTGATGTTTATGTTCACGGCCTTCTGCGCCACCGTCTTTGCCGTCTGTCAGGTGATGGAGTTCGGATCGGCTGGTGCTGACCGGGGTTTGCTGAAAGAGTTCGAGGCGATCATCGCCGTGGTCATCGGCGGCGCGCTTCTGACCGGAGGATACGGCTCGGTACTGGGCGCAGCGCTGGGCGCGCTGATCTTTGGGGTGGTGCAACAGGGGTTGTTCTTTGCCGGTGTCGAAAGCTCGCTGTTCCGGGTCTTCCTTGGGGTGATCCTGCTGGGGGCTGTGATCCTCAACACCTATATTCGCCGCATCATCACGGGAGAGCGTTGATATGAATCCCGAACATGAACCCATCATCCAGATGAAAAACATCGAAAAGCACTTCGGCAGCGTGATCGCGCTGGCGGGTGTCTCGGTGGACGTGTTCCCCGGTGAATGCCACTGCCTTCTCGGCGACAACGGTGCTGGCAAGTCGACCTTCATCAAAACCATGTCGGGCGTGCACCAGCCTACGCATGGAGAGATTCTGTTCGAAGGCCACCCCATGCATTTCGCCGACCCGCGTGATGCCATCGAGGCCGGGATCGCAACCGTGCACCAGCATCTGGCCATGATCCCGTTGATGTCGGTCTCGCGCAACTTCTTCATGGGTAATGAGCCGGTAAAGAAGGTCGGACCTCTTCACTTTTTTGATCATGACTATGCCAACAAGGTCACGATGGAAGAGATGAAGAAAATGGGGATCAACCTGCGCGGCCCTGATCAGGCGGTGGGCACGCTGTCAGGTGGTGAACGCCAGACCGTCGCCATCGCGCGGGCGGTGCATTTCGGGGCGAAGGTTCTGATCTTGGATGAACCGACCTCGGCCCTTGGGGTGCGCCAAACAGCCAACGTTCTGGCGACCATCGACAAGGTGCGCAAGCAGGGGATCGCGGTGGTCTTTATTACTCATAACGTCCGCCATGCGTTGGCAGTGGGGGACCGGTTCACGGTACTCAACCGCGGTCAAACGCTGGGTACGGCGCAGCGTGGCCAGATCACCCCTGAAGAGCTGCAGGACCTGATGGCCGGTGGTCAGGAGATGGTCGAGCTTGAAGGCAGTCTGGGCGGAACCGTCTGATACTTTTTTGCCCCGCTGGCTGTGCTGGCGGGGTGACTACTTCTTCTCGAAGTACAATATGACTTCACCCAGCCTTACGCCAAAACGCGAAACATAGGCTCGGTTCAATAACCGGTCATCCGACAACAACCACATCCAGTCATCGAAATTGACACGCATGGTGCCGTCTTTGACGGGCAGGTCGATTTTGTACTTCCAGTTAAACGTATCGCCTCTTTCGACCCCACTGGCTGTGCCCAGCACACCGGGAGCGGTGCCGGTCCAGGTGTCATCGCCGGTCTTGGTCAGGGTCCAGATCCTTTGTTCGGTCGCACCATCGTCATAGACGAAATCTTCGACAAGCGTCAGAGTCTCTCCGTCCCATGTGCCGTCAATATCGACCTGGAAGCGACGCGGGACATTACCTAGTACATCCTGAAACTGACCATAAGCGACAGTCTTACCTTCGAAGAACTCTTCAAGGTTCAGCTGACGATCTGACAGAAACGATTTTGGTATACGCGGTTTGGCCGAGCATGCGGCGAGGATGGCCAACCCCGCGATCGCGACACCTGCAATAAGGGTACGGCGGGCGATCATTGCAAAACCCTCAGCTCAGAGTCTGTATCGTGGCCGTTTGCGCCATGCAGCTGGGTGGATTTCACTTCAGGCGCAGGGCGCATCGTGGCGACCAGCTCGGCCACCTTGATCCCGAATTTTCGCATCTCGGACCGGTTCATGATTACACCGTTCTCCGTCAGATACATCCAGTCGGTCACATCCAGTGTATGCCCGCCCGCGTCCTCGGGCAGGATGATGCGATAGGTCAGCTTGACGGTTGAGCCCGAAATCACGCCTTTGCCCTCGCCGACAATATCGTCCGCTGTTGCGGTGAAAGTGTTGCCCGTGCCCAACGTCAGATGCCATTTGCGGGTCATCTGTTTGCCGTTGGAATAGGTGAAATACTCGGAAAGCGTACCGGTGTTGCCATCCCATTCGCCGACCATACGCGCGACAAAGCTGTTCGACATCTTGCCGTTAGGGCCATAGATCAGCCCTTCCGACAGGATCTCTCCATTCAGGTTCTTCTTCAGCGAAAACTCAGGCCCGGTTCCGCTGTAGTCGGAAGGTGATTGCGAGCGGAAACTGAGGAACCGGTTCTTCACAGCAAACAGCGCAAAAATCGCAAGCAGACAGATCAGGAGCGTTTTCATTTGGCAGAGACCTCTGTCGGGAGGGTCAGGACCATGCCAAACGCTCCGAGTTTCAAGATGCAGGGCAGCACCGCATAGGCGAGGGTGAGTGTATTCAAAGCCTCGGCAGAATTGGCCTGTCCAGGTGTAAAGCCGCTGCGTTCCAGTAGCGGCAGTGTGAAAAAGGCGGCCAGAGCTAGACCCAGCTTACCTGCGAAAGACCAGATGCCGAACGCAGCAGATGCGTTCAGCCCGGCCCGGGTCAGAACGACCGAGAACATTGCGGGCAGGACAACCATGTCCGCCCCAAGCGCCGCGCCGGATGCGAGGCATATGATGGCGAAACCGATGAGATCCCCGGGGGCTAGAAGAGCGGCCCCGACAAAGCCGAGAATGGCCAGCGGCATGGCGATCTTCAGAGTCTGTTTCGGGCCAATCCGATTGCTGAGCCTGGCCCAGAACGGAACGCTGAGCCCGGCGCTGAGGAAGAACAGGATCAGCAATGGCCCCGCTTTGCCTGGCAGTTGCAGCCGATCTTCAACAAAGAACAGAAACAGGGTCGAGGTAATGGCGACGGGCAGGCTGTTGACCAACGCAAGGGCAAGCAGACGTAAAGCCCCTGCCTGTCCTAGGCCTGCAAAGGACAGCCCTTGACCGGTGATCGGCGTGCGTCGCCACATTGGCAGGGTAACAGCCAGAGTCACAACGCTCAGAAGCCCGAGAAACACTCCAAAGGCCGGATACCCTTGCGCGGCTGCGCCAAGCGCCACGAACACAGCGGGTGCTGCGGCTGCTATGATAACTCCGGTCAGTTGTCCGCCTTCGCGGAAGGCGGCTAGTGTCATCAGTTCCTTCGCGCTAGCCTGTTTCGCCAGCGTGGCGCTGCGGCCATAAAGCAAGATGGTCCCGAGGCTGTAGGCCGAGAATAACAGGATCAGAATAGACACTAATTCGGCGATACTTGCCCCTTCTGGCAAACCAAACAGCAATGGGAATCCAATCGCCAGACCCAGCGCAGAGGCGGCGGCAAACAACATTTGCCCACCGGGCCAGCGATCAATGGCCCAGCCAATCAGTGGATCTTGCACCAGATCGACCAGTCGAATGACCAGCAGAATGGTGCCAATGACCCCCAGCCCGATACCGAGATTCACGGCTGCAAAGCGCGGCAGGTGGATGTAAAGCGGGATACCTGCTGCAGCAAGCATCAGCGCATAGAGGCTGACACGCGGGTACAGCATCACTGCCCCTTCAACTGCTGTGTGAACGAGGCGGATCGTGTATTGTTACCCAGAAAAATTGACATAAAGCTGCGTGTGATACCCGGATTTGTCAGGGTGCAGGTTTTGCTTCCATTGCGCCAGAAGCTGACGCTGTTGGGGCCTTGCGCGATGGCCAGATAGCTATCGCCTTTGCTGACCGCCTGAAAACAGCCCTGCAATTGGGCTTCCGTCGGCGCAGAATTGCCTTGTCGGGCCATCTCTTCCAGGGTCGACTCGACCAGCGCTTTTTGTTTCAGGTTTTTTCGGTAGGTCAGTTGCAGTCCGAAATTCTGATTCCAGCTGAATGCGGCACCGCCGGGCGTGTAAAGCTTGGCGTCATAGAGCGGCAGCCCCAGAAAACGGAATGTCCCGGTGCCGCGCAGCTTAGGGTCTTTGATTGCATCCGACAAAGGCGAAGCCGCCAGTCCGCCGGGGACCATCAGCGCCAGTGACAGCAGCGCAGCGCAACAGGTTCTATACGCTGGCCGAAACAGCGAGGTCCGTTTCAGGGATACCATTGTCAGCTCCGATGCTCTGCGGGATGGCGGTGAGGCGCTCGACAACATGCATTGCGCTGGCAATCCCGTCTTCGTGGAAACCATGCCGATTATACGCCCCGGCAAACCAGGTTCGGTTCTGTCCCTGCATCTCGCGGATTTGCCCTTGCGCGCGCAGGGCGGCTTTGTCGAACACCGGATGGGCGAACTCGACCTCGTCATAGATTTTGTCCGCGGGAATGTCTGATGCGGCGTTCAGGGTCACAAACAGTGGGTCACTGTCGGGGATATTCTGAAGCCGATTCATCCAATATGTGACCCCAACATTGCCCTTTTGCGATCGATAGGTCCAACTGGACCAGCAAGCACGCCGCCTGGGCATTTGGCGGGGATCACAGTGCAGGATAGCTTTGTTCGGTTGATATCTAATCGCGCCGAGCGCCGCTTTTTCCGCTTCGGTCGCTGCATCACCCAAGATGGCGAGAGACTGATCGGAATGGGTTGCCAGTATGATTTCGTCAAACAGAGCGGCCTCACCTCCTGCATGGACGGTGACGCCCAGATCATGCCGCTCGATCCGCTGCACGGGTGCGGACAGTCTGATGTCAGCACCGCGCGCACGTAGCGCAGTTTCGATCCGGCGGACATACTCGATGCTGCCGCCTTTCACGGTGTACCACTGGTGCTGATTGGCACGGCCCGAGGCCAGCAGCGCGTGATTGCGGAAGAACTGCACCAGCGAGCGGGCTGGGAACTGATCGACGAACTCGACCGGAGTTGACCAGATCGCGCCGCACATCGGCATCAGATAATTGTGCCGGAACCAGTGGCCGAGACGCAGTTGATCCACAAGCTCACCGATCGTGGTGTCGTCGTCCTGCGCGGCTTCGGGGGCCTCTTTGCCAAACCGCAGGATATCGGCGATCATCTTGTAATAGGCTGGACGCGCGAGGTTGCGTTTCTGCGCGGTCAAAGTGCGCAGATTGTTCAACCCATATTCGATGCGGCCATTGTCGATAGTTGCGCCAAAGCTCATCTCACTTTTGGTAACTGGCACGTTCAGCTCATCAAACAGCCGGGTCAAATAGGGGTATGTGACATAGTTGAAGACGATGAAACCGGTATCTACCGGCTGATCTCCGTTCTTTCCGGCGATCACCGTGCGGGCGTGGCCGCCCAGTCGGGGCTCAGCCTCGAACACGGTTATATCGTTGTCTTCGGAAAGGTAATAAGCTGCGGAGAGACCTGAAATGCCTGCGCCTATGACTGCGATTTTCTTGCGTACGCCCCGGGTTTCGTCGAACATTCCATCCTCGTTATTCGGTATTTACAACAAGATACGCAGGGAATGCGGCTTTGGATCAACCGCGTTAGAAGTTTTTTTCCGACGCTCTATGTAGTGTTATCTGGCCGAATGCTACGAGCGCTGGGCGTGATCCATTGCTGCTGTCAGAACGTATTCGACCTAGTAGTACGAAAAAAGACTTACGCATGAGCAGTTTTGACGGAAAAACCTATTGGATCATTGGCGCCAGCGAAGGGCTGGGTCGTTGCTTGGCCGAAAAGCTGAGCCGCGAAGGCGCACATCTGATCCTTTCTGCTCGCAATGCCGAGCGATTGGATGAAATCTGTGGCACCTTGCCTAATGCACGTGCTGTACCGATGGATGTGACTGATCTCGACACTGTGCGCCGCGCTGTGGTGGAGGCTGGCTCAATTGACGCGCTTGTCTACAACGCAGGCGCCTATGAGCCGATCAGTACGTCAGATTGGGACACCGATGCCGCTTTGGCGATCAGCGATGTGAACTATTCCGGTGCGCTTCGGGTGTTGGGTGAAACCGTCCCAGGATTTGTGGGCTCAGGCAGTGGTGATATCACGCTGATCGGGTCGCTTGCCGGGTATCATGGGCTTCCCAATGCGATCTCGTACGGGGCCAGCAAGGCTGCGCTGATCTCGCTGGCCGAGACCATGCGGCACGATCTGGCAGGGTCAGGCGTGACGGTGCGCATTGTCAATCCGGGGTTCATCAAGACCCGTCTGACCGACAAGAACAGTTTCAAAATGCCGATGCTGATGACACCCGAAGATGCGGCCGATCACGTAGTGCGCGCCATGTCCCGTCGCCGGTTTCGAACCGATTTCCCGGTACCGTTCTCATGGGTTGTGCGCCTGATCGATTATTTGCCCGATATTCTGGTGTACCGGGCAAAGTGACCCTATCCGCAGGTAAGCCTCTGAATTGTGCCTGCGCCGTTCACATAAACGTTCAGCCGGTCGATGCGATAATCCTGCGTGGCAATATCATCCGGGCCCAGAACGCGCGACCGTTCAGGCAGTTGGGCTCGTATGGTTGAAACCGGCTCACCAATGGTGTTCGCAAACGGTTCTCCCTTACAAAATGCAAGATCAACCGGTGCCTCCTCTAGTTCAAGCGCCGCGTCCTGCGGTGCAGAGGTCTCAGAACATGCGGTCAGAAGAATTAGGATCGGAAATAAACGGTACATTGGCGCAGGGCTTTCTGGTGATGTCGTTTCTGAAATATCAAAGATTTAGCCAACCTGTCATGAAAGCGCAGTTGAAAAAACCCTGTATTTGACGCAGGGTCGGGCAAAACAGACAGGGAGACAAGCACCATGCGTACCCGTGCCGCCGTCGCCGTTCAGGCAGGCAAACCTTTGGAAGTGATGGACGTAAACCTTGAAGGCCCCAAAGCGGGCGAGGTTCTGGTCGAGATCAAGGCGACAGGCATTTGCCATACCGATGAATTCACACTGTCGGGCGCCGACCCTGAAGGCTTGTTTCCCGCCATTCTGGGCCATGAAGGCGCAGGTGTCGTGCTTGAGGTCGGCCCGGGTGTAACCAGCCTGAAACCCGGCGATCACGTCATCCCGCTTTATACGCCCGAGTGCCGTGAGTGCGAATACTGCCTGCATCCCAAGACCAACCTGTGCCAGGCAATTCGCGAAACCCAAGGCCAAGGCCTCATGCCGGATGGCACCTCGCGTTTTTCTACGTTGGATGGCGATCCGATCCTGCACTACATGGGCTGCTCGACCTTCTCGAACCATACGGTTCTGCCTGAAATCGCGCTCGCCAAAGTGCGTGAGGACGCGCCCTTTGACAAGATCTGCTATATCGGCTGCGGCGTGACCACCGGAATTGGCGCGGTGATCAACACTGCCAAGGTAGAAATTGGCAGCCGTGCCATCGTGTTCGGCTTGGGCGGTATCGGCCTGAACGTGATTCAGGGCCTGCGTCTGGCTGGCGCGGATCAGATCGTGGGCGTTGATTTGAATCCAGCCAAGGTGGAAATGGCGACCAAGTTCGGCATGACCGATTTCGTGAACCCCTCTGAGGTCGAAGGTGATCTGGTGCCGTATCTGGTCAACCTGACCAAGGGCGGCGCGGATTATACCTTTGACGCCACAGGCAATGTCGGCGTAATGCGCGCAGCGCTGGAATCGGCTCACAAGGGCTGGGGTGAATCGATCATCATCGGTGTGGCTCCTGCGGGTGCCGAAATCTCGACCCGACCGTTCCAACTGGTAACAGGCCGCTCATGGCGTGGCACCGCGTTTGGCGGAGCGCGTGGACGCACCGACGTCCCGAAAATCGTGGATTGGTACATGGACGGGAAGATCGAGATCGACCCCATGATTACCCACACCATGGGCCTGGATGACATCAACCACGGTTTCGACCTGATGCATAAGGGCGAGAGTATCCGATCAGTGGTCGTCTACTAAGGCTCCATAAGGGCTGAAATGGATTGAACGGCGCGCTGCAATGCGCGCCGTTTCTTATTCTCCGGGCCTCGTCGCTCCAGTATCTGATCGGGGCGACCTGACGCGCAGCACAGGCGTATTAGCAGAGGTAGTGTTTGATCGGCTCTCTCGCCAAACCACGAAAACACCTGATGCGATGATGATACTTGCGCCAACGGCGACCCAGATATCCGGGTGCTCGCCAAAGAAAATCACGCCGAAGATCGTGGCCCAGATGATCTGGCTGTATTGACTGGGCGCAATGACGCCGGCGGGGGCGGCGCGATAAGCAAGGATGATCAGGTGCTGTGCGATTACCGAGAACACCCCGACAAACGCCATCATCGCCAGATGCAGCAATGATGGTGGTTGATAGACAGCCGGTTGGGTGACGCTCATGACGGCGATGGCCAGCAGCATAGGATAAAGGATCAGGACGGCAGAGCGTTCTTCATTCCCGATTTTGCGGACAAGAACCGAAGCAAATGCGCTGCAGAAGGCTGCTGCCAGAGCCGCTAAATGGCCCAGGGTGATCTCGGTCGCGCCAGGGCGCAGGACGATCAGGACGCCGACCAGGCCGACGCCCACGGCCGCCCACCTTTGGGCACGGACCACCTCACCCAGAATCGGAATCGACAGAACAGTTACGATCAGCGGAAAGGAAAATAGCAGGGAATAGACTTCGGCCAGCGGCAGCACCGAAAAAGCGTAGAAGGCACAAGACATGGCCATGATCATCGTCGCTGATCGCAACAGCACCAACCACGGATGCCGCGGCAGGAAATTCCCAGTGGTCCGATCGGCCAGAATTGTTACTGCCATGGGGACAAAGGAAAACAGCGTCGCAAAGAAGATGATCTGCAAAACCGAATAGGTGCCACCCAGCACCTTGATCAGCACGTCATGCGTCGCGAAGACGGCAAAGCCTAAGAACGCAAAGGCAAGCCCACGAAGGGTGGAGTTCTGAGCGCTCATGACAAAAGCCTCAATCATAGATGGATCGTTTGGGGTGTTTGATGTTTGCTTAGACCCAAATTGGTCTGACGGGTAGCCCTTATTTTATCGCTAACATTCTTTTGCAGGCAGGGTTGCAGATTTTGCAATACGCAGGAAACGGGTCGAGTCCAAAACAAGCGATTGCCATGATCATCTCAAATCAAGGAGAAACATCATGCACGGAATTTCAGCCCTACCAACACAGCAGGTTCAGGCATATCGCGCCGGTGCGCCGGATGGATATGGAAACCAACCAGAGCGTGCGATTTCCAATGGGGCGGGCAACCCATGCCGTCATTGTTTGAAATACATACCGGAAGGTAAAGAGATGCTGGTGTTGGCGCACCGACCCTTCCCGGAAACGCAGCCTTATGCAGAGACTGGACCGATCTTCCTTTGTGCCGACCCCTGCGCGCGCTATGAAAGTGAGGATGTGCTGCCCGAGGCGTTGACCGACTCGCCCAAATACCTGATCAAAGGGTATGGTCCGGACGACCGAATTGTCTATGGAACCGGGATCATCACCCCACAGGCGCAGTTGCATGAGGCGGCTAAAAAAATATTCTCCCGCGCTGATGTCGCTTACATCCACATCCGATCTGCTCTGAACAACTGTTATCACGCACGGATCGATCGTGTCTAAAGCTTGACGCGGTGCATCCCCCGATGTGGTTGGTTCGGGTCGTTGACAGTTGCGTCGTCGACCCGGCTGGAGGTCAACGCAAGGAACACATCCTCAAGATCAGCTTCTTCAGTGCGGACGTCCTGAATGCGAATATCGGCCTGACGTACAGATTCCAGCACCTGCTCGGCTGTAGTTAGGTTGCTGTGGTATTGCAGCACAAGGTCGCCGTTCTCACGTTGCGCCGCAGTCACGTTATCCGCTACAGGCAGAGTCTGTATGGGGCTATCCGGCACGATCACCATGGTTCGGCTGTCCATGCGGCCCAGCAGATTAGCCGTGCTGTCTTGTGCGATCTTTTCGCCGTGATTGATAATGGCGATCTCGTCACACATCTCTTGCGCTTCTTCCAGATAGTGCGTGGTCAGGATGATGGTCATGCCCTGTTCGTTCAGCTTGCGCACATTGGCCCAAAGCATCTGTCGCAGTTCAATATCCACACCCGCCGTGGGTTCGTCGAGCACCAGAATCTTGGGATGGTGCACCAGCGCTTTGGCCAGCAGCAGACGCCGCCGCATTCCGCCCGAGAGCGTGCGCGCATAGGCCTCGGCCTTGTCGGCAAGGCCAACGAGGTCGAGGATCTCATCGCTTCGCCGATCAGACTTGGGAACACCGTACAGCCCGGCCTGAACTTCTAATGCGCCTCGAGGTGTAAAGAACGGATCAAGGTTCAATTCCTGAGGCATCACGCCGATGGCGGCGCGGGATTGGCGCGGGTTTTGATCCTGGTCGAAGCCCCAGATCGAGACGCTGCCAGACGTTTTGACCACCAGCCCCGCCAGAATGTTGATCAGGGTCGATTTGCCGGCTCCATTCGGGCCAAGCAGACCGAAAACGGACCCCTGCGGCACCGTCAGGTCGATCCCTTTCAAAGCCTGTTTCTCGGGCTGGCCCTTGCCGCCGCGATAGGTCTTGCGCAGTGATCTGATTGTGATTGCCGCATCGGACATGTGGCCCTTGCCCCCGGTTTGCTCATCGCCCATAAACGCACCTAATACATGCCCGCGAGGCCGACAACCAAAGAAGGATCGCCAGCCGTGACCATCGAAGCGCCGGAAACCAAGATTGTCGAAATTACCCGCGTCGCCTGCGATGGTGGCGAGGGTGCGCTGGGTCATCCGCGCGTCTGGCTGCAGATTCCCGAAGACACTGGTTGGGTCGAGTGCCCCTATTGCGATTGCAAATACGTGCTGCGTGGTGAGGACTCTGGTCAGGACGCGTAAGGGCGATCAGGACGGCAGGCGGTCGTAACTGGCGAGGATGGATAATGCTGTTCACAGCCAAAACGATTGACCTTTCCGACAGCCAGCCAATCGCGAACGGGACTGTGCGCAGTGTCTATGACTTTCCCGGTCATCCTGACCTTCTGATCAAAGTTTTTACCCGGTCCCAAGATCGTGTCTCGCACAGGCTTGGCAAGCGACTGGCATGGAAACTGTTCCCCGAGGCGCAGTATCGCAGCACGCTAAAAGAGCTGGAATGCGAGCTGCGGGTATCGCTGAAACTCGGGACAGAAATTGAGCGTTCACCCCTGTCCAGGATGTTGGGCGTGGTTCAGACGACGCATGGGGCGGGGGTTGTGGTTGAGCGCATTTCTGGCCTTGATGGCGGGCTTGCACCAAAGCTGTATGAAGTCTGCCGTAGTGGATTGGACGCCCCGGTTTTAGATGCGCTGAATGCATTCGTCGGGCAGATGTTTGACCTTCACATCGTCGCGCGCGACGTCAAAAGTTCGAATATTGTCTACGGGACAAGGGGCGCTGGTCCGGCCTGCTTCCTGATCGATGGATATGGTGAGCGGAACCTCATCCCACTGCGCAGCCTGTCCCAACGTCTGAATGATCGCTCGCTGAACAAACAGTTCTCGTTGATCGCGCAAAAAGCAGGTTTGGCTTGGAATGCGGATAAGCGCACCTTTTCGAATAGCTAAGGCCAGACCACGGGCAAATTAGGTCGCAACGAATTGGCCAGGCGGCCTCGTCTTTCGTGCAGCCCTTCTGTACAACTTGGCGCAACCCAGCGCAGGAGCCTCATATGACCACCACCCAATTCGGAAAAGGCTGCCATCTGCATCTGATTGATGGATCAGCCTTTATCTTCCGCGCCTATCACGCTTTACCGCCGTTGACGCGGAAATCGGATGGGCTACCAATTGGGGCCGTGTCGGGCTTTTGCAACATGCTGCAGAAATATGTCGAAGGGAACGCCGGGCCGGATGCGCCGACCCATGTTGCGGTGATCTTCGACAAGGGCTCGCATACGTTCCGTAATGACCTGTATGATCTCTACAAGGCCAACCGTGAAGCGATGCCCGAGGATTTGCGCCCGCAAATGCCGCTGACTCGCGAAGCCACCAAGGCGTTCAACATCGCCTGCAAAGAACTTGAAGGCTATGAAGCCGACGACATTATCGCGACCCTCGCCGTTCAGGCGCGTGAGGCCGGTGGGCGGGTGACCATTGTCAGTTCTGACAAAGACCTGATGCAGCTTGTGGGTGGCGGTGTCGAGATGCTGGATGCGATGAAGAACAAGCGCATCAATCGCGACGGGGTGGTTGAGAAGTTCGGCGTCGGGCCCGAGCGGGTTGTCGATGTGCAGGCTTTGGCCGGGGATTCGGTGGATAACGTACCGGGCGCTCCGGGCATTGGTGTGAAGACGGCAGCGCTGTTGATCAATGAATATGGCGATCTGGAAACCCTGCTGGATCGCGCTGAAGAGATCAAACAGCCCAAGCGCCGCCAGACTCTGATCGATAAGCGCGACCAGATCGAGCTTTCGAAGAAACTTGTGCAATTGGATGAAAACACACCGTTGGATTTCACTCTGGATGACCTTGAGGTGAAGGATCCCGATGCTGAGACTTTGATGAAGTTTCTGGCAGAGATGGAATTTCGGACGCTCACCAAACGCATTGCTGACAAGCTGGGCGTCGAGTCCCCTGTCATCCCCGATATATCCACGCCCGAGGCGGAGTCACAGGCCGAAGACGTCCCATTTGATGCAACGAAATACGAATGCGTGCGCGATGCAGCGGCTTTGCAGAAATGGATCGATCAGGCCTACGAGCGCGGCTGGGTTGCGGTGGATACCGAGACCACTGGCCTGAATGAGATGATCGCCGATTTGGTCGGGATTTCGCTATGTGTCGAGGCGGGTGAGGCTTGTTACATCCCGTTGACTCACCGTGAAAGCGCGACCGATGATCTGTTCGGATCGGATGCGCTGGCCGATGGACAGATGCCGCTGGATGAGGCTCTAAACTTGCTGAAACCGATGTTTGAGGATCCGTCGATCCTGAAGATCGGACAGAACATGAAATACGATGCCAAAATCTTTAAGCGATACGGCGTCGACGTTGCCCCCATCGACGACACGATGCTGATGTCCTACGCCATGCACGGCGGTGAGCATGGGCATGGCATGGATACGCTATCTGAACGCTATCTGAGCCATACGCCGATTCCCATCAAACCTCTGCTTGGCTCGGGCAAGTCTGCAATCACTTTCGACAAGGTGCCGATTGACAAGGCCACGGCCTACGCTGCCGAGGATGCGGACATCACCCTTCGCCTGTGGAAATTGTTCAAGCCGCAGTTGCATCAGGTGCAGGTGACGACGGTGTATGAAACACTTGAACGTCCATTGGTGCCGGTTCTCAAAGAAATGGAGATGCATGGCATCAAGGTCGATCGCGATGTTCTCAGCCGAATGTCAAATGCATTTGCGCAGAAGATGGCCGGGTTAGAGGCTGAAATCCACGAATTGGCGGGTGAGAACTTTAACGTCGGTTCGCCAGCGCAACTGGGTGAAATCCTGTTCGACAAAATGGGGCTTGAGGGCGGCAAGAAGGGCAAGACCGGTAAGTACTCGACCGGGGCGGACATTCTTGAGGACCTCGCGACCGAACATGAACTGCCGCGCCGGGTGCTGGACTGGCGGCAACTCTCCAAGCTGAAATCGACCTATACGGACGCGCTGCAGACCCATATCAATCCTGATACGGGCCGGGTGCATACGTCATATTCGATTACGGGGGCGAATACGGGCCGTTTGGCCTCGACCGATCCGAACCTGCAAAACATTCCGGTGCGGACTGAGGAAGGTCGGCGCATACGTGAGGCGTTCATTGCCGAGCCGGGCAATGTGCTGGTCAGCCTTGATTACAGCCAGATTGAGCTTCGGATTCTGGCCCATATCGCCGATATTCCGACCCTGAAACAGGCGTTTGCGGATGGTTTGGACATTCACGCAATGACGGCGTCCGAGATGTTTGATGTTCCGTTGGACGAGATGACGCCGGATATCCGTCGTCAGGCCAAGGCGATCAACTTTGGTGTGATCTACGGCATTTCGGGCTTTGGGCTGGCGCGCAATCTGCGCATTCCCCGGGCGGATGCGCAGGGTTTCATCGATCGCTATTTCGAACGTTTCCCGGGCATCCGGCGCTATATGGACGACACGATCGCGTTTGCCAAAGAGAATGGCTATGTCCAGACCCTGTTCGGCCGGAAAATCCATACACCCGAGATCAATGCCAAGGGGCCGCATGCGGGGTTCTCGCGTCGTGCTGCGATCAATGCTCCGATCCAAGGGACGGCAGCAGATGTGATCCGGCGCGCGATGGTGAGGATGCCGGATGCGATCAACGGCTTGCCCGCCAAGATGCTGTTGCAGGTGCATGACGAGCTGCTGTTCGAAGTGGCTGAAGAGGCTGTTGATCAAACCATTTCGGTCGCGCGCGCGGTGATGGAAGGGGCAGCAGATCCGGCAGTGAAGCTGGATATTAAGCTGGTCGCGGATGCCGGACAAGGCGCGAACTGGGCCGAGGCCCATTAGGGGCGGCGCTGCTCATCAAGCCCTGCGGGCCCTCTTTGCAGCGGGTCAGGCTTCTGGCCTGACCAGGCGGGCGATCAGGCGTTTTACGAAAGGGCCCAGCGTCAGGATGACGGTAAAGGCGATAGGCCAGCAAAAGGCCCAAGAGGCCATCCAGTCTCCGAGTGTTGAAGGGCTGAAGCCGATAGCTTTTAGCGTGGCTATGCCGGTGACGACGCAGGACATCAGGCCGGACATGATCAAGGCGAACAGGGCATTGGCATAGCGGGCAGATATCATGCGGGGCATCCTTGGCGTGTCGATGCCCTCAATTGCGCCATTTCAGTCTGAAAATCCAGCGTTCATATAGGGTTTAATACTGTATCCAAGCCAGTGAGTCCTCAGTCCGCCGAGTTGAGGGGTTGTATTCGGCGCTGACCCAGCCGCTGTAATCCGACTGGTCCATCGCAGCAAACAACGCGGCAAAGTCCATTGTACCCAGCCCGGGTTCCGAGCGATCCGGCGCAGCCCCGATCTGTGCATGGACAATACGGGGCTGAAAACGGTGCCAAATCGCCAGCGCATCGCCGTGGATCATCTGTGCATGAAAACTGTCATATTGTAGGCCGACATTTGCGCGGTCGACGCGGTCCAGCACTTCGGCGGCCAGATCATAATTGTTCAAGAAGTAACCAGGTTGCGATACGGGGTTGAGCGGTTCGATTGTAAACCGCTGTGCCGGCGCAAGATCTGCCGCCCATTGCAGGTTCTCGACAAAACAACGCAGGGCCTCGGGACCAGAAGCAAATCCGGACATAACGTGAATCATCTCTGGCCGCAGCACATCCGCGTAGCGCAGAACGCGCCGGATATCGGACTTAAACCGGTCGGAGCTGCCGGGCATGGCGGCGTAACCCGGTTCACCGCCGGTATAATTCGGGGGCGGGGCGTTGATCAGCACCAGATCAAGCCCGCTGGACAGCAGCGCGCGGCGGGTCTCTTTGGCTGCGAGGTCGTAGGGGAAGAGAATTTCAACAGCCGTAAACCCGGCCTGCGCGGCGGCTTGAAACCGGTCGAGATAGGGCAGTTCTGCAAACAGCAGTGAAAGATTGGCGGCAAATCTGGGCATCGGGCATCTGGTGTCGAACTTTGCAGAGCCTAGCGATCACGACGGCCACGTGAAAGAGACTGAAAACGACAGATTGTCGAAAATCGGCCAGATAAAGGCTTTCGAATCAGGGACCATCAGGCTCAAGCGGTATCCCGTTGCGAGGGCCGCGCCAACAATAAGGTCTGATCACGATGGCCATGAGCCCTGAACCCGCGCGCGGGACCGCTATAGCTGTATCTGACGGTCGACAGACCGCGTTCACCGGAAATACGCTGGCGGTGGCTTCGATGCTGACGTGGGCGGCGGGGTTCCCGGCGGCTGAGATCCTATTGCAAAGCTGGCCACCTATCGCACTGTTCGCGGCACGGATGTCTCTTGCGGTGTTGGTCATGGTACCAATCTGGCTGATTCTGGACGGACCGGCTCAGGTATTGCGCGCCCGTTGGGGCCATGCCCTCCTGGTCGGCGGTTTGGGGCTAGGGTCGGGGATGTTCCTGATCCTTGTAGCGCAGAAGCTGACCGACCCAGTTACCGTTGCCATTATCGCCTCGTGTGCGCCTTTGATCGCTACGATCATGGAGCTTGTGGCGGGAACGCGGCGATTGCGCTGGAGTTTTGCGCTGGGATTGGTGATTTCAATCATTGGCGGCCTGATTGCCACCAGCGCGGTGGCACCGGCACAATTAGGACTGGGCGCGATGTGCGCAGTGGTGTCTACCGCGCTGTTCTGTTGGGCCAGCATGGCCACTGCGCGCGACTTCCCCGAGCTTAGCCAGTTGGGCCGTAGCACCATTACATTGGTCGGAGGATTGTCGACCGCAGCCATTCTGGTGCCGTTAGCCGGATTGCTGGGGCTAGAGGTCTTGCCTACACGCCCCGTAGATGTGGCGCAGATGGGTATGTTGGTGTTCTACGCACTGTTCTCACTGGGCCTGAGCCAATTTTTCTTCATAGCATCAGTGGGAAAACTAGGGGTCGCCCTGGCGTCATTCCACATCAATATCGCACCATTTTATGTGATGGTGATCATGATGGCGCTGGGCGAGGACTGGAACTGGACCCGCGCGCTGGGCGCGTCGCTGGTGGCGCTTGCAGTCGTGCTGGCGCAGGACCGCAAGCCGCGACCGGTTCAATCCTCTAGCACATCAGATGCGATCAGTGGGAAAAACTGGCCGTCCGACCAGACACCAAACCAACCGTCGTGATGTCTGGCGATCTCGACCAACCGGTAAAAGCTCTTGCGATCAATGCGCGCCTCAAGATTCGCGCGCATCAATATGTAGGGTGAGGGCTCATCAGTTTCCGTATTTAGGACAATGCGGATCGGGTGATCGGGCCCGGCGATGGCTGTATCGCCCACTTGCGTCGTAAAAGTCAGACGTTGGGCTTCGCCTTGTCCCTCATGCTCAAAATCAACGGCAACAAACGGCGCATCCTCGACGGTGATTCCCACCTTTTCAGCGGGAGTGACGAGAAAGTACCCACCCTCTTCTTTCTTAAGAATTGAGGAAAATAGCTTAACAAGCTCGACCCTGTTGATCGGTGACCCTAGATAACTCCAAGTGCCATCTTTGGCGATCCGAATGTCCAGATCGCCACAAAACGGAGGATTCCATAGGTGAACGGGCGGCAAACCCCGCGTTTTGGCCGCTTTGACCGAAGCCGCCAGACCGTCTGGTGAAGGGGTCACGGGTTTTTGTCCGCTCATTGCTTTTGCCATTTCCTCTCAGCGCGATACACTTCAATCATAACAGTCCACGGAAGGGAACCTCATGTCCGAACCTGCCGACCTCGTGTCCGAGATCGAAGCGCTGGAAAACAAGCTGCAAGAGGCCAAATCCTCGATCACCCGCCGCTTTATCGGGCAGGAGAAGGTCGTGGACCTGACCCTGACCGCGCTTTTGTGCGGCGGTCACGCGCTGCTGATCGGTCTGCCGGGGCTGGGCAAGACGCGGTTGGTCGAGACGCTTTCGACCGTGATGGGCCTGCATGGCAACCGCATCCAGTTCACGCCGGACCTGATGCCTGCTGATATTCTGGGCTCGGAAGTGCTGGATACTGCCGAAGATGGCAGCCGCCATTTCCGGTTCATCTCCGGCCCGATTTTCTGTGAGTTGCTGATGGCGGACGAGATCAACCGTGCCAGTCCCCGGACCCAATCGGCGCTGTTGCAGGCGATGCAAGAGCGTACGGTGACAGTCGCGGGCGAAGACCGCGAATTGGGCGTACCGTTCCATGTGCTGGCAACGCAGAACCCGATTGAGCAGGAAGGGACCTATCCATTGCCCGAAGCTCAACTGGACCGGTTTCTAGTGCAGGTCGACGTGGAATATCCGGATCGCCAGACCGAGCGTGATATTCTGCTGGCTACCACGGGTGTTGAGGAAGCCGAGGCGCATCAGATTTTCACCAAAGAAGAATTGCTGGCCGCACAGGTTCTGTTGCGCCGGATGCCTGTAGGAGAGTCGGTTGTCGAACTGATCCTCGATCTGGTCCGCGCCTTCCGCCCGGATGAGGCAGGTGTGTCAGAGCGGGTGAAGGAAACTGTTGCCTGGGGTCCCGGACCGCGCGCTGCGCAGGCTCTGATGATGACCGTGCGCGCAAATGCGATGCTGGAAGGCCGTTTGGCCCCCAATGCCGAGGATGTTCTGACCATGGCGCGTCCGGTTCTCAGCCACCGTATGGCGTTGAACTTCGCGGCGCGGGCACGTGGTGACAGCCTCTCTGACCTGATTGAGTCCACCGCTACTGGGCTGGTCCGAACTGAGGCCGCGGCGTGAGCGCCGCCCAGACCCTACGCGAACGCTCCGAGGCCGAAGCGTCCCGGTTGCCGCCGTTATTGGCGCGGGCCGAGCATCTGGCCGGAACCGTTTTATTGGGCGATCACGGGCGGAGACGCTCGGGTCTGGGGGATGATTTCTGGCAGTACCGCCCTGCGCAGATTGGCGACAGTCGCCGGTTGATCGACCATCGCCGTTCGGCCCGTGGTGATCAGCAGTTTGTACGTGAGCGCGAATGGCAGATTGCACAGTCGATCATGCTTTGGGTCGATCAGGGCGCGTCGATGCGGTTTGCTTCGGACAAGAACTTGCCGACCAAGGCCGATCGTGCGCGCCTGCTGGGGCTGTCGTCCGCTATCCTGCTTGTGCGTGGTGGCGAGCGCGTTGGTCTGACTGGCACGACGCTGCCCCCGCGCAGGGGGAATGCTCAGATCATTCGGCTGGCCCAAGCCTGGTCTGAAGATGCGCAAACCGATTACGCGCCACCCGAACACCGCGCCATGATCCCGCATGCGCGTGCGGTGTTTATCTCGGATTTTCTTGGGCCGCTGGACGAGGTCGAGCTGGCCCTTACCAAAGCCGCTGACCGGGGCGTGCGCGGCGTGTTGCTGCAGGTTCTGGACCCCAGCGAGGAGTCCTTTCCCTATTCGGGACGTACCATTTTTGAAAGTGTTGGTGGCACCGCTCGACATGAAACCTTGAAGGCCGCTGATTTGCGCGATCGTTATCTGGATCGCTTAGCGGCGCGCAAGGATGCGCTGACCCACCTGTGCCGCGCGACTGGCTGGCAGATGGGGCTCCATCACACCGATGACAGCGCTCAATCGGCTCTGTTGTGGCTTTATCGCGCCTTAGATGGGGGTGCGCAATGACGGTTCTTGCAGGAATCGGATTTACCGCGCCTTGGGTGCTGCTGGGTCTTCTGACCCTTCCGATTTTGTGGTTGATTCTGCGTGCCGTCCCACCTGCACCGATCCGACGTCTTTTCCCGGCGGTCACCTTGCTGCTGGGATTGAAGGATGATGAAAGCGTTTCGGACCGTACACCATGGTGGTTGCTGCTACTGCGGATGCTGGCAGCCGCAGCGATCATCATCGGGCTGGCAGGGCCGGTGCTGAACCCCTCACGCGATGAGACCGGATCCGGGCCGCTTCTGCTGGTGCT
The DNA here is from genome assembly GCF_056540645.1 of Ruegeria sp. AM5. NCBI lineage: Bacteria > Pseudomonadati > Pseudomonadota > Alphaproteobacteria > Rhodobacterales > Roseobacteraceae > Ruegeria > Ruegeria sp. AM5. The sequence continues at coordinate 780,905 of NZ_JBQFXC010000002.1, read as the reverse complement.
GGATGCAAGCTGGGGGGGCGCGACACGTTGGTCCTCGACACTTGATCAGATTGATGCGCAATTGACGGAAGCCGGGCGGGCGGGTCGTCCTGTGTCGATCTTGCGTCTGACTGAGCCTGAGGCACCTGTGTTTCAGGCCGCCGAGGCGTGGCGTGGTCGTCTGCCGGGCCTTACACCGATGCCGTGGCAGCCAACCGAAGCACAGATTGACCAAACTCTGATCGCGTTGGGACAGGTCGAAGGTGGCTTCGACACCCATTGGTTCAGCGACCGTCTGTCCTATGTCGGCCATGATCGTTTGACTTCTGCCCTGCAGGCGCGTGGGGACGTGATTGTCTACCAATCCTCTGCACCCGTTACCGCGATCTTGCCCGCCACCTATCAGGACGGCGCAATCCGACTCAGCGTACAGCGCGCTAATCCAGGACCAGAGGAAAGAGTCACCGTTCTGGCGCAAGGGCGCGACCCGGCAGGAGCAATGCGGGTGCTGCAATCGACCAATCTTGAGTTCGAAAACGGCTCTACGCAGGCGGAAATTGATCTTGCGCTTCCATCGGAACTGCGCGCACGCATTACACGGTTCGAGATTCAAGGCCAGCGCTCTGCCGGTGCCATTACACTGACAGATGACAGCCTGCGTCGGCGCGAAGTGGCATTGATCGCAGGTACCCTGAACCGCGAAGGGTTAGAGTTACTGTCGCCGCTTCACTACCTGACACAGGTGCTGATTCCGACCGCTGATTTTGTCGAAGGCGGCCTGGCCGAGGTTCTCCCCGCGAACCCGGATGTGATCGTATTGGCGGATGTGGCCAAGCTGTCCGAGTCGGAACAGGCTGAAGTCGTCGAATGGGTTGAACAGGGCGGCCTACTGCTGCGCTTTGCCGGCCCACGCATGGCCGCCAGCGATCTGGGGCGCGATACTGAGGATGCACTGTTGCCGGTTCGACTTCGTAGCGGTGGCCGCTCGGTCGGCGGCGCCATGAGCTGGGGTGAAGCGAAGGGGCTTGCTCCGTTCACTGAAAACTCGCCGTTCTATGGGTTGGAGATTCCTGCGGACGTCTCTGTGAGCACTCAGGTCATGGCACAACCAGATCCTAATTTGGCGGATCGGGTCATTGCGTCACTGTCGGATGGCACACCATTGGTGACCCGAAAACCGCTGGGGCTGGGGCAGGTGGTTCTGTTCCATGTCACGGCTGATGCGGAATGGTCCAGCCTGCCGCTGTCCGGGCTGTTTGTCGAAATGCTCGACCGGCTTGCCGTTGCCTCTGCTGCCAAATCGCGTCAAGAGGCTCAGATGCAGGGCACCGTATGGGAGCCGATTCAAATAATGGATGGCTTCGGTGTTTTGACTGACGCAGGAACGCTGCCCGGTGTCGATGGAGTCGAACTGGTTTCTGGGCAAATCGGGCCGGACCTGCGCCCGGGGCTTTATGAAAACGGCAAGCAGAAACTGGCGCGGAATGTTCTTGCCGAGGATGCTGTACTATCCCCGGTGGTCTGGCCGTCTGACGTCCCAATCCGGGGTCAGGAGATCAGCAATGAGACTCCGTTGGAAGGGCTGTTGCTTGGCCTTGCACTGTTGTTGCTGACAATCGATGTGATTGCGTCTTTGGCGTTGTCGGGGCGCTTGGCCAAGGCAACCCCTGTTGCATTTGCGCTTACTGCCGTGTTCCTTGCCCCCGAGGCGCGGGCGCAGACCCCTGAAGACACCGATTTTGCATTGAACGCGACGCATGAGCTTGTGTTGGCCCATGTACTTACCGGGAATGCTCAGGTCGACGATATCGCGCTGGCCGGGCTGCGTGGGTTGGTGCAGACGCTGCATTTTCGCACTTCGGTCGAACCCGCCGACCCGATTGGCATCGACCTTGAACGTGATGAGCTTGCATTCTTTCCGCTGCTCTATTGGCCTGTCACTCCGGACCAGCCGCAGCCCTCGGTTGAAGCTTATGCAAAGCTGAACGCCTATCTGCGGTCGGGTGGGATGATCCTGTTTGACACGCGCGATGCCGATATCGCCGGTTTCGGGGCCTCCAGTCCCAATGGGCGCAAGCTACAACAGCTGGCGGCACCGCTGAATATCCCCTCGTTAGAGCCTGTTCCGCGTGACCACGTGCTGACTCGCGCCTTCTACCTGTTGCAGGATTTTCCCGGACGATATTCTGGCACCGAGGTCTGGGTCGAAGCCGCGCCACCCGATGCCGAGCAGATCGAAGGAATGCCCTTCCGAAACCTCAACGATAACGTGACCCCGGTGGTGATCGGCGGTAATGACTGGGCCGGGGCCTGGGCGGTGGATCGCAACGGTCAGTCCCTGTTGCCCGTGGGTCGCGGTTATGCCGGAGAACGACAGCGCGAGTTGGCCAATCGGTTTGGGGTTAATCTGGTAATGCATGTGCTGACCGGGAATTACAAATCCGATCAGGTTCACGTGCCCGCGCTTTTGGACAGGTTGGGACAATGACCGGAACCGTCATCTTTGACCCGCTAATCCCGTGGCCGTTTCTGGCAGCCGTGGCATTGATTGCCATGTCAGGTGTGGTTCTGGCGCTTTGGCGCGGTCTGTCGGGCTGGGCCCTGCGCGGCTTGGCGGCCTTGGTCATCCTCGGGGCGCTTAGCGGTCCTGTCTATCAGGTCGAAGATCGCGCGCCGCTTACCGACATCGTGTTGATGATCGAAGATGAAAGCGCCAGTCAAACCCTATCGGATCGTGCCGAACAGACTGCTCAGGCTGCCAACGACCTCGCGACCGAGATCGAAGCCCGAGACAATACCGAGCTGCGCCGCATCCAGGTTGGTGACGGCGATGGTGACGAGGGCACGCAGGTCATGGCTGCGCTGAACGCGGCACTGGCCGAAGAACCCCGTGCGCGGATTGCGGGCATTATCGTGGTGTCAGACGGCATCGTTCATGATGCAGACCTGGCACCCGACCTGCCTGCTCCAATGCATCTGTTGCAGACCGGGCGCGAAGGCGATTGGGATCGGCGCCTGATCGTGCGTAACGCCCCAGCCTTCGCCATTATCGGTGAGCCCGTGACCCTGACCCTGCGCGTCGAAGATACTGGCGCTGCGCCTGCTGGAGTTACTAACGCTCCGCTTGAGATTTCCGTCGACGGAGGTGAACCCGAGCAGTTCACCATTCCAATCGGTCTGGACGTCGAGCTCCCGATCACGCTGCCGCATGGTGGTCGGAACGTCATCCAGTTCACGGTCCCGCAGGCCGAGGGCGAACTGACCGACCGCAACAACACGGCTCTGATCCAGATGAACGGTGTGCGGGATCGCCTGCGTGTTCTGCTGGTATCGGGCGAGCCGCATCCGGGCGGGCGTACTTGGCGCAACCTGCTGAAATCTGACAGCTCGGTTGATTTGGTCCATTTCACCATCCTCCGGCCGCCGGAAAAACAGGATGGCGTACCGGTGGATGAGCTCTCACTGATTGCCTTCCCAACGCGAGAGTTGTTTCTGGAGAAGATCAATGATTTCGACCTGATCATCTTTGACCGCTACAAACGGCGCGGCATCCTTCCTGCGATCTATCTGGATAATGTTGGCGACTATATCGTCAATGGTGGCGCGGTGCTGGTCGCTGCTGGCCCTGATTTTGCCACGGCTGACAGCCTGTACCGATCCCCGCTTGGGCCGGTCCTGCCCGCAAAACCCAGTGCGCGGGTTTACGAGGAACGGTACGTGCCCATGGTCACCGATCTGGGCCAGCGTCATCCGGTTACCGCTGATCTGGGCGATGCTGAGACTTGGGGCGCTTGGCTGCGCCAGATCGATGTCAGCCAGCTGTCCGGCAATATGCTCATGACCGGCGTGGATGATCGTCCGTTGCTGCTGTTGGATCGCGTGGGTGAAGGCCGTGTGGCGCTGATGGCATCAGACCACGCCTGGCTATGGAGCCGCGGCTTTGAGGGCGGTGGCCCGCAGCTGGAACTACTCCGCAGGCTGGCGCATTGGATGATGAAAGAACCCGAGCTTGAGGAAGAGGCGCTGTGGGCCGAAGCGAACGGCCAGTCCATGCGTATTATCCGTCAAACGCTGGAGGATGAGGTTGGCCCGGTCACCGTCACCCTCCCCAACGGCGACACCTTGGAGATTACGCTAAACGAAGTCTCGCCCGGTCGGTTCGAGGCGCAGTACTTCGGCCCTGAAATTGGCCTGTACCGTCTGGAAGAGGGCGCGCATTCTGCCGTGATCGGCCTTGGTCCTGCTGCACCAAAGGAATTCGAGCGCACGATCGCGACCGATGAGATTCTAAGCCCCGTTCTGGCCAGCCTGCGCGGGGGAACGATCCGGTTGGAAGAGGGTCTGCCCTCAATCCGGAATGTCCGTGCGGGCCGACCGGCAGCAGGTCGGGGCTGGATCGGTCTGACCCCGCGCGACGCCTATGAAACCCGCGATGTTACACAGGCCGGGTTGCTTCCACCCTGGCTGGTGCTGTTGCTGGCCGGTGGGTTCCTCTTGGCCGGTTGGTTGCGCGAGGGACGTCGCTAACGCTGCTTAAGCACTTTTTCATGCTCTACCGCGATGCTCTGAGCAGATTATCGCGGGAAAACTTTACATGAGTCTTGCTGAGAAACTGGCGCAGGAACGGCGCGCACGACTGGCGGCGGAGCGGTTGTTGCATCTGAAACAGGCCGAGTTGTCTGCTGCCAACCGCAAATTGGGACGTCATGCTATCGCATTGACACGTCAGATCGATGAGACTCAGGCCGAGGTTGCGACGGTTCGCGATGAAAACGAAAAGGTCAAATCCGATCTGACCGTGGCCAATGCCAAGATCGAAGTGGCTGAACGCCGCCTGTGGCATTCGATCCAGACCATCCCTGACGGGTTTGCCTTTTTCGACGGCAACAACACACTGATCGGTGCCAACGCCGCTTACCTAAGCGTATTCGATGGGCTGGAAGAGGTCGCGCCGGGGATCAGCTACACGCGTATTCTTGAAATTCTGACCCATGAAGGGATCGTGGATATCGGCGCAGAAAATATCGCGGACTGGCAGGTGCGTATGCTTGCACGCTGGGCGCAACCGCACCCCGAACCCGAGGTGATCCAGTTGTGGAACAGCCAATATATCCGGCTGATTGATCAGCGGGGCCACGGCGGTGACGTGCTGAGCCTGGCGTTGAACATCACAGCCTCGGTCCGGCATGAGGCCGAGCTGGACGCTGCACGTGAACGGGCCGAGGCCGCAAACCGCGCCAAATCCGCCTTTCTGGCCAATATGAGCCATGAGATTCGCACGCCGATGAACGGGATCGTCGGTATGACCGAACTGCTGACCGAAACCCCGATGAACGAAGAACAAAGGCTCTATGTAAGCACAATTCGCAATTCGGGCGAGGCTTTGCTGGTCATCATCAACGATGTTCTCGACTATTCCAAGATCGAGGCCGACAAGTTGACGCTGCACCCCGAACAGTTCGATTTGGAGCGCTGTATCCTTGAGGTCGCGATGCTGTTGCAACCCAGCGTACGCGACAAGGGCCTGACCTTGCTGGTGGACTATGACCTGTTCCTGCCGACGCTTTTTGTGGGTGATCCGGGGCGGATTCGGCAGATTCTGACCAACCTTGTCGGCAATGCAGTGAAGTTTACCGCGCAAGGCCATGTCCTTATTCGGGTGACCGGCGTTCCTGACGCGACAACTGAAACCTGCGACATCCACGTGGCCATCGAGGATACGGGTATCGGAATCAAAGCCGACAAGGTCCCGCACATCTTTGGTGAATTCAATCAGGTTGAGGATGCTCAGAACCGCCAATTCGAAGGCACGGGTTTGGGGCTGGCAATCACCAAGCGGCTGATCTCGATGATGGGCGGTGCCGTCTGGGTCGAAAGTGACGCGGGCAAAGGATCTTGCTTTGGTTTCCGTATCACACTGCCCACGGCCGAAGGTCCGCAGCCCGTTCCGCCTGATCTGGCGGGGCAGTTGGGCCGTGTTCTGGTGGTCGAGGATATGGCCGTCAACCGCGCCATTTTGACCAAGCAACTGAGCCGCCTTGGGTCTCAGGCGCTCACCTGTTCAACAGGGGCTGAAGCGCTTTCTGCAATGGACAAAACTATTGATCTGGTGCTGTGCGATCACGATCTGCCGGACATGGACGGTCTGGAACTCGCCACAACACTGCGCGACAAAGGATGGGGTGATCTGCCAATTGTGGTGATGTCGGCCAATCCGGGTGTGATTCATGCCGACCCGGCCCATCGCCTGATTGACGGCGTGTTGCAAAAGCCCATTCCTCGCGCCGAGCTGTATTCACGGCTGATGGCGCTGGGTGCTCCTGTATTCAAGTCGGATCGCAGTGACGACTGCGTCGCTGATCCCGAGACTCATGCGCAAGTTCCGCAGAATCAGAGGCTGATGCGGGTTCTGGCAGCCGAGGACAATCGAACCAATCAACTGATCCTTCAAAAGATGACCAAAGATCTGAATATCGATTTGAAATTCGTCTCCAATGGGTTGGAGGCGGTCGAAACCTTCGCCAGTTTCGACCCGGACCTGATTTTCATGGATATCTCGATGCCCAAGATGGATGGGAAAGAGGCGACGGGTGAAATCCGGCGGCGTGAGATCGGCACGGATCGACATGTTCCCATAGTGGCCCTGACGGCCCATGCCATGACAGGGGATGATCAGGGCATACTGGCAGCCGGGCTTGATCATTATCTGACCAAACCGTTGCACAAGAAACTGATCCACAAGATGATACTGGAACATCGTCCAGCCGATGCCCAATTGGTCGGTGCAGAAGGTGAAAGTACGGAATAGGATCGATTTATGTCAGATGAGCGCGGTTTTCGCCCCCGGGGATTGGGTGAGATTGCAATTCGCTGCGCCGATATGGCGGCAATGGTGTATTTCTATGAGAAGGTGATCGGGTTGCAGCGATTGCAAGGCGACCATAACAGCGCCATCACCTTTTTTCGGATTGCCGAAGGGTTTGGTGGACATACACAGGTGCTGGCCCTGTTTCACCAATCTGTTGGCTCTGAGCGTGGATCGGGCCAGACTGGCGCGGCAGTGCCAGTAACAGGGGGCGCCTCGGCCCTGCACCATATCGCGCTGTCGCTGCCCTTTGTCGAACAGGATGCTGTCATGCGCTGGTACGACCAGATCGACCAGCCTTATCGGGTCGAGCATTTCGGCTGGATCGGCTGGCGCGGTATCTTCACCCAAGACCCCGAAGGGAACACCGTTGAGCTTGTAGCCTACGACCCTTCACTGCTCGATCAGGCCTGATAGGGGCGAACAAACACAGGTTTGTAGTCGTCAGACAGATCTGCCCTGTATTCATAACCAACGCTGTCGAAATCCAACAGGCCAATGGGATCGGTCAGGCGGTGCTGGATGATGTAGCGTGCCATCGCACCGCGCGCTTTCTTGGCGAAGAAGCTGACGATCTTGGGGGTGCCGCCCTTGTCCTCCATGAAGACCGGGGTCACAACGGGCAGCTTCAGTGCCTTCAGGTCGACCGCGCCGAAGTATTCCTGACTGGCGCAGTTCACCAGAACCTTGCTGTCAGTTTCGGCGGCCTGCGCGTTCAGCACCTTGCTTAGCTGATCGCGCCAATATTCGTACAGGTTTTTCCCGCGTCTGGTTTTCAGTTTACTACCCATCTCAAGCCGGTAGGCCTGTATGGCATCCAGCGGGCGCAATACGCCATAAAGCCCGGACAGAATGCGCAGGTGATCCTGTGCCCAGGCCATTTCGTCGGCATCCAGCGATGCGGCTTCAAGCCCTTGATAGGTATCGCCCGCAAAAGCCAGTGCGGCAGGGCGCGTCGTCTCCGCATCGGGCGCGTCCGAGAACATACGATACCGGTCGCGGTTCAGGCGAGCCAGATCATCGCTCAGATCCATCAATTTTTTCAGATCGCCCAATGTCAGATTGCGTGCGGTCTTCGACAAGCGGATCGCGTCATCCTGAAAATCGGGTTGTGTCACTTCGACGTTTCGTTCAGCCCAATCCAGCCGCTTGGCCGGGGAAATCACTACCAGCATATCCGCCCTCGTTTCTCGCCTGCTCAGGCGTATCTAGCCCGCCTGTTGCAGCACGTCCAGAAACGCCGCGCCAAACCTTTCGTGACGACGGTCACCCAGAACCTGCTCCATCGCTCGTGGATCATCCGGGTGCAGTTGTGCCACTTTCGCCAATTGCGAGGCCGTGCAGCTTAGCGGTTTGTCGATCCCGTCGGGGCCACGCGACAATTGTGATTGAACCTCAAGCAACTGATCGTAAATGTCGCCCTGATTGCGGCCGGCAAGCTTGCGCCGCGCCGGGTGCAATTCTTCTACCGCGCCGGTCAGCACCTCAAGGAAAGTGGATCCATAGCGCTCCAGTTTCTTTGACCCGATACCGCTGATCCGCGCCATGTCATCCAGATTTGCAGGTCGGGTTTCTGCCATCTCGATTAGGGTGCGATCAGGAAAAATGACATAAGCCGGGACCCGAGCGGCCTCGGCCAGTGCGCGCCGCTTGGCCTTGAGCGCCGAGAGCAGCGGCGCGTCTTCCTCGGACACCATCGATTTGACAGCGGGTCGTCGGGTGGCTTTGCGGATGGTATCCTTGCGCAGATCGATCTGCGCCTCACCTTTCAGGATGGGTTTGGCGGTTTCTGTCATACGCAGCGCGCCGTGGCGTTCAGGGTCGGGGCGCACCAAATCATGGCCCATCATCTGCCGGAAGATCGCTTGCCATTGTGGGCGCGACCAGTCCTTGCCGATGCCGTAGGTGGACAGATTGTCGTGTCGCCGTGCGCGAATTTTATCGGTCTCGTTGGCAAGCAGAATGTCGATCAGATGACCTGCGCCGAACCATTCCTCGGTGCGTAGAATGGCGGACAGAGCCATGCGGACGGGCGTTGTGCCGTCGAAGACTTCAGGCGGGTTGTCGCAGAGATCGCACTTGCCGCAGGGTTCAGTCTGTTCCCCAAAATACCCCAGCAAGCTCTGGCGGCGGCATTTCAGTGCTTCGGCCAATCCCAGCAGCGCGTTAAGACGCGCATGATCCGCCATGCGCCGTTCAGGTGGGGCCAGCCCTTCGTCGATCTGTGAGCGTCGTAGTCGGATATCGTCAGGCCCGAACAAGGTCAGGGTCTCGGCTGGTCCACCATCGCGCCCGGCGCGACCGATTTCTTGATAATAGGCCTCGATCGATTTCGGCAAATCCGCATGGGCGACCCAGCGGATGTCCGGCTTGTCGATACCCATGCCAAAGGCGACCGTAGCGACGACAATCAGCCCGTCCTCGCGCGCAAACCGAGCTTCCACGATGCGGCGATCCTCGGCCTCCATCCCGCCGTGATAGTGGCAGGCCGTGTGACCTTCGGCGCGCAGGGCTTGCGCCAGCACCTCGGTCTTGTTGCGGGTCCCGCAATAGACGATGCCGGATTGGGTTTTGCGCGCGGCAGCGAAATCGAGGATCTGTTTGCGCGGTCCATCCTTGGCGGCAAAAGCCAGATGGATATTGGGCCTGTCGAACCCCCGCAGGAACTTGCGCGGCTCAACACCGTCGAACAGTTTTTCGACGATCTCGTCCTGCGTTTCCGCATCCGCTGTCGCGGTGAACGCGGCGAGGGGCACATTCAAAGCGCGCCGCAGCTCTCCGATCCGCAGATAATCAGGGCGGAAATCGTGGCCCCATTGGCTGACACAATGGGCCTCATCCACCGCGATCAGATTGACGTTAATCCTGCGCAGCATCCCCAGCGCCGACCCGGCGGCCAGACGCTCGGGCGCCATATACAGAAGCTTGAGCCGCCCAGCCTCTAATGCGTCCCATACCGCATCAGTTTCTTCGGGGGTGTTGCCCGAGGTGAGCGCGCCCGCCTCGACACCGGCTTCCTGCAGCCCACGCACCTGATCGCGCATCAAGGCGATCAGCGGAGAGATCACAACAGTCACGCCGTCTCGCAGCAACGCAGGTAACTGAAAACATAAGGACTTGCCCCCACCAGTGGGCATGATCGCCAGCACGTTTTCACCCGCGGTCACGGCGTCGACGATCTCTTCCTGACCGGGGCGGAAGTCGTCGAATCCGAAAACGTCTCGCAACAAGGGTGCGGAGTCGAACATGCGACGGAGGGTCCTGTTTTATGGTTTATCTGCTCTTAAGACAGGACCATCACATACTAAGATTCGGTGAACAAGAGGTCAGTAGAAATAGACCGCGTTGTTGATCAGAATGATCCGCAACGCATAGACCCCGATCAGCACCACCAGAGGGGTCAGATCCAGACCGCCCATGGCGGGTAGAATGCGGCGAATGGGGCCGTAGATCGGCTCTAACAAACGGTTCAGTCCGTACCAGATTTGCGCCACCAGTTGCTGGTGCAGGTTCAGCACCTGGAAGTTGATCAGCCAGCTCATGATCACATGGGCAAGGATGATGAACCAGACAATGTCCAGGATCAGCAGAAGGATTTGGATCAGCGACAGCATGGGCACTCCGTTCGTCAATTGTCCTGAGACCTAAGCGTCACAGCCGCAAAGAGCAAGTGCGCCCCAACAGAACGCTTGCGAATTGACCCAAAGCCCCGTCTTATGATCGCAACAATAATAATATGGGGCAGAGATGGCGGAGATTTCCAAGCGTAAGCGCATCTGGGGCTGGTGGTTTTTCGACTGGGCCAGCCAGCCGTTCCATACATTGCTGGTGACCTTTGTCTTTGGCCCCTATTTCGCCGGGGTGGCGGCTCAATACTATGCGAATACCGGATTAGACACCGATGCTGCGGCGGCGCAGGCGCAGACCGTCTGGGCGAATTGCCTGACCATAACTGGGCTGATCATCGCGTTCGGAGCGCCCCTGTTGGGCGCGATGGCGGATGTTTCGGGTCGGCGCATCCCGTGGATTCTCGGGTTTTCGGTGATGTACGCGGTGGGGTCTGCCGCGTTGTGGTACACGATGCCCGATGGCTCGAACATGTGGTTGATGCTGTCGGCTTTTGGTCTGGGCTTTGTGGGCGCAGAATATGCACTGATCTTCATCAACTCTCAGCTGCCCGATCTGGGTGACGATAGAGAAGTGGGCGAGATTTCAGGTTCGGGCTTCGCCTTCGGCTATTTCGGAGGCCTGCTGTCGCTGGCCATCATGCTGGCGCTGTTTGTTGAACAGCCCAACGGCAAGACCTTGATTGGTATGGATCCGTTGTTCGGGCTGGATGCGGCAACGCGTGAAGGGACGCGGTTTGTCGGCCCCTTCACCGCCGGATGGTTCGTGTTGTTCATGGTGCCGTATTTCCTGTGGGTTCGGGATGATCCCGAGACCAACAAACAGGGTAGCGTGGGTGAGGCGCTGCGCTTGCTGGGCAAGTCCGTGGCGGCGCTGCGTCACCGGGTCAGTCTCGCGACCTATCTGGGGTCGTCGATGTTCTATCGCGACGCGTTGAACGGGCTATACAGTTTCGGAGGCGTCTACGCGCGGCTGGTGCTTGAATGGGACCTGATAAAAATCGGCGTATTTGGGATCGTCAGCGTTCTGGCCTCGGCCATCTTTGCATGGATCGGCGGCAAGATGGATTGCAAATACGGCCCTAAACCGGTGATATTGGTTGCGATTTGGGTTCTGATCTTTGTCTGCGTAACGGTTGTGTCGATGGATCGAACACAGATCTACGGAATTTCATTACCCGTAGGCTCGGGCCTGCCGGACATGACGTTCTTCGGGTGCGGAGTTCTGATCGGCGGCATGGGAGGTATTCTGCAATCCGCCAGCCGTTCAATGATGGTACGCCATACTGATCCCGCCACCCCGGTCGAGAGTTTTGGGCTGTACGGGCTTTCGGGTCGGGCGACCGCCTTTGCAGCGCCGCTATTGATCGGAATAGCAACAACAGCAACCGGTAGTGCAAGACTGGGGGTGTCACCGATCATTCTGTTGTTTATTCTGGGCCTAGTCCTGATGCGCTGGGTGAAACCGGAAGGGGATCAGAGCAGATGATTTTACTACGTTTTTTGGCCGTTCTGGCCGCAATAGCACTGGCAGGCGTGGCCACGGCACAGCCCTTGGCCAAACAGTTATTCGGAGCCCAGAAGGTTGGGTCGCAGCAAAAATCTGCCGCATTCGGCAGTTATTCGCGCGGGTGCGCCGCCGGGTCGGTGCAACTCCCTGAAACCGGGCCAACTTGGCAAGCCATGCGCCTGTCGCGCAATCGCAATTGGGGGCATCCTCAGGCGATCGACTATGTGCAGGATCTCAGCCGGTTTGCCGCGAAACAACCGGGGTGGAATGGTCTCTATATCGGGGATATCAGCCAACCGCGGGGGGGGCCGATGACTTCGGGCCATCGTTCGCATCAGTTGGGTTTGGATATCGATATCTGGATGCTGCCGGGCGATAACATGCGCCTAAGCCGCAAAGCACGCGAGAATATCTCGTCTATATCCTTGCGCCGCGCGAACGGCGCGTATGTAAACGGCAACTGGACCAAGCAGCACCATGCGGTATTGCGCGAAGCCGCCAAGGACAAGCGCGTTGCCCGGATCTTCGTATTCCCGGGTGCAAAGGTGCAGATGTGCAATGACGAGAAGGGCAACAAAGCCTATCTGCGCAAGATCCGGCCATGGTGGGGACATCACTATCATTTCCACGTGCGGTTGAAATGCCCGAAAGGATCGAAAGGCTGTGTAAATCAGGACCCGCCACCCAAGGGTGATGGTTGCGCCGAGGCGCAGCAATGGGTGCGCAATATTCTGAACCCACCGCCACCTGATCCAAATGCGCCAGCACCGAAAAAGCGTCGTGAGTTTCGCCTGGCTGATCTACCCCAGCAATGTACCGCCGTTCTGCAATCCAACTGATCACGGCGCTTCTGCTGGCAGGGACTGTTCAGGCGATGGAGCTTAAGCAGGCTTCGCTGCTGGACAGCTATGTCTGGCGCGACAACGCTAACTGGTTCGGTGGATTTTCGGCGATTCATATCTCCGAAAACGGGCGGAACATGGCCGCTATCAGTGACCGGTCAACACTGATCACCGCGCGGATTGAACGAGATCAAGATACGATCAGAAACATCCAAATCCTTGACCAGTGGCCGATTCTGTCCAGCAAAGGCCGTATCTTGAAGGGGAGGGCAGGGGATTCCGAAGGGCTCGCCGTTGCTGCAGATGGCAGCGTTTACGTCTCGTTCGAAGGCGTTCACCGAATCGTGCATTACACTGCCCCCGACGCCAATGGACGGGTTCTGCCGCGCCCGCGAGAGTTCCTGAATATGGACCTCAACGGCTCATTTGAAGCGCTGGCGATAGATGGTCGCGGGCGGTTGTATACGCTGACCGAAAAGACCCGCACTGTTCGAGGCGATATACCGGTCTATCGCTGGGATGGCGCACGCTGGTCAGCGCCTTTTGTGTTGCCGCCCCGTGGAAAGTTCCTACCGGTTGCAGCGGATTTCGGGCCCGACGGGAGGCTCTATGTGTTAGAGCGTGCGGTGGCTTTCATCGGCTTCCGCTCACGCCTGCGACGCTGGGTGATCTCTGGCGACGTGCCCAAGGCCGAAGAAACGCTGTTTGAAACCGCTACCGGGGCCCATGACAATCTGGAGGGTCTTTCGGTCTGGCGCGATCAGAACGGGCGGTTGCGCGCAACCATGGTTTCGGACGACAATTTTCGTTCCTTGCAACGTACCGAGTTGGTGGAATACTTGCTGCCTGATTGACAGGCCGCATACAAAGGTCTAAACGCACGGCCTGCCTCGGGATGAGCCTGGGGCCAAGTCGCCGCTACCTTGTCAAAACGGGCATCTGAAAATGCAACGCTCTTATATTCCCGGCATCCTTGCCATGGCCTCGATCGTCGTGGCCTCAAACATCCTGGTCCAGTTCCTGATCCTTGATGGCCTATTGACCTGGGGTGCCTTCACCTATCCGTTGGCCTTTCTGGTCACCGACATCATGAACCGCGTCTATGGCGTGGGTCCGGCCCGCAAGGTCGTATTCGCCGGTTTTGTCACCGGTATCATCTGCTCGCTGATCGGCAGCCAGATCATGCTGCAGGGTGACGGGTTTATCTATGCAGCCGTACCGCTGCGCATTGCTGTGGCTTCGGGCACCGCCTTCCTGATTGCGCAATTGACCGACGTCACTGTGTTCAACTCACTGCGTGGTGGCCGCTGGTGGCGCGCGCCGCTGGTGTCGACACTGGTTGGCTCGGCGCTGGACACCGCGATCTTCTTTACCCTGGCGTTCTCGGTCTCGGTTACCGTCTTTGGTGCCAATGCAGATGCAGCGATCAACTGGGCGTGGGAGCCTGTGCCCTTCATGCTGTCCGGCCCGATGGCCCCACTCTGGGTAACGCTGGCCTTCGCCGACTGGCTGGTGAAACTGTCGCTGGCGCTAATCGCCCTGATTCCGTTCAAGGTGATTGTTGCCCGTTTGACCGCCGCGCAGCCTGCATAAAAAAGTGCTTTGAGATTGGCGCATCTTGTGTCAGGCTCAAAGTTAACCGCAACAGATAGAAAAGGAGGTGATCCAGTGTCGAGAAAGAGATTGGAGAGAGGTGTTGGAACAACCGGGGGGATCGCCTGTTAAGGCAGCCCTTGGCGGAGCGCTCGCTCCGGCTGGTCGATTGATCTAACCGACCCAACCTCCTGAGCTTTCGAAGGGCCGTCCCGCCGGGGCGGCCCTTTTTGTTTTCAACTGCGCCCTGTAAGGTCCGATCCATGTTGCGCATCACCGACGATATCGCCCTGCAAGACTGGGAAATGACCGAAAGCTTCGTGCGGTCTTCTGGTCCGGGTGGGCAGAACGTCAACAAGGTCTCCACCGCCGTTGAGCTGCGGTTCGAGGCCGCGCGCTCACCTTCCTTGCCTGATCCGGTCAAGACACGTCTGAAACGGCTGGCCGGACGTCGCTGGACCAAGGACGGCGCCATCATCATTCAATGTGAAGAAACACGCTCTCAGGCCCGAAACCGCGACATCGCGCGCGCCCGGTTGGCTGAACTGATCACGCGGGCTTTGGTCAATCCCAAGCGCAGGATCGCGACCAAACCCACTTATGGTTCGGTCAAGCGAAGGCTTGCTGCTAAGAAAGCCCGCGCGGATGTCAAAGCCCTGCGAGGCAAAGTGTCCGAAGATTGATCTGGCAGTTTCGCTGCACGTTGCTACTCTGCCGGTGCAAGACGCAGGGGAGGTAAAGCCATGAGGCTTGAGGGAAAAACCGCCATCGTAACCGGCGGCGCATCCGGGTTCGGCGCTGGGATTGCGCAAAAATTCCTGACCGAAGGCGCCCGCGTGATGATCGCAGATATCAATGGCGAAGCGGCTTCCGACATGGCGTCTGCGGTCGGCACGAATGCCATCGCACAGCACGTTGACGTCTCGGATGCGGCATCGGTTCAGGCAATGGCAAATGCGGTGTCGGAAGAATTCGGAAAGCTTGATATTCTGGTGAATAATGCGGGCGTGACGCACCTGCCGGCCCCACTTGAGGACGTCGATGACGATGAATTCGACCGCGTCTTCGCCGTGAACATGAAATCCGTTTACCTGACCGCGCGCGCCTTTGTTCCGCAGATGAAGACACGTGGCGCGGGGGCGATCCTGAACGTGGCCTCAACAGCAGGCCTGTCGCCGCGGCCCAATCTGAACTGGTACAACGCCTCCAAAGGCTGGATGATCACCGCGACCAAGACGATGGCCGTCGAACTTGCCCCCTCGGGCCTGCGCGTCAACGCGATCTGCCCGGTGGCGGGTGAAACCCCGCTGCTGAAATCCTTCATGGGTGAAGACACCCCGGAAATCCGCGCCAAATTCCTGTCGACGATCCCGCTTGGTCGCTTCTCAACCCCCGAAGATATGGCAAACGCCGCCTGTTTCCTCTGCTCGGACGAGGCCAGCATGATCACCGGCACAGCCCTGGAAGTGGACGGAGGCCGATGCATCTGATCCGCCCTTCATCTGGCCATAAATATCTCCGCCGGAGGCAGCGCGCGCCAGCGCGATTTCCGGCCCAGTGTGCGAGACGAAAATGAACCCCGGACCCAGAAACCTGATCACTGATGTCGCTGGCCTCAAGGTTGGCAATGCGCACGATGATACGCTTAAATCAGGCACAACTGTCCTGACGGCGGACAACCCGTTCACAGCTTCGGTTCATGTGATGGGCGGCGCCCCCGGCACGCGTGAGACCGACCTTCTGGCGGTCGACAAAACTGTTGATCGGGTCGACGCGATTGCTTTGTCCGGCGGCTCGGCCTTTGGACTGGATGCGTGCTCGGGCGTTTCAGACGCATTGCGCGCTCAGGGGCGCGGATTTCAGGTCGGTTCGGCCGTCGTGCCCATCGTGCCGGGCGCGATTCTGTTCGATCTACTCAATGGTGGAGATAAGAACTGGACCGAAAATCCTTATCGCGATCTAGGGAAGTCTGCGTATCTGACCGCCTCACCAGAATTTGAACTGGGCTCGGTGGGGGCTGGTACCGGCGCATTGGCCGCGATGCACAAGGGTGGCTTAGGCTCGGCTTCGTTAAAGCTTGAGGGTGGCGTAACCGTCGGCGCGCTGGTTGCGGCCAATCCGCTTGGCAGCGTAACCACACCGGGTGATCGGCATTTTTGGGCTGCGCCGTTTGAGATCGATGACGAGTTCGGTGGATTGGGGCCAGATCCGACCTCGGGCCTCGGTTCTTCTCTTGTCAGCCGTAAGGCGCAGATGATGCATTCTGCTCCGCCAGATCGCGCAAACACCACGATTGCTATAGTTGCAACTGATGCAGCGCTGACCAAACCGCAATGCCAGCGTCTGGCGGTAGCAGCCCATGACGGCATCGCCCGCGCCATCGTGCCTGCGCACACGCCTGGCGATGGGGATCTGGTATTCGGTCTCAGCACCTGCGCGCGCACGGTTGGCCCCGAGGCGATGGCGATGATCGGCCATGCGGCCTCGATCTGTCTTGCGCGCGCGATTGCACGGGCTATCTATCTGGCTTCCCCCCGCGCTGGCGACCTGCTGCCCTGCTGGTCGCAGTTACATGACTTCGGTTAAGTACGACACCGATCGCCTGTGACACAGTGCCGTCGCGCGGCAATCTGCGCGTTGACTCTCTGCTGTGCCAGCGATCCATTCGGTGCAGCCAATTCATATCGGAGCAAAAGCTATGAATCGTATCCTTGCCACCGCAATTGCCGGTCTGCTGGCCCTTCCTGTCTATGCAGAAGGTGATGCCGAAGCGGGTAAGAAGACCTTCAATAAATGTAAATCCTGTCACATGATTGCTGACCCTGCGGGTGAAGTTATCGTTAAGGGCGGTAAGACGGGTCCGAACCTGTACGGAATCGCAGGCCGCACCGCCGGCACTGAAGAAGGCTTCAGATACGGCGATAGCATCGTGGCCGCGGGCGAAAATGGTCTGGTCTGGGATGAAGAGACTTTCGTGGCCTACGCCCAAGACCCCAAAGCATTCTTGAAAGACTATTTGGGGGAAACCTCGGCCAAGTCGAAAATGACCTTCAAGCTGAAAAAGGGCGCCGAAGACGTTTACGCCTATATCGTGAGCGTTTCGGGAGAGTAACTCCGCCAACAGGTTTACAGACGAACTTCGAAATGCCGCAGCCCCTGCGGCCTTTCGTGCGATTGATTGACATTGTAATCAGCGCCACTTTGGGGAAAACCGGTAAGGCCATGTGCACCGGAGATCGCCAACAGGAGACGACAGATGGGAATCTTGATCCCGGCTTGGGTTGAGGGCGAACTGACACCCGTCGACAAGCTGGAGGCGCATGAAAAGGGGCTGCGACACAAGGCTGTGTCCGTGTTTGCCGTGCGCGGGACCGAGATATTGCTGCAACGCCGGGCGATGGGCAAATACCACACGCCGGGTCTATGGGCGAATACCTGTTGTACGCATCCGGATTGGGACGAAAGCGCTTCGCATTGTGCCGTCCGGCGCCTGCGCGAAGAATTGGGCATCACCGGACTTTACCCCGAATACCGGCATCGATTGGAGTATCACGCCGATGTCGGCAACGGAATGGTCGAGAACGAGGTGGTCGATGTCTTTCTGGCCCATGTGCGTGGGGCCCTAAAAATCGAGCCTAACCCGGAAGAAGTGATGGATATCCGCTGGGTCGATTACCACGATCTGCTGGCCGAGGTGAAACGGCATCCCGACCGTTTTACCCCGTGGCTCAAGATTTATCTGCACAATCACGCTGACACGATATTTGGACCTGACCTGATAATCTCGGCCAATTCGTAACCCTGCCTTGCAAGGCGGACGCAAGCGGCCTAAATCAACGCGTCATGGCCAAGCAGAAGCAGAATACTGACCCGAATTACAAAGTGATCGCCGAAAACCGGCGTGCGCGCTTCGATTATGCGATCGAAGACGATCTCGAATGCGGTATTGTCCTGGAAGGGTCCGAGGTCAAATCCCTGCGTGCCGGTGGGTCGAACATTGCTGAAAGCTATGCGTCCGTCGATGATGGAGAGCTATGGCTGATCAACAGCTATATCGCGCCCTATGAGCAGGCCAAGGTCTTCAAACATGAAGAACGCCGCCGCCGTAAACTGCTGGTGTCACGCAAGGAACTGTCGAACCTGTGGAACGCGACCCAACGCAAAGGCATGACGCTGGTGCCGCTGGTACTTTACTTTAATCACAAGGGTCGGGCGAAGCTGAAGATCGGCATCGCCAAAGGTAAAAAGCTGCACGACAAGCGCGAAACGCAGGCCAAGCGCGACTGGTCACGGCAGAAACAGCGCTTGATGAAGGACCACAGTTAGAACGCCATGGCCGCCTGAACCGCGCGTTGCCAGCGTGCATAGGCCGCGTCTCGGTCAGCTACGGGTTTTGCAGGCTCAAACCGCCGATCCAGATCCCAGGTTTCGGCGAATCCGGCCTGATCCGGGTAGACACCCGCTTTCATGCCCGCCAGCCATGCGGCACCAAGCGCGGTGGTTTCCTGCATCACCGGGCGGTCGACCGGGGCGCCCAGAATGTCGGAAAGCCCCTGCATGGCCCAGTCCGAGGCGCTCATTCCGCCGTCGACGCGCAGGATCACGTCAGTCTCTGCGCCCCAATCGCCCTGCATGGCGTGCCACAGGTCGCGGGTCTGGAACGCGATGCTTTCCAGCGTGGCGCGCGTGATTTCGGCGCGGCCTGAATTGCGAGTCAGGCCAAAGATTGCGCCCCGGCAATCGGGTTTCCAATAAGGCGCGCCCAGCCCAGTAAAGGCAGGGACGAGAACAACGTGCTGGTTTGGATCAGCTTTGGCGGCCAGTTCACCGCTTTGCGGTGCGGTTTCGATGATTTGCAACGCATCGCGCAGCCATTGCACCGCCGCACCGGCAATGAAAATCGAGCCTTCAAGCGCATAGGTTTTCTGCCCGTCCAACTGATAGGCAATTGTCGTTAGCAGCCGGTTTTTCGATTCAACTGGCTGCGTACCGGTGTTGAGTAGTGCGAAACAGCCCGTGCCATAGGTGGATTTCATCATGCCCGGCTGGAAACAGGCCTGTCCGATGGTGGCAGCTTGCTGATCCCCCGCCACGCCGAGAATTGGAATATTACCGTTAAACAGGGAGGTCGATCCGAAGTCTGCGGCGCAATCGCGCACGTCGGGCAACAAAGCTTGGGGGATGTCCAGCAAGTCGCAGATCTCGGTACTCCATTCCCCTTTGTGAATATCGAATAGCAATGTGCGGGCCGCATTGGTGGCGTCGGTGGCGTGCACGCGCCCTTCTGTCAGTCGCCAGATCAGGAAGGTATCGATTGTGCCGAACAGCAGCTCTCCGGCGGCAGCACGGTCGCGTGCGCCGGGGACGGTATCAAGCAACCATTTGACCTTGGTGCCTGAAAAATAAGGATCTAGCAGCAGACCGGTCTGGGCAGTTACGTCATCCTCGCATCCCGCTTTGCGAAGACGCTCGCAAATCTCAGCGGTGCGACGGTCCTGCCAGACGATTGCGTTGTGAATGGGGGCCCCGGTGGCGCGATCCCAGATGACAGTGGTTTCGCGTTGGTTGGTAATCCCGATGCCAGCGATCTGTGCCGCGGATACACCTGTCCTTTGCATCACTTCACGGCAAACCGTCAGAACGCTGTCCCATATCTCCTCGGCATCATGCTCAACCCAGCCTTCCTGTGGGAAATGCTGTGTAAACTCGTGCTGCGCAGTGCCGACGCGCTGCATTTGCGCGTCGAACAGGATTGCACGAGACGATGTGGTGCCCTGATCGATTGCCAGTATATAGGTCATTCCTGCGCCCCTCCCGCTTTGGTTTTGCAGGACTTTAGCGCAAACACAACCAAACGTACCAGAGGGGAAATCAGACCGGAGACACCGGTAGATTGTCGATCAGCCGCACGCCGTCGACCAAGGCTGCCGCAAACAGTCGTGCGGGTCGTTTGGCATGGGTCATAGGCTCCAGCGTTTCAGCGCAGCGTAGTTGCAGATACTCCACTTCGTTGAAGCCGGCGGCCAAAAGATCGGCCTGTGCCTGAGAAGCCAAAGCTTCGAATTCTTCGCCGTTTTCCAGCGCCTGAACAACTGCACGCATGATACGATGTTTTTCGGCTGCGATGGCCAGACCGTCCTCGGATAGCCTTTGATTGCGCGAAGACATTGCGAGGCCCGAAGGTTCACGCACCGTGGGGCAACCAATCACCTCGATAGGGATATCGAGGTCGCGGGCCATCCGGCGGACGATCATAAGCTGCTGATAGTCTTTTTCCCCGAAATAGGCTCGATCCGCTTGCGTTTGCAGGAACAGCTTTGCGACAACTGTTGCCACACCATCGAAATGACCCGGGCGGAATTCTCCCTCCATCGCGTCGGTCAGACCCGAGACCGAGACTGTGGTGGCGAAGCCATCAGGGTAAATCTCATCCGGGTCGGGCACGTATATCGCATTGACGTTGTAAGGCGCGAGTTTTTTCGCGTCTTCTTGTTCGGTGCGCGGATAGTTGGCGAGGTCTTCGGGGTTGTTGAACTGCTTGGGGTTTACAAAGATCGTCACGATCACCCGGTCGCAAGCCGTCTTCGCGGCTTCGGCCAGCGACAGATGCCCCTGGTGCAGCGCACCCATGGTGGGGACAACTCCGATCACCTCACCATTCAGATGCCAATCACGGGTCAGAGCGCGCAAGTCTGCCAGTCGACGCAGAATAGGCGCGGTCATGACTTGGGTCCTTTGACGGGTACGGCATCGGCAAAGACGTGTTCGTGTGCCGGGAAGCTTCGCGCACGAACCTCGGCGGCGTATTCAGCAATGGCGGCTTCGGCCAGCGGGCCAAGATCAGCATAGCGTTTGACGAATTTCGGTTTGAAGGCGGTGAAAAAGCCAAGCATATCATCCACCACCAGAATTTGCCCGTCGCACCCGGCAGAGGCACCAATGCCGATTGTGGGGATCGCAATCTCAGCGGTAATCCGGTTGGCCAAACCCTGCGGAACTTTCTCTAACACGACCGAAAACGCGCCTGCTTCGGCGACGGCCCGGGCGTCGGCCAATACGGCATCGGCCTGTTCGTCGCGCCCTTGTACCTTATAGCCACCCAAAGTGTTTATCGACTGCGGTGTCAGGCCAATGTGTGCCATCACCGGGATCCCGCGTTTGACCAGAAACCGGATGGTTTCAGCCATCTCGACGCCACCTTCCAGCTTAACCGCCCCAGCTCCTGTTTCCGACATCAGCCGGGCTGCGTTGCGGAATGCCTGAGCCGGGTCATGCTCGTAGCTGGCGAAAGGCATGTCGATCACCATCATTGCCTTGTCCAGACCACGGGCAACGGCCTGGCCGTGCATGATCATCATCTCCATCGTCACACCAAGGGTCGACGTCAACCCGTGCAACACCATGCCGACGCTGTCACCGACCAGAACGAAGTCACAATGCGCATCCATCAACTGCGCCATCGGTGTTGTGTAGGCGGTCAACGAGACCAGAGGATCAGTACCTTTCCGGGCGCGGATATCCTCGGCGTTCGGGGCTTTCTTGCGGGCGGTGGCGCTCATGCTCGCTCCTCGCAGGGTTCATGTTGCAGCGCGGCATAGCAGATGCGGCAGGCGCAAAGAAACCCCGGTTGCGCCAACAATTCCTTGATTGACCTCGGGTTTGCGAGGACATTGGTCGCAGATCGGCCCGAAAAAAGCAGGGCTAGCCAATTTCAGTGGGGAGAGATTTTCATGACAAAGCAGCGCTTTCGCTCGTTCGCGTCGGCCCTGGTCCTTGGCGCGGGCCTGTTTGCCACGCAGGCCATGGCCAAATCTGACATCACCATCGCCATGCAGCTTGAGCCACCGCATCTGGACCCGACCAGCGCTGCAGCGCAGGCTATCGATTCGGTTGTCTACACCAATATCTTCGAAGGCCTGACCCGGTTCATGGGCGATGGCTCGGTGGTGCCGGGGCTGGCCGAAAGCTGGGAAATCTCGGATGACGGTACCGTTTACACATTCAAGCTGCGCGACGGTGTGACATTTCACGATGGCACAACGATGGATGCCGAGGACGCCAAGTTTACCCTTGATCGCGCCACGGCAGAAGACAGCGCCAACGCGCAGAAGGCTTTGTTTGCGGGTATTAAAAGTGTCGAGGTGGTGGACCCCCTGACCGTTCAGGTGACGTTGAATGAGCCGAACGGGAACTTCCTTTTCAATCTCGCCTGGGGTGACGCGGTGATCGTTGCGCCCGAAAGCATCGAGAATATCAAGACCAACCCGGTTGGCACGGGGGCCTTCACCTTCTCTGACTGGCTGCAGGGTGACAGCATCATCCTGAATCGCAACCCCAACTATTGGGGCGAACAGCCCGCGTTAGAGACCGCAACGTTTAAGTTCATCTCGGATCCGACCGCCGCCTTTGCCGCCATGATGGCCGAGGATGTGGACGTGTTCGACAACTTCCCCGCACCCGAGAATCTGCCGCAGTTCGAGGCTGATCCGCGCTTTCAGGTTCTTGTCGGCTCGACCGAGGGGGAAACCATTCTGTCGACCAACAACAAACAAGCCCCGTTTGATGACATATTGGTCCGACAGGCATTGGCCCACGCGATTGACAGGCAGGCCATCATTGATGGGGCTATGTTCGGCTATGGCACACCCATCGGTACGCATTTTGCTCCGCATAACCCGGCTTACGTCGATTTGACCGGCAATTCGGCCTATGACCCGGAAAAAGCCAAGGCGCTGCTGGCCGAGGCCGGGTATCCCGATGGGTTCGAGACCACGCTGCACTTGCCGCCGCCTTCCTACGCCCGACGCGGGGGTGAAATCATCGCTGCGCAACTGGCCGATATTGGCATCACCGCCGAGATCATCAATGTGGAATGGGCGCAGTGGCTGGAAAGCGTGTTCAAGGGCAAGGAGTTTGGCCTGACCATCGTCAGCCATACCGAGCCGATGGATATCGGTATTTATGCCCGGCCCGACTATTACTTCCAATATGACAGCACCGACTTTCAGGCATTGATGGACACGCTGAATTCGACCACGGACCCTGATGAGCGCACACGTTTGCTGGGTGAGGCACAGCGCTTGATTTCGACCGATTACGTCAACGGGTACCTGTTTCAACTTGCCAAGCTTGGCGTGGCCAAGGCCGGTGTTGAGGGGCTATGGGAAAACGCACCTACGGCAGCGATCGATCTGACCGGGATCAGTTGGTCCGAATAGAAGAACAGAGTTGGACCGGGGCGATGGCCAGCGCCCCGGCGCGAACTGTTGCACCATGAAACCCACAAGGATTCTGGCTTGGCGGGTTTCTTTTTGTCTATCTTCTCGAGCCTTAGGCGCTGGACCCACACGGGATGTGACCCTAACGTTTCCAAATGCTCCGCTACGCCCTCAAACGTCTGCTGTCGCTGATCCTGAGCCTGGCTGTCGCCTCGGTTGTCATCTTTGCAGTGATCGAGGTCGCGCCCGGTGATCCGGCGTCGTTCATGCTGGGCGTGAACGCGCAGGCCGATACATTGACTGCGCTGAGAGCTGAACTGGGCCTCGATGTCTCGAAGATCGAGCGGTACTTTAACTGGGTCGGCGGGATGCTGGTTGGGGATTTTGGTACGTCCTACACCTATCGCACACCCGTGTCGCAGATGATCGCAGATCGATTGTGGGTGTCATTGCCGCTGGCTTTATACGCGCTAACCCTGTCCACGCTGATTGCTTTCCCCGCCGGTATCTACGCAGCCTCACGGCGCGGCAAACCGGGTGATCTGACCGTGATGGGTGCGACTCAGCTTGGTATCGCGGTGCCGAATTTCTGGTTCGCGATGATGCTGGTGCTGGTCTTTGCCATCAATTTGCGCTGGTTCAATGCCGGCGGTTTCGCGGGTTGGGAGAACGGCATTTGGACCGGTCTACATTCGCTGACCCTTCCAGCCATTGCATTGGCCCTGCCGCAAGCGGCGATCCTTGCGCGGGTTATGCGCTCGGCTCTGTTGGATATTCTGGCCGAGGATTTTATGCGCACTGCACGCGCCAAGGGCCTTTCGCGTCGGCAGGCGCTTTGGCGACACGGAGTGCGGAATGCTCTGATCCCAGTACTGACGATCATTGGACTCCAATTTTCCTTCCTGCTGGCGGGTTCGATCATCATCGAACAGGTGTTTTATCTACCCGGCCTCGGGCGGCTGGTTTTTCAGGCCATATCGGCGCGCGATCTGATCGTCGTGGAATCGGTCGTTATGCTGCTGGTCTTTGCCGTTATCATGGTGAACTTTTTTGTCGATCTGGCCTATGCCGCAGTCGATCCAAGGCTGAGGAGCAGGACATGAGCCGCAACCTGATCCTTGGCGCGACGCTGTCCTCACTGGTGGTGTTGGCAGCGCTGGTGTCCTTTGTCTGGACCCCATACGACCACGCCGCGCTGAGCATTCCGGCCAAGCTGCAGCCACCCAGCGCGCAGCACTGGTTCGGTACCGATCATTTCGGACGCGACATGTTCTCGATGATCATGGTTGGTGCGCGCACCTCGATTGCGGTGGCGCTGGTCGCGGTCGGGATTGGTATGGCGCTGGGCGTCCCCTTGGGTCTGGCCGCCGCTGCGCGCAGTGGATCGTGGCTAGATGAATTCATCATGCGCGGCAATGATCTGGTCTTTGCATTCCCCTCTCTCGTCATCGCCATTCTGATCACTGCCGTCTTTGGTGCCGGGGCCATTAACGCGATCATCGCCATCGGTATCTTCAACATCCCCGTTTTTGCCCGCATCACCCGAGGCGCAGCTTTGTCTCTTTGGGAGCGCGAGTTTATCCTTGCCGCCCGCGTGTCAGGCAAAGGCGCGGCACGGATATCGGCTGAACATATCCTGCCCAATGTCGCCAATCTGCTGATTGTTCAGGGAACAATCCAGTTCTCACTTGGCATTCTGGCCGAGGCTGGGCTGTCCTATGTCGGTCTTGGTGCGCAACCCCCTACGCCAAGCTGGGGCAGAATGCTGGCCGATGCGCAGACGATGGTTAGTTTTGCCCCGCATTTGGCTCTGATTCCAGGTCTTGCCATCATCGTGACGGTTCTGGGCCTGAACCTTCTGGGAGATGGCTTGCGCGATTGGTTGGACCCTCGGATACGGGTGGCCCGCGCATGAGTCTTTTGCAAATCAAGGACCTCTCGTTGGCTATCCATGGCACGCCGATTTTAAAGAAGATCAACCTGTCGATTGCCCCTGGGCAGATCGTGGCTGTGACCGGAGAAAGCGGTTCGGGCAAATCAATGACAGCCTTTGCCGTGATGCAGTTGCTGCCAAACGATGCCGAAGTAGATGGGGTGCTAGAGTTAGAGGGCCAGAACCTACTGAACCGGTCTGAGGCCGAGATTTGTGCGTTGCGGGGCGCTGCGATCGGAATGGTTTTCCAAGAGCCGATGACTGCCCTGAACCCGGTGAAGACCATCGGCGATCAAGTTATGGAGACTATCCTGATCCACAAGGCCATGCCCCCGGCCAAAGCGCGCGCTCGGGCCGAAGAGGTTCTGGCCCGGGTTGGATTGCCAACCGACAGGTTTCCGTTGAAGCGTTATCCTCACGAACTGTCAGGCGGTCAGCGCCAGCGAGTGGTGATCGCCATGGCGATTGCACTGCGCCCCCGACTGTTGATCGCGGATGAGCCGACAACGGCGCTTGATGTGACCACGCAGGCGCAAATCCTTGATCTGCTTAAAGGGCTCGTGTCGGAGTATGGCATGGGTCTGCTGATGATCACGCATGATTTGGCGGTGGTTGCAGACATGGCGGATCAGATTGTGGTCATGCGGCATGGGGAGGTTGTTGAAACGGGCGCAACAGATCATCTCCTGCGCCATATGCAGCACCCTTACACCCGTATGCTGTTCGAAGCTTCGGGGCATCAAGTCAACCTGCCGACCTCTCCTGCACCGCGAGCGTTGCTTGAGGTCGAGAACGTGGTGCGGGACTACCGTCTGCCCCGAACGCGCCTGTTTGCCACGCCCGGTCATCATCGGGCCGTCGATCATGTCAGCTTTACCCTGAATCGGGGGGAGCGTTTAGGGCTGGTAGGAGAGTCCGGTTGTGGAAAATCGACCCTAACACGAGCTATTTTGGGCTTGGAGGAGGTGCAGCAAGGCCGCATTTCCCTTGATGGTCAGCCTGTTTTCACCGGCCACAAACCCAATCTGGCAGTGCGACGCAAGATGCAGGTGGTGTTTCAGGACCCTTATGGCAGCTTCAATCCTCGCCACCGGGTCGCGCGCCTGATCACCGAGCCATTTCATTTGCTGGACACCCCGCCAACCGGTTCTGAACGGCAGGATCGCGTCGCTGAGATGCTTACCGCCGTTGGCCTAAGCCCCGATGATGCGGGCCGCTACATTCACGAATTCTCGGGTGGGCAGCGGCAACGTATCGCTATTGCGCGCGCTCTGATTATTCGATCCGAGTTGATCCTGTTTGATGAGGCTGTCTCGGCGCTGGATGTCTCGGTCCGCGCCCAAATTCTCGACCTGCTGGCCGAGCTTTGTGCGGCTTACGATCTGACTTACCTGTTCATCAGCCATGACCTGAGCGTGGTTCGAACCATCACCGACCGTGTGTTGGTGATGCAGGCCGGCAAGATTGTGGAACAGGGTGAAACCGAGCAAGTCTTCACAGAGCCTCAGCATCCTTACACAAGAACTCTGATCAATGCGGCACCGAAATTGCCGGAGACTGGACGAGGCGCTGCATGAAAAACCCTTGTATAGAGCCTGATATTGGAGCTTCCGATGACTAACCCCCTCTGGTTCGATCCCAACCTTTGCCTGATCGGCGGAGAATGGAAAATGCCCGCGTCAGGTCAAACCTTGCCGCTGGTGAATCCCTCGGACGGTTCCGAAATTTGCCAGATCGCTCGAGGTGGCGAAACCGATATCGACGCTGCAGTGCGGGCCGCCCGATCCGCGTGCGATGGCGATTGGGGTCGCATGACGGCCCTGGAGCGAGGGCGTATTCTCACCCGACTGGGGCAACTGGTTCTGGACCGAGTGGATGAACTGGCACAGCTAGAGGCGATGGATGTCGGCAAACCGCTGACCCAAGCGCGGGCAGATGCGGTAGCATTGGCGCGGTATTGCGAATTTTATGGTGGTGCTGCGGATAAAGTGATGGGCGAGACCATTCCCTATCTGGATGGCTATACCGTCTACACGTTGCGCGAGCCGCACGGTGTGACCGGCCACATCGTGCCGTGGAATTATCCGATGCAGATCATTGGCCGTTCTGTCGGGGCGGCGCTGGCAATGGGTAACGCCTGTGTTCTGAAACCGGCGGAAGAGGCCTGCCTGACCGCACTGGCCTTCGCGCATCTGGCGATACAGGCGGGCCTTCCGCTTGGTGCCCTGAATGTGGTGCCCGGCCTGGGGGCTGAGGCGGGCGCGGCCCTGTCGGCACACCCGGGTGTGGATCACATCTCATTCACCGGTTCGGTCGCGACTGGCGCGTTGGTTCAGCAGGCGGCGGGTCGAAACGTTGTTCCGGTGACACTGGAACTGGGCGGCAAGTCGCCGCAACTGGTTTTCGATGACGCCGATCTGGATGCCGCGCTGCCGTATCTGGTGAATGCGGGTATACAGAATGCGGGCCAGACCTGCTCGGCCTCGTCGCGCATTCTGGTGCAGCGCGGTGTATATGATGCGGTGAAATCCCGTATGGCGACTGCCTATCAAGAACTCACCGTTGGACCGGCGGTCCAGGATTTGCGCGTCGGTCCGCTGATCTCAACACGGCAAAAAGAAATCGTGACCGGTTTCCTTCACCAAGGCTCGGACTTGGCGATTGCCGCCGAGGGCCAGATTGCGGCTGGCGCACCCGAATCCGGCGCATATGTCCGGCCCACATTGTTCTCGGATGTGCCGCCCGATCATGCCTTGGCGCGGGATGAGATCTTTGGCCCCGTACAGGTTCTGATCCCGTTTGACACCGAAGAACAGGCTCTAACCATAGCAAATAGCACCGAATATGGCCTTGTTGCTAGCGTCTGGACCCGAGATGGTGGGCGGCAGATGCGGCTGGCCAAGGGTTTGCGTTCGGGGCAGGTGTTCATTAACAACTACGGCGCGGGCGGAGGTGTCGAGCTGCCTTTTGGCGGCGTTGGAAAATCCGGCCATGGCCGCGAAAAAGGGTTCGAGGCGCTTTATGGGTTCTCGCAGCTCAAGACGGTTGCGGCCTACCACGGCTAAACGATCACTTCGATCGGCTCCTGCGCTCCAACGCCAAAGACGCGCTTGTACCGCTCAATCTGCTCGGCGGGTCCCATCGCCTTTTCCGGGTTGTCAGATAGTTTGACCGTCGGGTAGCCATTGGCCGAGACCGCCTTGCAGACTAGCGAAAAGGGAGCCAATGCGTCA
The DNA here is from genome assembly GCF_056540645.1 of Ruegeria sp. AM5. Classification (NCBI taxonomy): domain Bacteria; kingdom Pseudomonadati; phylum Pseudomonadota; class Alphaproteobacteria; order Rhodobacterales; family Roseobacteraceae; genus Ruegeria; species Ruegeria sp. AM5. The sequence goes on along the minus strand of NZ_JBQFXC010000002.1, from coordinate 752,106 downwards.
TTCGGTACAAGTTCGCGGAAGTCATTGGTCAGCAACGTACCCCAGCCGAACGAGACATTGGTTTGATCCGCGAACTGAGCGTGCAATTCGCGTATCTTGTCCACATCTAACCCGTCCGAGAAAATAACCCGCTTCTGCGTCGGGTCTTCGCCGCGTGATTTCCACCAGTCTATTGCGATTTTTGCGCCGGTTGCTGGGTCGCCGCTGTCAACGCGAATGCCGGTCCAGCCTGCCAGCCAGTCAGGCGCGCGGTCCAGAAACCCTTTGGTGCCATACGTGTCGGGCAGAATGATGCGCAGATTTCCATCATGTTCCTCGTGCCAGTCGCTAAGGACGTCATAGGGCGCCTGGGCAAGCGCGGCGTCGTCTTCGGCGAGCGCAGAATACACCATAGGTAGTTCATGTGCGTTGGTGCCAATAGCCTCAACTTCGCGTCGCATTGCGATCAGACAGTTGGACGTTCCGGTAAAGGACGAGCCCAAACCTTCAATCATGGCCTGCACACACCAGTCCTGCCAAAGGAAGGAATGCCGCCGCCGCGTGCCGAAATCCGCGATCCCAAGCCCCTCAATAGTGCGAAGCTGGGCTATCTTTTCCCATACGCGTGTCATTGCACGGGCATAGAGCACCTGTAGTTCGAACCGGCGCATATCGTTCAGAACCGCGCGTGAGCGTAATTCCATCAGTACGGCCAGCGCCGGGATCTCCCATAGCATGACCTCGTGCCACTTACCCTCAAAGGTCAGCTCATACTGATCACCCTTACGCTCCAGATGGTAAGGGGGTAGGCGCAGGTTCTCGAACCATTCCATGAAATCCGGGCGGAACATCTGACGCTTGCCGTAGAATGTATTGCCCCGCAACCACGTGCTTTCCCCACGACTCAGACTTAGCGAGCGGATGTGATCCAACTGCTCGCGTAGCTCGCCTTCATCGATCAAACGGGCCAATGGCACGTGATTCGACCGGTTGATCAGCGAAAACACCACATCGGTTTGGGGCTTATTTCGAAACACTGACTGGCACATCAGCAGTTTGTAGAAATCTGTGTCGATCAATGACCGGATAATCGGGTCAATCTTCCATTTATGATTGTAGACCCGCGTCGCGATATCGACCATGGGGACCTCCTGCAATTTCCGTTGTTAGATCAATCGGAGCACGAAATGGCAAGAGTCGCGGAATTGGGAACAATGCCCACGACAGAACACATTACGGGCTTATTGTGGGTTTCCTTCACGCTTTAGTGAGGGCTGGGGATGGAACTGAAGGTTGAAGTTAGTGAATGAGTCTCGAGTACGATTTTGACATTGTTGCAATAGCTCCGGATGAGGTTGATCCTGAGCATGGGCAAACATCGATAACTGGGCGGCCCCCGGTGCGGGCGCGGTTCAGGGATATCAAGACGGCAGACGCTTTGCGCGCTGCATCGCCCAAGATTCGCAGAATATTTCTGGAATCAGGATTTAGCCTGGACGAGTCGGATGGGCATCTTGCCCGAGGTTATTTTCGGCCAGAAGAGGCTGAAGATCGCCTCCTGATCCTAAAGCGTCTTTTTGCGAATATCCGGAATATGGGTGTCCAGGGAGAGTATAGTGGTGAGTTCGATTTCCATCACTTCTTGGGCCATATCAGGACCGCAAAGCCCGGGACCGTGAACCGGAAAATGCCCGAGCGACCATTGCAAGCGCCACGCCCAAGACCAGTGCGTCCAAAGCGTCGCACGGTTTCTGGGCGTATCGGTTTCGCGTTAGGTCTTGCCGTGATCCTGTTTGTGTTTCTGAAACTGCTGGCCGAGCATGGTGCCGCGCTTTGATCCTCAGGCCAGTGTCACACCTGCTGCGCGCATGGCCTGCTCTGCGACAGCCAAAGATCCGTCCATATCAATGGCGCGGCACAAGTTGCTTAAGACAGTGACATCAAACCCCAGCTGTGCCGCATCTACCGCCGAATAATGCACGCAGAAATCTGTCGCCAAACCGACCATGGTCAGCTGCGTGATCCCGCGCGTCTCAAGATAGCCTTTTAGACCAGTGGGCGTGGAATGGTCGTTTTCGAAAAACGCGCTATAGCTGTCGATAGCGCTGCGAAATCCCTTGCGGATGATCAGATCGCCATCTGTTCGCAAATCCGGATGGAAGTTCGCGCCTGCGCTGCTCTGAACACAGTGATCGGGCCACAAGACCTGAGGGCCATAAGGCATGTCGATCATCTCGAACGGCGCTTTGCCAGTATGAGAACTGGCGAATGAAGAATGTCCCGCCGGGTGCCAATCCTGTGTCAGGATCACCGTATCGAACGTATCCATGATCGCATTGATCGGTGCGACGATCTCGTCCCCTCCGGCAACGGCAAGCGCGCCGCCGGGGCAGAAGTCATTTTGAACATCGATAACGAGCAGGGCGTGGGACATGCTGGCCTCCTAAAGTCGTGTTATCGGTATGGTGCGCAGCGGGTATCGTCAATGCGGTCTCTTGTGTGTTTTTGCCAAGGGCATTAGATCGCCCACATGTACACAATCGCTGCCCTCTATCATTTCACGCGTTTTACCGACCCCGATGCGCTGCGCCCGGCTTTGCAGGAGCTTTGCCGCGCGCAGTCGGTGAAAGGCACCCTGCTGCTGGCGCAGGAAGGGATCAATGGCACCATCGCCGGTCCTCGTGCCGGGATTGACGCGGTTCTGGCGCATATCCGTGCGTTGCCAGGATGCACTGATCTTGAGTGGAAAGAGGCGACCTCGGACCATCCGCCCTTCGGCAAGATGAAGGTGCGGTTAAAGAAAGAGATCGTGACTATGGGGCAACCCGATGTCGATCCCCGCGCAAATGTCGGCAATTACGTCGAGCCTGAGGACTGGAACGCGCTGATCCGATCAGATGATGTGGTGGTGATCGACACCCGCAACGATTACGAGGTGGCGATTGGCACGTTTGAGGGTGCAATAGACCCTAACACAGCCAGTTTCCGCGATTTCCCGGCGTGGTGGGAACAGAACAAGGACCGCTTTCACAACAAACGCGTTGCCATGTTCTGCACCGGTGGCATCCGGTGCGAAAAATCCACCAATTATCTGCTGGGGCAAGGGGTCGAGGATGTCTATCACCTGAAGGGTGGCATCCTGAGGTATCTGGAAGAAACGCCACCCGAAGACAGCACTTGGCAGGGTGAGTGTTTTGTCTTCGACAACCGCGTTTCAGTTGGTCATGGTCTGGTCGAAGGCCCACACAAGCTGTGCCATGGTTGCCGTCGCCCGATCCTGCCCGAAGATGTGAAACGCCCTGAATACGAGCATGGCGTATCCTGCCATCGGTGTATCAATGAGACTTCAGAACAGGACAAGGCGCGGTTTCGCGAGCGGCAAAAGCAGATACAGCTGGCCCGCGCGCGGGGCGAGGAACATCTGGGCTCTGACTGAAATCAGCTTGCAGGCTGCGTTTGAAATCGGATGATTGTGCGCAAGCCCAACCGACGGAGCGCTCATGACCCACGAACCCAGAACCCTGGAAGAATGGAAATCAACTTTGCTGGCGGCGCTTGGGCTGGTCTTGGCAAGCTTTCTTGCGTGGTACGGTCTGTCGCGCCTGAACGAAGCTACTGCAGGCGACACCATTGGCACTCTTTCTTCGGTAGGCCTTCTGATCTGGATCGCCTCGCAGTCCTGGTACTACATGACCCAGGTGAAATCTCCCCGGAGGTTGTTGTTCCTGATGGGGGTGTCCTTCATCCAGGTCGTGCCATTCCTGTTCGCAGCCGTCTACGGCGCGTTTGGATATAACGACCATTGTGTGATCGGCGCCGAAGGGCCAGCCGATATTCTGTATTTTTCATACGTCACCTTCACAACGGTCGGATATGGGGACATGTCCCCAACTGGCTTTTGCCGTGGGCTGGCTGTGGCCGAGGCTGTGACGGGTTACATCCTGTTGGGCATGTTTGTGGCCGCCGCCGTCGCGCTATACGCGCGCAACCACGGCAAATAGAGCGATCTATTTATTATGATCGATCCAGCGCGACATCATTTGTTTGTCGCGGAAACATTCGGACGGGATCGGGCGGCGCTTGCTGCGCGAGATACGTTCGGCAAAAGCAACCTGCTTACCTGTTGGGTAGTTTGCAAAGGGCGACGGATCATGCGGCTTATGAGCTGAAATCCAGTCCGACAGGGATTTGCGGTCACGCTGCGCCTCGACCGGAATCTCAAGCGCTGATTGTTGCGCGATGGCGCGGGCAAAGCGCATCTGCCGATCTGTAACTGGCAGCAGGTGATAGTCGTTTGTCGGGCCGCTCAGGGCGGAATTTCGCATGTTCTGGGCCATCGGGTAATCCTCTGACTGTGTAGAACATAAATAGAACATTAACCTTTCGTTTCAAGGGAAGACCCTTTGTATTAGGCGAGATCCTGCCAATTTGCGACTTGATTGACTGATCAGTCAATAATCGATAGTTCGATCCTCAACGTACGCGATCTCTTTGCCTAAAGAGATTTCTGAACACAAAGGGAACCGGCATGAAGTTTCAACCCAAGGCCAGCCACTTCATCAATGGCGAGTATGTCGAGGACACCAATGGCGCGCCCATCGACGTTATCTTCCCCGCCACCGGAGAGGTCATCGCACGGCTACATTCCGCCACGCCTGAGATTGTTGAAAAGGCTCTAAACAGCGCAAAATCGGCCCAAGCGGCCTGGGCTGCCCTATCGGGCACCGAGCGAGGCCGTGTGCTGCGACGCGCGGCCGACATCATGCGGGATCGCAATCGTGACTTATCGATTATCGAAACCCATGATACCGGCAAACCTCTGCAGGAAACGCTGGTGGCCGACGCTACCAGCGGCGCGGATGCGCTGGAGTATTTTGGCGGTCTGGCGGCCTCGCTGACCGGCGAACATATCCCTCTGGCAGACGGGGATTTTGTCTATACCGTCCGCGAGGCGCTGGGCGTTTGTGTGGGCATTGGGGCATGGAACTACCCGACGCAGATCGCTTGCTGGAAGGGTGCCCCGGCGTTGGCGTGCGGAAACACAATGATCTTCAAGCCTTCCGAGACTACTCCGCTGTCGGCATTGCAAGTAGCCGAGATTTTGATCGAGGCAGGTGCACCCAAAGGCGTCTATAACGTTGTTCAGGGCTACGGTGATGTAGGCGCCAGCCTGGTGACCGACCCCCGAGTGGCCAAGGTCTCGCTAACAGGGTCGGTTCCAACGGGCCGCAAGGTGTACGCTGCTGCCGCCGATGGCATGAAACATGTCACCATGGAATTGGGTGGCAAGTCCCCGATGATCGTGTTCGACGATGCCGACATCGAAAATGCCGTGTCAGGCGCCATTCTGGGAAATTTCTATTCCTCGGGACAGGTCTGTTCCAACGGCACTCGAGTTTTTGTGCAAAAGGGAATCAAAGAAGCGTTCCTTAAGCGCCTGTCTGAACGCCTCGCTACGGCGAAAATCGGCGACCCGATGGATGAAGAGGTCAACTTTGGCCCGATGGTCAGCGAAAACCAGATGAATATCGCGCTTGGCTATGTCGAAAAGGGTAAGGCTGAAGGCGCGCGGCTGATCTATGGCGGCGAACGGGTCCAAGGCGATGGTTTCTACATGCAGCCCACGGTTTTTGCCGATGTTAAGGACGATATGACAATCGCGCGCGAAGAGATTTTCGGCCCGGTGATGTCGGTGCTGGACTTCGACACCGAAGAAGAGGTTTTGGCCCGTGCCAATGACACTGAATTCGGTCTGGCCGCCGGCGTCTTCACCAACGACCTAACCCGCGCCCACCGCATCGTGGCAGGTTTTGAGGCGGGGACTTGTTACATCAACACTTATAACCTGGCCCCGGTTGAGGCACCGTTCGGCGGATCTAAGATGTCGGGCGTCGGTCGCGAGAACTCGAAACTGGCAATCAACCACTTCAGCGAGATGAAGACAGTCTACGTCTCGATGAATGATGTGGAGGCCCCATACTGAATAAATCCGGTTGAATAGTCTCTGTTCTTGATGGTTCACGTCGGGGGCAGAGCACATGCCGGCTCGTACATATGACTAAATTCCTCAAGACGCCTCCTCCGCAAACCGGAGATCAGCCTGTGAAAACACACGCCCAAGCTTATGTGATCGGTGCAGTTTGATCCTTTATCAACTGGCCAAGTTTGGTTGGATTGACGTGGCGATGCTGGAAAGGGCGAGCTAACTTGGGGCCAACCCCAGACCATGTCCCCGGCACAATACGCAATGCCAATTGTAGCGGCTGTTTTGGCGGTGCATGTTCACATCTGGGCTGAACAAATCTCTGGGGCGGGTCTGCAGGATCCCGATGTGGCAACCGTAATGCCCTGGAATACGGTTTCAGAAAGTCTGAGTCACTCGGCCTGGATTACCAAGGGCAGATGTGGTGATCGTAATTTCAGATAGAGTTGTCCAAGAACCAGCACACTTGAACGCGTGCGGTGGTCCTGAATGATCATTGAGCCAGCTGTAGATCTTCGACACGTTCACTGAGTTTACCGCCACTGTCCCATGGGCATCATGGATTAACGCATAGGAAGTCCAAATGAATTCAATACCTTTGTTAGAGGCTGATTTTGGCGTCTATCAGCCTACAGGCCAAATCAGTTACACCTGTCCCTGCAAGAACAGACTTCCAAGGTTCAGTTCGGGTCAATTGCGCGCACTGTCTCAAGCATTTCAATGATCTGCGCGCGTGCGATGGTGCTGTCCTGTATTAGCATTGCGGCGTCCGACAACGGCTTGTCCGGCTGCCGCGCAACGGGCTTGATCAGGGACGTTCGGATGCGGGACAAATCGGTGAAGGTGTTTGACCTCTCTTCATCCGCACCGCCGGAGCCCGCCAACCAGTTGTATCGATCGGCCATCTCGTGCTTCCCGCCTGCCTGCAATGCGCGCGCGGCGGCATCGAAATCCTGTGTTTGCATCATGGCCTGGGCGCGCAACTCTTGCGCGGTGTCCGAGGAATCGTCCGCGATTTCCAGCAGCGCCTGACGGGGACGGTTGCCCAACAGAGCCGCCTTTGCCCGAAGCCGAGCACGATCACGGCTGCGTTCCCGATCTTGCGGTCGGTTTGCCAGCGCGTAAGCCTGCGCTGAAAACCCAAGGTCAGCCAATCGCTCTGCCATGGACACGGCAGTTTCGACCGCCAGCGCGTTGCGTCGCTTGTCCTTCAATTCCATCACATGGCGCAGGAAAGTAATGTCGTCCGCCCGCTCCGCCAGCAATTGGAATACCTGATCTCGTGTCCTCTGCCATTCGTCGGAATCCGAGACATCCTCAAAACTGGCAAGAGCTCCGGTAAAATCCTGCGACAAAGCCATCGCCAAAGCGTGTGCACGCGCCAACATCGGGCCAAGATCGGACTTCCGAAGCTCGCGCGCATAACTTGCAGCTAAATCGAGGTCGCGGGGCGAGACCGTACCCCGGTCCGACCACCGCTTTTCGATCAACCGCGCAAGTGCCAACGGCGCATCGGTCGCGGCATCGGGCGCCGATATGACCTCGGTCAACAGCGTTTCTGCGGTATCGGTATCCCCTGCAGCATCCGCGATTTTGGCTTGGGCAAAGGTTACATCAGCGGGTTCGTCCTCTAAGACCCGTTCGACCGCACGCAAGATCCGGCGCGATACTTCAAGTCGGCCTGCCGAGACAAACATCTCGGCGATATCCGGGCCGAGATGTTGCCTGAGATGCCACGGCAGCCGACCAAAACTGCGTTCGATCGCCTTCACATGCGCATCGGATTGAAGTTTACCCTTACTCAAAAGCGCCCAGAGTGCGGCGGCACCATCACATCTTTGCTGTCCTTCCAAAGGGTTCGGCGTCGGCGCAGGCAACCCGTCCATCACTGATGCGATGGCCGCTACTCTGCGCTGCTCAACCGAGGTCTCCGACAACAAAGACAGGGCTTGGTGCGCTTCTACACCGAACCCGAAATACGTATAGAGCTTCGCCAAATCCATTGCATGCGCCTGGTCGACACGATCGAATTCCTGAAATAGCCCGACCCGCAATTCGGCCACATCCTCGGAAAATGATCGAGCGCCCGACCATGTCCCAAAACCCAGTTCGCTGTCCGTGATACATTCCGGTTTGCTATCAATCTGAGGAACTGCCAGATTGCCTAGCCCCGAAACCTCATCGAGCACCGAAGACAGTCGCAGATTTGGTACCAGCTTTTCCGAAGATCGCAGCGACCCAAAACTGGACGATTCCCTGCTTCCGACACCTGCCAGTTCAAGATCAACAACCTCTCGATCAGCGCTTTGCAATATACGTGATGCCAACTGCTCCTCAAAATTTCGTTGATTTAATTGCAGCAAAGGCAAGGCCAGTTCGGTGGCTGGAATATCAGTAGGTAAGGGTTTTGGGGCCGGGATACTTGCAGTCCTGGGAAGCGCCTCTGGCTCTACCGGGTCATTTGCAGGTGTACCCTGGTCGGGTGCGATATCTATGACCACCATAGTTTGGCGATGCAGAAATGCCGTTGCCACGCAGTCGCACCCAAATGTCATCTCCAACGCTGCACCTGGCCCGGCCTGTTGAAGCGATTGCAGACGGTTCCCCGACAGGCGGTCGAAGACAGCTGCAGTGTTGAATGTCGCATTATCGATGCCAATGCTCAGCCGCGCGCCGTTCTCGACCGGATCCAACATCCAACCGGTGCCAGAGGGGACCTGTACCACCAGTCGCGTGTATCCCTCATGCTCGCCCGATCGCACGGTCAAAGCCTGTGCTGACGCGCTTGTGCCCCATGCGAGCAAGACCAAAGACAATGCGCGGATCATGCTGCAGCCTGCTTGAGTTCCTTAAGCGCGTCTTCAAGTTCCGAGAAACCGGGCCGGTTGTGGGTCGGTGTGTTCTGGCGGCCGACCTCTATACACATGGCCGCGTTGTGGTTGTGAAGATTAGCCACCAGAACCTCTTTGATGAGTAGGTAAAAGTGGTTGTCTTCTTCAACAACAGATTTCAGCTTGCCCGCGAAAGGACCCACCAATCCATAAGCCAGAAAAACCCCCAGAAACGTCCCAACCAACGCGCCGCCGATCAGCTTACCCAGAACTTCCGGTGGTTGGTCGATTGATCCCATCGTCTTGATCACACCCAGAACGGCGGCCACGATCCCCAAGGCGGGCAACCCGTCAGCAACGGTTTGCAGCGCGTGGCTTGAATGCATGGCATGGTGGAAGTTCGCCTCCATCCGCTTTTCCAGCACCTCCTCAACCTGGTGCGGGTCGTCATAGTTCATCGCCGCCGAGCGCATGGTGTCACAGATCAGGTCCACCGCTTCTTTGTCGGCTTGAATCTTGGGATATGCGGAAAATAGCGATGAGCTTCCTGGCTCTTCAATGTGCTGCTCTACCTCGACCGGGTTCGCGCGTGCGATCCGGATCAGAGAGAATAACAAGCACAACAGATCGCGATAATCCTCGGGCTTCCATTTGGGTCCTTTAAAAACTTTCGCGATATCCTTGGCAGTGTGTTTTACGCCGCCGATATCATTGCTGATCAGAAATGCGCCGACTGCGGCCCCTCCGATCATCATCATCTCGAAGGGCAGTGATTTCATAATGATGGCCATCTTGCCGCCTGCGGCAAGGTAGCCGCCGAATACCATGACAAAGATGACGGCAATTCCGATGAGCCCGATCATGAAAGGTCTCCAGCGTTGAGGGTGCAGATAGATATGGCCATGAGGGTCATTCCTGTGGGGCACGTGCATTGCGCCCGGCCATGATCACGCTGATGGTGTAAGCAGCCTCGGGGCTGAGACCGGCCATAACTTCAGCGGCAGCTTCAGGTGGCATTCGAGACAGGAAGCCAGCGGCGAATACCGCGTCCATCGTTTCGAACAACGCGGCGGCATCTTTGGGCTTCATGCTCTGATACACGTCAGTCAGTTGTGTCAGATCGTTTTCGGCGGCCTTTTCGGCAATCGCCACCGTTTCACGGAGAGCGTTCTCGGCGTCCTCCAGCATGGTGAGCCGGGTTTCGATGGCCTGATCGGCAATGTCGAGCGCCCGTTCCTGGTCCAAAATCGTGCTTTCACGCTGATTTAGAGTCTTTTCACGGCGCAATAGTTCCGTAAGCAGCAATTGTAGATCTGCCGCATTCGCCTCTTTGCGTTCACCACCGACCGGCGAGGCCATGTTTGGTTCTGCGCTGCGGGCAAGTGCAGGCCCGGCCTCAAGCCCGATGCGAATAATCGCAGAGCCGACCATCAGCAAGGAAATGAAGGTCAGAACACCGCCGCGCGCTCGGCGATCAGGCGCTTTTGCCCGGTTGCGACTCATTTCGCTGCTCCGCCAGATGGAGCAGCGTGCCGAAAAAACATCAGGCCTTCTGGTTTCTTTGCGGGCGGCTCTGGTGGCGTGTCCGATGGCTCAGTCGAGACCTCAGTTGGTTCACCAGACGGATCGGATGCAGTTTCTTGTGCTTCGCCGGGCTGCTCAGACCTGTCCTCAGCAGGTGCGTCATCTGGCTGATCCATGGGAACGTCCGGCTCAGAGGGCTCTTCCTGAACGACATCGTGCATCGAGGCCATCATAAGCTCCAACCGTTGTGCGACGGTTTCCGCCCGTTCGGTCAGCGTCTGCAACGCGGTGCCGGAATCATCCGAAGCCTGGCGCGCGCTATCCAGCGATTTTCGCAACTCTTCTGCTTGCGAGGACAGCACGGAAACGGCGCCACCCACACCCTTCTCAAGATCGGTAAACCGCTTCAGGCGTCGCGACAGAACGAAACAATACAGACCAGCCCCAAGAGCGCCCGCAACCAGCAGAATATCGGCAATCAACTCCACCATCGCCTCCTAATTCAGTACAAATTCCATGACCAGAACGTCACGCACGCGGCCTTCGCCCACGACGATCCCAATGCGTCGTAGCAGGTGTCCGCGGATCCTCATCAAAGCCAGAGAATCTTCCAGATCGGTTAACTCAAGGGCGCGCAAGTAGCTGTTCAGAACGTCCATGATTCGCGGCTGCATCTTTTCAACCTCGGCGGCGTAGCCCGCGTTCACTTCAAGCTGCGCGTGAAATTTCAAATGTCGCGAATCATCTGACTTGACCGAGATGATCACCGGCGGAAGATCGACAAATTTCACATCGGGAAGTGCCTTTACGGAAGCGTCTTCGCCTTTCTTTTTGGCCTCTTTCACCATCTCGGACCCACCTATGGGAAGCAGGCCGGATGCAGTTATGAAATAGCCACCAACACCGCCCGCGATAGCCAGAATCAGCCCAAGCAGAAAGCCTTTTTTCCCTGATTTTTTAGGGGCTTCCGCCTCATCTGCAGTTGCGTCGGTCATGCCGTCCTCATGAATCTGTTCGGCAACCGTCATAACCCCTCAGGGACTAACCGATTGTTAAGGGCAATCGTCCAAACAAGGGCAGAGCCGCACAGAATGTCGGTGAGTCGGAGGTAAGCGTGCAGCAGATCGGAACTGTCTGGGCAAGTTTGGACAGGCGCAAACAAATTATCGTGGCCGGTGCCGTGGCACTGGTGTTTCTGGGTGTGCTTGCGATGTCACGGATTGTGACAGCGCCGTCGATGACGCTGCTTTATGCGGGGCTCGAAAGCGGTGCGGCAGGGGAAATCGTGCGGGCGCTGGACCAGCGTGGTGTGACCTATGAAATAAGGGGTGGCTCGATCTACGTCCCCGGCGTTCAGCGGGATGAGTTGCGGATGACTTTGGCCAGCGAGGGCCTGCCTGCGAACGGCAATCGCGGTTACGAACTGCTGGATTCGCTCAGCGGCTTTGGCACTACGTCGCAGATGTTTGATGCCGCCTATTGGCGCGCAAAAGAAGGAGAGCTGGCGCGCACGATTGTGGGCGGCCCGCATGTCAGCAAGGCCCGGGTGCACATCGCCAACAGCTCCTCCAACCCGTTTCAGCGCAGCATAGCACCAACCGCTTCGGTTTATCTGGTCCCGTCGGGTGCACCGATTAACGGAGATCAGGCAAAGGCGATCCGGTTTTTAGTGGCGTCGGCGGTTAGCGGGCTGGCACCGGAAAACGTCACTGTGATTGATTCGAACGGGGCTGTGATTGGCGCGCAGGACACGGCGGTGGCAGCCGATACTGCAGATGATAAGGCGCGCCAATTGCGTGAGAAAGTTCTGCGCCTGGTCGAAGCCCGGGTCGGGGCCGGCAACGCGGTGGTTGAGGTCAGCGTAGATACGGTGACCGAAACCGAGTCTATCCGGGAACGTCGCTTTGACCCCAAAGGCCGTGTTGCGATCAGCACGGATGTTGAAGAACGGTCGGACAGTGCGCGTAATCAGTCGGCGGATGTGACAGTGGCGTCGAATCTGCCGGATGGCGACGGGGCAGGAGGCGATGAATCCAATTCGAATGCCACTCAGACCCGCGAACGGGTGAATTATGAGGTGTCAGAGACCGAGTTGGAAGTTCATCGCGCGCCAGGTGCGATCAAACGTCTGACTGTCGCGGTGCTGGTCAATGGTGTTCGAGCGGCAGGTACAGATGGCGTCGAGATTTTTGAACCCATGCCGCAGCCCGAGCTTGATGCACTGCAAGAGCTTGTGGCTTCTGCGGTCGGGTTTGATGCTGAACGCGGCGACGTCATCACACTGAAATCGCTCGACTTGCCCATGGTTGAACCCCAGGGCGAGTTGGTGTCCGGGTCGATCTGGCAGAACATGCACATCGACGCTATGTCGCTAATCCAGATGGTGGTTTTGGCGCTGGTTTCCCTTGTTTTGGGTCTGTTTGTCATACGGCCAATTCTGACGAAATCTGCGGCATCGGCGCTGCTGCCAGCAGGTGCACCGGTCGAGGTCGCCCCAGCGCCTTCCCTGACCGGGGAAATTGCGACCGCAGATGCGCCGGACTTTGCACCGCTCGCGGATGCGGCGCAGCCGAATGTTCCGGCGATTGCCGCTGCGCGAGGTGAAGATCCTGTCGACCGTTTGCGCGCCATGATCGGCGACAAGCAGGAAGAGACGGTAGAGATCCTGCGCAGCTGGCTTGAAGAAGGCGAGGAGAAGGTGTGATGTCGATCGCTCATCTTCTTGAAGACTTCACCGCCCCTGCGGCTGGGGTGGCCGTACATCTACTGGATGAAGACGCACTGGAAGAACAGCGGCTTACTGCATTTGAACAAGGCTATGGGGCGGGCTGGGAAGATGCGGTTCAGGCGCAGGAACAGACTGGCACACAGCTAAGCTCCGATCTGTCGGCGACGTTATCCGACCTGTCCTTTACCTATCAAGAAGCATTGACCCGCATGACCCTGTCGCTGGAACCGATGTTCCACAGCCTTGTTCAGACTATTCTGCCTGAGACGATCGAGCATGGCTTTGCGAAGCGATTGACCGAGCAGCTTTGCGACATGGCGCGTGAGCAGGTCGGCCAGCCACTGCAGCTGACTGTTCCGGCGGGCACTTCGGATCAGGTCGAGGCGATGCTGCCGCAGGATATCTCGCCGCGTCCCCAGGTTATCGAGGATGTCTCGCTCCAGCCGGGACAGGCGCGATTGCAGGTGGGGATCGCCCAACGCGAGGTGGACTGCGCTGCCTTGCTCTCATCCATTGCTGCAGCGTTCGACGCATATCTGTTTGAAGCAAAAGAGGCTTTGTCAAATGAGTGATCCTCAACCACCGAAACCCGAAAAACCCAACCCGTTCGAGACTGTTCCGATCGAAGTCACCGTCTCGGTCGGGCGTGCGCGGCCTTTGATCCGTGACCTGTTGAGCATGGGTGAAAATGCTGTACTGACACTGGACAAGCGGATCGAGGATCCGGTTGACCTCTATGTCGGGGATCAATTGGTCGCGCGCGGTCTGTTGGAAGAGATGGAGGGCGATCAGTCCGGGCAACTGGCGGTACGGCTGACCGAAATCTCGGATCTGCAGAACGGGATCGGATGATGCGCCACCTGTTTTGGCTGGCATTTTTGCTGGTCATACCCTCCGGTGGCGCGGCGCAAGAACTGTCGCTGTCCCTGGGCGAGGGCGGGTCGATCTCGGCCCGGACCATCCAGTTGATTTTGCTGATCACGGTGCTCAGCCTGGCACCGGGACTGGCGATCATGATCACCTGTTTCCCGTTTTTGATCACGGTTTTGGCGATCCTGCGGCAAGGAATCGGCTTGCAGCAGTCACCACCAAACATGTTGATCGTCAGTTTGGCGCTGTTTCTGACCTATTTCGTCATGGAGCCGGTTTTTACCGAGGCGTGGGAGACAGGGATTCAGCCGATGGTCGAGGAAACGCTTGACGTAGAGCCTGCGCTGGAACGCGCGCTGGTGCCGTTTCGCAGTTTTATGGCAGCGCGTATTGATGCAGACACGTTTCAGGCCATGGCAGACCTGCGCCCGGATGGTGCTGCGATCCAACTATCGCCCGAAGCCCCGTTATCCGTGCTGATGCCGTCCTTCATGTTGTCGGAAATCGCGCGGGCCTTTCAGATCGGGTTCCTGATTTTCCTGCCTTTCCTGATAATCGATCTCGTTGTCGCAGCGGTTTTGATGTCGATGGGAATGATGATGGTGCCCCCGGCTACGGTCTCGCTGCCGTTCAAATTGGCGTTTTTCGTCATCGCAGATGGCTGGGCCTTGATCGCCAGCGCCTTGGTGCGCAGCTATGCGCCATGACTATCGCCGTGTGATCTGTAGTCGGGCGCGCAGCCCCTGATCTCCGGCCTCGAAACTCAGCGTTCCGCCATGTTGTTCGGCAACGGTGCTGACAATTGTCAGGCCCAATCCGAACCCGTCCGAAGATCCGATGTTTGATCCGCGCTGGAACGGTGCCAACAGCGCCTCGATATCCGCGACCGATAGGTCGGTGCCCTTGTCTTCGACGATGATCGTGGCGGTCTGAGCATCAGTTTCCAGTTCAACCTCGGCGTGACGACCGTATTTCAGGGCATTGTCGATCAGATTGGACAACGCTCGTTTCAATGCGATCGGTTGACCCGTCACCAGGATGCGCCGCGTTTCCGGCAGCGACGCATGCCCACGGCGTGACATGAAAACAGACGGCGCGCTTTCGACGGCAACGGGATCAACGGCTTTCAACGACACAGGCCGGTCCATATCCTGATAATCGGCCACAAGCGATTCAACCAGCGAGGTCAACGATATCTGGCGCGGTTCCTCGACGCTGAGTTCCGATCGCGTGTAAGTAAGCACGCTTTCTATCATGCCGGTCATCTGGTCCACGTCGGCCTCGAGCTTTTCGCGCAACTCGCCATCGGGAATCAGCGCCGCACGCAGCCGGACGCGGGTTGCAGGGGTCCCCAGATCGTGGCTGACACCCGACAGTACAATGGCGCGTTTCTCAAGCTGCGCTCGTTCGGCATCGAGGTGATCATTCACCGCAGTCACGATATCGCGCAGCTCTTCAGGCCCGTCCGCGTCATAGCTTTGCGGCCCGCCGCGACGTCGGCGGTCACCAAGTGCCTGAGCAAAGCGTGCGAAACTGTCAGAAACATTCCCGACCGAGGTCAGAAGCACCGCCAAGGACACAATGCCCAGCAATATTGCGGGCAAACGCAGATCAACCGGCGCAGCCTTACAGCCCCAGATTTCGGTGCCGTCGACTTGCTGCCAGACCCCGCGCCCGAATTGTGCGATCAGGATAGGTTCGCTGCAATATGTGGCCAACAGACGGGTCAGGTTCCCCATCTTCTCGGGGCCGGTCTGATCGCTGCCGGATACGATGTCTGAAACCGGATAGACCAGTCGATCCGATAACACCGCAAGCGTCAATTCGCGGCCACTCAGGGGGGCTGAACTGTCGGTCAGAATCGAAAGATTGGTGACAAAGCGGCGATCTGCAAAGCCGGGCATTTGCTGGAACGCTCCCCTGTCAGCAAGCGCGGCTGCCTCGGTTGGCAATGGGTTGATCAATAGGCCGGGTGGCGGCGCCATCCCCGTTCGCAAATCTTCGTATATGGTGAAACCAGCAACAAATGCTGCGGTCTGATACCGGTTCCAAGCCTGTGCCGAGGTGAACCACATCCCGGCAGCCACCAGCCCCGCGACAAAGGCGGACAGGGTCCAGAGCCACCCAAAACTGCGCAGGCGCAGGGTCATGCGTCCTCATCCACCATAACGTCAGCGGTAAACAGATAGCCAACACCGCGCTCGGTGCGCAGCATCTGGGGGTCTTTCGGGTTGGCCTCGATTTTCGACCGCAACCGCCCCACCAGCATATCTATGGCACGGCCTTGCGCCTCGGGCTTGTCGGCCTCACCGGTTACATCCAGTGCGGCGGCGATCTCATCACGGGTCAGCGGAATATGCGGGTTCGCCAGCAAAACCTTCAGCAGGGCGGTCTCCCGTTGGGACAGGGAAACCAGATAGCCTTCGGGCGAATGCACCTCGTCCCGTTTGCCGTCAAAGACCCAGCCGTCGAAGTGAAAGGTGCGCGTGCGGCGGCGGTATGCCAGCGAAGGCGTGCGTCGGGCGCGTTGCATCACCGCACGGACGCGGGCCAGCAACAGTTGCGGGTTGAATGGTTTGGCGATGTAATCGTCTGCTCCAACCTCATATCCTGCCATGCGCTGATGATCCGCCGACAGGGCCGAGACCAGAATGATCGGTACATCCTGTTCGGCCCGCAACCGGGCACAGATCTCGACGCCGTTTTCATCGCCCAGCATCACGTCCAACAGGATCAGGTCGATCCGCCCCGAGGTTAGATGCGTGCGTATTTCACTTTCGGAACTGGCAGGCAGAGCAATATACCCGTTCTGCTGAAAGAACTGGGTCATCATCGACCGCATCTCCGAATCGTCGTCCACCACCAGGAGCCGGGGAATGCCCACTCTGTTTCTCCTCCTCAGGGTTCTCCGTCGCCGCCAATTGTAACGAATGGAAACGGATTCAAGGTTAACGTAACACGGGGTAACAAAAGCGGTGAAAATTTCCACCTTGTCAGGATATTGCATCGCATTCTGCGTTGCCATGCGGCAATCCGTTAGCGCTATATCACCTATGGCCGCCCTTGGGGTGGCACCGAATTCTCAGGGAGGAGAACAAAAAATGAAGCGTTTTGCATTTGCCACCGTGTCGACCTTGGCCGTAGTGGCCGGGTCGGCTGTTGTGGCTGAACCAAAGGCCGAAGTTCTGCACTGGTGGACGTCCGGTGGTGAGGCGAAATCGGTCGCGGTTCTGCAGGAAGAGTTCGCCTCGAACGGCGGCACATGGACCGATATGCCGGTCGCAGGTGGCGGCGGCGATGCGGCCATGACTGCGCTGCGGGCCCGGGTTCTTGCCGGTAACGCGCCGACTGCTGTTCAGCTGAAAGGACCTGCCATTCAGGAATGGTATGAAGAAGGCGTTTTGGCTGACATTTCATCCGTGGCAGAAGCCGAAGGCTGGGCCGATGTCCTGCCAGCATCGATTGCAGGCCACATGATGTGCGAAGGTACGTGGTGCGCAGCACCTGTGAACGTGCACCGCATCGACTGGATTTGGGCCAATGCTGACGTTCTGGCCGCCAACGACATTGAAATGCCCACAACATGGGAAGAGTTCAACGCCGCTGCCGAAAAACTGCAGGCTGCCGGAGTGATCCCTTTGGCCCATGGTGGCCAGGCATGGCAAGACGCCACAGTGTTCGAAGCGGTTGCGCTGGGTCTGGGTGGCCCCGAGTTCTACCAGAAAGCCTTTGTCGATCTCGACCCCGAGGCGCTGACCTCGGACACCATGGTGCAGGTCTTTGACCAGATGCGCACCCTGCGCGGTTATGTGGACGAAAACTTCTCAGGCCGCGATTGGAACCTTGCCACCGCTATGGTTATGAATGGCGAAGCAGCCTTCCAAATCATGGGTGACTGGGCCAAGGGCGAATTCCTGGCGGCTGGTAAGAAGCCCGGCGAAGACTTCCTGTGTGCCTCGACCCCCGGCGACGGATATCTGTACAACGTCGACAGCTTTGCCATGTTCGAAGTGGAAGGTGATGACAACCGCGCTGGTCAGGAATTGCTGGCCAAGCTGATCGTCGCGCCGAAATTCCAGGAAGTGTTCAACCTGAACAAGGGCTCGATCCCTGCGCGGACTGATGTGGCGCTGGATGCGTTCGACATCTGCGCGCAAATCTCGGCCGAAGATATGGGTTCGACCTCGGCAGGCGGTTCGCTGCTGCCGTCTTATGCCCATGGCATGGCGCTGCGCGGGTCGCAGGCCGGTGCGATTACGGATGTTGTGACCGCACATTTCAACTCGGATATGTCCTCGGCTGACGCGGTTCAGCAACTGGCGGACGCGGTAGCAAACAGCTACTGATCCAATACGCTCTGCCCCCTATAGTGAGGGGCAGAGCATCTTTCCCCGGAGGCTAAAATGTCCGAATGGCTGGAAAACCACCTGCCCAAGGTGGTGCTGGCACCGTCGTTCATCGCCGTATTGATCTTTGTCTACGGATTTATCGGATGGACCGCATGGGTGTCGCTAACCCGATCGAAACTACTGCCGAAATACGAGATCAAAGGCTTCATTCAGTACGAACGCCTGTTCGACTCACCCCGCTGGGATACGGCGATCAACAACCTGTATATCTTTGGCGCGCTGTTCATCGTGATCGCGATGGTACTAGGCCTGTTGCTGGCCATCCTGCTGGATCAGAAGATCCGCGTGGAAGGCGCGATCCGGACGATCTACTTGTACCCGATGGCGTTGTCGATGATCGTGACCGGTACGGCGTGGAAGTGGATTTTGAACCCGGGCCTGGGCATCGAATCCATGGTGCAGGGCTGGGGCTTTCCGAATTTCGAATTCGACTGGCTGGTGAACCCTGACTATGCGATCTACACTATCGTGATCGCCGCGATCTGGCAGAGTTCCGGCTTCGTCATGGCGTTGTTTTTGGCCGGTTTGCGTTCGGTCGATGGCGAGATCATCAAGGCCGCACAGGTCGATGGTATCCCCACGTGGCGCATCTATACGGCGATCATCATCCCTTCGATGGCCCCGATTTTCCTGTCTGCTTTCATCGTGCTGGCGCACCTCGCAATCAAAAGCTTCGACCTTGTCATCGCCCTGACTGGTGGCGGTCCGGGCTACGCAACCGATCTGCCCGCTACTTACATGTACGCCATGGCCTTTTCGCGCGGCGATATTGGTCAAGCGGCCTCGTCCGCGATGATCATGATGCTGGTCGTCTTTGCCATCGTGGTTCCCTATCTTTACTCAGAGCTGAGGGCGAAAAATGACTGATCTGTCGATGCCCCAAACACAAACCCGCACCCAAAGCGCTACGGGCAAGATTGCCCTGCGTTGGTTGCTTTATATCCTGCTTGGCCTGTTTGCACTGTATTACCTGATGCCGCTCTTCGTGATGTTGACGACTTCATTGAAAAGCCTTGAGGAAATCCGCACCGGCAGCCTGATTTCGCTGCCGCGAGAGGTCAGCTTCGACGCCTGGAAAACCGCATGGTCCGGCGCTTGTACTGGTATCCAGTGTGAAGGTTTGCGGCCCTATTTCTGGAACTCGGTCCTGATCGCGGTGCCTGCGGTATTTTTGTCGACCCTGTTGGGTGCGCTGAACGGTTATGTCGTGGCGCAATGGCGGTTCAAAGGGGCCAATATCATCTTCTCGCTGATGCTATTCGGTTGCTTCATCCCGTTCCAAGTTGTTCTGCTGCCAATGGCACGTCTGCTGGGTATGATGGGGATTGCCGGAACCATTCCGGGCCTGATCTTTGTCCATGTGATCTACGGGCTGGGCTTCACCACGCTGTTCTTCCGCAACTACTATGTCACCATTCCGGCCGAGCTGACCAAGGCCGCTCGTGTCGACGGTGCAGGCTTCCTGCGAATTTTCTGGTCGATCTTCCTGCCGCTGTCGCTGCCGATCATCGTGGTGACCGTGATCTGGCAGTTCACGCAGATCTGGAACGACTTCCTGTTCGGCGTGTCGTTCAGCCAGGCGGGAACGCAGCCCGTGACCGTTGCGCTCAACAACATCGTAAACTCCACCACCGGCGTCAAAGAATACAACGTCGACATGGCCGCCGCGATCATCGCGGGGCTGCCGACGCTGCTCGTCTATGTCGTTGCCGGTAAGTATTTCATCCGCGGCCTGACCGCTGGCTCAGTGAAGGGATAAGACCCATGGCTCCCATCCTTGATATCAACAAACTCTACAAGAATTACGGCGCGACCGAGATTCTGAAAGACATCAACATCTCGATTGAACCGGGCGATTTCCTGGTGCTTGTCGGCCCCTCGGGCTGCGGTAAGTCTACGCTGCTGAACTGCATTGCGGGACTGGAAGAGATCACCGGTGGCACATTGTCCATCGGCGGCAACGATATGACCCATGTCAGCCCCAAGGATCGCGACATCGCGATGGTGTTCCAGTCTTACGCTTTGTACCCGACCATGTCGGTGGCCAAGAACATCACCTTCGGCATGAAAGTGCGCGGGGTCGATCAGGCCACGCAGGAAGCCAAGCTGAAAGACGTCGCCTCCTTGCTGCAGATCGAACCATTGCTGAACCGCCGCCCCAGCCAACTGTCGGGTGGTCAGCGTCAGCGGGTCGCGATGGGCCGGGCGTTGGTGCGCGACCCCAAGCTGTTCCTGTTCGATGAACCGCTGTCGAACCTTGACGCCAAGCTGCGGGTCGAGATGCGGACCGAGATCAAGAAGCTGCACCAGACACTGGACGCCTCCATTGTTTATGTTACCCACGACCAGATCGAAGCGATGACGCTGGCCACCAAGATCGTGGTCCTGAAAGGCGGGGTCGTGCAGCAGATCGGTACTCCGGCCGAGATCTACAACAACCCGGCCAATCTGTTTGTGGCGGATTTCATGGGCTCACCTGCGATGAACCTGATCCCGGCACAGGCATCGAACAATGGCTCGGGAACGCAAATCTCGATCGCGCGCGAATCCGGTGAAACGCTGGTTCTGAACGATGCACGCGACTTGTCTCTGCCTCAGGATGTCATCCTTGGTCTACGCCCTGAAGATATCGCCGAGGCGGGGTTCCGCGCTGGCGCAGGCGTGCAGGAAGCCGCCTGCATGGTCGATATGGTCGAACCCGCAGGGGCAGATACCTATGTGGTGTCGGAATTGGGTGGCAAGCAGGTCACGGCGCGGCTGCATGCTGAAACCAGCGCGCAGGCCGGTCAATTGCTGAACCTGGCGTTCGACATGAGCAAGGTGTCCTACTTTGCCAAGGAAACGGGTGAACGGCTGAACTAAGGGACCGTTGGCCCGCACCAACCCGGGGTGGGCCATACCAATCACAGTCGGTTTTGGCCGGTTAATTTGAAATATGCTATCTTGGGACGTAGCGAAGGGAGGCGCGCTATGTCCGATCCGTACTCCGATCTGGCCGGGCAGGATATCTCGGTCCAAGAGCGTATCGCCGAAGCTATGGAAGCGCGGTGTCTGGAGCCGGCGCAGAAAGAGATCAGGGATAGCTATCTAAGTGATCTGATTGTCCCTGAGGGCGGGTTCGCGGTTGAGCTGGGTTCAGGCACCGGGCACATCACGCAAGAGCTGCTGTCAGTTGGCGGGGTGGAGCGCGCGCTCGGCATTGAGCCCTCACCGGTTATGGTCGAACGTGCGAGAAACAGCTTCGCCAGCGAGAGCAATCTTGTTTTTGAAACCGGCGATGCAAAGGCAACCAGGCTTGAAGATAGCTCAGCAGACCTTGTTCTGGCGCATACACTGTTGTGCCATGTACCCGGCCCCGAGGATGTGGTTTCCGAGGCCTTTCGGATACTGAAACCGGGCGGGATATTCGCGATTTGCGATGGGGACTACGATACCGCCACAGCGCGGATTGCCGATTTTGATCCTCTGGATCAACTCATTCGGTTCATGATCAATCAGAACGTCACAAACCTCTGGATCATGCGCCAGATTGGCGGTGCACTCTCTCAAGCAGGTTTTGAGTTGGGCCGTCGCCGGGGACACGGTTATGTAGCCGAAGGAGAGGCGACTTACTTTCTGACCGTTATCGACCGTGGTGCGGATCGAATGGCCGAGACCGGGTTGTTGGCGCCTGAAACGGCACAGGCGCTGAAATCCGAGGCCCGGGCGCGTGTGTCTGCAAACACGTTTTTTGGCTACATGTCTTATGTCAGCCAGATCGCGCGCAAGCCTGCAACCTGAACAAAAAAGCCACCGCGCGAACGGGTCGAGCGGTGGCCGGCGTAGGATAATACCTCTGATCAGCCAGTCTTTTTCAGATCCTTGATCAGGCGATTCAGGTCGCCGCCGCGCGCATCCAGCATTGCGCCAATCTCTGTGCGCTCGGTCAGCAACAAATTCACACCTTCGATGAACATGTTGTAGAACTTTCCACGACCCGATTTGTCGGACACCAGGAATGTCACTTCGAACGGGGATGAGCCGCGCAATTTGACCGAGGTTCTGACCTCGTATCCGGTCTTGATCTTGCGCGCGTTACGCACGGTGACCTCACCGCCGATGAACTCGCGGAACCGGCGACCATATTTGCGCGAAATATAGCCTTCGAACGCTTTGGTGAACTGACGCAGCTGTGCGGATGAGGCTGTGCGTGCATCCGCCCCCAGCGCATAGCGGGCCATGATCGGCACATCACCGTATTGCACAAAGATCTTTTGAAAATCACGCAGCATGGCATTTTCGGATTTACCCGAGTCAATGATACGCGTGATATCGGCCACAACGCTGTTGACCAGCTGTTTGGCCTGCGCTTCGGTCAGCGCGAACGCGGGCAGAGGCAATGCGGCAACTGTCATCCCGGTCAGGGCGGTGGCCACAAAACGGCGTCGGTTCAACAGGTTATTCGGCATAGGGGTCCTCGTACGGGTCAAGATAGGGGTCTCTGACAGGGTCGGTCCCGGTGGTGGCGTAGGGATCGTCATACAGACCCAGATAGGCGTCTTCATCATCCCTTGCCAGTTCAAAGCGGCGATTTTGCAGGTAGATCGTGCGCGCTTGCGCGTAACTGTCTGCACTTTCGTACAGAATCGAATCAACTGTATCCGAGAACCGACCGCGATCTCCCATCCGCCGCACGACCTCGGCATAGACACCAATATTGTCGACCGGGCGGGTCGGGCTAAAGTTGATCGGATTCGAGAACAGGTTGACCACAACGCCGACCGCATCGCGCGCGGTGGACGGGCCGTAGAAGGGCAGTTCCACATAAGCACCTTCGCCCACGCCCCAGACATGCAGGGTTTCGCCGAAATCAGTATCAACAGGCGGCAGGTTCAGCTCATCCGCCGGGGCTGACAGGCCAAAGCCGCCCACGGTCGAGTTGATCAGAAAGCGCAGCAGCGCATTGCCGGACTGTTTCAGATTGCCTTGCAGCAGATAGTCCAGCGCCTGCCCGGGCATCGTCAGGTTTTCGGCAAAGTGATTGAAACTGGTAACCATCGGATCTGGTACGATCTTCACATAGCCTTTCGAGGCCGGTCGGAACAGGAATCGGTCCACACCCAGATTGAACTTGTGAATGCCCCGGTTGGTCCCTTCATAGGGGTCAAAAATCTCACCCCGCGCCGCTGCGTCCTGAGGCTGCGTCGCGCATGCCGATAGGACCGTCAGGATGCCGAATATGATCAGGTGCTTCAGACGAATGTAACTTGGCACTGTCTTCGTTACTCCGTAAATTGCCCAGCGGTATCCGGGCCTTCAATCAATACAGCCTTTGCACCCTTGGTGGCGCAATTGGTCTCACATAGAGGTTTCGCGCAGGATTTGAAACAACAACTCGCGTTTACCTCAGCCGATGGGGCGACGTAAAGTGACACGAATTCAACACTTCCTGAATAAGAGAAGACCTGCCCAGTTTGCAGGCAATGGGAAAAATCCCGCTTTCACGCTTTCGGAAACAGGTTTTCCCGGTTAGCGTCCGCGCGGAATCACTATGAGATGAGGATAATCCACATGAGCATCGCAGCAAAACTGGACAGCCTGGGTATCAGCCTGTCGGACGCACCTGCTCCGGCAGCGAACTACGTTCCTTTCGTGCGCATCGGCAACATTGTCTACGTGTCGGGCCAGATCTCCAAGGCGGATGATCTGATCACTGGTAAGCTCGGTGATGATATGGATGTTGAGGCAGGCGCCGCAGCGGCGAAGGTTTGCGCCATCAACCTACTGGCTCAGGTCAAGGCGGCCTGTGGTGGCGATATCGACAAGCTGGTGCGCGTGATCAAGCTAACCGGTTTTGTAAACTCGACCGCTGATTTCACAGAACAGCCGAAGGTGATCAACGGGGCCTCCGACTTCCTGGTCGAAGCGCTGGGCGACGCCGGTCGTCATTCGCGCTCGGCCGTCAGCGCAGCCTCATTGCCTTTGGGTGTTGCCGTTGAAATCGAGGGTATTTTCGAGGTTCAATGAAACCGTCCCTTCCGTCTGAGTTCCTGCAGCGCCCGATAGCACATCGCGCGCTGCATGACATTTCTGATCAGCGGCCCGAGAATAGCCGGGCCGCCATTCGTGCCGCAATTGACGCCGGTTATGGGGTCGAGATTGATCTGCAACGCACCCGTGACAATCGGGCCATGGTGTTTCACGACTATGACATGACACGTCTGACCGGGCAGCCCGGACCGATCCAACAGATCACCGAGACACAAGCGCGGGCCCAGTCGCTTCTGCATTCTGACGGTGAAGTTATCCCCTCGCTGGAAGAGGTGCTGGCCCTTGTTGCGGGCCGAGTGCCCTTGCTCATCGAGTTGAAGGATCAAGATGGTGCAATGGGCCCCGATATCGGTGCTTTGGAAGCAGATGTTGTAAGCGCACTGAAAGACTATGAAGGCCCGGTCGCGCTGATGTCGTTCAACCCGCATTCAGTCGCAGAGATTGCACGCCTTGCGCCACATTTGCCGCGCGGTCTCGTTACCAGTTCTTACGAGCCCAAAGTCGAGCTTCTGCCGCAAGCCGTCTGCGATCATCTGCGCAACATCCCGGATTTCGACCGCGTTGGAGCCAGCTTTATCAGCCATGAAGTCATCGATCTTGACCGCCCCCGGGTCGCTGAGTTGAAGGCACAGGGTGTGCCGATCCTGTGCTGGACCGTGCGCTCGCTTGAACAAGAAGCAGAGGCACGCAAGGTTGCCGATAATGTTACGTTCGAAGGCTATCTGGCCGAACATCCCGCTTGATCCCGGCGCGCGCGATCACAGATAAAGGTGCAGCGCGGAGGGGATATGGATCAGGCACAGATTGAGGTTCGGGTTCTGACATTGATCTCGCAGATTTCCGCGAGCGACTGGGACAGTTGCGCCTGCCCTGAGGTTGCCGATGGCGGGCGACCGCTTGATCCGTTCACGACACATCGGTTTTTGCATGCCCTGGAAGAAAGCGGCTCGGTCGGGCGTGGTACTGGCTGGCAGCCGCAATACCTGACAGCCTATCTGGACGGGATGCTAATTGCGGCAGCCCCGATGTTTGCCAAGTCGCACTCCCAGGGTGAATACATCTTCGACCATAGCTGGGCTCATGCCTATGAAAGCGCGGGCGGGCGATATTATCCCAAGCTGCAGATCGCGGTGCCCTTCACACCCGCGACTGGCAGGCGTTTTTTGGTGCGACCCGGCTACGATGCTGTCGGGATCTCGGCGCTGGTGCAAGGAGCGGTGCAACTGGCCGCCGAGAATCGAATTTCATCGCTGCACGCTACGTTCTGCACCGAGGCCGAAGCGCTGGCAGGTGAGCAGATGGGCCTGATGGTCCGCCACTCGCAGCAGTTTCACTGGCTCAATGATGATTACGCCGATTTTGACGAGTTTCTGGCTGCGCTGTCCTCGCGCAAACGCAAGAATATCAAGAAGGAACGCACGCAGGCCTGTGATTTCGGTGGGCAGATTCGAACAATCACCGGCGATGATCTGCGACCCGAGCATTGGGACGCGTTCTGGCGGTTCTATCAGGATACCGGCGCACGAAAATGGGGCTCACCCTACCTGACGCGACAATTCTTTGATATCGCTCAGGAAACCATGACGGATGACATCGCCTTGGTGTTGGCCGAACGTAATGGATACCCCGTCGCCGGTGCGTTAAATTTTGTCGGGCGGGAAACGCTGTATGGCCGGTATTGGGGCTGTGTCGAACATCACCCCTGCCTGCATTTCGAACTGTGCTATTATAGGGCGATCGACTTTGCCATTGCGGAAGGTCTGGCGCGGGTTGAGGCCGGTGCGCAGGGCGAGCACAAGCTGGCGCGCGGCTATCTGCCAACCCGCACGCATAGCTTGCATTGGGTTGGCGATCCGGGTTTTGCTGATGCGGTTCAGAAATATCTGGACGCCGAGTCCCACGCAGTGGGAGAAGAGATCGAGATTCTGACGGATTATGGTCCGTTCAGGAAATCGAACCCGGAGGAACAGCAATGACCGAACTTCTGTCAACCGAGACCCGCGGCCCGCTGCTGGACCCGCTGTTCAGAAATGGCTGGACCATGGTCGAAGACCGCGACGCGATCACCAAGACCTTCATCTTCGATAATTTTGTCGCCGCCTTTGGCTGGATGACGCAGGTGGCGATCTGGGCCGAGAAATGGAACCACCACCCCGAATGGTCGAATGTCTACCGCACGGTAGAGGTGGTCCTGTCGACCCATGATGTTGGCGGTCTGTCTGCACAAGACGCCAAGCTGGCGCGTAAGATGGACAGCCTGCTAACGGTCTCCGCGTGAACCCGTCCCACCGGCCAGCAATGTTGCCGTTCCCAGCTGCTTGAATTCTGCCGGAGTGATCGTGCCGTCGCTGACATTGATATTGCCCGGAATTCTGATCGTACGGGTGCCGACGGACCGCACGCTGCGGGCCGCCGGATTGATGTCGAGACACCGATTTTCATAACAGGTCAGACCGCTGGTATTGATCTGAATCTGCACCTGACCATCAGGGCCGCTGATCACCGGGGATTGCTGTACGTCACATGCGGCCAAAGCCACCAGGCTACCGAGGCAGATCCATTTATTCATGACACGCTCCTGCCAACCAAGTTGGCGTTTAATCTAAGAGACCGTTGCCATCCTTATCCGCAGCGTCAAAATCGTTCTGCATCTGGCTGACATACTCTGCCTTTGAGATAAGACTGTCGCCATCCCGGTCAACGGCTTCGAACTGTTTGATATCCAAGAACGGTTTTGCTTCGCTCAGGCCCAGAGTGCCGTTCTTGTCTTCGTCCATTGCCTGAAATGCATAGTCCGAGAAGGTGTTGAATTCGTCCTTGGACAGGAAGCCGTCATTGTTGGTGTCGATGTTATTCAACTCGGCCTCGTGCAGTTCTGCGACAGTCTCTGCGTTTGCAGCAGCAGCCATCACGAATACGGTGGTGATAATCAATACTCGTTTCATCTCAAATCTCCTCAGCACGCGTAACGTTCGCCAGACACGCCACCCGCAGCGGCGCCCGCCGCCGTCAGGATGGTCTTGCCTGAACCACCGCCAAATTGATTGCCGATCACTCCACCGATCAGGGCGCCGCCTATGGTACCACTCAGGCAGGCGATCTCGTGCTGTCGGGCAGCCTGTTGTTGGGGTGTGGGTGCAGGTCCGCACGCCGCCAGGGCCCCGGCGGTGCCAAGAAACAATGTAAGCAATTTCAGTCGCATCAATGAACTCCCGAGTTGTATGCGCCAAGTATTGGCGCATCGGGGCGTTGCATCAAGTTAAATGCGTTTCACGTGGCCCCGGTCAAACCGGGGCCGACAGGGATCAGATACTATCAAGCAGGCCTTCACCAGCCGAGACCTCACAGACACCGGGGTTTTCTTCCAGATTCATCGCCACAACCTTGCCGTCTTCAACCAGCATTGCATAGCGTTTGGAGCGTGCAATCAGGCCCACGGGCGGGGCGTCGAAATCCATGCCGATGGCCTTGGTAAACTCGGACGCTGCATCGGCCAGCATGGTCAGCCCGGCCGCTGTTGCACCGGTGCTTTCTCCCCAGGCGCCCATCACGAAAGGGTCGTTGACCGAGATACAGATGATTTCCTCTACACCCTTGGCATCGAACTGGTCCTTGGTCCGCATGAAGCTTGGTACATGAGCGGTTGTGCAGGTTCCGGTGAACGCACCGGGTACAGCAAAGATCACAACCTTGCGCCCTTTGGTCTTGTCTGAAATCCGAACCTCCTCGGGGCCTTCGGCACCCATCTGGATCAGCGTGGCCTCGGGCAGCATGTCACCTGTTGCAATCATTTTTACGCTCCTGTCATTTGGATTTGCAGAGTCGGGCTTTGCCGCAATATAGGTGGTCGAAACAAAGTAACCACGTGAATTCTGCAGGGTGAGCGAAACATGAGCCATATTGTCGTGATCGGGGCAGGGCAGGCCGGTGCTTCTTTGGTAGCACGGCTGCGCAAGGACGGGTTCGAAGGTGACATCACCCTGATCGGAGCCGAGCCGCATTTGCCCTACCAACGCCCGCCCTTGTCCAAGGCTTACCTGTTGGGCGAGATGGAACTGGAGCGCCTGTTCTTGCGGCCCGAGAGCTTCTATGCCGAAAACAATATCACCCTACGGTTGGGTCAACGTGTGACGGCGATTGATCCAAAGGCCAAGACGGTGACCCTCGGCGATGAGGTGATCACCTATGATGAACTGGCGCTGACCACTGGGTCCGACCCACGCCGCCTGCCCGCAGCGATCGGGGGCGATCTTGAGGGTGTCCATGTGGTGCGAGATCTCGCCCATATCGACGAGATGGAACCTCGGGTATCGGATGGCGCCCGCGCGCTGATCGTTGGTGGCGGCTATATCGGGCTTGAAGCCGCCGCCGTTTGTGCCAAGCGCGGGGTCAGGGTGACCTTGGTCGAGATGGCCGACCGCATCCTTCAGCGTGTCGCGGCCAAAGAGACAAGCGACTACTTTCGCACGCTGCACACCGAATACGGGGCCGACATTCGTGAGGGCGTCGGGTTGGATCGTCTGGTTGGTGAAAGTGGCAAGGTGACGGGCGCCGTCCTGACCGATGGCACCCAACTTGAGGTGGATTTTGTTGTCGTCGGCGTCGGCATCGCGCCGTCGACTCAACTGGCTGAAATGGCCGGGTTAGAGCTGGATAACGGCATCAAGACCGACGCCCATGGCCGCACTTCAGATCCGTCGATCTGGGCGGCAGGCGATTGCGCGTCGTTCCCGCATGGCGAAGGCCGTATCCGCCTGGAAAGCGTGCCGAACGCCATTGATCAGGCCGAGATCGTGGCCCAGAACATGTTGGGCGCGGCTAAGGATTACACTGCAACGCCATGGTTCTGGTCCGATCAGTATGACGTCAAGCTGCAGATCGCCGGGCTGAATACCGGCTATGACCGTGTGGTGACTCGCAAGGGTGAGGGCGCGACGGTGTCCTTCTGGTACTACAAGGGCGATCAGCTGATCGCGGTCGACGCGATGAATGACCCGCGCGCCTATATGGTTGGCAAACGCCTGATTGATGCGGGCAAGACCGCTGATCCGGCTGTTGTTGCCGACCCAGAAGCGGACCTGAAACCGCTGCTCAAAGCGTGAGGATCATCGCCGGAGACTTCCGGGGCCGGGCTCTGACTTCGGTTGGCAAAGGCGATGCCGGTGCGCATCTTCGCCCGACCACTGACCGGGTAAGGGAAAGCCTGTTCAACGTTTTAAATCATCAGATCGACTTCGACGGCTTGCAGGTTCTCGACCTGTTTGCGGGCACCGGTGCATTGGGACTTGAAGCGCTGTCTCGCGGCGCGTCCCACGTCACGTTTGTCGATGATGGGAGGGTCGCGCAGGGTCTGATCCGCAAGAATATCGCCCTAACTGGCAGCGCCAGCCAGACCACTTTGATCCGGCGGGATGCGATCCATTTGGGCGAAAACCCGGGCGCTGTTTGCGATCTGGTTTTTCTGGATCCGCCTTACGGAAAAGCTCTGGGTCAAAGGGCACTGGCCGCGGCTACCCAAGGTGGTTGGTTGTCTGATGACGCTCTGATCGTCTGGGAAGAAAGCACCCCCATGCTCGCGCCCGAGGGCTTTACGCTGCACGACACGCGGAAATATGGCGACACGCATATCTCGCTAATGTGGCGCACAGGGGGCTGAGATGCACGATCTGGTTATCTTTGATTGCGACGGCGTTCTGGTCGATAGCGAGGTTTTGTCCAATCAGGTCATGGTCGACAATCTCGCTGGCCATGGCCTGCACTTGTCCTTAGCCGAATGCATGTCCCTGTTTGTTGGCGGCACCATGACCGGTGTGCGCGACAAGGCGCGCGAGCTGGGGGCTGATCTGCCGGATGACTGGACTGATCAAATCTATGCGGAAATCTACGAGACGCTGAAAGCAGGCACGCCTCTGGTCGCGGGTATCCGTGAATTGCTGGCGCAACTGGATGCAAGCGACATTCCCTACTGTGTCGCCTCAAATGGGCGGCCTGAGAAAATGAAGATTACTTTGGGCCAGAATGGTCTTTGGGAGCGTTTTCAAGATGTGATGTTTTCGGCGCAGGTGCTTGGAACGGGCAAGCCCGACCCGACCCTGTTCCTGACCGCTGCACAGCATTTCAGCGCAACGGTGCCGGTTGTGATCGAAGACAGCGAAAACGGTGTCACCGCAGCAATCCGCGCCAATATGCGCTGCCTGGGCTACGCGGCCCATGATGATGGTGCGCGATTGGAAGAACTAGGGGCCGAAGTGTTCTCCGACATGTTACATGCGCCCAAGCTTTTGGGACTTTGAGCCATAAACGTGTTATGCTTGGTCCATGGACCGCGCTATCACACCTCCGCTCTGGGCTTTTTCGAAAGACGCCGACACCACAACTGGGCCTCCGCCCAAACCGATGCGCGCGCCGGTGTTCATTCACGACGCGGTCATCCCGTGGCGGGATGAAACCTTACTGCTGAAGCTATTACGCGATCAGGCGACCGATCAGGACGAATAGGTCGGGTGATATTTGCCGCCCGGTGACAAGGTGAAAATCTCAACCCCATCTGCGGTCACACCGACCGAATGCTCGAACTGCGCCGACAGCGATTTGTCGCGGGTCACGGCAGTCCAGTCATCGGACAGTGTCTTGGTTTCAGGACGCCCCAGATTGACCATCGGCTCGATGGTAAAGAACATGCCCTCTTCCAACACAGCTCCGGTACCCGGACGACCATAGTGCAGGACATTTGGTGGCGCGTGGAACACCCGGCCCAGACCGTGGCCGCAGAAATCGCGTACAACGCTCATCCGATGCGCCTCGACATAGGCCTGAATGGCGTGGCCGATATCGCCGAAGGTATTGCCCGGCTTGACCATCTCGATACCTTTGAACAGTGCGTCGTGGGTCACCTGAATCAGCCGTTCGGCCTTGCGCGGCAATTTACCCGCCACATACATGCGCGACGTATCACCGAACCAGCCATCAACGATGACGGTCACGTCGATATTCAGAATGTCGCCATCCTTCAGCTTTTTGTCACCCGGAATGCCGTGACACACCACGTGGTTCACGCTGATGCAGCTGGCGTGCTGATAACCCTTGTAGCCAATGGTTGCCGATTCCGCACCTGCATCCTCGACCATCTGAGTGATCAGCCCGTCAATCGCACCGGTGGTCTGGCCGACAAAAACATGTTTAGCAATGTCATCCAATATCCGCGCAGCCAGCGCCCCTGCCGCATGCATGCCGGCAAAGTCACTCTGTTCATAGATGCGGATACCGTCTTTGGTCAGACGGCCACGATGTTCTTTCATCGATGCGGGACTCCAAATATTTCACGCAGCACTTCTTTTACGCTGCTTGTGCAGAAAGTACCAGAGGGCTCGGTTTTCAACTAGTAAATAGGGTCTATCAAAGAAGTTTCTAGCCCGCGCCCCATTGCCGAGCGGGCTCAACCCAGACGCCTTCGGGCGTGATCCGAGTTCCAACGACAAAGCGTTCAACCCCAATCGCTGCCTCAAACGCCGCCGCATAGGCTGGGTCAATATCATCGGCCAGTGCAAACCGATCGCAATCGGTCCTTTGCACCAGATAAAGCATGATCGCCCGATGGCCCTGTACGGCCATCTTTGCCAGTTCGCCCAAATGTTTGGTGCCGCGTGCGGTGACGCTGTCGGGAAACTCGGCGAGGCCCGCTTGGCGTGAGAGGGTGACGCTTTTGACCTCGACATAAGCATCGGGTAGGCCCGGCCCGGTCAGTAGGAAATCGATACGGCTGTTTTCACCGTATTTGACCTCGGGGCGCACGGTTTCATAGGCGGCCAGCTCGGGGATTTCACGCGCCTCGAGCGCCAACCGAAGCGCCTTGTTGGGGACTGATGTGTCGACCCCTGTGAAATGCCCGTTCTCATGATCGACCAGCCGCCAGCCGTATTTCAGCTTTTTCTTCGGATCGTCGTTGGGCTCCAGCCAGATTTTCTCACCCGGTTCTGCCAGCCCCATCATTGAGCCCGGATTGGCGCAATGGGCTGTCACCTCGCGCCCGTCTTCCAGCCTGCAGTCTGCCAGAAAGCGTTTGTAGCGGCGGATCAGTCGAGCGGGGACAAGGGGGGTTTCAAATCGCATGGCCAAGGGCCTATACCTGCCCTAACGGTCGATCAAGAGGGAGGGCGCGTCATGGCCAATCCAACCGCTGCAATGTTGGTGATCGGGGATGAGATCCTCTCGGGCCGCACCCGCGATGCCAATATGCACTATCTTGCCGGAGAGCTGACCAAACACGGCATTGACCTGAAAGAGGTGCGCATTGTCAGCGATGACGCGCCCGCGATTGAGGCGGCGGTCAAGGCACTGTCCGATGCCCATGACCATGTGTTCACCAGCGGCGGCATCGGCCCGACCCATGATGATATCACTGCCGATTGCATCGCCCGTGCCTTTGGCGTGCATATCGATGTTCGCGACGACGCGCGTGCATTGCTTGAGGCGCATTACGAGAAATCCGGGCTGGAACTGAACGACGCTCGCCAGCGCATGGCGCGTATTCCGGAAGGGGCCGAATTGATCGACAACCCGGTCTCGACCGCGCCCGGCTTTACCATCAACAACGTCCATGTCATGGCCGGGGTGCCTTTGGTTTTTCAGGCCATGGTTGCGAGTGTTCTGCCTTCGCTCATCGGAGGTAGCCCGCTTTTGTCGCAGACGCTGCGTGTGGATCGGGGTGAAGGCGATATTGCAGCAACTTTGGCCGCACTGGCCAAAGACTTCGGCGATCTTTCGATCGGCTGTTATCCGTTTCAGACGAATGGCGTCTTCGGAGCCAACGTCGTCGTGCGCGGCACCGAGGGTGGACGGATCGATGCCGCCATGACCCGCCTTGCGAAAGAGATCGAGCTTTGAATCCCGATTGGGCCGCCGTTGTCGATGGCACATGGCCTGCCGCCGGCTATCAAACGCAAGGCCCATTTCGACTGCGGCAAGGGCAGGGCGGAGGTTCACGCGTTTCTGCCGCCAATCGCACCGGGGACGTCACCAGCGCCGATATCGATGCGGCCGAAAGCGCCATGCAGGCGATGGGTCAAAAACGCATCTTCTGCCTGCGGCCCGGAGATGAGGCGCTGGATGCAATGCTTGCGCAACGCGGCTACGACATCCTTGATCCGGTTAATATCTATTCCTGCCCGGCGCAGCAGTTGACCGATATCCCGATCCCGCGCGTGACTGTTTTCAACATCTGGGAACCGCTGGCCATCATGCGTGAGATCTGGGCGCAGGGCGGTATCGGCCCCGAACGGATTGCGATCATGTACCGGGCACCGTGCCCAAAGACCGGCCTTTTGTTGCGCCACAGCGATCAGCCCGCAGGAACCGGCTTCGTGGCGATCCATGAAGGTATCGCGATGGTTCACGCGCTGGAAATCCTACCGGATCACCGCCGCAAGGGGTTGGGCCAGTGGGCCATGCGCGCCGCGGCCTTTTGGGCGCTGGACAATGGCGCGCAGACGCTTAGCGTGATCTGTACCAAGGCGAACGCGGGGGCCAATGGCCTCTACCACTCGCTTGGGATGAAGATCGTCGGAGAATACCACTATCGCCAGCGCGTCTGAGGAGGACGAATTGACCAAACAGGACATGCCCACTGCCCTGGATCTGCCAATGGTGGACCCACTACCGTCAGAGACGCAGAAATACTTTGATATCTGTGTCGAGAAACTGGGAATGGTGCCGAATGTCCTGCGCGCCTATGCCTTCGATATCGACAAGCTGAATGCCTTCACTTCGATGTATAATGATCTGATGCTGGCCGATAGCGGGCTGACCAAGCTGGAACGCGAGATGATTGCGGTCGTGGTGTCCTCGATCAACAAATGCTTCTACTGCCTCGTGGCTCATGGCGCAGCGGTGCGGCAGCTTTCGGGCGATCCGCAGCTGGGTGAGATGCTGGTCATGAACTACCGCGTCGCCAAATTGGACGCGCGCCAACGTGCAATGCTGGATTTCGCAGCCAAGATGACCACCGCCAGCACCACAATCGAAGAGCCCGATCGCCAGCTTTTACGTGATGTCGGGTTTTCGGATCGCGATATCTGGGACATTGCCAATGTCACCGGTTTCTTCAATATGACCAACCGCGTGGCCAGTGCCACTGCCATGGTCCCGAACCCAGAGTATCACGCGCAGTTCCGATGATCCGTTTCCTGTTCCTTAGCCTCCTTTTGGCCGTGCCTGTGCAGGCGCAGGAACTGACGTTGCCCGCCAGCGCCCGGCAGATTTCGGATCGCACCAGTGCATTGGACAGCTACGACCTGCCAACCGGCGTGTTTGCCGACGGCGCAGTTCCATCCCGCACTGTCGAAGGGCGTGTCGAGCGGCTAACATGGCGTCTGCAGGCCGGGTCCAGCACGACGCTGCAAATTCTTGCACCGCTTCGGGAACAGCTTCAGGCGCAAGGTTTCGAGATCGCGTTTGAATGCGAGGCACGCAATTGTGGCGGATTCGATTTCCGCTTTGGCACCGAAGTGGTGCCGACGCCTGACATGTATGTGGCGATCCACGATTACCGTTTTCTATCCGCCTCCCGCGGTGACGAAGTGCTGAGCCTGCTGGTCAGCCGCAACCCGCCGGATGGCTATGTGCAGATGATCCGGGTGACCCCGCAAGGTACGCAGCCTGCGCAGCCACTTGTGATCGAGGAAACTGTTGAGGGCCCTGCCGGGTTGCTAAACGATCTCAGCAGTACCGGACATGTCATCCTTGATGACCTGCACTTTCGCACCGGCGAAGTCGCGCTGGGCGAAGGGCCGTTTGCCTCGCTTGCGCTGCTTGCGGGCTATCTGGCCGACAATCCTTCGACCCGTTTGGCGCTGGTAGGGCACACGGATGATACGGGCGCATTGCAGGCCAATATTGCGGTCAGCACCAAACGGGCGGAAGCCGTGCGTGCGCGCCTGATCGAAGCGCACGGTGTTGCCGCCGACCGGATCGAGGCGCAGGGCGTAGGCTATCTTGCGCCCATTACCTCTAACGCTACGCCCGAGGGCCGCGATCTCAATCGCCGGGTCGAGGCGGTGTTGCTGGTCAACTAGCAGGCGCGAGCACCGCGGACGCCCTGTGTCCCTCTTGCCCTGATGGCGCGGCCTGATGCACACTTGCAGCTAATCGGTGCGTCTGTCTTGCCATCAGGCCTGTTGGCAGGCAGTCCCACCAGTCACCATGCTTTGGGAGGAATGCGTCATGGCATCCAAAACCGAAGATACCACTCCGCCGGATAACACGGTCCCACAGCAATCCATGCCCGAGGTTAACAGGCTGACGGCCGAGGATATTACCGCATCGCTGAAGGCCGGGTTTTCCGACTTCCTCGCACACCCGGTCATGAGCGGCTTTTTCGGCCTGTTCTACGCGGTTTTCGGCATCCTGTTCGTTTGGTGCCTGGTCGGGCTTGGCAAGATCTGGATGATCATTCCTGCCGCCGTAGGCTTTCCGCTGGTTGCCCCATTTGCGGCCGCCGGGCTTTATGAAATGTCCCGTAGGATGCAGAAAGGGGAAAGCTTCGGTTGGTCCGAAATCCTCAGCGTCATGGCCCATCAACGCAAGCGCGAGATGGGTTGGATGGCCTTTGTCACCCTGTTCATTTTCTGGGTATGGACCTACCAAATCCGCCTTTGGCTGGCGATCATCCTGCAAAAGGCGTCCTTCTCGGATTTCGAAGGGTTCATGAACACCATCTTCTTCACACCGCAAGGCTGGACCTTTCTGGCGGTCGGCACCTGTATCGGCGCTTTTTTGTCGGCGGTCCTGTTCTCGGTGACTGTGGTGGCCATGCCCATGCTTCTGGATCGGGAAACCAACTTTGTTTCCGCCATGCTCACTTCCATTCGCGTGGTCGCTGAAAGCCCGGTGGTAATGCTCAGTTGGGCGGCGATCATCTCGGTTACCATGCTGTTGTCGCTGGTTCCGGCGTTTCTGGGGCTGATTTTCACGCTGCCGATCCTGGGCCATACCACGTGGCACCTGTATCAGCGGGCCGTATCACCAGAGACTAACTGATGCATCGCTAGACAAAAAAAGACCCGTGCCATTCAGCACGGGCCGTTTAGGTGCCACAGGGAGAATTCTACCAATCCATCGGACCCTTTTCAGCAAAGGACTCGACAAGAAAATCAATGAATGCCCGCACCTTGGGCTGGGTAAACCGGCCCGGCGGGTACACTGCATAGACGCCCTGAACCTCATCCGGCAGCGATGGCATGGCGTCTACCACCTCGCCCGATTTCAGTGCTTCGGCATATAGATAGCTGGGCAGATGCGCGATCCCAAGCCCCGAGATCGCGGCGTTCAGAAGCGACTGCCCATCATTTACGCTCAGCCAGCCAGCAGTGCGGACCTGACGCTTCTCGCCCGAAGGCGCCGTCAGCTTCCACACGCTGCCCGAGGATTGGCTGGAGTAATGCAGCAGTTTGTGTTCGTTCAAATCGTCGATCTTCTGTGGGCGTCCGAACTGCTCGATATATTTCGGCGAGGCGACCATGCGTTTCACCGTTTCGGTCAGCTTGCGGGCGCGCAGGGTGCTGTCTTCCAGCTCGCCAATGCGCACGGCCACATCAAAGCCTTCCGAGATCAACTCGACATAGCGGTTGTTCAGAACCATGTTGACGGTGATGTCAGGATAGGCCGACAGGAAATCAGACAGGACCGGCGACAGGTGATTGACGCCGAAATCCGTGGCCACACTGATCCGCAGCAGACCAGATGGCGCAGATTGCATCGAGGTCACCAGCGCATCCGCTTCGCCTGCGTCGTTCAGCACCCGGCGGGCACGGTCATAATAGGCCAACCCGATCTCGGTTGGCGAAACGCGGCGCGTGGTCCGGTTCAAAAGCCTTGCCCCCAACCGCGCCTCGAGGCTCGAGACGTGTTTGGACACGGCTGATTTGGAGATACCCATTTTCTTGGCCGCGTCGGTGAAACCACCCTGGTCCACCACGTTGGAAAAGGCCTCCATTTCAGTTAGTCGATCCATTCTCGTTCCCCAGGTCTTCCGTTCGTTGTCTCTTTATCGCGATCAATCTGGGCAAGAACTGGGCAGACATGGGATAATATCAGGGTTTTGAATCGGATCGTTTGCAACTGGGAAACGCCCAGGCCGATTTGCTGCGGCCCAAGCCTTTCGGCGCAAAACCCCGTTTTCTGGACTTTTTTCCAATCGTGCTATGATGAGAATGGCATTTTTGTGACCACGGAGGAGACTATGAAAGCCCTATTTGCTGCCATTACCCTGTGTCTGACCGCCAGTCTGGTATGGGCCGGAGGGGAAACGCCATCGAACCCTGATGCGAAGGTCTATTTCGTCAATCTGTCTGATGGGGACACCGTGCAATCTCCCGTTACAGTTGTGTTCGGCCTCAGTGGAATGGGCGTCGCGCCTGCGGGTACCGAGAAAGAGAACACCGGCCACCACCATCTATTGATTGACCGCCCGCCTATCGGGCAAGGCGAGGACGGCGCGGATGAGCTGGCCTATGGTCTGCCTGCCGACGATAATCATATGCATTTCGGCGGCGGTCAGACCGAAGTTACGCTGGACCTCGCCCCCGGGACACATACGTTGCAACTGGTGCTTGGAGATGCCGGTCATGTCCCCCATGCGACACCGATTGTGTCCGAGGTGATTACGATCACCGTGGAGTAACTGTACATCTTCACCGCAAAACACGTTTAAGCGGCAGCAGGCAGCAGAAAAATGTCGCGGGCAAGCTGCGTGTTCAGACGTTCCGATGAATACCATTGGTTGAGTACCGTCTTGGCCATCAGGTCCGCATTTTCCTGTGTGAAGCTCTCAAAGTCATCAGCTTGCGTCTTTGACATACGCTCTGCGATCAGGCTCATGAATGCGTATGTGATCGTCAGATTAAACTTGTCCGGGGCGCCTGCATTGGCGGCCAACGCGCGAATTCCCTTGGCGTAGATCGCTGCGGCATCGATGAAATCGTATTTGCGTAGCAGGTCATAGGCGACTTGCACATGTTCGGCGTGTCCGAACGTTGCGTTGTCGATTGCGTGTGCCTCAAACGCGATGGTGACATCGGCGTATCGCGGTGTGGTCATTCCTCATCCTCCTTGAAACGGTGGCTGTCCTCGGCGGTCCAATCGAGGTCGTAGACAGATTTGAGCTGTTTGATCTTTTCCAACGTCTCTTCGGAAAACGCCGGTTTGTTTTCAAAGCTGTGCAGGGCGATGCCCTCGATCAGGTCGCCAAGGGTTATGTCCAACGACTCAGCGAGCCCTTTGAGAACCTTCAAAAGCCGCTTCTCGATTCGAATTCCTGTTTGGGTGCGTTCTATTTTCTGACTCATGTGGTACATATGTACTTAAGTACCACATGAGTCAAGAGGAACTAAAAAAGCCGCCTCTTTCGGGGCGGCTTTCTCAAATGCGATGGGATCGCAGCGTCAGAACGTTGCCGCCAGACGTGTGCCTTGATTGATCGCGCGTTTGGCGTCCAGCTCGGCGGCCACATCGGCCCCACCAATCACATGGCAGGCGATTCCCCGTTCGATCAACGCATCCGCCAGTGACCGGTCCGAGACCTGCCCGGCACACAGGACGATCGACTCGGCTGCGATCACGGTTGGATCATCGCGGGTTTCGCCAAAGCTGACATGCAGGCCGTCCTCATCAATGCGTTCATAGTTCACGCCCCCGACGAAATTGACGTCCTTCATCTTCAGAGTGGCTCGGTGAATCCAGCCGGTTGTCTTGCCCAATCCCTTGCCGTGACGCTGCGCCTTGCGCTGCAGCAGCGTGACCTGCCGTGCTGGTGCTTCGGGCTGCGGGCCCTCGGGGGCCAGACCCGCGCGATGTTCGGCAGGGTCGGTCACGCCCCATTCCTTCATCCACAATGGCAGGTCCGTGGTTGGGCTGTGTCCGTCTTCCAGCAAGAATTCGGAGACGTCGAACCCGATGCCTCCCGCCCCGATCACAGCGACCGACTTGCCGACCTCGGCCCTGTCCCGCAGCACGTCGATGTAGTTGAGCACATTGTCCCGTTCCTGCCCGGGAATCTGCGGATCACGTGGAGTGACGCCGGTGGCGATGACC
Source organism: Ruegeria sp. AM5 (assembly GCF_056540645.1). Taxonomy (NCBI): domain Bacteria; kingdom Pseudomonadati; phylum Pseudomonadota; class Alphaproteobacteria; order Rhodobacterales; family Roseobacteraceae; genus Ruegeria; species Ruegeria sp. AM5. The sequence goes on along the minus strand of NZ_JBQFXC010000002.1, from coordinate 712,668 downwards.
ACCTCATCATAACCGGTCAGATCATCCGCGCTGACTTCGCGGTTTAGTTCGACCGTCACACCCAGATCATCCATCATGGTGCGGTACCAGTCGACCAGCCCCCAGAACTCTTCTTTCCCTGGCACCTGTTTGGCCATGTTCAACTGCCCGCCAATCTCGGCGGCGCGATCAAACAGGGTGACGTCATGGCCGCGCTGGGCAGCTGTCATCGCGGTGGACAAACCCGCTGGTCCCGCGCCGACAATGGCCACGGTTTTGCGCGTCTCGGCCTTGCCGATCACCAACTCGGTCTCATGACAGGCGCGCGGATTAACGAGGCATGAGGTCAGCTTGCCGCTGAAGGTATGATCCAGACAGGCCTGATTGCATGCGATACACGGCGCGATCTTCGCGGCCTCATCCGCAATCGCCTTGTTCACGAAATCCGCGTCGGCCAGCATTGGCCGCGCCAGAGACACCATATCGGCGCAACCGGTCGATAGAACTGCTTCGGCAACCTCAGGCGTGTTGATCCGGTTCGAGGTGATCACCGGGATGCCAACCTTGCCCATCAGTTTCTTGGTGACCCACGCAAAGGCCGCACGGGGTACGCTGGTGGCAATCGTGGGAATCCGCGCCTCGTGCCAGCCGATACCGGTGTTGATGATCGTTGCCCCGGCTTGCTCAATCTTTTGCGCCAATTCCACAACCTCGTCATGGGTCGAGCCATTGGGCACCAGATCAATCATCGACAGGCGATAGATGATGATGAAATCGGTCCCCACGGCTTCGCGCGTGCGGCGCACCACTTCGATGGGCAGACGCATCCGGTTCTCGTATGACCCGCCCCAGCGATCCTCACGCTTGTTGGTGTGGGTCACGAGGAACTGGTTCAGGAAATACCCCTCGGACCCCATGATCTCGACCCCGTCATAGCCTGCCTTTTGGGCCAACCGGGCGGCATTGACGATATCTGCGATCTGCTTTTCGATCCCTTCCTCGTCCAATTCGGTTGGTGGGAACGGAGATATCGGGGATTTCACTGGGCTGGGGGCCACGCATTTCGGACCATAGGCATAGCGCCCCGCGTGCAGGATCTGCATGGCGATCTTGCCACCTGCCTCATGCACGCGCTGGGTGACGATGGAATGGTTCGCCACCTCTTCATCATTGGTCATCATCGAGGCCCCGGGCAGCACCGAGCCCTCAAGGTTCGGGCCAATCCCACCCGTCACCATCAAAGCAACACCACCGCGCGCGCGATCCGCGTAGAACTCGGCGACACGGTTCCAGTCGCCAGTCTCTTCCAGACCGGTATGCATCGAGCCCATCAGCACGCGGTTCTTCAACGTGGTAAAACCCAGATCCAGCGGGGCCAACATGTTTGGGTACGCAGTCATAGCAAACTCTCCCTCCCGACTTTGACCGTCAGATTGACCTTCGCGTCACCTTTGTCACGCGAAACCTAACGTCATTCCCTTTGCCTTTACTGCGGCGCTTGCTAGAGACGCAGCAAAGCTTAATCACGAGGCCGCGCATGACCCCTGATGAAATCGCCAAACTGCCCTATCGCCCCTGCGTGGGACTGATGTTGATGAATGCCGAGGGGAAAATCTTTGTCGGTCAGCGCAATGATCGTCACAAGGACGCCTGGCAGATGCCGCAGGGCGGCGTGGACAAGGGCGAAGACCCGCGCGATGCGGCCCTGCGCGAGCTTTGGGAAGAAACTGGTGTAACCAGCGATCTGGTCGACATCATCGCCGAGACCGACGGCTGGCTGCCCTATGACCTACCGCATGACATTGTGCCGAAAATCTGGAAGGGCCGGTATCGCGGACAGGAGCAGAAGTGGTACCTGATGCGGTTCTTAGGCCGGGATGATCAGATCGATATCGCAACCGAGCACCCCGAGTTCACCCACTGGAAATGGCAGACCACGACGCGGCTGGTCGATGAGATCGTGCCGTTCAAAAAGGACGTCTACCAGCAGGTGCTTTCTGCGTTTCAGCCGCATCTCGGGTAGTTCGGGTTAGGAACCAAGCGCCGTAATCACCGCTTTGGCCAGCGGCAGCGGGGAATAACCGGTATCGGACGGTGTAAGCCCCAATCGCACGATCACCAAATCACGCGAAGGGAATATCCCGACCGATTGCCCATCATGTCCGGCCATCCAGACCGCATCTTCGAACGGGGGTTCTCCACCCGGCACGTCGCGCCACAAGTGACCTTTGGCATATGCCCCGCCCGAGACAGCAACCGGTTCGAACATCCAGTCAGTGAACCCTTCGGGCAGAATTTGCTGCCCGTCCCATGTGCCGCCCTGCAGCAGGAATTGCCCATATCGTGCCCAATCCCGCGCTGTGGCGTACATATAGCTTGAGCCGACAAAGGTGTCAGAAACATCAGTTTCAAGTATGGCCGAGGTCATGCCCAGTGGCAGCAGGAGTGCGCGCTGCGGATAGGACAAGCTGTCATCTTTGACCTGATCCTGCCAGACCCGCGCCAAGACGGTGGATGTGCCCGACGAATAGTTGAATTCAGTATTTGGCTCAGCCTCGGCCTCAAGCGAAGTGACAAACCCCGCCATGTCGTCGCTCAGATATAACATCCGAGTCACGTCCGAGACGTCACCATAGCCTTCGTTCCATCGCAGGCCGCTTGACATGGTCAACATATCCTCGACGGTAATGTGCTGCCGGTTGTCCTCTGCCCAATCGGGAAATGAATCGACCAGTGTATCCGTCAACTTCATCTGACCGGATTTTATCAGCGTTCCAATCAATCCAGAGGTTATGGTTTTGGTCATTGACCAGCCCAGAAGAGGGGTATTTTCGTCGAATCCATCCGCATAAGCCTCACCAATGATCCGGCCATCATGCACCACAACAACGGCGCGGAAGCCCTCTCCCAGAATGGTCGGGTCCGACAGAACCATTGCCAATTTGGAGTTCTGCGCTGGGGCCACTGTGGTGCCTTCCGGCCAAAGTGCATCAGACAGCGCGGGCAGAGTGTCTAGCTGGGCGTTGACCGGTTGGGCCTCATGCGTATTCGCACATCCCAGCCCCTCGCGATATTGGCTGGTCGCAGGGGCGAAGATCCCGAGTAGCTTTGCAGATACTGATTGCGCCTCGGGGTCAACCGAGACCGAGACGTGTTTCAGCAACGGATGCCCGGGCGCCTGCACATCAACCGCCAGTACCTCCTGCGCATCCCGCCTGGCGATGAACACGTTAGAACAGACGATCTTGGCCGAATAGTTGGTCCCGACTCGCAACAGGTCGGGCGGAGAGATCAGCAAGTACCCAACGCCGGCCACAAGCCCCAACGCCAATGTTCCTGCGGTGATCCTGTGTGCTCTGCCCAACATGAATTGGCTCCCCCCTTACATCCAAAAAAAAGGGTAGCCATCCCGAAATGTGACGCGCCAGCGTTACGTTGCGTTTCGCGGGATCAGAGCAATCCCTCAGCCCGCAGCAATTCCTGCATATTCGCCTCGGGCCGGGGGCCGATATGGCTGATGACTTCGCGTGCGCAGACGTTGCCAATTTTTGCGCAGGTCTCGTAATCGCGGCCCGTCGCCATGCCGAACAGGAATCCGGCGGCGAATTGATCGCCCGCGCCGGTCGCGTCCACCGGTACGACCTTTTCAACCGGTACATCGATGCGCGCGTTGCCGTTCAGAACGGTCACCCCGTCGCCAGACCGGGTGCAGACGACCAGAGGGCAAATCTCGGCCGTTTTCGCCAGCGCCTCTTCAAGATCGTCGGTCTCGAATAGCGATTTGATTTCGGCCTCGTTGCCGATTACGAAATCCAGTTCATTCTCGATCAGCAGCAGGAAATCGACCCGGTGCCGTTCCACGCAGAACGGATCAGAAATGGCGATGCCCGCCTTGCCGCCACCCTTGTGGCAGTTGCGTGCCGCCTCCAGGAACGCCGCCTTGCCTTTTTCCTTGTCGAACAAATAGCCTTCGAGGAACATGATCTGGCTGTTGCCCGCGACCTCTTCCGAGACGTCCTCAGACGACAGCTCAGACGAGATACCCAGATAGGTGTTCATCGACCGCTCGCCGTCGGGCGAGACAAAGATCATTGAACGCGATGTCGGCAGCTCACCGCCCGGCACCGGCGGGTTCACGAAATCGACCCCATCCTCGTTCATCGCATCCGCATAGAACCGCCCCAGCGCATCATCATGCACCCGCCCGATAAACGCCGAATCCAGACCCAGCGCACCCGCCCCGGCGATGGTATTGGCAACCGAGCCACCCGGAGTCTGCACCCGGCCTTCCATCGAGGCATACAGCACCTCGCCGCGCTCCTGTTCGATCAGCTGCATGATGCCCTTTTCGATGCCCATCAGCTCAAGGAAACTGTCATCGGCCTGGGAAATCACATCCACAACGGCGTTTCCGATACCGGTCAGTTGGTAGGTTTTCATTCGGTTTTGTCCTCAAATTCGCAGAGATCGCGGATGATACAGGTCGGGCACTGCGGTTTGCGTGCCTTGCAGTGATAGCGGCCATGCAGGATCAGCCAGTGATGCGCATGCAGCTGAAAGTCGGTCGGTATGTTGTCTTCGATGGCGCGTTCGACGGCGTCCACATTCTTGCCCGGACAGATACCGGTGCGGTTGCCGACGCGAAAGATATGCGTGTCTACCGCCTGCGCCGGATATCGCCACCACATGTTCAGAACGACATTCGCCGTCTTGCGTCCGACGCCCGGCAGCGATTGCAGCGCGGCGCGGGAATTGGGCACCTCGCCACCATACTCCTCAACCAGAATGCGGCTTAGCTTGATTACGTTCTTGGCCTTCTGGCGGAACAGGCCGATGGTCTTGATGTGTTCGATCAGACCGTTTTCGCCAAGATCCAGCATCTTCTGAGGCGTGTCAGCAATCTTGAACAATTCACGCGTGGCTTTGTTGACCCCTGCATCAGTCGCCTGCGCTGACAGCGCGACAGCCACCACCAGCGTATAGACGTTGACATGATCCAATTCGCCCTTGGGCTCAGGGTCGGCGTCGTGAAAACGCGTAAAGATCTCGCGGATCTTGTGATATCCAAGCTGTTTTGCCATCCGCGCCTTAATGCCGCCCGACGCCGCATGACACAAGCCCAAAGCCATTGCGCATGTTCCGGGTCGCAGGGGCGTGACCTGCACGCTATGATTTACGCAAGCGAATGAGGTGAGACCCATGAACATCCAGAACCCGGAAAGCGGATATCACTACAACGTCATGCGGCGCGCGATTGAATTGATCGATCAGGGCGGAGAAAGTCTGAGCCTTGAAGATCTCGCCCGCCAGATGGATATGAGCCCGGCCCATTTCCAGCGCCTGTTCTCACGTTGGACCGGGGTTTCTCCGAAGCGATACCAGCAATACCTGACACTCGGTCACGCCAAGGCGCTGTTGCACGAGCGTTTCACCACGTTAGAAACCGCCCATAATGTGGGGCTGTCCGGTAGTGGGCGGCTGCATGACCTGTTCCTGAAATGGGAATCCATGAGCCCCGGTGAATATGCCCGCAAAGGCGCGGGTCTTACGATCTATTGGGGCTGGTTTGAATGTCCCTTCGGCCCTGCGCTGGTCATGGGAACCGACAAGGGCATCTGCGGCATCGCCTTCGGGGCCGAGACCGGCGAGGAAGCCGCGATGGAAGATATGATCTCGCGCTGGCCCAATGCCGAATTTGTCGAAGACCCGATGCGCCTGCGGCCTTGGGTGCTCAGCGCTTTCGGAGCAGCCAGCGACCGGTTGGAGCCGACCCCGCTGTATCTGATCGGCTCGCCCTTGCAGATCAAAGTGTGGGAGGCGCTGATGCATATCCCCTCAGGACAGGTCACCACCTATTCAGAAATCGCGCAGCGGGTTGGTTCACCGCAAGCGGTACGCGCCGTGGGCACCGCGGTCGGGCGCAACCCGGTCAGTTGGCTGATCCCGTGCCACCGTGCCTTACGCAAATCGGGCGGCCTGGGCGGCTACCACTGGGGACTGCCCGTCAAGCGCGCCATGCTGGCCTATGAGGCGGCGCAGGCCGACGCCTGATTGACATTCTGGCGCGTCGTTGCCATATGCACGGCAGGTTCGGGTCCCCTGCCGTTCGCGGCCTTTGGCTTTGGTGAAACCCGATTGAATCACATCTGTTGCCCTTTCCAGGCGCGCGGATGGCAATGCGAACCCCGTCCAGATTTCGCGCCCGTTTCAGGAAACGAGGCACACCATGACACATATTCAGAACATCGCTCCGGTTGCGGAGCTGAAAGAGCAGGCAAAACGCCTGCGCAAACGCCTGCAGGACGCCGGCGTGAAGCTATCACATAGCGAGGCGCTGGAACTGTTGGCGCATCAACACGGTTCGCGGGATTGGAACACGTTGCACGCGATGGCAGGAAATCGAGTGCAGTTGCGCGTTGGTGATCGGGTTGAGGGCCGATATCTGGGTCAGCCCTTCACCGCCGAAATCCGCGGTCTGACCATGATTGGGGATGGCGGACATCGCCGGGTGACCCTGCAGTTCGACGTGCCCGTAGATGTGGTCCGGTTCGACAGTTTTTCGTCCCTTCGCCAGCGGGTGACAGGTGAGATTGGCTGGGATGGTCGATCCACCCGTCACACGTCGGACGGAGAGCCGCAGCTTATCGTCCGACCTGCGTAAGAAACAAAGCGAGGCACCCTAAGGTGCCTCACATTTTGATATTTTCAGACAGGGTTATTCGGCGGCCCAACCGCCAACGGCTTTGACCTCAAGGAAGTCCTCCAAGCCCCAAACCCCGCCTTCGCGGCCATTGCCGGACTGTTTCATCCCACCAAACGGGGACCCCGCGCTGCGCGACTGGCCGTTCATCTCAACCATGCCCGACCGCAAGACGCGAGCCATTCGGTTGGCGCGTGCACCGTCTTGGGTCTGAACATAATTGGTCAGCCCGTAAGGTGTGTCATTGGCAATCTCGATGGCTTCTTCTTCGGTATCGAAGGGGATCATGGTCAGAACCGGGCCAAAAATCTCCTCGCGCGCGATGGTCATCTGGTTGTTGGCATCTGCAAAGACCGTAGGACGCACATAGTAGCCCTTGTTCAGTCCCTCAGGGCGACCGGTACCGCCTGCCACCAGACGCGCGCCCTCATCAATTCCTTTCTGGATCAGGTCCTGAATTTTGGTCCACTGCACTTCGTTCACCACCGGTCCGATATGTCGGCCTTCCTCGGTGGCACTGCCGACGGTGACCTTGTTTGCCACTTCGGCGGCTGTCTCAACCGCCTGATCATAGATCGGACGCTGCACCAGCATCCGGCTGGGCGCGTTACAGCTTTGACCGGTGTTGTTCATCATGTGCAGGACGCCGCGTTTCACCGCCTTTTCGTCGGCATCGGCGAAGACCACATTGGCCCCTTTGCCGCCCAGTTCCAGATGCACTTTCTTCAGTGTATCCGCCGCATTCTTGGAAATCGCCGTGCCCGCGCGGGTCGAACCGGTGAAGCTGACCATATCAACATCTGCGTGCCCCGAGAGCTGAGAGCCCACGCCCACGCCATCGCCATTTACCAGGTTGAAAACACCAGCCGGGAAACCAGCCTCATCCATCATCTCAGCAAAGATCATCGCGTTCAGCGGGCTTTGCTCGGACGGTTTCAGCACCATCGTGCAGCCCGCAATCGCGGCGGCCCCGACTTTGAGCGTGACCTGATTCATCGGCCAATTCCATGGGGTGATCAGGGCTGCCACACCCACCGCTTCATAGATGATCCGGTCATTCGGCGCATGATCGCCCAGTGGGCGTTCGAATTGGAACGCCTTGGCGGCACGGATGAAGTTTTTCAGGTGATAGATCCCCGCGCCCGATTGCTGGCTGCGCGCCATATCGATCGGTGCACCCATCTCCATCGACATCGCCTGGGCCAGATCCTCTGAGCGGGTGGCGTATATATCGACCAGTTTCTCTACCAAAGCGATGCGCTCGTCCACCGGGGTTGCCATCCAACCAGGCAGAGCAGCTTTGGCCGCGGCGACCGCTGCGTTAGTGTCAGCCTCTGACCCCAATGAGATCACCGCGCATGGTTCTTCGGTCGACGGGTCGATCACTTCGAAATCATTCGGCTCTGATGGGGCGACCCATTTGCCGTTGATATAGAAATCGCGTTTTTCGATCATGGCTCATCCTCCGGATCAGGAATCAATCGACCGAACGGTCGGTTTTCATTCGCACTCTGTCACCCACCCGGGTGTCGGGCAAGGGTAAAACATAATTTGATCAAATTATCTACCTGCTGAATCTTCTGACAGCGCAATATGAATGGTTTAACCTCTGCGCAAAGTGATTAGGTTGGCAGCAATCGACTCGCGATTTTTCACAGGAAAGGAGTTTCCCAATGGGTTTGCGCATCAATGATACGGTCCCGAATTTCACCGCAGAGACAGATCAGGGCACCGTCCAGTTTCATGACTGGATTGGCGATAGCTGGGCCATCCTGTTCTCACACCCCAAGGACTTCACTCCTGTTTGCACGACCGAGTTTTCGGCAGTTGCGCAGTTGAACGATGAATGGGCGGCGCGGAACACCAAAGTGATCGGCGTGTCCGTGGACGGTGTCGAAGATCATAAGAAGTGGAAAAAAGATATCGAGGCCTATGGCAACGCCAACCCCGGCTTCCCGATCATCGCCGATGACGGTCTGGCTGTGTCCAAAGCCTTCGACATGCTGCCGGCCGAGGCCTATCTGCCCGACGGCCGCACGCCTGCCGACAGCGCAACTGTACGCTCTGTCTTTATCATCGGACCCGATAAGCAGTTGAAACTGTCCATGACCTACCCGATGACCGTGGGCCGCAACTTTGCTGAAATCCTGCGTGCACTCGATGGCCTGCAGATGAGCGCCAAGGGCGTGGCAACCCCCGCAAATTGGGTGCCGGGTGAGGATGTGATCATTCCACCTGCGGTCTCCAACGATGAGGCAAAAGAGAAGTTCGGCGAGTTCGAGACGATCTTCCCCTATCTGCGCAAAACCAAAGCGCCGTCGTAATCGGATCAACGGGCAGGGGGCGAAAGCCCCCGCCTTCTTCTAATGCGCAAACGCCGAGGTTGCGCCGCAAGGGGCAGATAGCTCCGGGCGCAGCATCTGCACTTCGTACGGTTTCAGAACCGGCAGCACCGTATCACCATAGCCGCCTGTGTCGGAATGAAGCTCAGGGAACAGCTCGAATAGTTCCTCCTTCACTGCACTGCTCATCGCGTCCAGCGTATATCCGCCGGGATAAAACGATTCCGACCACAATCCTTCGACATTCACCAGCTCATGCTGGTCGAATAGAATGTGAATGTACTCGACGCCCCCGCTTGGCGGTACTTGCGTGATAGACTTGCCGTTGAGCAGAGACTTGGCCGTCGCCAACATCATCGGGTGACTATGATGCAATTCCAATGCAGGTGAGGACACGACAACCCGATGCTGAGGTGACAGCAGCAGATCTCGCGATGGTGTCTGCGGCCCAAGACTGCCCGCACTGATCCGGATCGGGCAATGCTTAGGGGTCTGTCTCAGATCCGCCTCACTCAGCCGTCGCCGACCCACCCAGCGCACGGCCCGACCGGTGCCATCTGCGGTGATCACATGATCGCCTGCTTTGACTTCTTCGATCAGACGCTGGCCCGATGGTGTCAGAATATGTGACCCCGAAGTAAAGCAGACAAAGCTGGGAAGGTTGTCATATTCGACCGCAGGTGCAGTACTCTGGGCCAGTGAGTTGCCTGTCAGTACATCGTTAACAGCAACGTTTCCCGAGGTCACAACGATGTATTGCGTACCCGAGAATTGCAGCAGTGTGTAGGTGACCGGTGCACCTCCGACCGTCGCGCTGTAGCCTTCAAATATTTGAAAGCTGCCGGAGTTGTTCAGCCCGGGGATTGGGAGGGTATCGAACTGTTGGCTGCCGTTGTTGTCCGGATTTTCGAGAAAATTATCATCATCAGTAATGGTGACCTGAAACCCCTGGGTCACCGTCACACTGGGGTTGCCAAACGGATCTCCGTCGATCTCAAAGATGGTGATAGAGGCCAAAGCGCGGCGACGTCCCAGATGATTTGGATTTCCTTAACTTTGAGCTAACTCAACTTAGAAGTGTTAACATATCGTTTACCGTGACGCGCAGGGCTCGAAAGCGGCACTGATCGAAAAAGGCAGATTGGCTATGGTTGGATCGACTGTGGGCACGCCTACCGAGGCGGTGGTAGGGATCGGATACGTCAGTTGAACGCGGTCTCGCTGCCAAAAGATTGTATATTCTGATGGAAACTGAAAGCCGCGCTGACTGCGCTGACCAGGCGAAACATTGCCATGATGTTCGATACCACAGAGGCTGCGTATCTCGAGGCGATTAAGTGGGATCCGATTTTGGACGTCGAAAGGTTGCGTTGAAGGCAACCGTGACGCGGCTTTCTTTACTTTGGTTTGGGTGGACCCAATGGGTCAGATAGGATGGAAAAAGGATCATTTCGCCTGCTGCCGGGCGCAGCTTCTTTTTGTTCCGAAACGCACTCGCCTGAAGTATGCGCCAGTGAGGCAACTCGTTTCGAGGGTCGAGAAACTCAATCATTCCAGACGAACCTTCTTCGATCTCGGGTTGAGAAACATAGTACACTCCAGACCAATGCGCGCCGGGATGAGTATGCGGCGCATTGTACCCGCCGGAAGGATTGTCGTTTATCCACCCGAACAGTTTCAGGCGAAGTTTATCCAGTTCAACCTTGTCTGAGACCTTTCGCGTTATTTGAAACACCGCATCTTCGGCCGCGTCTCGCAAATTCTGAATAGCGGGCGTATCGCGATCAAAGAGGTTTCCATTTGAGTGCCATCCGCCGCGATTGGATTTTGAGGCACCCTCGTCTTCCTCACGCATCTTTTCGGCCTCAAACAGAATCGCCGCATTAAGCGCTGCACTGTTAGGCACCACAAATCGCATCATTGGAGTAGAGAAGAGCTTTTCGAATTTCTTGGCTTCGGGCATATCCTCGGTGTCACCTTCAAAAACTACATGGCTGTAAATTCAGATCGGTCCGAGATCAAATTCAGGAATTTGCTCCTGTAAAATTTTTCGGCGCTTTCCAAATCCACGTTCCCGCACATTGCGCGCATTACCCAGTACCGTTGAGGATATAGTTCTTTGGTTCAAGTCTGGCCTAACCAACCTAAGTTATATTCCCATCGCAAAGCGCCGATGTTTTAGTTCAATTGGCAATTCCTTTGAGGATGGGAACATGAACAAGAAAACTATCGGTCTGACTTCAACTTTCGTTCTGATGGCCACCACGGCGCTTTCGCAAACCACCAAGCAAGACATCATCGACGAACTCACAGAACAAGGTTTCCAACGAATCGAAATAACCAACACGCTGTTTGGGAACCTTCGCTTTGAAGCGACTGGACCTGGAATCGAGAGAGAAGTGGTGCTGGGGAAAGACGGAACCATCGTTCGGGATCGTTCAGAGCGAGACGATGAGTTCGACGATGAGGAAGATGACGACGAAGATTTTGATGACGAAGATGACGACGAAGATGACGACGAAGGATTTGATGACGAAGGTGACGATGACGAAGGCGATGGGGAAAACGATAGCGAAGGCGACGATGGTGAGCGCGACAGCGAAGGCGACGATGGTGAGCGCGACAGCGAGGGCGACGATGGCGAGCGCGACAGCGAAGGCGATGACGGCGAACGCGATAGCGAAGGCGATGACGGCGAACGCGATAGCGAAGGCGACGATGGCGAGCGCGATAGCGAAGGCGACGATGGCGAAGGGGATGACGAAGGCGACGATGATTAATTCAGCTTCCAACTTGAGCCCAAGCGAGATTGGGGTTTGAACAAATGGTTTAAAAAAGAAGCCATGTTCAAAGCGGGGATCGCTGTATATGCGATCTCTGCTTTGACGTTTGTGATCGAATTGATTGGCGAAATAACAGGGTACTACATTTTTTCCGCGAGTTGGGTGGTCCATGAAATCACGGCTCTCATCACCCTATTTGGGTTTATTCTTGGGGGGCTTTTGATTTGGCAAAGCCACAGGCTGTTTTTGCGACGTCACCAAGAAGTCAAACAGAACCTGCGAAAGGCACAAGGCGAGTTTTTTCGGATGCTGGAACTACAGTTCGACCGTTGGGGCCTTAGTGCTGCGGAACGAGATGTTGCACTGCTCACCGTAAAGGGCCTGTCCCTCGCAGAAATAGCTAAACTGCGCGAGACCAGCGAGGGAACAATCAAGTCCCAGAACAATTCAATCTACAAAAAAGCTAAGGTCAAATCGAGGACGCAACTGTTAGGCGCGCTCATAGAAGAGCTTTTGATCGAAGAAAAGAAATAAACCAAGAAACGATCGGATATCGTCGTAAATTCATTCATTTATCGGCAATGAGTAGAAAAGAACGCCCAAGTAGATGCCTCGGGCCTGTAAAGCCAACGTTTTAAGTGGTTGCGAGGCTCTGTTTCAGGGCAATGCACTCAGCGATTAAAACTGTATCCTCATCTAAATTGAAGCCTACCCCAGCACCAGCTGATGATCGGCACATTCCACAGTATCGCTACGGCACTCGACATTCGCCCAAAGAAAAAGGCCCCGGCAGATTACCGGGGCCTTCGTTCTTGCAAAAGAGGCAGATTACTCTGCGCTTTCCTCTTTCTTTTCTTTCTTCTCGGGAACGATCTCTTCGCCGGTTTCCTGATCGACAACTTTCATCGACAGGCGCACCTTGCCGCGATCGTCAAAGCCCAGAAGCTTGACCTTTACTTCCTGACCTTCTTTCAGAACATCCGACGGATGGTTCAGGCGGCGGTTTTCGATCTGGGACACGTGTACCAGACCGTCGCGCTTGCCAAAGAAGTTCACGAAGGCACCGAAGTCGACGATCTTGACCACTTTACCGGTGTAGATCTGGCCCTCTTCCGGCTCAGCAACGATCGAGTGGATCATCTCATAGGCCTTCTTGATCGATTCACCGTCGGGCGACGCGATCTTGATGACGCCGTCGTCATTGATGTCGACCTTGGCACCCGAAACCTCGACGATCTCGCGGATGACCTTACCGCCCGAACCGATCACTTCACGGATCTTGTCGGTGGGGATGTTCATGGTCTCGATGCGCGGGGCGTGGACCGAGAATTCGTTGGTCTCGGACAGGGCTTTGCCCATCTCACCCAGAATGTGCATCCGGCCGTCCTTGGCTTGCGCCAGGGCTTTCTCCATGATCTCAGGCGTGATGCCCGCAACCTTGATGTCCATCTGCAGCGAGGTGATGCCGTTTTCGGTGCCAGCCACTTTGAAGTCCATGTCGCCAAGGTGGTCTTCGTCACCCAGAATGTCCGACAGGATGGCATAGTTGCCGTCATCTTCCAGGATCAGACCCATGGCCACACCGGCAACCGGTGCTTTCAGCGGAACGCCCGCATCCATCATCGAAAGCGAACCACCGCAAACCGACGCCATCGAGGACGAGCCGTTGGATTCGGTGATCTCCGACACGATGCGGATCGTGTAGGGGAAGTCGGTCGCTGCAGGCAGAACCGCCTGCAGGGCACGCCATGCCAGCTTGCCGTGGCCGATCTCACGACGGCCCGGACCACCCACGCGGCCAACTTCACCCACCGAGTAGGGAGGGAAGTTGTAGTGCAGCAGGAAGTTCGATTTGAAGTTGCCGTGTAGCGCGTCGATGAACTGTTCGTCGTCACCGGTGCCCAGCGTGGTCACGGCCAATGCCTGAGTCTCACCACGGGTGAACAGGGCAGAACCGTGGGTCCGCGGCAACATCGAGGTTTCTGCGACGATCGAACGGATATCGGTGGTCGAACGACCGTCGATACGCTTGCCGCCTTTGACGACGTCACCGCGCAGAATGCCAGCTTCCAGCTTCTTCATAGCGGAACCGAGATTGCCGTCTTCTAGTTGCTCTTCGGTCAACGCTTCCTTGATCGCTTCACGGGCCGCGGCAACAGCGGCGGTGCGCTCTTGCTTGTCGGTGATCGCGAACGCGGCGCGCATCTTCTCTTCACCGGCAGCCGAAACAGCGGCGGACAGCTCCGAGTAATCGGGGGCGACAAATTCGAACGGCTCTTTCGCGGCTTCTTCGGCCAGCGAGATGATCAGGTCGATCACGGGCTGAATTTGCTCATGCGCGAAGTTTACCGCGCCCAGCATTTCCGCCTCGGACAGTTCGTACGCTTCCGATTCCACCATCATCACGGCGTCTTTGGTACCGGCGACAACCAGGTCCAGACGCTGTTCAGGGTTCAGGCGCAGGTCCTGCATGTCGTCGACGGTCGGGTTCAGAACGTATTCGCCATCCTCGAAACCAACGCGGGCACCGGCGATCGGACCCATGAACGGCGCGCCGGAAATGGTCAGAGCAGCGGATGCCGCGATCATCGCAACGATGTCGGGGTCGTTGACCAGATCGTGGGACAGCACGGTGCACATCACCAGAACTTCGTTTTTGAAGCCGTCAACAAACAGCGGGCGGATCGGACGGTCGATCAGACGCGCGGTCAGCGTCTCTTTCTCGGTCGGGCGCGCTTCGCGCTTGAAGAAGCCACCCGGAACCTTACCGGCGGCATAGTATTTTTCTTGATAGTGTACGGTCAGCGGGAAAAAATCCTGACCGGGCTTTTGAGCACGGGCAAAGGTCACGTTTGCCATGACGCTGGTTTCGCCCAGCGTGGCAATCACGCTGCCGTCGGCCTGACGGGCAACCTTGCCGGTTTCCAGTGTCAGCGTCTCTTCGCCCCACTGAATCGATTTCTTTGTTACATCAAACATATGCGTATCCTAGAACGGAGCACTCCCGCCCCTGCGGGTCTCCGGTTTGCATGGCGGCCCCATTGCCGCCGACCCCACTTTATCTTCCATTCGAGTGCCGGGGTCAGGGCACAACGTCTCAGATGACAGGCCCATACATCAGTTTGCAAGCTTTGGAAAGTCGGGAGTTTTTGGGGGGCAGGGGATTGCCTAACGCCCGCCCAAGCTGGGCAGGGGCCGATGTATCAAAGGATAGCGTGCGCCAATATCATCACCACGCCGCAGCCCAGCGCATATCCGGTGTCGACTGCGATGGCGAAGCCGCTTTTCTGTGCCCATGCCCCGACCGATGCGGCCTGAGCAGCCACTGCGAGGATCGCCAGCACCGCAACGCCAAGGCTGTTGTTGGTCTCGGTCACCGCGATCACAGCGGCTAGCAGGATCAGGAAAACGATCTGGGCCGCCATCTGCGGCAGGGGTGGAGATTCGGGCGGGGTGGGGTCGATCCGTGTTCCCTCGGCCCAGCGTTTCTGAAAGCCGACGGGTCCGTAGACCAGCCAGCCCAGCAGAAAGGCCGCGATCACACCCACGCCAAGGGCGAGCCAGTTGATCACAGCGCACCCTCCAGCGTCTCAAGGATTCGGGTCCAGCCACCTTCGTGATTGTTGCGGCTTTCTTCCGAAGGGAAGCGGATGTGGTGCAGGCGCAATTCCGTACCCTTGTCGGTGGGCGTGAAATCTAGCGTCACGGTGGAATCGTCCTGACTGTAAGGAGAGTTCCAAGTGAATTGCAGCCGATTGGGCCGGTCGATCACCTTGTATTCGCCCTCATGCGGAAGGTCCCCGGCCTCGGGCGCGCGCATGATGATCTTGAACCGGCCCCCTACCTTGGCGTCAGAATAAGCTTCGGGCACTGACATGTTGGGACCGGGCAGCATGAACTTGGCCAACATTTCCGGGTCTAGCCAAGCATCAAAAACCTTTTCCGGCGGGTGCGGAATGGCGCGGGTTATTTCAAGGGACAGTTCCGTCATCTTCTGGGTCCTCCAAAGCAGTTTCCAAGGCGTCCAGCCGAAGCGCCCAGATCGAACGCAGCCCGGCGAACCAGTCATCCACGGCTGACAAGGGGGCCATCTGCACCTCGATCAGATGCTCGCGCCATTCCGTCCGACGCCGCACCAGCCCGGCATTCTCGAGCACCTTGATGTGCTTGGACACCGAGTTGAGGCTCATATCGAATTGCTGCGCAATATCCGTCACCCGCAAGGGGCCCTGCTGCGCGAGCATCGTTAGGATCACGCGGCGGGTTGGGTCGGACGCGGCCTTCAATATAGCGCTTAGGTCATAGCGATTCTCTCGTTCAACCATTTGGATGAATTACATGCCTTTTCTGCTTCAGTCAACCATTTGGTTGAATAACAGGATATTTGCAGCTCTGAAAGCTAATTCGGTCGCTCCCACCGCCTAACTATTCGCGAAATCGAATATATTTGGTGAAAATTTAGTATCCGTATAGGCTGAAACCACCATACCTGCGGTCGAAACGACGGAAACGCGCCAAGGGAATACGAATATCACCTCCGTCCGCCGGTCGAATACCTTGGCGTTTGCACGTAGCGAACAGAAGGGCAGACGCATGGCACAAACCAAGAAAATGCTGGATCCGGATCCCCGGATTTATGACTTTGAGACCGAATATGAGCTGGGGCAGGACAATGTCCGGCCTTTCGGTCTGGACATCCATAACCCGGTCTTTTTGATCTCTAGTATCCTGATCTTTGCGTTCGTCCTGATCGCGCTGGCAAATCAGGAATCCGCAGCCACGTTCTTTGGCTGGCTCCGGCCATGGCTGACCAGCACGTTTGACTGGTTTCTGGTGCTGTCGGTTGACGCAATCACCCTGTTCTGTCTGGTGCTGATCATCTTGCCTGTGGGCAAGGTGCGGATCGGCGGCAAGGACGCCAAACCCGACTATTCCTACGCCGGATGGATCGCGATGATGTTCGCGGCCGGGATCGGCATCGGGCTGTTGTTCTTCGGCGTGATGGAGCCGGTCTATTACAACTTTGCAGAAGACGGCAACGCCCGCCCGCTGGGCATCGATATCGCTGTGCCGGGTAACGAATACATCGGCATTGTCGGCACGATCCATCATTGGGGTCTCGAAGGCTGGGCTGTATATGCGGCCGTTGGTCTGGCGCTTGCAATCTTCAGCTATAATCTCGGGCTACCATTGACCCTGCGTTCGGCTTTTTATCCGATCCTGGGCGAGCGCGTCTGGGGCTGGTGGGGCCACATCATCGATACTCTGGCAGTATTCGCGACCCTCTTCGGCCTGACCACATCATTGGGTTTGGGCGCACAACAGGTGGCCGCCGGGCTGTATGAGGTCTTTGGCATCGAACCCAGCCCCACCGTCACCGTCCTGCTGATCATAGGCATTACGATGATCGCACTGGGCTCGGTCCTGATGGGCATGGATGCAGGAGTCAAACGGTTGAGTGAGATCAACATGATCATGGCCGTAGGACTGTTCATCTTCGTCATCGTAGTTACCGGTGTCGGAACCGCCATTGCACGGTACTTCAACGTGATGGTGGATTACGTGACCCATCTACCGGCCCTGTCCAATCCGTTCGGTCGGGAAGACACCAGCTACTTCCACGGCTGGACAACCTTCTACTGGGCCTGGTGGATTGCGTGGTCACCTTTCGTGGGCATGTTCATCGCCCGCATTTCCAAAGGTCGTACGGTGCGTGAGTTCGTGATCTGCGCCTTGTTGGCACCCACTGCGGTTTGCGCCCTGTGGATGTCGACCTTTGGTGGCGCCGCAATTGACATGCTGAACGCAGGCGGAGCAGAGGGCGTCCGCGCCACAGTGATCGAAAGCTATGCCCCCGAGGGCGCGCTGTTCGGCTTCCTGAAAGAGCTGCCGCTTTACGGCATCATTGCCCCGATCGCTCTGATCCTGATCGTTGTGTTCTTTGTCACATCGTCGGACTCAGGCTCGCTGGTGATCGATACGATCACGGCAGGCGGCAAGATGGACGCACCGGTTGTGCAACGCGTGTTCTGGTGCACGCTTGAAGGCCTCGTCGCAATCGCACTGCTGCTGGGCGGAGGTCTCTCTGCCTTGCAAGGGGCAGCGGTGTCGACTGGAATTCCGTTTACCTTGGTGGTTCTGATCATGTGCTACTGCCTGTGGCTGGCGCTTAAATCAGAAAAGGCCAAGATGTAACTGGGATTATCCTGAGAAAACCGAAACGCCCGCCAATTCGGCGGGCGTTTTTGGTCCGGAGCGGCCCCTGTAGCGCGTGCCCATGCAGCAGTCGTCGGGAGCGTACCAAACGGCGGTCAGTGCAGCGAATCCTCGCGTTTGCCTTGGGTTGGATATTCCATCTTTTCATCTTCTAGGATCCCGCGAAGAACCGCCGCTGTCTCAACCTTCGAAATTGCCTTCTTATGGTCGTAGGGATTATTCAAAATCGACCGCGCATTTGTGGCGTTGGACGTCTCAGACATCTTGGTTGCAAACACCCGGCTCAGAATTGTCTTCAATGGCATCATTCAACTCCCGCAACATATGGTCATCAAATCCTTGCCGCTGCGGGTCAGGTCCAAGCCACTTGAGGGAAGGGCTCAAAGACCAACTTCCGTGAGTGTGAACCCGCAGCGACACCGTCCATGTAAGAAAAATGGGGTGCCGAGAAAGGGGGAAGAAATCTGCTGTTTGCATCATTTTTTTGACCGCTTGGAAAAAAATCACGGCACTTCTTACGCTTACGTCAACCTTCTAACCTAGGGCCCGACTTTCGCGACGCGGCGTCACAATTCGAAACCCAAGGTCAGCCCCCCGGATACCGCCCGTCGCCGCGCCAAATTGGACAGAAAACAAAAGAGCTCATACCCTGACTCCGGGCAAATCTTGGCGCAGCGCGTGTTTCTTGTGATGTGGCCGGCCCCCTCGACGTTTTGAAATTGGATTATTCCGGGACCGTAATGAGGAAGCTGTTATGAACCTTTCACGATTGTCTCTGTTGCTGGTCGTTTTCATTGACGTGATGGGTTTTGGATTGATCGTGCCGATTTTCAACACGATCCTGCTGGATCCACACCAGGCTTTCCTCGCACATGGAACAGCGACGAATATCCGCCAGCTCGAATATACGATTCTGATTGTCGTCTTCTTTCTGTTCTACTTTTTCGGGGCGGCCTTCATCGCCAAGTTGTCGGACTATATCGGGCGTAAAACAGGCATCATGATCTGCCTTACCGGTGCCCTGATCGGCTATGTTCTGACTGTGGCCGCGATCATGACGTCCAGCTATTGGCTGTTGCTTTTGGGGCGCGCCATTTCCGGGTTTACGACGGCCAACCAACCCATTGCGCAGGCCGCATTGATCGACATCAGCCATGACGATCAGGAGAAATCAAAAAACCTCGGGATGATTGTTGCGGCATCCGCGCTGGGCCTGCTCGGGGGGCCACTGATTTCAGGATTGCTCAGCGACCAAAACCTGATGGGGTCATTTGCGTCACTGGAACTGCCTTTCTACGTCGCCATTGCCCTGATCCTGATCAACATGGCACTGATTCTGTTCTTCTTCTCCGAACCCGGTTTCAAAAGACAAAAAATTGACTTCGGGCTTTTAGATGTTGTTTTGAACCTGTGGAAAGTCTTCTCGCACCCGGTCGTTTTGCGGCTTTCGGTCGTCATGTTGTTCTCGCTGATGTGCCTGAATGCGTTTTTCTTCTTCATCGACACGTATCTGCTGACCCGGTTCAAGTTCAGTACGCTTCAAAACAGCATGGCCCTCGCCGTGTTCGGAGGCTCCATGGCCTTTGGCAGTGCCTACCTCACCGCGCCGCTGCACGAGCGGTACAAAAAGTTTCCGATTCTGTATGTCTCCATTGCAGCGATGGCACTTGGGATATTGGCCTTCATGCTGAACCCCATGGCCGATCTGACCTATGTCCTGATTGTTCCGATAACCATCGCGTTCGCGATCATGTACCCGACCATGCTTTCGTTGTTTTCCGCGAGCGTCGGCCCAACCGAGCAAGGTTGGGTCATGGGTGTGACAGTCGCCATCTACGCGTTGGGCTCCGGGACCATTACGGCCCTCAGCGGGTCCCTCATGGCTATCAATTTGCGGATGCCTTTCGTGCTCGCGGTCATCTGCGGTGTACTGGCATTGATTGCGATGGCGAAACTGTTTCGCCATCCCGGCGTTCAGGCGCTTGATACCAAAGGCAAGTAGGTTTCATCAGTGTGTCCCGAACGAAAATGGGCGCGCCCGCTACAGGCACGCCCAGTAAAAAAGGGAGGACTATGAAAAACCTGACGCTCGAAACAAAAGAAGCGCCTACTCACTAACATCCTCAGAATGGCGCAATCTTTGACCGCGTTCAGTGAAGTGGTTCACAGGAAGTTAAAAAAAGTTTGCGCTTCTTTGCGTAGCGGTAAGGTTTGGGCCGCAGGTATGTGTGTGCCGTCTCTCATGAACATGGCGGGAAATTCGCGCGCCGCACAGTTCACTAGATTAGACAGTGACCAAAACAAATACGCCCACCAAATGGCGGGCGTACAAGATGTACAATTTGTACGAACAGGGCCTCAGCGCCTGTACAACATGAACAAAACGCGTTTAGCGGCGGATGCCCAGCTTTTTGATCAGGTCCTGATAGCGTGCTTCTTCTTTGCCCTTCAGATAGTCCAGCAGCTTACGGCGCTGAGCAACCATCTTCAGCAGACCACGACGACCGTGGTTGTCTTTCTTGTGGGTTTTGAAGTGCTCGGTCAGGGTGTTGATGCGCGAGGTCAGGATAGCAACCTGGACTTCAGGCGAACCAGTGTCGCCGTCCTTGGTTGCGAATTCTTTCATGACGCGTGCTTTATCAGCGGCAGTAATCGACATCGGGGTCTCCTTTAAAGGTTAGAGTTGATGGCGCAGGCCGGGATGTCGTCCAGCACAGGCCCATGGAGAAAACCGCACCGATTCCGATGTGGATGGGCGCGTATAGGCGCATTCACCGCAAATGGCAAAGGGATTCTGCAGGCTCAACTGGTGAAGGCGTACTGCTCCAACTGGGCTTCGGTCACAAACTGAATATCTTCAACAGTCAGACCCTCTGCGCCAAAAAGCTGAGCGACGTCTTCGCCATTGACCCGAACATGGGTCAAGCTGTTGTTTTCACTGTCCTGTTCGATCGTCAATTCCGGTTCTTCCGGGTTGTCCCAGGTGATCAGAAGCTTGTCGTGACCGATCTGGAAATCCATGATTGTCGTGGCTTCCTGCTCGGGGTCGGACTGCACAACGATCTCGTCCTCACCCTCTCCACCTGTGACCACATCGCCGTCTTCGGCAAGAATGACGTCGTCCCCAGAGCCCCCGTTTAGGAAGTCGCGCGCAGGCTCGTCCGGGCCATCTTCTCCGGACAAGATGTCACCACCATCTCCGCCAAACAGGGCGTCTTCACCGGCACCCCCAACAAGGTAGTCGTCGCCATCTCCGCCTTGTAGCGCGTCGTCGCCGTCATCGCCGCTTAACGTGTCATCGCCCTGACCACCAAAAAGCCGGTCATTCCCATCACCGCCGCTCAGATCATCTGTTCCGAAATGACCATACAGGTCGTCATTTCCTGACATTCCGTCCAGCGCGTCGTCACCATATTCACCATGGAGCACATCATTCCCGAGGTTGCCAAACAGGACGTCCCCGCCACCACCGCCATACAACACGTCGTTGCCGGCGCCGCCGTCGATCCAGTCGTCCTCGCCATATCCGTTGATCTGATCGTTGCCTTCCTGCCCGGTCAGAACATCCGCATCCTCATCGCCCGCAATGACCAGATCGCCTTCATACTCGGACACAATCTCACCAGTGTCAGAGTCGGTTTCCTCGGCAGAGCTGGGCTCGTCGACATTCTCGTCCGCGTCAAGCAAATTGCCTTCCGACAGGTCGTCGTCGGCCGTTTCCTCGATGCGATCGTCTTCCTCCTCGTCATCGCCTTTGTCTTCTGGCACAAGTACGTCGCTGATTGCGTAGGCCGCACCACCCATGGCGGCCATTCCGAATAATCCGATCAGAAACATTTCTACCCTCCGCAAGCACAATGGCTCCGAGTGTAAAACATCTCATGCAAACAATGGCTTGGTCAAAGCGAAGCTGAGAGCGTGGTTAACCCTTTATCACCAGGGTTCGGGCTGCTGAGTGTACGCAATGTAGAGAGGATGCTTCGGATGCCCGTCCTTGGTCAGCCCAAGGTGGAACAAGGGCTGGCCCGTGCCGCGCAGTAATTCCTCAACTGCGGGGCCGCGTTCCAGATGTGCGCCATGGGTGCCCCAGGCGGCGATGACCTGATCCGCCCATTCCACGCCGTCCAGGATGGCTGCGTCATTCTCAGACCCCACCGGATCTGCAGATGCTCGCATCTTGCGCGGATCAGTGTCGCGCCAGGCAAAGATATTGGTGACCTGAAAAGCTCCGAAACCCAGTGTGCGTGCGCGACGCTCGCAACGTTCCACCGTGGGGTCGTTCTGCACCTCGGTCGCCGTCGACGGATTCAGCATCACAAACAACGCCTTGCGGCCCGCCGGGTTCCAGATACGGGTCAGGCTATAGCGGTATTTTTCGCAATCGGAGTAGATAGCAGTCGAGGGCGCGTCGCCCTTGGTGTGAGAACGGGTGATCATGCAGTCGGGTTTGGCTGGAATTAGGCCCGTTTACAAGGGGCGATGTCCTGTTTCTTAACTTGTGCTATACCTGCCTTCATTTGAACGGCTTATTCTGGGGGAAGACATGACATTCGAGACATTGGATCCGGCGGATTGGGAGCAGACCCGCAAGTTAGCACATGAGATGCTGGATATGGCGTTGGATCATACGCGTGATGTGCGTGATAGGTCGATTTGGAAAGATATGCCGACTGCGATACGCAACGGGTTCGAAACGCCTGCACCTCAGCAGGGTATGCCGTTGGGTGATTTGATGGATGATGTCCAGTCTCAGGTCATGCAGTATCCAATGGGCAATATTCATCCCCGGTTTTGGGGCTGGTATATGGGCGCGAGCAATTTCACAGGCGCGATGGCGGATTTTCTGGCTGCGGTTCAGGGATCGAACCTAGGGGGTGGGAATCATGCGGCAGCCCTGATCGACCGACAAGTCGTCGACTGGCTACGCGAGATGATCGGTCTGCCGGAAGGGGCCAGTGGGACATTGGTCAGCGGCGGCAGCGTGGCAAACTTGATCGGGCTGACGGTGGCCCGCAACGTCAAATCCGGGATCGACATGCGCGAAGAGGGCATCGCCGCCATGGATAAGCCGATGCGGTACTACGGATCGGATCAGATGCACAGTTGTCACCAAAAGTCGCTCGAAACACTGGGTCTGGGCAACAAGGCGCTGCGGCGTGCTCCTACGCAAGACGATTTGACGATGGATCTTGAAGCGCTTGCCGGCATGGTCGCGCAGGATCGCGCAGACGGCCTTAACCCCGCTTGTGTGATTGCTACCGCCGGAACCGTGAACACAGGCGCCATCGACGACTTGTCGGCGATTGCCGATTTCTGCCGCGAGGAAGGCCTGTGGTTTCATGTTGACGGCTGTATCGGTGCGTTAATTGCAATCGCCCATGATAACAGTTGGCGCGTGTCCGGCATCGAACGCGCGGATTCCGTCGCGCTCGACCCACACAAATGGTTACATGCGCCTTTCGAAGTGGGTTGCGCGTTGGTGCGAAGCCATGATGCCCACCACGCGACATTTACTCTGACCCCGGAATACCTGGAACCGCAATCCCGAGGCGTCGCCGGGGCGGCGTTTTTGCACGATTACGGCATTCAGACTTCGCGTGGGTTTCGAGCGCTCAAGGTCTGGATGTCCTTGAAGGAGCACGGCGTTCAGAAATTCGGCAGGCTCATTGATCAGGATATCGAAAAGGCGCGTTATCTGACTTCGCTGATCGAGGCAGAGGATGACCTCACCTTGATGTTCCCCACCAACATAAACATCGTTTGTTTCCGCTATGACCCGGGCGGTCTCAGCCCCGAAACTCTGCGTGCGATTAACAGCGAAATCATGTTGTGCCTGCAAGAGGAAGGCACAGCGGTTTTATCGGATACAACGGTTCAGGGAGCGCATTGCCTACGGGTGGCGGTCAACAATCACCGCACGCAAAAGCAGGATCTGGATCTACTGGTGTCCGAGGTACTTCGACTGGGTCACAAATTGCGTATCGCCGCCTGAACAGTCATCAGTTGGCGGCAAAGACGCGGCTTGGGTGCAATTCGCCCGACTTGTAAATTCCTACGGCCACGGCCTTGCCATCCAGCGAGGCCCAGGCCTCGTCGCCGTATTCCACGTCAGAGGCCAGCACCATGCCCGGATTGCCATTCCGCAGACGGGTGGCTCCTTCAGAGGTGCATTTCAGCTCGGGCAGGTCCGACAGGCCGGTTTCCAGCGGATGCAGATAATCATCCAATGCGGTGGTTTTGGCCATTTCGTCGATCTGTTCGATGGTCAGGCCATCCTCGGCCTCAAACGGGCCGGACCAGATGCGGCGCAGTTTTTTCACGTGGCCGTGGCAGCCGAGCGCCTCACCCAGATCACGCGCAATGGAACGGACATAGCCACCTTTGCCACAGGTCATCTCCAGCACGACGTGGTCTTCGTCAGGGCGGTCGATCAGCACCAGTTCCTCTACCCAAAGAGGGCGGGCGGTCAGTTCTACATCCTCGCCATCTCGGGCCAGCTTATAGGCGCGTTGACCGTCGATTTTCACGGCCGAGAACTTGGGCGGCACCTGTTTGATATCGCCCAGAAACGGGCCGAGCGCTTGTTTGATATCCTCATCCGAGGGGCGCGCAATGCTTTCAGCGATGACTTCGCCCTCGGCATCATCGGTGTTGGTGGCCTGCCCCAGCCGCACGGTGAAGGTGTAGGCCTTCAGCGCATCGGTGATGTAGGGGACGGTCTTGGTTGCCTCACCCAGCGCAACGGCCAGAACGCCGGTCGCCTCGGGGTCCAGCGTGCCCGCATGGCCGGCTTTCTTGGCGTCCATCGCCCAACGCACCTTGTTGACCACCGCGGTCGAAGTCATGCCAGCGGGCTTGTCCACCACCAGCCAACCGGAAATGTCGCGGCCCTTGCGTTTGCGTCCCATTCTACACCTTGAGTCTTGCTGAGGCGCGCGAGTTAGCGGATCGTTTCGATGCTGTCAATTTGCCGGAACGTCCTCGACGACACCCACGATGGGTCCCAGCGAAAACCCGATATCCGACCGGTTGCTGGCGCGATCATACATGCGGGAAATGTTGCCATCTAGAAACAGCGCATTCGGTGTTTTCAATACATCGCGGAATAGGCTGCCAAATTCAAAGAAAGTGACGTAATCGTCCGAGATCGCAAACACCACACGCGTGCCATCGGCGCTGGTGCCCACTCCGTTTCGGGTGTAGCGCGAGGTTGAATCCGGCAGAAAGCGAGGGTGTAACTCTCCGTTGATCACCAGCATGGGGCCCGATTGTGTCGCAAAGCGGCACTGCGGCGCCTGATCGACGAAATCCAAAGTCTCGAACACATCGGCACGGTTTTCACGGATGCAGAACAAACCGTTGGGCAGCAGGCCGAAATTGCCGGGTCCGGCATTCGGTATCACGCGCATCTGCTCTTGCCCTTCTTCGACATAGTGGCCGACGGGCGAGCGGTCGTCATGGTACATGCCCGCATTCATCGCAAAGACGAGCCTTTTCCCTTGAGGCTCCAACGCCTCATTCACCGAAGAGAAATGACCCAGCAGATCGCCATTTTCATCGTTCAGAAACAGGCGCAAATCTTCCGAGGTATCCACCTCGCAAACCGTATATCGCTTGTCCTCATGAGTCAGCTTCTCGCAGGTGACTGCAGAGACTTGCGCGGCCCAAAGGACAGCACACAGCGTGACAAGGGTACGGATCACTCGTCCAGATCGCGGCGTACCGCGTCCTGATTAAACATACGGCGGGTGTCGTCCAGTCGATCAAACGTGTCGTCCAAACGGAACCGCAGGTCGGGTGAGAATTTCAGGCCCACCTTCTTGCCCACTGCGCGCCGAAGCTCACCCTTGTTTCGAGCGAGCAGTTCGATCACGTCCTCCTGCCCCTTGCCGCCCAAGGGCAGCACATAGGCGGTGGCGATCTTCAGATCGGGCGAGGTGCGCACCTCACCCACGGTGATCGACATGCGGTTCAGGTCGGGGTCGTGGACATCTCCGCGCGCCAGAATCTCGGACAGGGTGCGGCGGATCAGTTCGCCGACGCGCAGCTGTCGTTGGGAAGGGCCGGGGCCATCGTGGAATTTGTTCTTTGCCATGCCCCCCGATCTAAGCCCAAAGCGGGGCTTTGCCAAGCGGGCGCGAACCGGGTAGGAGGCTTTGAGCCGACTTTAGAAAGGACCAGCGCAATGACCCATATTCCGGGGATCGTCATCACAGGGGCTTCGGGCCGTATGGGGCAGATGCTGATCAAGACCGTGTCTGAGAGCGATCAGGCGCGTCTGGTTGGTGTGGTCGAGCGTAAGGGTCATGACTGGATCGGTCAGGATGTGGGTCAGGCGATGGGCGGGCAGGCGCTCGGTGTTACCGTCACTGACGATCCGCTGGAGGCATTTGCGCAGGCGCAGGCTGTTATCGACTTTACGGCGCCCGAGGCGACGCTCGAGTTTGCCGCGCTGGCAGCACAAGCGCGGTGCGTTCACGTGATTGGCACCACCGGAATGACGGATGAACAGATCGCAGCTTTGGAACCTGCCGCGCGCCATGCCGTGATTGTGCGGGCCGGGAATATGAGCCTCGGGGTAAATCTGTTGGTTCAGCTGACCAAGAAGGTCGCCGCCGCGCTGGATGAGGATTTTGATATCGAGATCATCGAGGGGCATCACCATCACAAGGTCGATGCGCCTTCAGGCACGGCTTTGATGCTGGGCGAAGCTGCCGCAGAAGGGCGCGGTGTCAAGTTGGCGGATGTGGCCGATCGGGGCCGCGACGGTATTACCGGTGCGCGAAAACGCGGCGATATCGGCTTCCACGCGATTCGTGGCGGAGACATTGTCGGCGAACACGATGTCCTGTTCGCGGCACCCGGTGAGCGTATCGTGTTGCGCCATCTGGCTACTGACCGTGCGATCTTTGCCCGTGGGGCGCTCAAAGCCGCGTTGTGGGGTCAAGGCAAGGCGCCGGGCCAGTATGACATGGTGGATGTTCTGGGGCTGTAGGCTTCAGGATCAAGAGCCAAGAAAATTCGACGAATTTTCTTGGCTCTATCGATCGGGCGGATGAAAGCTGTCTCAGCTTGCCTGAATGTACCGGTCGACCATCCGTTGTACCATCGGTGCGAAATGGGCGAAATCCGGGGTCTCCATATCAGCGCGTTTTCCCGCTTCGTCCAGATAACGGACCTGAATGATCTCTTTCAGGTTCGGATTTGCCTCGAACTCGGCTATCTCCTTGGCACTCATCGGACCACCCTGCAGTTCCAGCGTATGGACCGAGGCTGCGGACAGGCGATTGAAATACTCCGGCTTGGTGGCGCAGAGATACCGCTTGGCTGCCACGTGGTACCGGCAGCAATCGGTGATGACCGACGGAAAGAACTGCTCCAGCACCTCGGCACCTGCATCTTCATGATGCCGGTCCTCGGTATCGTCCGGATGGTAAGTGCCGAATTCCGACGTAAAATGGCCAATGTCGTGCAACAGCGCACCGACGATAATTTCTTCGGACTGCCCGTTCTGTTCGGCAATCGTGGCACCCTGCAGCATGTGCTGGGCCATGGTGACGGGTTCGCCCAGATATTCCTCACCCCCCCGACGATCGAAGATGTCGCTGATAAAGGCAACGATATTGTCCCGGTTTAAGGTCGAGAAATCGGGTTTCATTCCGCCGCCTCCGGTTGTGTCATCTGCATGGCGGCCAGTGTCGAAAGCAGCCCATCTTTGTCAGCATAGCATCCCTGCAACCAGCGAGACCCGGCCCCGGAATAGCCCAGCCGTGCATGCATTACGCGTGTGTTGTCGACGATGAAGCTTTCGCCCGGTTCCAGCTTGAAAGACACGCCCATGGCGGGATCGTCAATGATCTCGCCCAGCTGGCGATAGGCTGCATAGTAGGCTTCCATCTTGTCAAAGGGTACATCCACGAACGGCGCAGACGAGCGGTTGTTGAAGCGAATGCC
The DNA here is from genome assembly GCF_056540645.1 of Ruegeria sp. AM5. Classification (NCBI taxonomy): domain Bacteria; kingdom Pseudomonadati; phylum Pseudomonadota; class Alphaproteobacteria; order Rhodobacterales; family Roseobacteraceae; genus Ruegeria; species Ruegeria sp. AM5. Next base: position 684,694 of record NZ_JBQFXC010000002.1, on the reverse strand, counting down.
GATCAACTCGCCATCGGGGGAAAGTTCGATCATCGGGCGACGTGACCGCAAACAGACCCCGTCCGAACCTTTATACTCGAACCGTGCCGGATAGCCTGCAAGCAAGGCGAAGCCCTCAGGGTTCAGATCGCGCAGACGCTCAGCCGCGCGGAAACCATCGACAACGATGGAATCACCGCCTTCAGCCGAATTCTCAAGGCAGTAGAGGATTTGCAGTGTCGGTACCGGGTCGCGATAAGGGTTGTCGGTATGGGCCTGCAACCCCAACCCAGTATAGGCGAGGTTGGTCGGGTTCACCTCGGTCCGAACCTCGAAATAGGGGCCATAATTTGTCTGGCGCACGTAGCCGAACAGATCGGCCACTTTCAGCAGCGATTCCGGCTCGGTCGGGCCACCTGTCAGCTTGGCAAAGCCGTACTCCGCGACGGCAGCCAGCCAGCTACGCTTAGCCTCCGGGTCGGTGTGCACCCTTTCCCAGTCACCGCTGGGGGCGCTGATACCACGCTCCCATGTGGTGACGCCTGATGCGGTGCGGCCAACTTCTTGCGCCTGTTCGCGGTCATAAACGTGATCGGCCAGCCAATCGGCAGGGAACATCACGGATTTGTTTTCGGGCTGAAAGGTAACACTCAGATCGCCATTTTGGATCTCGGCGGTGCTGACCGAGATATCGGTGGGAATATCGCCGATTGTAATCAGGCGCTGCCCGTTGCCGGGGGCGCGGGTCTCGGGGTCCAGCGCATTGTCGCGCAGCCAAATGGCGTGAAATCTGGCCTGGGTACCATCGGAAAATGCGACGGTGACCATGGAAGGGTCGAAAGTAGCTGAGCGCAGCATGGGGTCTCTCCTATTCGGCGCGGACTTTGCTTGAGGAGATACGCGCTCCGTGGCATTACTACAATTAAACCTTATTGCCACTGAGGGCTGGAAATACTTATGGCTAAGAAGCAGATCGGTTTACCTCCTTTGGACTGGCTGCGCGTGTTCGAAGCCGCAGGGCGATTGGGCGGTTTTTCTGCTGCCGCGCGCGAATTTGGTCTGACGCAGGCGGCAGTCAGTCAACGGATCGGAAATCTTGAGGCATGGCTGGGCAGGTCATTATTTTTGCGCGAGGCGCGGGGCGTGTCGCTGACCATCGAAGGCGAAAGCTATCTGCCATTGGTGCAGGACAGCCTGCAAGCACTGGAACGCAATACCGAGGATCTTTTCGGCAAATCCCCGCGCGAACTTCGGGTCGCGGGACTTTCGTCGCACATCCATGCGCTGGTTCTGCCAGCCTTGCCCGCATTTCTTGAGGCGCAGCCCAATGTGCGTGTGATGACAGATTCGATGGCGCGCCGCGCCTCACTGGAGGAAGAGCGTACCTGGCTGCAGATCCGCTATGGCAGAGGCGTTTGGCCTGGACGAAAGGCAAAGCTAATTGCGCCTGAAGTTCTGGCACCGATGGCCGCATCTGGCATCAAGTGGGGTGCGCCGCTGATTGATTTGCGCGGAGAACGCCCGGGTTGGAAGGACTGGGCGCAGGTTGCGGGGGTTGATGAATTACCGGCTGGCCGGATCAGTTTTGACTCGGTAGGTCACGCGATCACGGCCGCGCGTCAGGGCATGGGGATCGCGTTGGGTTCACTACCGTTGGCTTCGGGCAGCTTAAAGACTGGTCAGTTACACAGATTGGATATGCCCGAGCTTCGGACAAAGGATGGCTATTGGCTGACCTGGCCCGAGGATCGGGCAAGGTCGAAACGGCAAAGAGCGTTGATAGACGACTTTCTGCAGGCGTTTCGGGGCGCGGCCTGATCAAAAGTCGATGGCGATGCCCTTTTTTTCCCAATCACCATAGCGGGCCGGATCAGGACCGTCGCGCCCACCCAGTTCCTTGGGCTGCGCCTTGGCTTCCGCTTCGGCCTTTTTGCGACGTTCCTCAGCCTCGGCCAATGCGCGCTGCGCGGCGGGGGGCAAATCTTTGCACTCGTCACTCATGACATTGGGTTCCTTTCCGTTCAGCGCCTTGATATACGCCCTAGTCCGCATAAGGCAATGCGGGCAAAGGTCACGAGAGGCACTCAGCATCATGTCAAACTCTGCAACCGCCGCGCGGCGCAGTGCAATCTATCTGCTGGATCAGATATTGGGCGAGGGGCGGCTGTTACCTGAGTGTCTGGCGGCCGGCGCATTGGATCGTCTGGTACCCGAGGATCGTGCGCGCGCACAGCGGTTGACGATTGAAACCCTGCGAGGGCTTGAGCGTGCCGACCGGCTGTTGGCCGATCACCTGCGGCAGACACCAGCGCTAACGGTGCATAACGCACTGCGGCTTGGAACGGTCGAGCTGTGTCAGGGCGAGGCCGCGCATGGCGTGGTCAATTCGATGGTCGAGATCGTGGGACGTTCGCGCAAGCATGGGCGGCTCAAGGGGTTGGTGAATGCAGTCTTGCGCAAGATTGCCGCCGATGGGCCGGATGCTTGGCCCAAGATGCGCGTGCCCCGTCTGCCCGACTGGCTGCGCGATCCTCTGATCATGGCGTGGGGCGATGACGCGGTAAAGGGTATGGAACAGGCCCATTTCAATGGTGCACCGCTGGACGTGACGCTGAAACCGGGCGCCGAGGCGCCGGGCGGAGAAGCCCTGCCCACCGGCTCAGTCCGTTTGCAGGATGCGGGGCAGGTGTCGGCTTTGCCGGGCTACAAGCGTGGAAACTGGTGGGTTCAGGATGCGGCAGCGGCGCTGCCTGTGCGCGTGCTGGCCCCGAAAGCCGGGGAAAAGGTGTTGGACCTTTGCGCCGCGCCCGGTGGCAAGACGTTGCAATTGGCTGTGGTAGAGGCAGAGGTCACGGCGCTGGATATCTCCGAAACACGGTTGGAGCGGGTGCGCGAGAACCTGAAACGGACAGGTTTGAAGGCTAAGGTGATCGCTGGTGATGCGCTGGACCATCAGGGCCAGTATGATGCCATCCTGCTCGACGCGCCGTGTTCGGCCACGGGCACGATTCGCCGCCATCCTGATTTACCCTTCGCCAAGGATGGCTCGGAATTCGGGGGATTGATCGAACTACAGGCCCGGATGCTAGCCCATGCCTGGACCCTGCTCAAACCCGGAGGCCGATTGGTATATTGCACCTGTTCCTTGTTGCCGGACGAAGGAGAGGTGCAGATCGAAGAGGCGCTGGATCAATACCCGGATATGCAGATTGACCGTGCGGCGCTTGAGATTGCGGGCGTTGAACCGGACTGGATTACAGAAGAAGGTGGCTTGCGTCTGCGCCCGGATTTCTGGCCGGACAAGGGTAGCATGGACGGGTTCTATATCGCCTGTCTGAACAAATCCGCTTGAGGCGACGCTTTTCGATGACTTGACGCGCGGACCGGTCTATCGTGTGTTCAAGCGCCCGCAGAGCGCAAGGGGCAGAGTCGCAAGCGTCATGTCAGAATCGGACACAATGGCCAATCGCTGGATGCGGTTTCAGAACCGCCTTTACGCGCGCCTGAGCCAAAGGCGGAAGGCGGTTTCGGGATTCGTCAGCCAGCCTGAGCCGCGCACCGTCGGTTCGTATGCACGCGGGCGACAACTGGTGGCCGGGAATCTCCTTTTCGCTGGATATCTGGTCGAGGCGGATGACACCGATCTCTGGGATGTTGCTGCGCCCAGTCCGGATTTTGATGATGAACGCCACGGTTTCATCTGGCTGGATGATCTGGCAGCCGTCGGCGATATGCGCGCCCGTGAAAAGGCGCAGCGATGGGTCTGGGGCTGGATCACCGCACATGGGCGCGGGAAGGGACCCGGCTGGGCGCCGGACCTGACCGGGCGTCGGGTGATGCGCTGGATCAACCACGCGCAATTTCTGCTACGCGGCGCTGACGAAGCGCAAAGCAGAGCTTTCTTCCGCTCCTTGGCACAACAAACATGGTTTCTTTCCAAACGCTGGACAGCAGCAACACCAGGATTGCCGAGATTCGAAGCGCTCGCAGGGCTGGTTCAGGCTGGTTTGGCCCTGGAGGGGTTGGAGCAACTGGCTGATCCCGCATTGCGCGCACTGGCCCGGGAATGCGACCGCCAGATCGATGCCGAGGGCGGCATTCTCACCCGCAACCCTGAGGAATTGCTGGAGGTCTTCACTCTGCTGGCCTGGACCTCTGCTGCACTTGGTGAAGTTGGCCGAGGCACGCCTGCCTCTCAGACCGGGGCGATCAAGCGCATTGCACCTACTCTGCGAAATCTGCGTCATGCAGATGGATCTCTGGCCAGATTTCACGGGGGCGGGCGTGGGCTTGAAGGGCGGCTGGATCAGGCACTGACGCAAAGCGGTGTCAAGCCGCAGCAGCATTCGGACCTGTCAATGGGTTATGCACGATTGGCCGCCTCGAGAACCACGGTTCTGGTGGATGCCAGCGCGCCTCCCAAAGGTGCTGCGTCGTTCAACGCCCACGCATCCTCGCTTGCGTTTGAGCTGACCTCGGGGCGCCGTCCTCTGATCGTGAACTGTGGATCAGGCGGCAGTTTTGGGCAGGAATGGCGCAGGGCAGGGCGCGCGACCCCGTCGCATTCGACCCTATGTGTCGAAGGGTATTCCAGCGCCCGGCTTGCAGAAGGCGCAAATGGGTCGTCGCAGGAAGCATTGGTGGATGGCCCGCAGGATGTGCCCGTGGATTTCGAGGATGCATTCGAAGGCACCCGCTTTATGGTGGGTCATGACGGCTACGCCAAAGTGTTTGGCCTGACCCATGCCCGCACGCTTGAACTGCGCTTTGACGGGCGTGAGCTGGTGGGCGAGGATATTCTGCTGACCGCAACCGACAAAGCCAAACGGCAGTTCGATCGCGCGATGGACGGGGCAGGTCTGCAGGGGATAGCCTTTGACATCCGGTTTCACCTGCATCCTGACGTTGATGCGGCACTTGATCTGGGTGGCGCTGCGGTGTCGATGGCGCTCAAAAGCGGTGAGATATGGGTTTTCCGCCATGATGGCGTTGGAAAGTTGTCAGTTGAACCAAGCGTTTACCTTGAAAAAGGCCGTTTGAAGCCACGCGCGACAAAACAGATCGTTCTATCTGGGCGCGCAATGGAGTATGCGACGCGCATCCGGTGGACGCTCAGCAAGGCTCAGGATACAGCCTATGCCGTGCGGGATACGCACCGGGACGAGCCCGTTTTCGACTGACGCCAAAAGGACCTTTGGACCCATGACCGACCTTCACCCCGTGCGCCGCGCGTTGCTTTCCGTTTCCGACAAAACCGGGCTGATCGAGCTGGGAACGGCGTTGGCCGAACGCGGGGTTGAACTGCTTTCGACCGGCGGTACCGCAAAGGCGCTACGCGATGCGGGGTTGGAGGTGAAAGATGTCAGCGAGATCACCGGCTTCCCCGAGATGATGGATGGCCGGGTCAAAACGCTGCACCCGATGGTCCATGGCGGGCTGCTGGCTCTGCGCGATAATGACACCCATGTCGCCGCGATGAACGAACATGGTATAGGCGCAATTGATCTGCTTGTGGTAAATCTCTACCCATTTGAAGCGACCGTGGCCAAGGGCGCTGCCTATGATGAGTGTATCGAGAACATCGATATCGGCGGCCCAGCCATGATCCGTGCCGCATCGAAGAACCATGCTTTTGTAAACGTGGTTGTGGACGTCGAAGACTACTCGTCGCTGCTGGATCAGCTGGAAGAGAATTACGGTAAGACTTCTCTGGGCTTCCGTCAGTGGTTGGCGCAAAAGGCCTATGCCCGCACTGCCGCTTATGACACAGCCGTGTCCAACTGGATGGCCGATGCGCTGGAGCTTGAGGCGCCCAAACGCCGCGCCTTTGCCGGTGAGCTGAAACAGACCTTACGATATGGCGAGAATAGCCACCAGTCGGCAGCGTTCTATGTAGATGGCTCGGGTCGTCCGGGCGTGGCGACGGCCGTACAGCATCAGGGCAAGGAACTGAGCTATAACAACATCAACGATACCGATGCCGCCTTTGAGTTGGTCGCTGAGTTCGACCCGGCCGAAGGGGCAGCTTGTGCGATTATCAAGCATGCCAATCCGTGTGGTGTAGCGATAGGTGCGACGTTGCTTGAGGCCTATAAAGCCGCGTTCGACTGCGACAGGACGTCGGCATTCGGCGGTATCGTGGCGTTGAATCAACCGCTGGACGCGGAAACCGCGCAGGAGATCACGGGGATTTTCACCGAGGTTGTGATCGCTCCGGGGGCGTCAGACGAGGTCAAGGCGATCTTCGCCGCCAAGAAGAACCTGCGCCTGCTGACGACCGAAGCTCTGCCGGATGTGACCGCCGGTGGTAAAACTGTGCGACAGGTGGCCGGTGGCCTGCTGGTGCAGGACAAGGATAACGGCTTTGTTGGTATGGATGACTTGAAGGTGGTCACCAAAAAAGCGCCATCTGAGGAGCAGATGCGCGACCTGCTGTTCGCGTGGAAAGTGGCGAAACATGTCAAATCCAACGCCATAGTCTATGTCAAAGACGGCGCGACCGTGGGTGTCGGCGCGGGGCAGATGAGCCGCGTTGACTCGGCACTGATCGCGGCAAAGAAAGCCGAGCGTATGGCTGATGCGCTGGGCTTGCCCCAGCCGCTGACCATCGGTTCGGCCGTAGCTTCTGATGCATTCTTCCCCTTCCCCGATGGGCTTATGGAGGCCGCCGAGGCAGGCGCAACATGCGTTATTCAGCCCGGCGGTTCGATGCGTGATGATGAAGTGATCGCGGCGGCGGATGAGGCCGGTCTGGCCATGGTCTTCACCGGCATGCGGCATTTCCGTCACTGATGCGCGGTTCGTTCATCCTATGGGCCGGATTGGCGGCGTTTTTGATCGACCAGATTAGTAAGTATCTGGTCGTTCACGTAATGCGCGTGGCGCAGGGCGATATCGACGTGCTGCCACCGCTTCTGGTTTTCAGATACGGCGAGAATCGCGGCATCAATTTTGGCCTGTTTCAGGGCGACGGTGACGCCGCCCGCTGGGTGCTGATCGGGGTTTCCGTGGCGATCTGCCTGGGCGTCCTGATCTGGCTGGGCCGCATCGCTCCTACGAAGCTTCAACAATTCTGCGGCGGTCTCCTGATCGGCGGTGCGCTGGGAAATGTCGTGGACCGGGTGCTTTACGGCTATGTTCTGGATTTTTTGAACATGTCCTGCTGCGGGATCAGCAACCCTTTTGTGTTCAATCTGGCGGATGTGTTCATATTTGCGGGAGCTTTGGGATTGGTCCTGTTCGATGGCAAAAAGCCCTCGTGACCTGCCGGACGATATGCGATAAAAGCGCCTGAAACTGGCTGGAGACACTGATGCGTATGCCACGCGCCATTCTTGTTCTGACACTCGCCGTTGTCGTTGCGGGCTGTTCCGATATTGGTTTGCGCAATCTTGATCCGCCCGGAGCGGGGCCGGATGAATTTTCGGTATTGCCCGTCAAGCCGCTGACCCAGCCCAAGGACTACGCCTTTCTTCCAGCGCCGACTCCCGGCGGTGCAAACCTGACCGATCCTAACCCCAAAGCGGACGCCGTTGTGGCGCTGGGTGGTAGTGAGGCAGCGCTGAACCCGAATACCTCAATACCGGCCAGCGATGCGGCGCTTGTGACGGCCTCAAGCAGATATGGCGTTCCTGCCAATACGCGTCAGATAACGGCCGAAGAGGATGCGGCTTTCCGCAAAAATCGCGGTCGCTGGACCCGCCTGCGCCTGTTCCCGGTTGATCGGTACTCGCAGGTCTATGAACGTCAGTCAATCGATGCGAACGCGACCAATGAAGCGGCGCGTCGTCGTGGGATCGAAACGCCGTCGGCCCCGCCGCTGGAATGAATTCTTCTTAACTTTCCGTCATTGGCCTTGAACCCCGGCGGCACCACCGTAGTTTGAATATCAGAAATGAAACGGAGGATGCCCCATGGTTCGGGCCCTGGCATTGTCGGCTGCCCTGATCGCCGCCACCCCCTTGTTCGCGAAAGAGGGGCAAGAGGCTGTCACCACATTTACGCTGGAAAACGGCATGGACGTCGTAGTGGTCGAGGATCATCGCGCTCCTGTTGTGCAGCATATGGTCTGGTACCGGGCCGGATCCGCCGATGAACCGATCGGATCCTCTGGCGTTGCACATTTCCTGGAACATCTGCTGTTCAAAGCCACCGACACAATGGAAGCGGGCGAGTTGTCAGCCACTGTCGCGGCCAATGGCGGCAATGACAACGCTTTCACTTCTTACGACTACACCGCCTATTTTCAGCGTGTCGCCGCTGACCGGCTGGAACTGATGATGCGGATGGAGGCAGATCGTATGCGCAACATCCGCCTGACCGAGAATGATATCATCACCGAACGCGACGTGGTTCTGGAAGAGCGTAATCAGCGGACCGAAAACAATCCACGCGCTCTGTTCGGAGAACAGATGAATGCAGCGCAATATTTGAACCACCGTTACGGAGCGCCGATTATCGGCTGGCGCCACGAGATGGAGGCGTTGGATATGGACGACGCCCTGTCCTTCTACCAGACCCATTATGCACCCAATAACGCCATATTGGTCGTCACCGGAGATGTTGACCCCGACGAAGTCAGGGCGTTGGCCGATCAGTACTACGGTGTTATCCCAGCCAACCCTGATTTGCCCGAGCGGATACGCTCGCAAGAACCACCCCAGACTGCCGAACGTCGCCTGACCTTCAAGGATGCGCGTGTCGCACAACCCTACGTGCAGCGCAGCTATCTGGCCCCTGAACGGGACGCCGGTGAGCAGGAGAAGGCCGCTGCCCTGTTTCTTTTGGCGGAATTGCTGGGAGGAAGCACAACCTCATATCTGAATGAAAAGCTGCAATTTGAGCAGCAGAAGGTGGTCTATACCGGTGCGTTCTACAAGGGGGTCTCATTGGATGACACGACCTTTGATCTGATCGTTGTGCCGGCTGAGGGCGTTTCGCTTCAGGATGCGGAGGATGCCATGGATCAGGCCGTTGCGGATTTCATCGCGGAAGGTGTCAAGGATGAAGACCTGGAGCGCATTAAGATGCAGCTCCGCGCCGCGCAGACCTATGCGCGCGATAACGTGGACGGTATTGGAAACCGCTATGGTCGTGCGTTGACCAGCGGGTTGACGGTCGAAGATGTGCAGGCCTGGCCCGACATCCTGCAGGCTGTGACGGGTGACGAGATCATCGCGGCTGCCCGTGAAGTGCTGCAACCTGAAACCTCGGTCACTGGCTGGCTGATGCGTGACGATGAGGTGACACAATGAAACGGTTTGCCGCAACGCTAATTGCGCTGATCATTGCCCTTCCCGCCTGGGCCGAGATTAAGATCAAAGAGGTAAACTCGCCCGGTGGTATTACCGCTTGGCTGGTCCAAGATCATTCGATCCCCTTCACTGCGCTGGAACTGCGGTTTCGTGGAGGAACGTCGCTGGATGATCCCGATAAACGCGGCGCGGTCTATCTGATGAGCGGCCTGATTGAGGAAGGCGCCGGCGACATGGATGCCCGCACCTATGCACGCGAACTTGAATCTCTGGCTGCGTCCTTCAGCTACAGGGCAACAGATGATACGGTCTCCATTTCGGCGCGGTTCCTGACTGAGAACCGGGATGAAGTGATTGATTTGCTGCAGACCACAATTCATGAACCGCGTTTCGATGAGGATGCGATCGATCGGGTGCGCGCTCAGGTGATTTCGGGTCTGAAGTCCGACCAGACTGATCCAAGCGATATTGCCGGACGCAGCTTTGCTGAAATGGCATATGGGGATCATCCTTATGCGTCGGACGGTAAAGGTACGATTGAAAGCGTTTCAAGCCTGACCCGCGACGACATCGTCGCTGCCTACGACAATGTCTTTGCCAAGGACAGACTGTATGTCGGGGTTGTTGGCGACATCACGGCAGAAGAGCTGGGCGTAATGTTGGACGAATTGCTGTTGGATCTGCCAGCAACCGGGAAACCCATTCCAGACAAGGCGAAGGTCACCATTGACGGCGGTGTCAGCGTAGTGGACTTCAACACTCCGCAATCCGTCGCCCTTTTCGGGCAAAGTGGCATTGATCGCGATGATCCCGATTTCTTTGCGGCCTATATCCTGAATCACATTCTGGGCGGCGGCGGTTTCGAAAGTCGCCTGATGCAGGAAGTACGTGAGAAACGTGGTTTGACCTATGGCGTGGCGACCTATCTGGTACCCAAGGATCTGGCGTCAGTGTATCTGGGCTCGGTCTCATCTGCCAATGACCGTATCGCCGAAGCGGTCGAAGTGATCCGACAGGAATGGGCGCGCGCGGCTGCGGAAGGTGTGACGCAGAAAGAATTGGATGACGCCAAGACCTATTTGACCGGGGCCTATCCGCTGCGTTTTGACGGCAATGGCCAGATTGCCGGAATCATGGTCGGGATGCAGATGGAAGATTTGCCTATCGACTACATTGCGACTCGCAACGACAAGGTGAATGCAGTGACCTTGGAGGATGTGAACCGGGTGGCGTCTGAACTGCTGGACCCCGAGGGTCTGCATTTCACCATCGTCGGCAAACCGGAAGGGGTGGACGGCTGACGTCGTCCATCTATCCGCTGCCGAACAGAATTATTCGTTGTTATTGAATAATTTTTCTTGGAATTGACGGCAGTGGGTGATGCGAACCACTGGCGAAAACAACGAGTTTGTGAACTCTTCCAGGGCGCAGCGCCAGACAGAAGATCGGCAATTCTCCGCCTTAAGTTCTCATTAACTCGTCTTGGCCATACTTTGGCCAGAAATGTCGAGAATTCTATGTTAGTCGGGAACGGAGATGGGATTCAGAAGATCAACATCTCCTGAGACGAGGCTTGGGACGGATAGCGGCACCATGATAGTTGCGATAATGGGATCGGGAATACTTGCAGGGTTGTTAACCTTTGCTGCCGCTTTGATTGTCGGTCAATCTCTGCTCAGCGCTTTTGCACTCTACGTGGTGGCCGGTACGCTGACATCGCTTTTGTTAGCAGCGGGTATCTATTTCAGAAGCTCTTGAATTTGGTAGGTTGGAAATAAAGCCCAGCGACTGAAAAGTTTGCCACCAATCGGATTCCTGTGTTCTAACCTAAGCCTGGCCCTTTTTCGCTGCGCGCAGCATCTGACCCATCATCTGGCCAAACTTGCCCGAGCCGCGCTGATACAAAGCCCCGTCAACGGCCATGACTGTTCCGCTGATATAGCTCGCCATATCAGAGCTAAGGAATAGGCAGGCATTTGCCACATCCTGGGGCTGACCCCAGCGACCCAGCGGGACGTCCCGACGCAGCTCTTCATGGGCGTTTTCGGTAGGGGCCAGCCGTTTTGCGCCTTCGGTTCCTTCGATAAAACCCGGAACGACCGAATTCACGCGAATCCCTTCGACGCCCCATTCCATTGAAAGGGTTCGGGTGATCTGATCAACGCCCGCCTTGGCGGCGCAAACATGGGCTTGCCCTTCGTAAGGCAGATAGGATTGCGGGGCCGAAATGTTGATAATGCTGGCACCGGGACGTTTGAGATAGGGGTAGGCCCCTTTCATGACGTGGATCGTGCCCATCAGATCGATATCTATGACCGCCTTGAATGCATTGACCGACATTTCAGATGCCAGCGCTGGGAAGTTGCCGGCAGCACCAGAAATCAGGACATCGAAATCTCCAAAAGCGTCGTGGAATTGCTTAAGGCCTTCGGCTACGGCCTCTGGATTGCGAACGTCGAACGCCGCGCCGATGGCGTCGGATGCGCCTGCTGCTTTCAACGCAGCCACGGTATCATCGACCTTTTCCTGCGACCGGCTGGCGACAGCCAGATTAGCACCCGAGGCCGCAAAGGCCTCGGCAATGCCGCGATTGATACCGCTGGTGCCACCAATGACGATGACGGTCTTACCTGAAAAATCCATTTAGGCCTCCGGTGGTACGGGGGCCTTACTCTCCGTAGGGCACCCAGATGTTTTTCACTTCGGTCGCAGCCTGCAGGAAGCGGCGCGAATGGTCCACGCTCCAGTCAAATGCCGTCGCGTTATTGACCCAAGTCCGCTTCAGATTTCCGGCTGAGACGACCTCGATCTCTTTAGACAGATCGGTGGACGAGAACGACCAGACCGCATCCACGTTCAGATGCGAGGCCAGCGGCTTTGCCAGCTCTGCGTGGCTGCCGGTCAGGATGTTGACCACACCGGCGGGCACGTCCGAGGTTTCTAGGATCTGGTAAAAATCCGTTGCTGCCAGCGGGTAGGGCTCACTTGCCGCCAGAACCACCCGGTTGCCCATCGCAATCGCTGGCGCCATGGCCGAAACTAGACCCAACAGGGGTGTTTCGTCCGCACACAGGGCGCCGATCACGCCAACCGGCTCTTTCATGGCAATGGCGACGCCCCGGATCGGAACACCATGTACTTGACCATCATACTTGTCCGCCCAGGCGGCGGCGGTGAACAGTCGCTGGATCGAGGCCTCAACCTCTTTCGCGCCGTCTTTCTTACCGGTCATCGCATCAATACGAGCAGCGAACTCGCCCGCACGTGCCGAGAGGTTTTCACCGATGTAATACAGAATCTGAGCCCGCAGATGGCCGGTGGTCTTGGACCAGCCTTTTGCACCCGCTGCAGCCTCAACCGCGTTGCGCACGTCCTTACGGTTGGCCAGACCCACATGGCCAAGTAAGCCGGATTTGCCCCAGACGGGTTTCGAATAGCCGCCATCGGGCCGCGCCTGCTTACCGCCGACATACATCTTGGCGGTGCGGTCAATAGGATCGACTGGAGCGCCTTCGCCCATTTCCGCCTCAATCTTCGTCAGCGGTTTGGCCTTGGCTTTGGGCTTGGTATAGGCCGTCAGCCCTTCCCAACCGCCTTCACGGCCAAAGCCGCTTTCGCGTACACCGCCGAACCCGGCAGCAGCGTCGAACAGGTTAGTTGCGTTCACCCAGACCACGCCCGCAACCAGCTTGGGCGCGATATCCAGCGCGAGGTTCACGTTCTCGGTCCACACAGTCGCGGCCAGCCCGTAGCGGGTGTTGTTGGCCAACTCGACCGCTTCTTCCGGGGTGCGGAAGGTCGAAGAAACCAGAACCGGGCCAAAGATTTCTTCCTGCATCAGCGGATCGGAGGTTTCGAGTCCTGAAATCAAAGTTGGTGGATAGTAGCAGCCATTCGAGGGCAGCTCACAGGCCGCCTGATGAACATGCCCAACCGTGTTGCTTTCGACCATGCCCTTGATGGTCTGTAACTGCACGGGGTCCACAACCGCACCCACGTCGATGCACTTGTCCAGCGGATCGCCGATGCGCAGCTTGTCCATACGGGCACGCAATTTGTCGTGGAAGCGATCAGCGATACCCTCCTGCACCAGAAGGCGCGAGCCCGCACAGCAGACCTGGCCCTGGTTGAACCAGATCGCGTCGACCAAGCCTTCGATCGCTGAATCAATATCGGCGTCGTCAAAGACGATGTAGGCGGACTTGCCGCCCAGTTCCAACGTCAGTTCCTTGCCAGAGCCAGCGGTCGCTTCACGGATGCGACGGCCCACGACGGTCGAGCCGGTAAAGGCGATTTTGTCGACGTCCGAAGACACGATCATCTCACCAACGGCACCATCACCTGTTACGATGTTGACCACACCTTTCGGTAGACCCGCCTGCGAGCAGATGTCGGCAAACAGCAGCGCGGTCAGCGAGGTGTACTCGGCGGGCTTCAGAACTACCGTGTTGCCCATTGCGATTGCAGGCGCGATCTTCCACGCCAGCATCAGCAGCGGGAAGTTCCACGGGATGATTTGGCCGCACACACCCAGTGCCTCGGCATCGGGCAATTCGCTTTCCATCAACTGCGCCATGCCCGCGTGATAGTAGAAATGCCGCTGTGCCAGAGGGATGTCGATGTCGCGGGATTCTCGGATCGGCTTACCGTTGTCGAGGCTTTCGAGCACAGCAAACAAACGCGAGTGCTTCTGCAGCAGGCGCGCAATCGCGTAGAGGTAGCGCGCACGACCGGCTCCGCCCAGCTTCTCCCATTTCGGCTGCGCCTTGCGCGCCGCAGAAACGGCGGCGTCCACGTCAGCCTGTTTGGCTTGTGTCAGCTTGGCCAGAACCTCTCCGGTTGCTGGGTTGCGGCTGTCGAATCCTTTGCCGGGTTTGGTAAACGCGCCATCGATGTAGTGGCCGAACTTGTCGCCCTGATCGACCAGCCAGGCCAGTGCCTCGGCTGCGCTTTCGGGGGCAGGGCCGTAGTCCATGGTCTCGAAAATCTCTTTGACTGTCATTGTACTTTCCTCAGCCCATGGAGTGACGGTAACCGGCGGAGTATGCGCCTGTCACATAGTGTTCCAACTGCCGCTCAATGTCGCCCAGCAATGATGAGGCACCAAAGCGAAACAAATCCGGCTCCAGCCAGCGGTCGCCCAGCTCGTCCTTGATCAGCGACAGATAGACCAGCGCATCCTTGGCTTTCGAAATCCCACCCGCAGGCTTGTAGCCTACGCGATAGCCGGTGCGGTCATAATAGTCGCGAATGGCTCGGATCATTACCAACGACACAGGCAAGGTGGCGTTGACGCTTTCTTTGCCGGTCGAGGTCTTGATGAAGTCTGCCCCTGCCATCATGCACACCAGCGAGGCACGGGCGACGTTGCGCAGGCTGCCCAGCTCTCCGGTCGCCAAAATGGCTTTGACATGTGCATCGCCGCAGGCGACGCGGAAGGCCTTCATCTCATCATACAGGGCCTGCCAGTCGCCAGACAGCACATGACGGCGCGAGATGACGATGTCGATCTCCTCGGCTCCGGCCTTCACGCTTTCTTCGATCTCTGCCACACGCAGATGAAACGGAGAGAGCCCGGCCGGGAAGCCAGTGGATACCGCCGCAACCGGAATACCAGTGCCTTCCAATGCGTCCACAGCCGTTTCGATCATGTCATGGTAGACACACACCGCTCCGGTTGTGATCGGCGGCATGTCCAGCGCCTGCAGAACTGAAGACGCGACAGGCTGACGAGCCTTTGCGCACAGGCGACGAACCCGCCCAACCGTGTCATCGCCCGATAGCGTGGTCAGGTCGATCATTGTGATCGCCTTGAGCAGCCATGCGGCCTGGTATTCTTTTTTCACTGACCGCCGACCGGGCAGCGTCGCTGCGCGGCGCTCGATGGCCGAAGTGTTGGCCTGCACGGCCCGTACCCAATCCAGATCCAGATCCATTCCTGGGTTCCGGGGCTCGGTCACTTGCGGCAGATGCGGGGTGCGCACGGTGCTTTCTGAGCTCTGCGTTTCCATTATTCCGTCCTTTTGGAGGTTCGCGTCAAAATCGCATGGGTCGCAGCGAAAGGGAAGGTGTGCCAGCGTCGTAAGGGGCAAATTTTTGACCAAATGGACAAATATAGTCGTTTTCTTGCGATTAATTCGCATTTGCATTGACTTAGTTGCGAATGGTTCTCATATTTTGACTTAACAGGATAACCGTTCGGAGTCTGAAATGATTCGTCGATCGCTACTTACGGCATTGGCTCTCGTGTTTGTGTGGCCCGTCGCCGCAATCGCTCAAGCGCCGCTGAAAGTCGTCGCCACCACCGGCATGATTGCAGACGCTGCGCGCCAGGTCGGCGGTGAACAGGTCGACGTGAAGGGCTTGATGGGACCCGGTGTCGACCCGCACGCCTATCGCCAGACCCGCACCGATATTGTTGCGATGACCCGCGCTGATCTGGTGCTGTGGCACGGCCTCTATCTAGAGGCTCAGATGGAAGGTTTCTTTGACGATCTGGGCCGCAAGCGGACAGTGGTTGCCGTGGCGGATGGCATCGACACATCGAAACTGCGCGCCCATGACGATTACGCTGACAAATTTGACCCGCATGTCTGGATGAGCCCGGTTCTGTGGCGCGATGTCGTGATCGAAGTGCAGGAAGCTCTGACCGAAGCCCGGCCCGAAGCGGCAGATGAGTTCGCAGCCAACGCACAAGTTTTTCTGGCCGAGATCGATCTGCTGGCCGCCTATGGCAAGCAGGTTTTGGCGGCCGTTCCCGAAAACAACCGCGTGTTGGTGACTGCGCATGATGCATTTGGCTATTTCGGTGATGAATATGGCTATGAGGTGCTGGGTATTCAGGGCATCTCGACCCAATCCGAGGCAGGGTTGAACCGGATCGGTGAGTTGGTCGAAACTCTGGTAGAGCGTCAGCTGAACGCCGTGTTTGTGGAGAGTTCCGTTTCAGATCGATCCATGCGTGCCTTGATCGAGGGTGCTTCGGCCGAAGGTCACAAAGTGGGTGTCGGCGGAGAGCTGTATTCCGACGCGATGGGCGAGCCGGGCACATATGAGGGTACTTATATCGGCATGCTTGATCACAACATTTCCGTTATCGCCGGCGCGCTGGGCGCGGATGTTCCCGAACGTGGCATGAACGGCAAACTGTCGGCGGGGTTTTAAACCATGATTGAACTCGCAACAGTTCTGGGCGTTTCTGTCGACGGGCAGGACATCGATCTTTGCCCTCTCGCCATTCGTGGTCTGACCGTCTCGTACGGTCAGAAGCCAGCGGTTTTCTCGGTCGATATGACGGTGCAGCCCGGCGCCATGACGGCGATTATCGGGCCAAATGGGGCTGGCAAATCAACCTTGCTAAAGGCTGCTTTGGGGATCGTGTCTCCACTGTCGGGTCAGGTGACCGTGTTTGGTCAGCCGCTCGAGGACCAGCGGGCACGCATCGCCTATGTACCACAGCGCGCCAGCGTGGACTGGGATTTCCCGACGCGCGTGATTGATGTGGTGCTGATGGGCTTGTCGCGTCAATTGGGCCTGCTGGGTCGTGTTCGTGCCCGCCATACCGCCCGTGCCTTGGACTGTCTGCACCGTGTCGGGATGCGGGAATTTGCCAACCGTCAGATCGGGCAGCTTTCTGGTGGTCAGCAACAGAGGGTCTTTCTTGCGCGCGCTTTGGCACAGGATGCCGACATGTATTTGTTGGACGAACCTTTTGCAGGCGTGGACGCCGCGACTGAAAAGGCGATCATCGCCGTGCTGAAATCGTTGAAAGAGGCTGGCAAGACCGTTGTTGTAGTGCATCACGATCTGGCCACGGTCACCGACTATTTCGACCATGTGTTCCTGATAAACACCCGCAAAGTGGCCGAAGGTCCGGTTGCACAGGCCTTTACCGCTGAAACGCTGCAAGCCGCTTATGGCGGACGTCTTGCAACGGCCCAGATCGATCAGATTTCGCGCGCGCTGGGGTAATCATGCTTTGGGAGGCTTTGACCTTACAGCTTGGCTATAACGCCACGCTGGTTGCTATTGGTGCGACGTTACTGGGCGTTTCGGCAGGTGTGACGGGCACGTTCTTATTCCTGCGTAAACGCGCGCTGGTTAGCGATGCCATCAGCCACGCGACCCTACCGGGCGTTTGCCTTGCCTTCATGGTGCTGGTGGCTTTCGGTGGTGATGGGCGTAATTTGATCGGACTGCTTGCAGGTTCGGCAATATCCGCATGGGTTGGTTTGCTCTGTATGAACTGGCTGACCAGTCGCACACGTTTGGCAGAAGATGCAGCGATCGGCGCAGTGTTATCGGTGTTCTTCGGTT
Source organism: Ruegeria sp. AM5 (assembly GCF_056540645.1). Lineage (NCBI taxonomy): Bacteria > Pseudomonadati > Pseudomonadota > Alphaproteobacteria > Rhodobacterales > Roseobacteraceae > Ruegeria > Ruegeria sp. AM5. Next base: position 667,145 of record NZ_JBQFXC010000002.1, on the reverse strand, counting down.
TTGGTGTCGTACTGCTGACCGTTATTCAAACCATGGGGGTTGGACGCCAGGCAGGATTGGAAGGATTCTTGCTGGGTTCTACTGCTGGGATGCTGTGGGCTGATGCTCTGGTCATTGCGATCGGTGGCGCGGCAACGTTGGTACTGGTGATGATCATCCGCCGCCCGATGACGATGGTCGCCTTCGATCCTGAATATGCCGCTGCGCGCGGGTTGCCCGTGCATCGGATTGATCTGGCGATGATGGGGCTCGTGATGGCGGTGACCGTGGTCGGGCTAAAGATCGTTGGTCTAATCCTGATTGTTGCTCTGCTGATCATCCCGCCTGTGACAGCGCGGTTCTGGACGGAGCGATCCGACCGCGTGGTCGTTCTGGCAGGTTTGGCCGGAGGTCTTGCAGGGTATCTGGGGGCAGGTATTTCGGCCTCGGCTCCGAACCTGCCGACCGGACCGATCATCGTTCTGGTCAGCTTTGGGTTCTTTGCCCTGTCGCTCCTGTTCGCGCCGGTTCGGGGTGTGTTGGCAGCTATTCTCAGCCACCTTCGGTTCCAGCGTCGAGTGCACATTCGGCAGGGACTGCTGGCACTGGCGCAGGGACAGCAGATCTATGAACCCCTAACCATTCGCCTGCTACGCCGCACCGGCCTTGTGCGCGCCGATGGAGTTGCAACGGAGCATGGGAAGGCGCGTGCGGCCAAAGCCCTACGAGACGAAAAGCGGTGGGAGATCGTCCGCGCGGATCAGGCGCATGAGGCCACTGCGGCGCTGTACGATGGGCTGCGCGATATCGAGACTGTGCTGACTCGCGATCAGATCGCCGAGATCGATCGTCGTATCGGCGGCCCGCAGGAGGTCACGCCATGAGCGGAGAAGAGTTCGTCCCCCTGTCGCTGACGCCTTTGTTGATTGGGACATTCGCGGCCATCGCATGCGCTCTGCCCGGCAACTTTCTGGTGCTGCGCAAGCAAGCACTGATTGGTGACGCGATCAGCCATGTGGTGTTGCCCGGTATTGTCGTCGCGTTTCTGCTGACAGGCGCAATTTCAACTTGGCCGATGATGCTTGGCGCAGCAGGGGCTGCTGTGGTCGCCGTGGTCATGATCGAAGCGATCCGGCGATTGGGTCAGATCGAGCCGGGGGCAGCGATGGGTGTCGTATTCACGACCATGTTCGCCGGTGGTGTCCTACTGCTTGAGCAGACTGACACGTCGACCGTCCATTTGGACGTTGAACATGCGCTTTATGGCAATCTGGAAAGCTTGATCTGGCTGGATGCAACGGACTGGTCGTCGCTGCTGGATCTACAGGCATTGGCAGGGTTGCCACCTGAATTGCCGCGCATTGCGCTGACATTGACGGGGGTCTTGCTGTTCACGTGGTTGTTCTGGCGACCGCTCAAGATATCGACCTTCGATGAAGGCTTTGCGCGCACAATTGGTATCCGCACTGGTGCGTTAGGGATGGCTCTGGTGATCATAGCTGCGATTGCTGCTGTCGCGGCATTTGATGCAGTGGGGTCGATCATCGTGATTGCAATGTTCATCTGCCCGCCAGCTGCGGCACGGATGATGACCAACCGGTTGGAAGTCCAGATCGTCTGGAGTGTCCTGTTCGCAACCCTTTCCGCCGTGTCCGGTTATGTTTTAGCGGGCTATGGCCCATTGTGGTTGGGGGCTGCGGATGCTGTCAGCGCCGCTGGAATGATCGCCACGATATCAGGCCTGATTCTGGCGCTGACCGCTGCTTTTGGCCCATGCCGAACCCGCAGCGGAGCGCCCAGTCAGGCTTGACTTGGCGTATTCACGCCAACGCCCATCATGCAGTTTCGGCTGAACTTCGCCAAGTGGAAACAATCACGAATTCTTAACAAGATTTATTCCATTTTCGGTGATACCAAACTTTCAATTGGAAACCACAAGACCACCACTCACTCTGGTATATCCGGCCAGTTTTGACCTTAGTCGCTACCCCCTTAACGGCGCGGTCAAACTGGCCGGATACCTCGTTTAAAGCCCGCTCTTCACAATTCAAACCGGTGGTCGAATCGCGTGCACCTATGCTAGGTCTAGCGGTATGGTGTATGCTAACCCCAATATCAGCGACAATCGGCCGGTCATTCGACAGCTTGACGACGCAGCGATCAACCGGATTGCAGCGGGTGAAGTCGTGGAACGGCCTGCTTCTGCCGTCAAGGAACTGGTCGAAAACGCCATCGATGCCGGGGCCACACGCATCGCTATTGAGGTCGCGGATGGCGGCAAGACCCTGATTCGTGTCACCGATGATGGGTGTGGGATCGCCGCGGGGGATTTGCCTCTGGCGCTGTCGCGCCATGCGACATCGAAGATCGACGGGTCAGATCTGTTGAATATCCACACATTTGGATTTCGCGGTGAAGCACTGCCCTCGCTGGGGGCTGTCGGGCGTTTGACCATCACCAGCCGTGTCTCGGGTGCTGATGCGGCCTCGATCCAGGTGTCCGGTGGCAAAATGGATGCAGTGAAGCCAGCAGCCTTGCGCGCTGGGACTGTGGTTGAGTTGCGAGACCTGTTTTACGCCACCCCGGCACGGCTGAAGTTCATGCGCACGGACCGGGCCGAGGCGCAGGCGATTTCAGACATTGTGAAACGTTCGGCGATGGCCGAGCCTTCGGTCGCGTTCACCCTGCGCGATGTCTCGGGCGGGGGTGAGGGGCGCGTGACCTTCCGCGCCGACCGCGAGAATGGCGATCTGTTTGATGCGCTGCATGCCCGATTGGCGCGCGTTCTTGGCCGTGAGTTCGCCGAGAATGCGTTGCAGATCGATGCCACACGCGAAGGGCTCAGGCTTTATGGCTATGCCGCGCTGCCGACCTATTCGCGCAGGGCTGCAGTGGCGCAGTATCTGTTCGTCAATGGGCGACCCGTACGCGACAAGATGTTGACCGGTGCCCTGCGTGCGGCCTATTTCGATTTCCTCAGCCGCGACCGGCATCCGGCGGCGGCGCTGTTCATCGACTGTGATCCGACGCTGGTGGATGTGAATGTGCATCCGGCAAAATCCGAGGTTCGGTTCCGCGATCCGGGCCTCGCGCGTGGTTTGATCGTGTCCAGCCTGCGTCACGCATTAGCCGAGGCCGGGCACCGGGCATCTTCGACCGTGGCCAACGCAACCTTGGGTGCGATGCGGCCCGAGCCCGCACCTGCAACCCCGGCACGGGTGTATCAAATGGATCGCCCGTCACCCGCGGCGCGTCAGGCGGCCTATCGGGCGCAGTCTCCGGGCTTTGCGGAACTGTCGCAGGACTATAGCGGACGCATCATGGAACCTGTGCCCGAAACTGCACCGGTGGATGAGCCGCAAGACCTGCCCTTGGGGGCGGCGCGCGGGCAGGTGCACGAGAATTACATCATCGCCCAAACGGCAGACGGCATGGTGATCGTGGATCAACACGCCGCACATGAACGGCTGGTTTACGAAAAGCTCAAGTCCCAGATGGCCGAAAATGGCGTTGCTGCACAAGCGTTGTTGATCCCTGAAATTGTCGAACTAACAGACGGCGACTGCGCGCGGCTGATGGCCGTTGCAGAGGACCTGTCGCGCTTTGGATTGACCATCGAACCCTTTGGTGGCGGGGCAATCGCCGTGCGCGAAACTCCGGCCATTCTTGGCGAGGTCGATGCCCGCGCGATGATCCTCGATATCCTTGATGAGCTTGCCGATCAGGGCGAAAGCCAGATGGTGCAAGCGCGGATCGAGGCGATCCTGAGCCGCGTGGCCTGCCATGGCTCGGTTCGGTCTGGCCGTCGGATGCGGGCCGAAGAGATGAATGCCCTGCTGCGTGAGATGGAGGCGACGCCCCATTCCGGGCAGTGCAACCACGGGCGGCCAACTTATGTGGAACTGAAGCTGAGCGATATCGAACGCCTGTTCGGCCGCAGTTGATCCGCTGGCCCGCTCGGGCTATGAAGAATAAAACAAGAACATCTGAGGCGATATGATCGAGATTGCTGGCACCCAATATGCGTTGAATGACCCAATCATCCTGATTGCAGGCGGGGTGGTGGTGTTGATTCTGCTGCTTCTGTTTCTGTCACTTCGAGCGTCACAGCGTTCAGCTCGGATGGCGGAGCCGCTGGCCCGGCAGATGGCGCACCTTGGGCAGCATGTGCAGCAACTGGGCCAGGGGCAGGAACAACTGCGGGGTGGCCTACAGCATGTCTCGGATACGCAGGCCAACGCGCAGGTGCAGGTGATCCAGACCGTTGAATCCCGCCTGTCATCAGTGCAACAGCAGATGAATGACCGGCTGGCGGATAACGCGATGAAATCGGCACGCGCCCTGGCTGAGATGCAGGAGCGGATGAAGGAATCGCTGCATGGTTCGTCGAAACAGACGGCGACCTCGCTGACGCAATTGCAGGAACGTCTGGCGGCCATCGACAAGGCGCAGGACAATATCACCAAGCTTTCAGGCGACGTGCTGTCATTGCAGGATATTCTGTCGAACAAGCAGACGCGCGGGGCATTCGGGGAAATCCAGCTGAACGATATCGTTTCAAAGGCGCTGCCATCAGATAGTTTTCAGCTGCAGGCCACGTTATCGAACGGACGGCGCGCTGATTGCCTGATCAACCTGCCGAACCCTCCCGGACCAATCGTGATCGACAGTAAGTTCCCGCTGGAAGCCTATGAGGCGCTGATCGGATCGACCAATGATATGGAGCTGAAAGCAGCCGTGCAGATGTTCCGCAGTACAGTGCGCAAGCACATCAACGATATTGCTGAGAAGTACATTCTGGACGGTGAAACTGCCGACGGCGCTTTGATGTTCTTGCCCTCCGAGGCAGTCTATGCCGAGCTGCACGCCAAGTTCCCTGAATTGGTGCAAGAGAGTTTCTCGAAACGCGTTTGGATCGTTTCACCCACCACGTGCATGGCGACGCTGAACACCATGCGGGCGATCCTTAAAGATGCGCGTATGCGCGAACAGGCCGGTGCGATCCGCAAGGAATTGGGGCTGCTGCATAAGGATGTGGAACGTTTAGGCGACCGGGTGTCGAATCTCGACCGTCATTTCGGGCAGGCTGCAAAGGATATCTCGGAAATCAAGATCAGCGCGGAAAAGGCGGGTCGCCGGGCGCAACGGTTGGATAATTTCGATTTCGAAGAGCTTGCGCCGGATGACCAAACAAACGTCGTGCCGCTGGGCAAAACCGAAGGGTAAGCGTTATTGGATCGACAGGTCCAAATTGTAACCAACCGTCTTGCCTGTGTCGCGATCGTTACCCATCAGATAAACACGTATGGTGTAGTCGCCATCATCGGGAAGCTCGATCCGGGCGGTATTTCCATCGATTGAGCCGTTGTAAATTGCGACGCCGTCGCTATCCGGCGGCAAGATGTTGAAATAGATCACGCCGTTGCCATTGGTGTCACTGACCTTAAGGTCGGCGAACATCTCCTGCCCAGCCTTGGCTCCGAGTTTATAGTCGAAATATTCGTCGCCGGTGACAGTACCGTTCATCATCGTTCCGAAATTGCCCGGTTGGAATTTAACATCTGCGGACATCTGTGCGGAAACGCTGGCTCCAAAAGTCAGCAAAAGCGCTGTGACTGCCATCCTTAAGAACATTGAAAACCCCGATTTAGTTAGCGTCGATAAACAACCCTACCACAACGGATCAGATTCGAAGGAATGGCTGGAACAGGCGCGGCATCAGCTTGCTGAACTTCAGTGGAGCATCAGTGACGGCCAGGCAAATGCAGTCTTCAGAGATATCTGCCGTAGGGGTATGATGGATAGACTGATCAGCGATTTCGACATCGCCGCGGTCGAAGCGGTCGATCTCGTCAGAGAATGCACCCTGCAGGACCATCGTCAGTTCGATGCCTTTATGGCTGTGATCCGGCACTGCTGCCCCGGCGGGGATAAACAACAACCGGGCGGTGGCTTCGCTGGTCGTGGGCAGGATTGCCTGTTTGACACCCATGCCGACGGGCTTCCATTTGATCGCGTTCACGTCGCCGCCGACATAGTCCTGCAGCGGTGTCGGAAGAACTGCACAAGACGGGTGCGCGGGTTTCACCTTTGGTGCGCCCTGAGCAATCAACGCCATTGTTGCCGCCAGCGAACCGTCACTCATGCTTGCTGACACATCTTGTTCCTGCAAAACGCATCCGCCAACTGCGTCAAAGCTTTCAGCGCGGGCGCGACAGTGGTCGCACAGAGAAAGATGCGTTGCGACCATCAGGTCAAACGCTTCGGGCAGATTGCCTGCGGCATAGGCCATCAGCAGGTCGTCTGTCAGGTGATGTTTAATCTCGTTTTTCATGCTCGTCATCTCAGTTCATCGCGTGGCGCAAGCGGTCCAGCGCCAGCCGTATCCGTGATTTGATCGTTCCCAAGGGCAACCCGGTCTGAGATGCGATTTCTCGATGGCTCAGATCTCCGAAGTAGGCCTTCTCGATCAGCTGTCTTTGCGCCTCAGGTAATGCCGCCATGGCATCACGCAGCTGCGCGGTTTCTTGTTGCAGCGCTAGAACGTCTTCCTGTTCCGGCTCCGCCTCCGGCCCCCACCCGAGGTCTTCGGGTTCTGGGCGGCGTTGCTTGCGCAATACGTCAATGCGCTTGTTCCTTGCGATCGTGAACACCCAGGTCGCAACCGTTGCCCTTGTCGGGTCAAACAGATGCGCCTTGTGCCACAAGGTCGCCATGACCTCCTGCGCGCATTCTTCAGCCAGGGCGGCATCCGAACCGGACTTGATCAGGAACGCCTTGATACGAGGCGCGAAATGCTGAAACAGTTCGGCGAAGGCCGCCTGATCCTGAGCGTCTCGGATTCGACGGACGTGTTCCACCCAATCCTTTCTGGCGCCACAAGTATTATTCTGTCCGTTCACCGAGTTGCCCTTAAAACGCTTAGGTCCGCGCCAAACAATTCTTGCAGCAGCTTCTGCCGCCGGTTCGTCCAATGTCGCGGTGTCAGTCTCGGTAAACATAACCACAATACGTGGGGACACCCAAGGTGGATCAGTCGGTTGGATAAATTTCATCCAAAACCGGCTGAATATCGTATTGTGAGATACCAGATATGCGGAAATGCATGTCAATTGAATGATTTGCGGGCAGGACGGAAAATCTGTTTCATGAACAGAATTGATTATATCGCGGGCCATACCTTTCACGGGCGCAAAGGTGCAGTCGAGAATGCGTTTCGCTATTCCGTCGATTACATCTTGCTAGACCCCGAGGCCCACCCCAAGACCCCATCCCTGTTTTCGATCAATGGCGCGAACCTGACAAGCTGGCGAGATTGCGATCATGGGGGTGAACCTGGTCAGGGTCGCGGGGCGATCTGGCTGCGTGAATGCTTTGAGGCGCAAGATATTCCACAACCGGACAGGATGACCTTGCTGACACAACCCCGTGTGTTAGGGCATGTGTTCAATCCGGTCAGTTTCTGGTTCTGTTTTGATAAAGATAACCAGCTTTATGCTGTGGTGGCCGAGGTGACCAACACTTATGGCACACGCCATAGCTATTTGTGCCACAAACCCGATCTTTCACCGATTGCACCTACCGATCGGATATTTTCGGACAAGCTGATGCATGTCTCTCCGTTTCAGAAGATCGAGGGCACCTATACCTTCCGCTTTGACTATCAGGACGAACGTGTTGGTGTCTGGATCGATTATGGGCGTGCCCGAGGCGGTTTGATTGCCACGCTGACCGGTCCGCGCCAGCCGTACAGCAACCGGATCATTCTAAAGTCTCTCTGGCGGCGTCCGTTCGGCGCGCGCCGGGCGGTGTTTCTGATCCACTGGCAGGCGGTGAAGCTGTGGTTCAAACGGGCGCGGTTCAGCCCGTTTCGTACCGCGCCGGTTCCCGATCAGCCTGTATCCCGGTCGCGGCACTAAAGCCCTCCGCTTTGCGCAAGATCAAAGACGGTCACCTGTGGGATCGTGCAGAAATGCTTGGACCGCGAACACGAGGAGTTGAGACAGATGTTGGAAATCTCGGCAAGAAAGATCGCCCAGGTGGCCATGATGGGGCGTGAACTGGACCGGGCCGAGGGCGAATTGCGCGCATTCATCGACCGTATGGGTGAGGATGAGCAAGCAGAGCTGGTGGCCGTCATGTGGATCGGTCGAGAAAGCTTTTTTGCCGAGGATTTGGCCGAAGCGATTGCGACGGCTAAGTCCGAAGCCTCGACGCCTTGCGCGGATTATCTGATCGGAACACCGCATTTGTCGGACCATCTGGAAAACGGTTTGGATGCGCTGGGAATTTCAGCCGAGGACGTTGAAAACGATCTGATGTAGTCGGTGATCTGGCGACGGGTCAGCTTATCCTAGCGTATGAAGCAAAATTAATGCGGCCTTCCGTCGGGGTTAATGTCGAGTTCTTTGATCAGGTTCATCAAACACAGCGATGAATCTAGGAGGAACCGTCATGGCACATGTCAATGCAACCGGAGCAGATCATCGGGATCTGCTTTTTGGCCAACTTGTGAACCAAACAGTGCCAAAGTCAGGATGGCAGCGCCGCAAGGTCTACAAGAACACGATCCGGGCGCTTGAAGAACTCAGCGATCATCAGCTTTTTGATATCGGCATTCCGCGTGGTGAGATCAGGCGGCGCGTATATCGGAACGTCTATCAGAACATACCCTATCTGAACGGCGTTTAAGCCTTTCCGGCGCTGAACGGAAATCGGTCCATTTTAAATTTTGCTGAGGTAACAAGTATGCTGGATGCCAACCCAATCCCGAAACAACCCCCTTCAAAAAGCGCATTGATGCTGTTTGACCGGGCGATGAGAATACACGCGATCAGGGCGGATATCGTTTGTGCCGCCCAGGAACTGAACCGGCTTTCTGATTCCGATCTGTCAGAACTGGGCATCAATCGCTGTGATGTTGAAGCGGTGATTGCGCAATACATCTGACGATAGCGGGTTAAGCCGCATTAAGAACGCAGCCGCTCCGAAGGTACCGGAGCGGCTGTTTGTGATTTAGGCCGTGTGGTCCACGATCTGCAGGTGCTGTGCCAGCGTGTCGATCTCGCGCATCCAGTCCTGCACCAGCTTCGGGTCGCTGGGTGCAGCGTGAACTCCTGCGGGAATAGCGCGGTTCAGCACGGCCTCGACGGCCAGTGAAACCGGGATCGAAACCAGCCGCGCCATCGCCGTCCCGCGCGCGTCGCCCCAGGCATCCATGACATAGGTTTTGTGCCAAACTTCAACGCCGTCCTTTTCCGCCTTCAGGCCCACACATAAAACCACGCGGTCAGGCTCGCCCTCGTCATAGGCGTTCTCGGCCCAGAACTGATCCGACATCTCTTTCAAGCGCGCATCGCCTTCGGGGCCGGACAGCGTTTCGATTTCGGTGAACACATCCGACCACGCGTCAGCCCAGCCGTTCAGGCGCAGGGTGCCACGGACAAATTCCTTGACCGGCCAGTGATCCTCGAACTGGTACTCGGCCTTGAAGGGGATCGAGTCGCGGTTCGGGTAGACTTCGAAGCTTTCCGGAGTGGGCAGCGGTGCGATGTAGCTGGTGATCGCGTCCCAAGGTCGGGCGACATCCAGCGGCGCGTAGTCCCGGATTGACTTGGAAGGAGAGCGCAGCGCTTTGAGCACACCCAGAGGTGACCAGCTGAATTTGTAGCGGAACGGGTTGGGATTCTTGGGAACGCCTCCGCAATAAGAGATAAAGCTCAGGTGGTTTTGGGGATCAAACGCGTCCGAGGCGCGGTAATCGGCAACCAGCGCATGCGCCATCAGATGGTCGATGCCCGGGTCCAACCCAACTTCGTTAACCAGCGCTACTCCGGCCTCGCGGGCCTTGCTGTCCAGCGCGCGCATCTCAGGTGCGATATATGAGGAAGAGACAAAGTTGGCTTCTTTCGAGATTACCAATTCTGCCAAAGGTACATGCCAGTCACCAGGCAGCATCGATACGATGGCGTCACCTTTTTCCAGCACCGCACCCAATGCGTCGATGTCGAAGGCGCGGATGTCGTCGGTGAGGTCACCGACCTCTGTCTTGGCCTTCTCAATGGTCCGGTTCCAGACAGTGACTTTGTGCCCGCCTTCAATAAGACGGCGCAGGCCGGGGATGGCCGACAGGCCGGTGCCGCACCAGTGAATCGTCATCGCTCAGATCCCTTCAATATGAGTTTTGTAAGTTGCTTCTGCCCGGCCCCAGACGCCGCTATCCAGATCGGTGAGGGTCAACAACGACGGAAGTAATTGCGCCGCGTAGTCCTCGGAACTTTCGACAGGCAGCATCGACGGCAGGTTGTCGATCGCCATAACATCCATCACCGGATCGGTGGCCACGCGCAAGGCGGGGGCATCCCATGTGGTCGCGCGGTCATAGACCGGCACCGGGTTGTAATCGCTATCCGGGTCGCAGGCCACATCGCCGATAGCTGTAAGGTTCCGCGAGGTGGTCAGCGCTGACCGTGGGACAAAGACAGGTGTGCCGGGACGAGCGAAGATACAGTTCAGGAACAGGTCGTGATCGAGGATTTCTGGGAATGGTCCGCCGCGGGCGGTTTCGGCCATGTCCCACTTGGTAACGCTGACGCCCATTGCCTCGCAGAGATCAGCCGCGCCTGTGCCAACACGGCCCAACGCACCGATGACGATGGCGCGGGGACGGTCGGCGCCGGTGGAGTCCAGCTCGGCCAGCAATTCGGCGTTCAACGTGTCTTTGTTCTTATAAACACCAACCGGCGGGCATTCTTCATTTCGTTGCTGGGCCGCCCATGTCATGAGCGTCACGGCAGCCCCCGCGTACCCAGCCCAATAGCCGAAAGCGGCAACCCGGCGGCCGTTTTCCTCGACCAGATACTCCAGATCATAAAGTGTGCCGCCGCCAGCCTTGAACCGCTGCAAAAGCGCGCGTCCTGAATGTTGCCCCTTATAGGCATGGCCGAACATGATATGGCGGTGGGGCAGGGGCGTGCCGTCCTCGGGCAGCTCCTTGAGGCCAAAGATGATCGCGTCCAGCGGGGCATTGGGCCAGGAATTCTCAGCCGCGATTTCACAGCCCGCGTCCTTGTAGCCATCAATTGCGATGGCGCGGACGGAACTTTCCTCGACCGTCACGCGGATGCCTGCCGCGATCAACGCGGCAGTGCCTTCGGGGGTCAGCCCGACCCGTTCCTCGTTCGGGCGCTGTTCTGCCCGGACCCAGAGATGTGTCATTCCAATTCCTTTTGTCAGAGCATACCGGCAGTGCGTACCGCCTGTACCGAGGGACGCGCCTCCATCGCTTCGCGGAAGGCGATGATCTTTGGAAAGGCCGAGACGTCAACACCGTCGCCCTCCAGCCAGCTGCAAACCACGTACAGGTACGCGTCGGCCAGCGAGAACGCCTCGCCCAAAACAAACGGCCCACGCAACCCGTTCGACGAGATATATGCGCAGGACTCAGTCATGTTTTGCGCGACTTTGTCCTTCATGTCTTTCCAGCTGGATTTCTTGTCTGCCCAACGGGGCCCGCGCATCTTGTGGGCATGGTTCACATGCATGGTCGAGGCGAGATAAAACATCACCTCTCGCATCCGCGCCGCCATAACCGGATCTGATGGCACCAATCCCGCCTCGGGCGCTTTAGCGGCAATGTATTCCAACAACGCTCCGGTTTCGGTCAGAATGCCGCCATCCACAACCAGTGCCGGGACCCGACCTTTTGGATTGATCTGCTTATAGGCGGGTTTGGTTTGCTCACCTCCGGCAAAGTCCAGTTGGATGGCCTCATACTCAAGCCCGGCCTCTTCCAGCGCAATTGCCACGGCGACCGAGATTGTGCGGGGGGCATAATAAAGTTGCATTGTAGCCTCCTTACAGATGGGTCTGCGCGAACTGACGGTCTGGCGCTTCCAGATGGGGCACTGCGTTGAACAGAACCGGACTTAGCTGCGCGCCAATCGGGTGCAGACGATGCATCGACGTGTTCATGATGGCAAGCGCCACCCGCGCCATCGATGGGATATCCAAGCCCATCGCCTGCCGCACCACCATCGAGATCAGCCCGCCCGAGGTTACGACAATTGCCGGACCGCCTTCGGTACCTATCTCTCGCAGAGCGTCGCGAACGCGAGTCTCGAACTCTTCAAAGGTTTCCGGCGTATCTTCGATCTCGCCCCGGGACCAGGCGGCAAAGGTGCGGGGCAAGTGCTCGACAAAGCCTTCGCGGTCGGTTGGTATTTCAACCCCGTGCTGCTGTTGGAACAACTGGGCAAGGGTGAAATACTCTATCTCATTCAGCCGCGCATCCCGAGTTGGCTGCGGCAGCCCCATGCTGGCCGCAGTTTCCACGTGCCGGTTGAGTGTGCCGCAATAAACCCGAGGGTAATGCAGGCGGGTATCGCGCAGATGCGCGCCCAGCCAACGGGCCTGTTGGTGACCCAGTTCGCTCAGCCGGTCATAGCTCAGCTCATCCCGTGCGGTTGTGTTGGCCTGCCCGTGGCGCACTAATGTGATATGTGACATGATGATCCCTCTTGCGTTGACGTCTTAGGGCAGGTTCGGGGCCGGGACCAGAGGGCTTTCACGCGGGCCCGAAAAAACTCCTATATCAGGCGAAGTTTACCGCTATGGTCACCCCGACAAGGAGGACCCATGGCTGTCGATCACACACGGTTTCTGACCGATCTACACACGCTGCGTTCATTCGGGGCTTCGGGCGTCGGCAAGGGTGTCGTCCGCCCCGCCTATTCCAAAGCTGATATCGCCGCGCGCCAGTGGCTCGCCGCGCGCATGACCGAGGCTGGCCTGACTCCGCATGTCGACCCGGTTGGAAACCTGTTCGGGTTGGCTGATGGACCCTCGCTGCTGATGGGCTCGCATTCCGACAGCCAGCCCGAGGGCGGTTGGCTGGACGGAGCCCTGGGCGTCATTGCGGCACTGGAAATCGCGCGTTCTAGTGATCGACCCATCTCGGTCGTCAGTTTTCAGGACGAAGAGGGGCGGTTCGGCGTCACCACCGGATCGGCGGTCTGGTCAGGTGGATTATCTTTGGAACAGGCGGACGTGCTGACTGATGGCTCAGGCGTCACCTTTGGCAGCGCGCGGGCTGAAATGGCAAAGAAGTCGCAAGGCTTTGTTGATCCTGTCCGGTTCAGCGGCTTCATCGAAATGCACATCGAACAGGGCCCGGCACTGGATGCAGCCGGTGAACAGATCGGCGTTGTCACCGATATCGTCGGCATCCGCGATATGGTCATCACCTTCCAAGGCCAGCAAAACCATGCTGGAACCACGCCAATGCATTTGCGACGTGACGCGTTTCAGGCCCTGTCGCTGTTCAACACGCGCCTCAATGACCGGTTCCGTAATGTGGTCACGCCGCAAACCGTCTGGACCATCGGGCGTGTTGATGTTCAACCCAATGCGTCCTCTATCGTGCCGGGACGGGTGCGGTTTTCGATGCAATGGCGCGACGGCGATCCTGAGCGTCTGGTGCGTATGGAAGACATCATTCGCGCGACCGCACAGCAGATTGCCGAAGAGCAGGGCGTAACACTAACCTACGGCCCGATGCTGGGGTTAGAGCCCGTCAGCATGGACCCGGTTTTGCGCGGTGCGCTGGAAAGCGGCGCGCAGGCCATTGCGCCGGGGCGTTGGCGCAACATGCCATCCGGAGCGCTCCACGATGCCACCAATGTCTCGCGCCTGATGCCGGTTGCGATGCTCTTTGTCCCGTCGATTGACGGAATCAGCCACGATTTTGCCGAAGACACAGCCGAAGAGGATTTGGTTGCGGGTCTCAGGGTGCTTGATCGCGCAGTTCATTCCCTTGAGGAATGAAGGTAAGTTGAAGACCATTTCATGATTTTCCACGCGAAACCAAGTTACTATCGGGGATGTCCACCAGCTATGGGCGGGTGCTCGGCACAGTTTTACTGACTCCGAACAAGGAGTGTTGCCTAACGGAAAAAAGTTTCCTATAGGAACATTATTGATGCATGCACCCGTATACTGTTCTGCCGTGATCGAGGCGATCCGCTGAAATCCTGGGCTGAATCGTTGCAATCTGTGCAGCTTGGGTCAGACTGACAGGAACGTTTCTTGGTAACTGATACAGAGCAGGTGGCCACCATGACTTCATCCTTAAAACGCACGCCTCTTCACGCTTTGCATGTTGAGTTGGGGGGTAAGTTGGTTGATTTTGCGGGATGGGAGATGCCTGTTCAGTATCCTTTGGGGATTATGGGGGAGCATAAGCAGTGTCGTGAGAAGGCGGCGGTGTTTGATGTGTCTCATATGGGTCAGGTGATTTTGCGGGGCGAGAATGTGGGTGAGAAGCTGGAAGCGCTTTGCCCGCAGGCCTATGCGACGCTGAAGGAAGGCAAGGCGCGGTACGGGTTCTTTACGAACGCAGAAGGCGGGATCATGGATGACCTGATCGTGTCGAATGCGGGCGATCATTACTTTGTGGTGGTGAACGCGGCGCTGCGGCATCAGGACATTCCGCATATGCGTGAGCACCTTGAAGGCGTTGAAGTGATCGAGATTTTCGACCGCGCGCTGGTGGCGGTTCAGGGCCCTGCGGCGGAAAACGTTGTGGGCGAACTGTGCCCCGCCGCGCGTGATCTAAAGTTCATGGAAACCACGGTTGCCGATATCAACGGTGTTGAGTGCCGTATCTCGCGGCTGGGCTATACCGGCGAGGATGGCTACGAGATCTCGATCCCCGAGGACAAGGCGATCGAGATCACCAAAGCCTTTCTGGCGCATGAGGATTGCGAGCCGGCCGGTCTGGGCGCGCGCGACAGCCTGCGGCTTGAGGCAGGTCTGTGCCTTTATGGCAATGACATCGACCAGAGCACCTCGCCGGTCGAGGCCTCGCTGGGCTGGGCGATGCAAAAGCGCCGCAAGGAAGAGGGCGGTTTCCCGGGCGCGGCCCGCGTGCAAAAGGAACTGGCCGAAGGTCCCGCGCGCAAGCTGGTGGGCATCAAGCCCGAAGGCCGTGCGCCTGCGCGTCAGGGTGTGGAAGTGCGGTGCCTTGAGGGCAACAGCATCGGTCAGATCACCTCGGGCGTGTTTGGCCCCACGGTGGGTGGACCGGTGGCGATGGGCTATGTGAGCAAAGGCCATGGCGAGCCGGGCGAGAAAGTGAACCTGATCATCCGGGGCAAGCCGCAACCGGCTGAGATCGTGGCGCTGCCCTTCGTCAAACAGAATTACAAGCGTTGAAGTCAGGAGAGAGAGACATGGCAACCTATTATTCCGAAGAGCATGAATGGCTGAGCGTTGACGGCGACACCGCCACGCTGGGCATCACCAAACACGCCGCCGAGCAATTGGGTGACGTGGTGTTCGTGGAACAGCAGGAAGCAGGCGACGAGTTCGAAAAAGGCGGCGAGATCGGCGTGATTGAATCCGTCAAGGCGGCGTCCGAGCTTTACGCACCGGTCGACGGCGAGATCACCGAGGTGAACGAGGCACTGGCCGACAATCCCGGCGCGCTGAACGAAGACCCCGAAGGCGAGGCCTGGATCTACAAGATCAAGATCGCGGACGCCTCGCAGCTCGAAGACCTGATGGACGAGGCCGGCTACAAGGCCTTCATCGGTTAACTCAGGCGGCGGGTCCGTGCGCGGCCCCGCCCCTTCATCTGTTTCCAAATACTTCCGCCGGAGGCTCCTGCCGTCTCCGCCGGGCCTGACCTATCCTTGAGGAGCGCACACATGGCCTTCAAACTGACCGATTACGAAGCCTATGACTTCGCCAACCGCCGCCATATCGGGCCCAGCCCGACCGAGATGCGCGACATGCTCAAGGTGATCGGCTTCAAGACGCTAGACGAGCTGATCGACGCCACCGTCCCGCCCGCGATCCGGCAGAAAGAGCCGCTGGACTGGGGTCCGGCGATGACCGAGCGCGATGCGCTCTTTCACATGAAAGAAGTGGCGAGCAAGAACAAGGTTCTGACTTCGCTGATCGGTCAGGGCTATTATGGCACCACCACGCCGGCGCCGATCCTGCGCAACATTCTGGAGAACCCGGCCTGGTACACGGCCTACACGCCTTATCAGCCCGAGATCAGCCAGGGCCGACTTGAGGCACTGTTGAACTTCCAGACCATGGTCAGCGACCTGACCGGGCTGGACGTGGCCAACGCGTCCTTGCTGGACGAAGCCACAGCTGCCGCCGAAGCGATGGCCATGGCCAAGCGCGGCGGTCGGTCCAAGGCCAACAACGCGGCCTTCTTTGTCGACAAGAACTGCCACCCGCAGACCATCGCGGTGATTAAAACGCGCGCCGAGCCTCTGGGCATCGAGGTGCAGGTGGCTGATCCGGACACGCTGGATGCGGGCGCGGTCTTTGGCGCCATCTTCCAGTACCCCGGCACCCATGGCCATGTGCGCGACTTCACCGCCGAGATTGCGGCGCTGCATGAACACAAGGCGATTGCCATCGTCGCCGCCGATATCCTGTCGCTGGCGCTGCTGAAGTCGCCCGGTGAGATGGGCGCGGATATCGCCATCGGCTCGACCCAGCGCTTTGGTGTGCCGATGGGCTATGGTGGCCCGCACGCCGCGTATATGGCGACCACCGACAAGCTGAAGCGCTCGATGCCGGGCCGGATCATCGGTGTCAGCATCGACAGCCGGGGCAACAAGGCTTACCGCCTGGCGCTGCAGACCCGCGAACAGCACATCCGGCGTGAGAAAGCCAACTCGAACGTTTGCACCGCGCAGGCGCTGTTGGCGGTGATTGCCTCGATGTATGCCGTGTATCACGGCCCCGACGGCATCAAGGCCATCGCGCAATCGGTGCACCGCAAGACCTCGCGTATGGCTGCCGGTCTGGAAGAGGCAGGCTTTGCTGTGGAGCCGGAAGTGTTCTTCGACACGATCACGGTTGAGGTTGGCCATCTGCAGAAAACGGTCATGGAGGCCGCTGTGGCCCGGGGCGTCAACCTGCGTAAGGTCGGCGACACGAAAGTGGGCATCAGCCTGGACGAACAGACCCGCCCCGAGACCATCGAGGCGGTCTGGGGGGCCTTCGGCATCGACCGCAAGGATGACAGCTCGAACGTGGCCTATCGCCTGCCGGATTACGCGCTGCGCGAAAGCGAGTACCTGACCCACCCGATCTTCCACAAGAACCGGGCCGAGGCCGAGATCACGCGCTACATGCGCCGTCTGGCCGACCGCGACCTGGCGCTGGACCGGGCGATGATCCCGCTGGGCTCGTGCACCATGAAGCTGAACGCCACGATCGAGATGATCCCGGTCACCTGGCCCGAGTTCGGCAACCTGCACCCGTTCTGCCCCGAAGATCAGGCGCAGGGCTATCATGAGATGATCGATGATCTGAACGACAAGTTGTGCCAGATCACCGGCTATGACGCGATCAGCCAGCAGCCCAACTCGGGCGCGCAGGGTGAGTACGCAGGCCTCTTGACCATCCGCAACTATCACTTCGCCCGGGGCGAAGGGCAGCGCAATGTCTGCCTGATCCCGACCTCGGCGCATGGGACCAACCCGGCCTCGGCGCAGATGGTCGGCTGGCAGGTTGTGCCTGTGCAGGCGGATGAGAATGGCAACATTGATCTGAATGATTTCCGCGCCAAGGCTGAAAAGCACTCCGATCATCTGGCCGCCTGCATGATCACCTACCCCTCGACCCATGGCGTGTTCGAGACCACCGTGCAGGAGGTCTGCCAGATCACCCATGATCACGGCGGTCAGGTCTATATCGACGGGGCCAACATGAACGCCATGGTCGGCCTGTCGCGTCCCGGAGACATCGGCGGTGACGTCAGCCACCTGAACCTGCACAAGACCTTCTGCATCCCCCATGGCGGCGGTGGCCCCGGCATGGGTCCGATCGGCGTCAAAGCGCATCTGACCGAGCATCTGCCCGGCCACCCGGAATACGGCACTGCCGTGGGTCCGGTCTCGGCGGCGCCCTTTGGGTCGCCCTCGATCCTGCCGGTTAGCTGGGCCTATGTGCTGCTGATGGGCGGCGCGGGTCTGACGCAGGCCACGAAAGTGGCGATCCTGAACGCCAACTACATCGCGGCGCGGCTCAAGGATGCCTACCCGATCCTCTACACCTCGGAAACGGGTCGCGTGGCGCATGAATGCATCCTCGACACCCGCCCGCTGGACGAAGCGGCCCATGTCAGCGTCGATGACATCGCTAAGCGTCTGGTGGACAGCGGCTTCCACGCGCCCACCATGTCCTGGCCGGTGGCCGGCACCCTGATGGTCGAGCCCACGGAATCGGAACCCATGGACGAGCTGGACCGCTTCTGCGACGCCATGCTGTCCATCCGCTCCGAGGCACAGGACATCATCGACGGCAAGATCGACGCGGAAAACAACCCGCTGAAAAACGCTCCCCACACGGTGCGCGATCTGGTCGGCGACTGGGACCGTCCCTACACCCGTGAACAGGCCTGCTTCCCCCCAGGCTCCATGGGCGTCGACAAATACTGGTCCCCCGTCAACCGCGTCGACAACGCATACGGCGACAGAAACCTCATCTGCACATGCCCTCCAATGACCGAATACATGGACGCAGCTGAATAAACCTCAATCAATAAACCCCCGCCAACTGGCGGGGGTTTCAATCCGAATTCGGGAACGACTGCTCGCGGCCGAAGCGCTAAAGAAGGTGGAGGAGAAATGAAGCATTATGTCCCTGTAAATGACCATGCGCATTTGACCGAAACCACGTTGGCAAGACCCAAACGAGATCATCATATCGAGATCATTCTTTGCGAGGCCGAAGCGGAAGCATCGGCAGATATGCTGGTTGATTTCTATCGTGCCCTGAATGAACTGAACGAAGGCCATACATACATTACAAATATCCGCACCATTGCCGACGGCGCGGCGGGCGGACCCTTGCACTGGGCCGGGCGAACCGCGATTTTCTGGGGGGATATCTACAAAAGCTGGCCTCTGACACCGTCGGACAAAACCTGGATCGCCCAAGTATTGAACCTGTCCTCCCGATCAATTCTCGTTGGCGGTGCAGTGTTTCTTCTCGCCCAGACCGCTCGCGCAACCAAGCGAATTGCATCGGTTCACCCCAACTTTTCTGCCGCAGCGCAAGAGGTTGGACTGATCGACGTCGGTTCGGGTACATACTGGTCCTCAGATAGCCGCACCCATAGCGCATCAACCAGATTGGGCACGTTGCGTTTGTTGTCCGATTTTGTTGCCTTTGATCACGGTGAGCATCTGGCCGAGTCAGTACGCAGCTATATCGGGTTGGCCGACAGGCAAACTACATGTGCAAGCCAACTGGCAGCTCGATTGATCAGACGTTCAAAAGCCGACCCAATGGTGCGACAGGTTGTTGAAAAGATGCAGAACAATCTGGAGGATCCGCTTAGGATACCAGAACTTGCGATGGCGCTTGGTACATCAACGCGCCAGTTACAGCGGCGGTTTCTGGACAGAACGGGTGTAAAACTGCTGACAACGTATCGGGAACTTCGCCTAGAACGGGCCTATGGCCTGCTTCAATTTACCGAGATGACCTATCTTGAAGTGGCGACCGCTACGGGCTTTTCTTCCACAAGTGCATTGGTGCGTGCGTTCCGGGATCACTATGATGCATCGCCTGAAAGTGTACGAAATCGGCGATTTGCAGGCAAAACTCAGGCTGTTTAGCTTGATCGTGTGAATCGACAGCGCAGTCGAATGCGGTTGATACCACACTGGGCCTGAACTTTTGGCATTCACCATTCATGAGGTTGACGACAGATACGATTGTTAGTCCAGTTAACAATGCTTTGCCACCGGCCCAAATATTGGCCCGGCTAAATCCTCAGTTGCCGTCTTTCAGACAAGCTCGCAGCTACGCGCTGGCCAATTGTTGTCGTAGGACCTCTCGCTTGAGATCTGCGAAGTTGATACGCTGGTGTTTCGATCGATACGATATTGTACGGGCCGGTTATCCATCCAGGTCCGCACTGGGAAAAGAGAGCATGAAACCTAGGAATTTCGTTCCGAAAGGGGCCGCGACGTTCGACATCGATTATGACGGATCATCCAACGAGATCTATTTTCTGTTGCTGCCGAAACTCACCATGCTTGCCTTTAGCGCAGCGGTTGAACCGCTGAGGATCGCCAATCAGGTCACCAACAAAGAGCTCTACAAGTGGTTTCTGATCTCTGAGGATGGGAACCCTGTTCGATGCTCCAATGGAGTCGAAATAGCAGCTGACTTGGCTCTGCATAATTTACCGCGATCATCCAGATTGTTTGTGTGTTCAGGGATCGAACCATCGGAAAGCATTAATTCAACGATCCTTTCGTGGATCAGCCGTCAGAAAGCGTTTGGCTGCAAGCTTGGTGGAATTTGTACCGGCGCATTTACGCTGGCCAAGGCAGGTATGCTGACCGGCAAGAGGTTCACACTGCATTGGGAAAACCAACCCGCCTTTGTTGAACACTTCGAACACCTGACACCATCGGCGAACCTGTATGAGATTGACAATGATCTGATGACCTGCGGTGGAGGTAACGCGGCAACCGATATGGTACTGGACATGATTGAAACCGACTTCGGAAAGGATCTGGCCATCATCGTCTCGGACATGTGCATCCACTCACGATCCAACAATCAAAAAACGCTCCAGAAATCCGCGTTTTCTGTCGCGTTGGGCAGTCGGAACCAATACCTGATCAACGCCATCCAGATCATGCATGAGAATCTGGAAGAGCCTCTGGATATCTCTGAGATCGCCAATATCGTTCAGATTTCTCGCCGACAGTTGGAGCGGCTGTTTCAAAAGTATGTCGAGGTTTCCCCGGTACAATTCTACATCGAGTTGCGTGTGGCGCGCGCCTACGCGTTGCTAAGCGAAACAGAAATGACCGTTGCTGAAATTGCGGCCGCCACGGGTTTTGGCAGCGCGACCCAACTGACAGTTCGGTTCAAGAAACGATACGGCGCAGCGCCGACTTCATTCAGGCGAGGCTGGTCGGGACAGAACGATTGAGAGATGCCGTGCCGGTGGACCCGTCTGCCATCGTACTCTACCAATCAGGGCTAGAGTCCGAGTTCGCCCCGCTCGGATAGCACCTGTAATCTGGGAACATTGACCGCCATGGAATTGAACCAACCCGAACTGCGCCAACTTAGGCGGTCATTCCACAGACACCCCGAATTGGGCTTCAATGAAACGAAAACCAAAGCCAAAGTTGCGGCGCTGCTACGTCAATACGGGCTTGAAGTTCATGAAGGCGTGGGCGTGGTGGGTATCCTCAGGGCCGGTCAAGGCAACCGCGCGATCGGATTACGCGCAGATATGGACGCGCTACCCATTCAAGAAGCCAGCGATCATGATTACGTGTCACAAAATCCCGGCATTATGCACGCCTGTGGCCATGATGGTCACATGACGATGCTGTTGGGCGCAGCAAAGACTTTGTCCTCGGATCCCGGTTTCAGCGGCACGGTGGTGTTCCTGTTTCAACCGAATGAAGAGCTTGGCCTTGGGGCTAAAGCAATGCTGGAAGAGAATGTCTTGACGCGATTTCCAATCGAAGAAGTCTACGCCATACATAACCTGCCCGGGGCGCCCGCCGGACAGATGTCGACCCGAACTGGGCAGATCTGTTCCTCGGAAAGCCTGTTCGAAATTACGATCAAGGGGCAAGGGGGTCATGCGTCCATGCCGCAGGCGGGGCGTGACGCGCTGACGATCGGGTCCGAGATCGTTCTGGCGCTTCAGACAATTGTTGCGCGCAAGCTGGCCCCGGGCGCCGGGGCGGTTGTGTCGGTGACCGAATTTCTGACCGATGGGCAGCGCAACGTCCTGCCAGGAACCGCGACGCTAAAGGGTGATGCGCGGGCACGCAGCCCCGAAGATCGAAACAAGATCGAAGAACACATCCGCAGGATTGCGCATGGCATCGCATCCGCCCATGGCGTTGAGGTCCAAGTGGATTTCAAAACTGAGTTCATCGAAACGATCAACGCACCGATCCCGACCGAAGCTGCCATCCGCGTCGCGCAGCAATCCGGACTGGACACCCTCCCCGATCGTCAGCCGATGAGTTTTTCAGAAGATTTCGCGCATTTCTGCGAAGCCGTACCCGGCTGCTTTATTCTGCTGGGCAACGGTGAAACTGGCCCGAATGGGCAACCGCTGCATTCGAATGACTACGACTTCAACGATGCGTTACTGCCGATCGGCGCGGAATACTGGGCAAATCTCGTGCGCGATAGGCTTCCGCTTCAAGATGAAGACTGAACGGGGCCCAGCAACATAGCACCTTCGAACGGCCGTCAGATGAATGATCTAAGACGGCCGCTCACACTGTAATTTGGACCTTACCCTTGCTAGAGCCTGATGCGGAATGCCGCAAACCCATCAGCGCCTTCACCGGCATCCTCGATGGTGACGCCTTTGACTTCGCCCATGTAGTCGCGCGCTTTTGGACCAGTTTCAAACAACACGGTAGTGTCAGAAAGCGGCGCGAACGACCAGTTTGCATCGGCCTTGGGATCGATTGTTCCTTGCTCGACGATATATCGCACGATCACGTCGCGGTTGGTGTCAGGGGCTTCGAACACGACGGTATCACCCATTGCGCCCGGGAAAGAGCCGCCGCCTGAAGCGCGATAGTTGTTGGTGGCAATGATGAACTCCATGTCATCCGTGACCGCCTCACCGTTGAAGGCCAAATCTACGATACGGGCTGCATCCGGGTTGATCTCTTCCCCCTTGGGTCCAAAGCGCGACGGTTGCGATAAGTCGATCTGGTAGGTCACACCGTCCATCACGTCGAAATTGTAAGACGGGAAGTCCGGGTTTAGCAAAATCGCATCCTCGGATCCCGCCTCGATCTGATTGAACATACCCGCCGAGCGTTCCAACCAACCCCGAACCTGAGCACCGTTCACGCGTACCGCGCGCACGGTATTGGGATACAGGTAAAGATCAGCCACGTTTTTGATCGCAACATCGCCTACCGGAACATCTGTGTAATAGTCCGGGCCGCCGCGACCCCCTGCCTTGAACGGCGCTGCGGCCGATAGAATGGGCAGACCCTCATGTTCGGTGCCCTTCATCATCTCTTCGACGTACCATTTCTGCGCGATCGAGACGATTTGTACCGATGGGTCATCTGCGACCAGCGCAAAGTAGCTGTGCAGCGGGGCCGATGTCTTGCCGACCGCCCTGCGTACATAAGCCAGTGTTTCGTCGTGATCTTTCGCGACCGAGTCCAGCACCTTCTGATCGTCGCCAACAAGTGCTGTGATCGAACGGTCTTCGTTGCGTTTTGAAATCGGGCGCGCTTCAGACGTGGTCGTCACCACGCGCCATTCGTTTCCGTCGCGCTCAAGCAGCAGGTCCAGCAGGCCAAGATGCGACCCCCAGAAGCCGCCCATGACCGCAGGTTTACCCATCAAGGTCCCCGTTTCGACATCAATTCCAGGGCGATCCGCAAAGGTAGCGGACGGGAACACCAGGTGATTATGCCCGGTCACCAGCGCATCGATGCCATCAACCCCCGCCAAAACGACCGAAGCATTTTCCATTCCATCAGCATGATCAGCATCCCCAATGCCTGAATGCGACAGGGCAATGATCAGGTCACACCCTTGTTCTTGCATCTCGGGTACGTAAGCCTGCGCCGTTTCGACTATGTCACGCGCCTGCACGTTGCCTTCCAGATGCTTGCGATCCCAGTTCATGATCTGAGGCGGAGTAAATCCGATGACACCAACCTTGATCGGATGCTTGCTGCCATCCCCCATTTCAATCTCACGCTCAAGGATGGCATAGGGCTTCACCAGAGTCATATCATCGCGGGGGGACGCCCCAGTCTCTTTTGCAACATTGGCCAGAACCACGGGGAATTCTGCACCAGCAAGCGCTTTTTCAAGGAAATCTAGGCCATAGTTGAACTCGTGATTGCCCAAAGTGGCAGCGTCATAACCAACAGTATTGAAGGCAGTGATGATCGGATGGCTGTCGCCTTCTTTCATGCCACGCTCATAGGCGATGTAATCGCCCATCGGATTGCCTTGCAGAAAATCTCCATTATCGACGAGCAGCGAATTTGTCGCCTCGGAACGGATCTCATTAATGATCGAAGCGGTCCGCGACAGCCCGACAGTATCGCGCGGTTTGTCCGCATAGTAATCGTATGGGAACACGTGAACATGGATGTCAGTGGTTTCCATGATCCTCAGATGCGCCTGATTGTTGGCCGCCGCCGCCGAAAAGGGATGCAAGGTGATGGCAGCAGCGCTGGCGGTCGTAGTGGCAAGAAACTGACGGCGCGAAATCAAACTACGATTGGAATAGGACATAAGGCACCTCTCAGGTTTGTGGATCGACGCGTGTTCTGGATGCTTTTCACAACAAGGGTATGACAGTGAAGATCTTTGCAACAAACATGTCGAACTTGGGGGTAGGATCCTAAAAGCCTATTGTATTGAATTGCTCAGTCCAAGCCACTTTACGCACCAAAGGCGATTGCAGCGAACTGCCCCCATCGTCAGTCCATCCAACCAATGGATGGCGGTTTCCGCGAGAGCGCTAGCTGAGAGTCAGACCCCCGAACAGCGGTCAAAGAGCGCCGCAACGCGCATTAGACCCTTGAGCCTGCCGGACATGATCTCGACGCGGTTTTGCCGTCTGTACCGACGCTTGTCATATTTGACCGGGGTCTTGCTTTGCGTTCAGCCTGCATTGCAGGCACGTATCCCCTTGTCTTGCAATGCTTCCCGGAACCGGTCGGCATCGTGGCCGCGTTCCCTGGGCAATCATTCGACATTTAGAAGGTCGCCAAGCATCGCGCATGCGCCAATGCCGACGCTGACCTGTCCGGCGGTGACAATCAGGTTAAGCGAACGCCTCTGGCTATCGCAGATGGCGTGTGACTTGGTGTTCGTGCCGCGTTTAGTTCGACCAATCAGACGCCCCCCTGCGCCGTTTTTCGAAAATTAACAAATACTTGCAACTTGCTTACATCAATTTTCTTTCAGAACATTCCCGTGTCCGGCCCGCCCAAAGTAAACATATTCAGAGCTGTATTCATCGCCGTCAGTTTGATTCTGGTGCTCGTTATCGTTGCCTCGTCAGTAGTCATATGACCCTCATTGCTGGTCTGGCGGCTCATCATCTTCACCAATATTTGTTTGTCCCGCACGGGTGGTCAAAACCGAATTGGGCACCACTTATCCGGATGAAGGCGAGCTGATCGACTAGGTGCAGCGGGCATTCGGCGATGGGATAAGCGCGCGGTACTATTGGCTTTATCGAGCCACTCGCGCGCTTCAGGTTTCAGCGGTTTTCTATCTGTTCGGCCTCGTTATGGTGCGAATTCAGGGTTTCAAGCTCTGCCCTGGAGGCGTTACGATCATTGCCATCGTGTTGGGTTGGTTCATGATACTGATCACTATGCAGATTATCTAAAAGATACTTTGGATTCTAAATGTTGGCTGGGTGATGAAATCCGCCATAATGATCCTGCTGCTGGTCTGCGGTAACCTTGGGAGCCTTCAATGTGGCTTCGCCAATGAAATCATCCTACCGACCATCATTCCTTCGTTTGTAGCCGGGATGGTCTATCTTACGGTCATCATCTTCACCTACATGGGGTTCGAAATTTGACCCGATTATATTTGAGATCTGATTCAAAGGCGCACTGGCATCAACGCTAGCTGACCAACCCAGTCGCGCTCACAATGAAATTCCGCGTGTATTAATGGCAACTGCTACTCAGCGGCGCTCTTGAGTGAAGCCATAAGGTTGCGAAACTTCTCACCTTGTACGGCGACATGGTCACGCAGCGCATTCGCTGTTTCTTCCGGTACGCCTTTTTTCAGGGCTCTGACAATTTCTTCGTGTTCGGCCATGGACTGGGCCATACGACCACGGAACCGAAGCTGCTGTCGACGGAATGGTTTGAGCCTTCTGTGCAGCTTGGAAGTTTCTTGCTCTAAGAATGCATTGCCGGACTGTTGATAGATGATTCGATGGAACCGCTCGTTTTCCAGGTAGTACGCATCGGGATTGCCCGCATCCACGGCCAGTTGGCATTTGCTGTTAGCTTCGGTCAGTTCAAGCAAAGCTTCATCGGAAATGCGCAACGCCGCAAGTCGACCACAAACGGCTTCAAGCTCGGCCATGACCTCGAACATCTCCATCAGTTCCACCGGGCCGGGCTGTCGGACAAAAGCGCCCCGCCGCGCTATCAGATCGACCAACCCCGACAAGGCAAGTCTCTGGAATGCTTCCCTAAGTGGCGTTCGTGAGACCCCGAACTGCTCAGCCAGTTTGACCTCATCTAGACGGTCACCGTCCGAAAATGTCCCGTCAAAAATCAGCTCTTCCAAATCCTGAGCGATGGTATCTGCAAGTCGTTGGTCCATAGGTTTCTGTTTTACTTGTGATTAGGCGAGAACTCAAGAAATCATATCTTGTATACAAAAACCTTGACTAAAAAAACATTACTGCCCTATGCTTCTATTCATCCCCGGCTCATCCGGGACTGAAAACGGGAGGAAAAAATGAAATCAGTGTTCAAAACGGCCGTCGCTGCGTTGGCGCTTGCATCCGCAGGTACATTGGTGTCAGCGGAGGAACTGCGCCTGTCACATCAGTGGTCGAACAAGGACATTCGCCATCAAGTAGCACAGATTGTTGCAGACGAGGTTGCGGCGGCGGACGTTGATCTGGAAATCAAGATTTTCGGCTCGAAATCGCTGTTCAAGCCGCGCGAGCAGTACAAGCCGCTCAGCCGCGGTCAATTGGATATGACCATACTGCCGCTGTCCTACGCCGGCGGTTAGCAGCCTGCCTATAATCTGACGCTGATGCCGGGATTGGTGAAAAACCACGATCACGCTGCCCGTCTGGCCGACTCGCCCTTCATGGAGGCGTTGGAAGAGAAAATGGCTCAGGACGACGTGATGGTGCTGGTGCATGGCTATCTGGCCGGTGGCTTCGCCGGTAAAGACAAGTGCATCACGAACCCTGAGGATGTCGCAGGCCTGCAGACTCGCGCGGCAGGTAAATCCTTTGAGCAGATGCTGGCCGGCGCTGATGCCTCGATCGCATCAATGGCGTCGTCGGAAATCTATAACGCCATGCAAACCGGCGTTTTGCAGGCGGCCAACACGTCGTCCTCGTCCTTTGTCAGCTACCGCATCTACGAGCAGGTTGCCTGCTATACCCCTGCGGGCGATGTGGCGCTGTGGTTCATGTATCAGCCGCTGCTGATGAACAAATCCACCTTCGACGGACTGAACCAAGATCAGCAAGCCGCATTGCTGGCTGCATCGGAAAAGGCACAGGCCTTCTATTTGGAAGAGGCCAAGAAACAGGACGCCAACTCGGCGAAAGTTTTTGCCGACGCCGGTGTTGAGATTGCGGAGATGAGCGCCGAAGACTTCGAAGCATGGCGTACGCTGGCAATGGAAACATCTTACAAGGCCTTCGTAGAAGAGGTTCCTGATGGGCAGGACCTGCTGGACAAGGCTCTGGCAGTCGAATGACCCCATCTTGCCGGGCGGCCTGCCGCCGCTCGGCATCCGATCTTGGTTCTGATCTTCTCTGATCTTCAGACTTAATTGCATCTCAATCACAGGAGGCGCAAATGGCCGGTCATAGCTCTGCCGTTGCTTCCCACACAGGGAACAATCCCTTCCTTCGCTTTGTCGCTGCGCTTTCAACTCTGGCTGGATGGTGTTCCGCAGGCATGATCGTCGCTGCTGTCGCCATCACCTGCCAGATGATCATCGTGCGCTTCGTGCTGAATCAATCGACCATTTGGCAAACCGAAGCGGTCATTTATCTGGTCATCGCCGCAACCCTGGTCGGTCTGCCTTATGTGCAGCGCCTGCGCGGTCACGTGAATGTTGACCTGATCCCGATTTCGCTCGCACCTCGAGCCCGCTTTTACATGGCGATCCTGACTTCGGTTCTGTCCATCGCCATCGTCTCAGTCATGCTGTTCTACGGCTACGAGTATTGGCACTTCGCATGGGAGCGCGGATGGAAATCCGACACCGTTTGGGGCGTTCGCCTGTGGATCCCCTACCTCGCCATCCCAGTTGGCTTTGGTCTGCTGTTGTTGCAACTGATCGCCGATCTCGTCGCCGTCCTGCTTGGCATCGATAAACCATTTGGTCTGGAGTAAAGCCGATGGATCCCCTTCTGCTCGGCGCTATTGTCGCCATCGCCACCATCCTTGTTCTTTTCTCGGGCGTGTCCGTGGCCATCGGCCTGCTGATCGTCTCGGCTGGGTTCCTAATCGTCTTTGACGGACCGCGCTCGCTGGAACTGATGCCGGAAATCCTGTTCGGCAAACTCGATAACTTCGCCCTTCTGTCTATCCCGATGTTCATCATCATGGGGGCCTCAATCGCCTCTACCAGAGCTGGAGCGGATTTGTACGAAGCGCTGGAACGCTGGCTGACCCGTGTTCCCGGCGGTCTGGTCGTATCAAACCTCGGTGCCTGTGCCCTATTTGCGGCTATGTCCGGTTCGTCACCCGCGACCTGTGCCGCCATCGGCAAGATGGGTATCCCGGAGATGCGCAAACGTGGCTATCCTGACGGCGTCGCCGCCGGTTCGATCGCTGCAGGCGGTACTCTGGGAATCCTGATCCCGCCATCGGTCACCATGATCGTTTACGGTATTGCCACCGAAACCTCGATTGGCCGTCTGTTTCTGGCCGGTGTGATCCCGGGCCTTATGCTGGTGGGTCTGTTCATGGCCTGGTCGCTGTATTCGACCTGGAAATCCGGTGACGCGACCCGTCTGGGTTCGGGCAGCTACACCTGGGCCGAACGGTTCGAGATTCTGCCGCGCGTGCTGCCCTTCCTCGGCATCATTCTGGGTGTGCTTTACGCCATGTATGGCGGTATCGCCACCCCGTCGGAAACGGCTGCTGTCGGTGCCCTTCTCTGCCTGCTGATCGCGATGATCATCTACAAGCTGTGGAACCCCAAGGACATCTGGGTCGTGCTGCGCGACAGCACCAAGGAAAGCGTGATGATCCTGTTCATCATCGCCGCTGCCGGTGTGTTCTCTTACATGCTCAGCTCGCTGTTCATCACACAGGCGATTGCCGAATGGATCGGTACGCTGGACGTGAACCGTTGGGTTCTGATGGGTGCGGTCAACGTGTTCCTGCTGATCGCCGGGTTCTTTCTGCCGCCCGTCGCTGTGATCCTGATGGCGGCACCGATCCTGCTGCCGATTATCACCACCGCTGGCTTCGATCCGATCTGGTTTGCGGTTGTACTGACCATCAACATGGAGATTGGCCTGATCTCGCCCCCTGTCGGCCTGAACCTCTATGTGATCAACGGCATTGCGCCCGACATCTCGCTCAAGACCATCCTGACAGGCTCTCTCCCCTTCGTGGCCTGCATGGTGATCGCGATTGTCCTGCTGTGCCTGTTCCCCGGTCTGGCCACATGGCTGCCTGACCTGGTGATGGGAGCAGCGGTATGACCCTGCTGGCGGATCTTCTATCCACCGTGTTCGAGCGGCGTTACCGCCGCGACGGCGCGGTGGCTCCGGATGGCCGACCGCTGACCGAACTGGCCGACGCGCTGGTTGGGTCAGCGGGGGAAACTTCGGGGCTGGCGCTGGCCGAGGAAATTCTGACCCGGTTCGATACGCTGAGTGATGACGACAAGCTGGAGTTCTTCCGCTATCTCGCCACCGCCATGAATATCGATCCCGAGGCGGTACGTTCGTCACTGGACGAATACGAGCGCAACCCTTCGAAAGCGACCTATCGCACCTTTGCGGCTGCGGTGGAACCGGCCCGGCAGGAAATGATCCGCCGTCTGAACCGGGTACCCGGTGCCACCGGAGCGCTGGTTCAGATGCGCGCCGACCTATTGCGACTGGGCGGCAAGGAGCCCGAATTGCAGGCGCTTGACCTGGACTTCCGGCACCTGTTTGCCAGCTGGTTCAATCGTGGCTTTCTGGTGCTGCGCCCGATCAACTGGGAAAGCCCGGCGCATATTCTGGAAAAGATCATTGCGTATGAGGCGGTCCACGCCATCGACAGCTGGGACGACCTGCGCCGCAGGCTGGAACCCACTGACCGGCGCTGCTTTGCCTTTTTTCATCCCTCAATGCCGGATGAGCCGCTGATCTTTGTCGAAGTGGCGCTGAACAGCGGTATTCCGGGTTCCGTACAGGCCTTGCTCGCCGAAGACCGCGATCCGTTGCCCGAAGATCAGGCCGATACGGCTGTGTTCTACTCGATCTCCAACTGTCAGGCCGGGTTGGCCAGCATCTCTTTCGGCAATTCGCTGATCAAACAGGTGGCCTCGGACCTGTCGGCTGAGTTGGCGGGGCTGAAAACCTTCGTCACGCTCTCGCCGATTCCGGGGCTGACCAAATGGTTGTCGCAGGAAGGCATCGATTGGAACATCGAAGAGCCCGATCAGATGAAAGCACTGGCCGCACATTACCTGTTGAACGCCAAAGGTCGGGGCGATCTGCCGTTCGATCCAGTGGCACGGTTCCATCTTGGCAACGGTGCGCTGGTCCATGCGGTTCATGCCGACGCAGATGTTTCGGACAAGGGCCGGGCACAGTCCGGTGGCACCATGGTCAACTATCTTTATGACCTTGGCCGCGTAGCGCAGAACCACGAACAGTTCTCCAACACCCGCGAGGTAATCGCCTCGTCCGAGGCCAAATCGCTTGCCGCGTCAGCCTCTCTCACCACGACACAGGAAAGGTAACCCTTATGGCCAATCCTCTCTATGACGGTTTGTTCGGCGCACATGCCGGTAAAGACACAGCCTTTTTGCAGTTGCTCGACGGAACGACCATCACCCATCAGGACTTCCTGAGCACCGCCGCACAAATCGCCCATGTGGCGACGCAGCTGGGCCTGAAACCCGGCGACCGGGTTGCGGCACAGATCGAGAAATCGCCCGAAGCGCTGGCGCTATATGCTGCCTGTGCGCAGGCAGGTCTTGTATTCCTGCCGCTCAATACCGCTTACACTGTGGATGAATTGACCTATTTCATCGAAAACAGTGGCGCCTCGCTGATCGTTTGTGACAGCCGCAGCGAAGAGAAACTCGCCCCGGTTGGTGCGCAGCTTGGCGCGAAGGTCGAAACCCTGAACGCCGATGGCAGCGGCAGCCTGATGGAGCAGGCTGCAGCAATGCCTGCCAGCTTTGAGACCGTTGACCGTGATGGCGACGATCTGGCCGCATTCCTCTATACATCGGGGACCACAGGCCGATCGAAGGGTGCGATGCTGACCCAGAACAACCTGTTGTCGAATGCACAGACGCTGGTCAAAGAATGGCGCTTCACATCCGACGACGTGCTGCTGCATGCACTGCCGATCTTTCACACTCACGGACTATTCGTGGCCACCAATGTCACGCTGGCTGCAGGCAGCAGCATCGTTTTTATGCCCAAGTTCGATCTGGATGAGATCATCGGGCGGATGCCCAATGCCACGACCATGATGGGTGTGCCAACCTTCTACACCCGCCTTCTGGACGATGACCGCTTCACCAAGAATCTGGCCGCACATATGCGCCTGTTTGTTTCAGGCTCGGCACCCTTGCTGGCCGAAACCCATGTACAGTTCGCAGAACGCACTGGCCATCGCATCCTTGAACGCTATGGCATGACCGAAACCAACATGAACACCTCGAACCCCTATGACGGTGACCGCCGCGCAGGCACGGTGGGCTTTCCATTGCCTGGGGTCGAGCTGCAGATCTGTGATTCAGACGGCAATGCGCTGGCTCAGGGCGAGATCGGCGAGATCGAGGTACGCGGGCCCAACGTGTTCAAAGGTTACTGGCAGATGCCGGAGAAGACTGCCGCCGAACTGCGCGAGAACGGGTTCTTCATCACTGGCGATTTGGGCCGGATCGACGAAGACGGCTATGTTCATATTGTTGGCCGCAACAAAGACCTTATTATTTCAGGCGGTTACAACATCTATCCCAAAGAAATCGAGCTGGTTCTGGATGACCAGTCCGGCGTGCTGGAAAGCGCCGTGGTGGGCGTTCCACATCCCGATTTCGGCGAAACTGTTCTGGGCGTGATCGTTGCAGAGCCGGGCCAAACCCCCGATCTGGACGCAATGATGGAGGCCGTGCGCGGTAGCTTGGCGCGGTTCAAGCATCCACGCAAACTGATCCTGCTGGACGAACTGCCCCGCAACACCATGGGCAAAGTTCAAAAGAACATCCTGCGCGACCAATACAAAGACATGTTCGTGGCAGCGTAAGATGACCCTCCCCGGCCCAGTAGCCCCTCTTCTCGATAATGCTACGGGCCTAACTTCAACAACCAGGGCAGGCGGACCTGTTCCCTGCTCTGGTTGTTGAATTTTTCTACCTGCTGGAGAATCAGAAATGTATGGAAATATTCTAGTCCCTGTTTCCTTTGATACCGACCGCGACGCGCAAAGAGCGCTGGATGTCGCACAAACTCTCCGCTCGGATGGTGGTCATATCACTCTATTGCATGTCATTGAGCACCTTCCGCAATACACAAGCGACCTGCTTCCTGAAACCATCTGGATATCGCAAAGACCAGTGTTACTGACAAACTGGGCCCACTAGTCGACGGGGTAGCGGACTCCAAAATTGAAATTGTCGAAGGACAGTCGGGCCGTGGAATTCTCGATTATGCAACGAATAACAATGCAGACTGCATCGTTATCGCAAGCCACCAGCCTGGATTGCAGGATTATCTTCTGGGGTCCACAGCGGCACGCGTAGTCAGGCATGCAAACTGTTCTGTACATGTGGTGCGATAGTCTGGTCTACGGACCAGACGCAACGCCCACACACGACAGTCATACACCGCTAATACATCTGAAATGGCACTGAGCGGTCTATTCCAAGTCGTGTTTACGATATTCTCTAAGAGGAAAAAGAGTGACCAGCCCGAATACGTCTAAAGTGTTAATCCTTCTGGGCCCTCCTGGTGCCGGTAAGGGAACGCAATCCCGACTGCTTGAGCAAAAATTTGACTTGGTTCAGTTGTCGACAGGCGATTTGCTCCGCAGATCGATTGAAAGCGGCAGCGAAACAGGCAAGGCGGTGGAATCTATCATGGCTGAAGGCAGGCTCGTCGGAGATGACATCGTCATTTCGATCTTGCGTGACCGTATGAGCGATTCGGACTGTGCCGGAGGGGTGATATTAGACGGATTTCCACGCACGCTTAGTCAGGCGCGCGCATTGGATCAACTATTGGCGGAAACGGGGCAGCAGATCAGTGCTGTCGTCAGTCTTGCGGTGGATGACAAAAAAATGGTCGACCGCATTTCCGGTCGCTTTACCTGTGCAGGATGTGGCGAAGGTTACCATGATACATTCAAACCGCTTGAGGCAGCGGAACGCTGCGACAATTGCGGAGGCTCTGAGTTTAAGCGCCGTGCTGACGACAAGGCCGAAACAGTCGCTGCACGTCTGATTGAATATCGTGAACAGACTTCACCCTTGATCGACCACTATAGCCATATGGGCGTTTTGGCGAGTGTTAACGCAATGGGACCGATCGAGGCAATCAATCGAAGCATCGAGGCCGCCATATCGTCAAGGTCGTGATTACAAAAGAAAGCAGAGGTATCAGACCTTCGCAATTACGCTTGGCCAAAGCAAAAACAGACCCAAGAAAGGCTGTTCAGACGTCATTTTCTTAAATGCGAAGCGTCTTTAAGAAAAGAAAAGCGCTTGCGATAATCTCCTGGCGAGAGGTCGACTATTTCGTGAAACATTCGGCGGAATGCTGAAACATCCATATACCTCATATCCCGGGCGATGGTTTCGATACTGGACTGCGATAGTTCCAGCCTCTGACAGGCATTGGTGATGCGACGCTGTTGCAGGTATTCCGATGGCGTGAAACCCGTGGCCGTCAGGAATCGGAATCCAAAAGTGCGCAGCTCAAGTCGAGCGGTGCGGGCCAATTCGGAAACCGGGATCGGGCCCGCATAACGCATTTGCACCCAATGCTGCGTTCGAAGGATTGCGTTGTCCCCATGAGTCAGGTTGGGCGAAAAAGAGATGTAAAAGCTCTGCGCCCGCTCGCCAGGGTCGATCAGAAAAAAACCGGGCGACCTGCATCAGTGGTCGCGGTGCGAGCAGCTTGTTGGGCAAAGTGCTACTGCCACCTCCAACGAACAAGACAGGGGATGCCAGATTGAGATCGACGTTCACTCGGTCCCAGATCTATTGTTCATAAGGCATCACCAAATTGGACTATGTCGTTCTAGGAGGTTTAGTCGGTAAGATCTTTTTGCGACGCATGTAAGGTGCGCTCTGCAGCATTCCAGCCACTACTCGAGCACCCATTGCAGAGAGCAGTCCCATGACCGTCGGAGATGATGCCATTGGGACAGTCATCACGTCAAGCGCCGCTCGCACATTATTGATCGCAGCCTTGCACTCGTATTTTGCGACAAGGCTTCGCACGCGCTGCCTGAAGAAACCCGGCGAGGAAGGTTGCGATGACTGCAACCCATGTCACCAATGGGGTGTCGAAGAACGAGGCAATTACACGGCCTGCGGCGACCTCAAATATTAACCCTATGGCAGCCCAAAAGAGGATCGAACTGATTGTCAACAAGAACATCAATGCGATCCAGTCAAAAGCCACCTTAATTCGCGAGTTGCTCCTGAGTTGCAGGTTCTCTTTACACCGATCTGTCGAGATGTCGGTAAAAACTGAGTTTCGGAATACAAGCAAAATGAGAAATCCACTGCGACTGAGCTTCCCAAGTGTTGTTATTGCCCGCGCCTACGCAGTGTCATGTTTTGTATTTAAGTGATTTTCTTTTCGCTCTTTCAGCAGGTTCGTCAACCAATCCGGGTCCATCTCGGGAACCGAACTTAGCAGCAGCTTTGTATAGTCCGGGAAGGGTTCGGATAGAACGGTATTCTTCAATCCCTGCTCGACGACTTGACCATTCAGCATCACAACAATCTCGTCCGAAATAGCCTCGACCGTGGCAATGTCATGCGTGATGAACAGATAGGAGATTCCGCGCTCTTTTTGTAGGCGCATCAGCAATTGCAGTATGCCTTCCTGCACAATCTGGTCCAGTGCGGACGTCACTTCGTCACAAATAATCACCTCAGGGTCCGCGGCCAGAGCGCGCGCAATGCAAATTCTCTGTTTTTGTCCGCCGGACAATTCGCTGGGAAGACGATCGTAGAAGTCTTCCGACAACTCGATGGCTTCAAGCAGTTCGATGACCCGGTCCTGCTGCGCCCGGCCCCGCAGACCATGATAGAATTCCAGCGGACGTCCAATGATTTCACCTACGGTTTGACGCGGGTTCATCGCGGTATCGGCCATCTGATAGATCATCTGAATTCTGCGCAGCTGATCACGGCTGCGGTTTTTCAGTTCGTTTGGCAGGACCTCGCCATTGAACGTGACCTGCCCGCTTGTGGCGGGCAGCAAGCCGGTGATCACCCGCGCCGTGGTCGATTTACCAGATCCGGATTCGCCGACAATCGACACCGTGCGCCCCCGCGGCAGGCTGATTGACACATTGTGCAACACCTTGGCGCTCTTGCCATAGGCCGCATCCACACCGTCAATTTTAAGGATGATATCATCCGAAGTCTCGGCTTGTTTTTGCAACAGACGCACGGACCAGAGGGATTTGGTATACTCTTGCTCGGGCGCAGACAGCATTTTGCGCGTTTCCGCCTCTTCTACCTCTTCTCCATAGCGCAGCACCTTGATCCGGTCCGCCATCTGCGCGACCACCGCCAGGTCATGGGTTATGTAGATTGCGGCGGTATGAAATTCTTCGACGATCCGGCGCATAGCAGTCAGAACTTCGACCTGGGTCGTCACATCCAGCGCAGTTGTCGGTTCGTCGAAAATGATCAGATCGGGACGGGGTGACATCGCCATGGCTGTCATGATCCGCTGTAACTGGCCACCGGAGACCTGATGCGGATAGCGGTCACCAATCGTTTCGGGATGCGGTAACGACAACGAGGCATAAAGCGCGCGGGCATCCTCACGCGCGACATTCTCGGGTTGCAGTCCCTCGCGCACCGTTGCAGCAACGGTCTGATCCAACAACTTATGCGCCGGGTTGAACGACGCAGCCGCCGATTGGGCCACATAGGCTATCCGCGATCCCCACAGATGCTGCAGCGCGTGGTCGTCCAGATCCCGCAACTCCTGCCCCTTGAACCGGATCGAACCGCCCGTGATACGACAGCCGGGCTGCGTGTATCCCATAGCCGCTTTGCCCAGCGTCGACTTGCCCGCACCACTTTCGCCTATCAGGCCCAGCACCTCACCGCGCTTCAGGGTCAGGTTGACACCTTTGATGATCGGATTCCACTTTTCGTCCGAGAACCCCTCGATACGGATGTCGCGCATATCCAGCAGAAGGTCAGTCTCAGTGTTCATCGCGTAATCCACTTGTTTTGTGCAAGAACCAGTCGACGACAAAATTGACCGCCACAGTGATCAACGCGATCGAGGCAGCGGGCAGCAGCGGCGTGATCCCGGCCTTGAAATCATATTTGGCGAACTGGATCAGGTTGGCGGTCTCGCGCACCATTGTGCCCCAATCGGCGGTGGGGGGCTGAATACCGACGCCCAGAAAGCTGAGCGCAGCGATGGTTAGGAAAACGAAACAGAATCGCAGCCCGAACTCGGCCACCAGCGGAGGCATGATGTTGGGCAAAATCTCGCGACGCATCACCCAAGGCAGTTTTTCCCCGCGCAGCCGAGCTGCCTCGACATAATCCATCACTGCCACGTTCACCGCCACAGCGCGAGTCAGGCGGAACACGCGGGTTGAATCCAGAATCGCAATAATCAAAATCAACGACAGCGCCGACGAGCCGAAAATCGACAGCAGCATCAGCGCGAAAATCAGGCTGGGAATGGCCATAAATACATCTACGCCACGGCTGATCAATTGATCCAGCCAACTGCGGTTAATCGCAGCGATCAGCCCCAGACCACCTCCAATGAAGAACGCCAGCAGCGTAGTGACAAAAGCGATACCAATGGTGTTGCGCGCACCATAGATCAGCCGCGACAGGATATCACGCCCGATCTGGTCGGTACCCAGCCAATGCTCGGACGACCAGGGTGCGTAAGGCGTCGGGAATACCTCGGCCTCACCATAAGGCGCGATGACCGGCGCTCCGATTGCCATGACTAGATAGAACAGGATCACAAACATGCCGAAAATTGCTGTCGGCGGCGCTTTCTTCAGCTCGATCCAAATACGCTCGCGCTTGCTGCGACGGGTCCGCACCCGACCCACCTCAGCGGCGGCTGAATATGTCTTGCTTGTCTGGCTCATTTTGGGTGCAGAAGCCTCGGGTTGGTGACGATTCCAATGATGGCGGCAATCAGGTTCAGAAGGACATATGTGGCGGCGAATATCAGGGCGGACGCCTGAACCACCGGGATATCGCGCGAGCTGACCGCATCGACCATCAGTTGGCCGACGCCGGGATAGACGAACACCACCTCGACCACGACCACTCCAACTACCAGATAGGCCAGGTTGAACGCGACCACCGTTGAAATTGGCGCCCACGCATTGGGCAGCGCGTGATGCAGAACCACGCGGCGGGCGGTCTCTCCTTTCAACCGCGCCATCTCGACATAGGGTGAAGCTAGAAGACTGATCAGCGAAGCCCGCGTCATACGCATCATGTGCGCGACGATTACAAGTGTCAGTGTAAGCGCAGGTAATATGCATTTGACGATCCGCTCGACCAGCGGCATCCCTGGCTCCACATTGGCCAACGACGGCAACACCGGCCATAGCGTTCCGAACAGCAAAATCAGGATATAGGCCACGAAGAACTCGGGGAAAGAGATCGCCGTCAAGGTGCTGGCGCTGGCCAGCTTATCATAGCGCGAATTGCGCCACAGCGCGGTGGTGATGCCCAGAAACAGCGCTAGCGGAACCGAGATCAGCGCCGCCATACCCGCAAGAAACAATGTGTTCCATAAGCGCGGTGCGACCAGTTCCACTACCGGACGTGATCGATCCACACCCGAACTCGCCCGACCTGAGAACGACGTTCCCAGATCCCCGGTCGCCAACGCACCGATCCAATCGAAATATCGGATGTAGGCAGGTTTATCGAGGCCAAGCTCCGCCCGGATCACCTTTCCTGTCCTCTCAGATGCAGAAACTGCCGAGCGGCCGGATTTCGCGTCGTATCTTCATATCAAGCGCTCTGGCTGCGGGCCTTGCCATTCCGGCGGCACTGAGCCTATCCGGACAAGCACTTGCGCAGGTCCCTAAAAAAGGCGGAGCGATCAAATTTGGCTTTGGCAGCGGTTCGACTACCGACTTTTTAGACCCAGCAACCTATGAAGGCACGATCAAAACCGCTGTCGCCTATCTGTTCGGCAACAACTTGATCGAATTAGACGCAAACGGAAATTTGGTGCCCGAACTCGCGACCGAGTTTTCCTCGAACGACGCAATCACTTGGGTATTCACCCTGCGTGAAGGGGTCGAGTTCCACAACGACCAAACCCTTACCCCTGCCGTTGTCATCGCCACAATCGACCACCACTGTGGCGAAGGATCG
This sequence comes from Ruegeria sp. AM5, assembly GCF_056540645.1. Taxonomy (NCBI): domain Bacteria; kingdom Pseudomonadati; phylum Pseudomonadota; class Alphaproteobacteria; order Rhodobacterales; family Roseobacteraceae; genus Ruegeria; species Ruegeria sp. AM5. Next base: position 628,595 of record NZ_JBQFXC010000002.1, on the reverse strand, counting down.
AAATCTGCGGTGAACGATTTGGTTGCCCAAATCAAATCGATGCGCGCCGATGGCAACAACTTGGTGTTCGAGCTGGATCCGGCAAATGCCGACTTCCCATCATCCTGTCTGGCTATCACTTGGTCATTATGCCTTCGACCGATGGCAAATTGACCGACCCACAATCCTGAATTGGCACCGGTGGCTAATTCATTGAGGTGTACGAGCCTGGCGCACAGGCGAAGCCGCCGATCGCTTCAACGCCATCGTGGTCGAGGCCCGTGCAGAGCTGGACGACGCCAAACGCCGCACTCTGTATGCCGAAGCGCAGACTTTGGTTCATGATGATGGCGGTGCGATCGTTCCGATGTTCGCCAATCATATCATGGGTGTTGCCAAAACCGTCGCCCAGGGCGAGATCGCCGCGAATTGGGAAATGGATGGTGCCAAAGCCCCTGAACGCTGGTGGCTTGCCTGATCGCGCGCTCTCCGTCTGGTGGCCCGTGTCGGCAGATTTCTGGCCTGCAGAGACGATAGATGTCGCTTGCAGGCCTTTCTGTCGCAATCCAGCTTGCTGCCGCTATCTTGAAACTGCACATTTCGCCCATGACACAGACTGACATTCCGAATCCTACGGACCGCCGCGCAACCGGCTGTGATCTTGTGATCCTTGCATAAAGCAGGGCCTCGGGCCTTTTTGCTTTACGCTGCGATTACAGAAATTTCGGAAGACCTCATGACAACTCAAACGCTGCGCCTGGCCATCGATATTGGCGGCACCTTCACCGATACGGTCCTTGTCTCTGGCGAAGAGACAATCCTGGCCTCCACCAAGACCCTGACCACCCATCAGAACCCTGCCGACGGCGCCATGGAAGGGGCCGCGCGAGTAATGCAGCAATCGGGCCGGACGCTGGATCAGGTGACCGGCTTTATCCACGGCACCACCCTGGCGACCAATGCGCTGATCGAACGTCGCGGCGCGGTGGTGGCGACGGTGACCACCGAAGGCTTTCGCGACATCCTGGAAATCGCGTATGAGCGGCGTTATTCGCAATACGATATCAACCTCGAGAAGCCTGACCTGCTGGTGCCGCGCGAGCGTGCTCTGACCGTGCGCGAACGCATGTCGGCGGGTGGTCAGGTATTGATCGAGCTCGAAGACTCGGCCATCGACGCACTGCTGGCCGATATCGACGCGAGCGGCGCAGAGGCCATAGCGATCTGCCTGATGCACGCTTATGCCAACCCCGCCCATGAACGCCGCCTACGCGATGTGCTGGCTGAGAAGCGGCCCGATCTGACCGTCTCGATCTCGTCCGAGGTCAGCCCCGAGGCGCGCGAGTTCGACCGGCTGTGCACCACCGTTGCCAATGCTTATATCCAGCCGCTGATGCAGACCTATCTGGCCCGTTTCGTCGACCGGTTCGAGGCCGAGGGCGTGACCTGTCCGATCCTGATGATGACGGCGGGCGGCGGCATGTGCACCGTGCGCACCGCCGCGCGTTTTCCGATCCGGCTGGTGGAATCCGGCCCCGCCGGAGGGGCCATTCTGGCCGCCCGCATCGCCGCCCGCACCGGGCTGGATCAGGTGCTGTCCTTTGACGTTGGCGGCACCACCGCTAAGCTGTGCCTGATCGACAAGGCCCGCCCGCAGACCTCGCGCCAGTTCGAGATCGCCCGCGCCGCGCGGTTCATAAAGGGCTCGGGCATGCCAGTGCGCATCCCGGTGATAGAGATGATCGAGATCGGCGCGGGCGGTGGCTCCATCGCCGGGGTGGATCGGTTGGGGCGGCTGACCGTGGGGCCGAAATCGGCGGGGTCTGAACCCGGCCCCGTGGCCTTCATGCGCGGCGGCACCGAGCCTACGGTGACAGACAGCGACATCACGCTGGGCTACATCGTGCCCGACACATTTGCCGAGGGGCATATCAAGCTGGACCCCGAAAGCTCCAAACAGTCGCTAAGCCGGGTGATTGGATCGAAACTAGATCTCGATGCCGTTGGCTCAGCCGACGGCGTCAGTCGCATTGTCGATGAAAGCATGGCCAGCGCGGGCCGGATGCACGCGGTGGAATCGGGCAAGGATCTTGGACCGCGCACGATGATTGCCTTTGGCGGCAACGGGCCGTTGCATGCCAGCCGGGTGGCACGATCCGCCGGGGTCAGCCGCATTGTAATCCCGCTCAATCCGGGCGTGGGGTCTGCCGTGGGCTTCCTGTTCGCACCCGTGTCGTTCGAAATCGTCCGCTCGCGCTATTCGCTGTTGGACAGCATGGACATGGATGAGATCAACGCGCTGTTCGACACCATGATCGTCGAGGCCAAAGGCGTGGTTGCCCAGGGCGCGGGCGATGCCCCGACCGAAACACAGCGCACCGCCTTCATGCGCTACAACGGTCAGGGTCACGAGATCGAGACCACTCTGCCCGACCGGCATCTGACGGCAGACGATATTGCACCGCTGACCACCGCCTTTGAGGAAGAATATCGCAAGCAGTTCTCACGCCCGGTGCCGGGGATGCAGATCGAGATTCTCAACTGGGCGGTGCGCGTCGCGACCCTTGACAGCGCCGTGCCACCAGTGCCCGCTACACCTGCATTGACGACCTTCACCGCACCCGACACTCGCCCGATCACCTGCGATGTGGACGGCGCGCTGAAACAGGCCGCCTTCGTGGCGCGGGCCGATCTGAAGTCCGGCGACCATGTGCGCGGCCCGGCGCTGATCCACGAGCCGCAGACCACCACGCTGGTCTCGACTGATTTCTCGGCCCATGTGGACGCCATAGGAAACCTCGTCCTGGTTCAGGACCAGAAAGGAGGCGCATGATGGCGACCGATCTTTCCCCCGCCCGCCTACAAGTGATGTGGAACCGTTTTCTGGCAGTGGTCGAAGAACAAGGCCAAACCCTGATCCGCGCCGCCTTTTCGCCCATCGTGCGCGAATGCGGCGATATCTCCGCCGGGATCTTCGACGTCAACGGCCGGATGCTGGCACAGGCGGTAACCGGCACGCCGGGCCATATCAACACCATGGCCGAAGCGGTGCAGCATCTGCGCGCCGCCTTCCCGGTTCAGACCATGAAACCGGGCGATATCTACATGACCAACGATCCGTGGCTGGCCTCGGGGCATTTGAACGACTTCCTGCTGATGATGCCCGCGTTCAAGGATGGCAAGGTAGTGGGCTTCACCTCATGCACCTCGCATCTGGTTGATCTGGGTGGTCTGGGCATGGGCCCCGAAGGCTCCGACATCTATGACGAGGGGCTGCTGATTCCGCCCTGCAAACTGGTCGAGGAAGGCACCCCAAACGCGCTGCTGCTGGACATCATCCGCGCCAACAGCCGCGAGCCCATCGCCAACGAGGGCGACATCTATGCCCTGATTGCCTGTTGCGAGGCCGGGGTGAACCGGCTGGTCAGTATGATGGAAGAGTTCGGCCTGACCGATCTGGATGCGCTGGGGTCCTACATCATCGACACTTCGCGCCGTGGCACGCTTGAGGCCATCGCCGAGGTGCCCAAAGGTATCTACAAAAACGTCCTGAAAATGGATGGCTATGAGAATGAGCTGGAGTTGCACGCAGCCCTGACCGTCAGTAAATCGGGGATGCATGTGGATTTCACCGGCACCTCGGGTTGTTCGCGCAAGGGCATCAACGTGCCGCTGAACTATGCTACCGCCTATACGGTGTTTGCGCTGCGCTGCATCGTCGGCTCGGACATCCCCAACAATGCCGGATCGCTCGAGCCGTTCACCGTCGACGGCCCCAAGGGCTGCATCCTGAACGCACAGCGCCCGGTGCCGGTGGCGATGCGGCACACGCTGGGTCAGGTGACACCCGATCTGGTGCTGGGCTGTCTGCATCAGGCACTACCTGATGAAGTGCCCGCCGAGGGCGCAAGCTGCATGTTCGACCTGCCCATGCGCCACGCCCCCGTGGTGGCCCGCGATGGTGGGCGCGAATTCGCAGTGGAACCGGTACATAATGGCGGCACCGGTGCACGGCCGCATGCGGATGGTCTGTCAGCCACCGCCTACCCCTCGGGCGTGTTCGGTTCGCAGGTGGAGATCACCGAAAGCGTCGCGCCGGTGACCATCTGGCGACGCGAGCTGCGCGCGGATTCCGGTGGCGCGGGCAAGTATCGCGGCGGGCTTGGGCAGCGGATCGAGATGACATCGGCCAACGGCGCGCCCTTCATCGTGTTCCTGTCGGTCGAGCGGCTGAAATTCCCCGCCCTGGGCCGCATGGGCGGTCAGCCCGGCGCGCCGGGGCGCATCCGGTTCCGTGATGGCGACAGCGACATTCCCGGCAAGGGAGAGCTGCGGGTCGAAGGTGGCGATTACCTGATCTTCGACACCCCGGGCGGCGGCGGTTTCGGCGACCCGGCAGACCGTGATCGGGACGCGCTGGCGCTGGATCTCAAACGCGGTCTGGTCAGCGCCGAGGGCGCCAAAGCCTACGGAGGTGACGCATGATCCGTCCGGTTTCTCATGTCGGCGCCATGGGCGCCTATGCGCTGGCCGATCTGGGTGCTGAAGGCACCATCTCGCTGGCGCAGAACGAAAGCGCCTTTCCGGCCAGTCCGTCCGCCGTGGCGGCCGGGCAGGCAGCGCTGGCTGATCTGACGCTCTACCCCGATCCCGAATGGCCCGACATGCGCGCGGCCATTGCCGGGGTACACGGGGTCGACCCGGCGCGGGTGCTGTGTGGCGCGGGCTCAATGGAGCTGATCGGCTGCCTGATCCGCGCCTTTGCCGGGCCCGGCGATCACGTGCTGGGCACGCAGTATGGCTATGCCTTCGTGGCCTCGGCCACGGCGCAGGCGCAGGCCAAATACGTCGCCGCGCCCGAGGTCGATCTGACCGTATCCGTCGACGCGGTTCTGGCCGCCGTCACCCCGGCGACCCGTATCGTGTTTGTCTGTAACCCGGGCAATCCCACCGGCACCCTGATCCCGAATGCCGACATCCTGCGCCTGCGCAACGCGCTACCCGGCGACGTGCTGCTGGTGGTCGATCAGGCCTATGCCGAGTTCGCCGACCAAGCCAACGATCCAGCAGAGATTTTCGCGCTGGCTGATCGGGGGGATACTGTGATCACCCGCACCTTCTCCAAGGCTTACGGGCTTGCCGGGGCGCGCGCCGGGTGGGGCTATTTCACCACCGACATCGCCAGAGAGCTGCGCAAGCTGTTGAACCCCAACAACATCTCGATTGCCTCGCAGGCTGCGGCAGCGGCGGCGATGCGCGATCAGGCGCATATGCGGGACGTGGTCGCGAAAACGGCAACCATTCGCGATCGGTTCGCGGAGGACTGCCGCGATCTGGGGCTGATCGTGCCGGACAGCCACACCAATTTCGTGCTGATCCACTTTGCCTCGACCAAGCAGGCGCAACAGGCCGACGCTGCGCTACGGGCCGAGAAACTGCTGATGCGCGGTATGGGCGGCTATGGTCTGTCCGACTGCCTGCGCGCCACGATCTGCAACACACCGGTGATGGATCGCTGTCTGGCCGTTCTGAGAAAGGTAACGTCATGAGCCACGAAACGCGTACCCGGGCCAAGATCGGCGTTCTGGTGCCCTTCACTAACACCAACCTCGAGGCCGATATGGCCTTGATGCGCTGCCAGGACACCACCGTGCATTTCCAGCGCATGGGTGGTTATGATGTCGATGAAATCCCCGGTTCTGACCAGATGGCGGGGCTTGGGGCCTCGGACATCAGCCACGATTTGCGGATGATTTCGGGCGTGCGGCCAGATGTGGTGCTGTACGGCTGCACCTCGGCCACGCTGACCCATGGGCCGTCATTCGACGCCGATCTGGCGCAGCAGATCAAGGCCGGATCGGGAGCGCAATCGCTGACAGCCGCCGGATCGCTGATCGCCGCCATTCAGGCGCTTGGGGTGACGAAAGTGGGCTTTTCCTCGCCCTATCTGGGCGAAATCAACACGCAGGCGATGGATTTCATGGCCGCAAACGACATCGAAACCGTGCGTTGCGCCGATGTTGGCCGCGAGCTGGGCAATTACGGACAGGGAGAGCTGACCCCGGACGAGGTTTACGACCTCGCCTGTGAGGCAGACCACCCGGACGCGCAAGCCGTCGTGCTCAGCTGCACCGACATGCGCGCAGTCGAGGCCATCGAGCAGATCGAGGACACGCTGGACAAGCCGGTAGTGACCTCAAATCAGGCGATGATGTTCTGCATGATGCGGGCGCTGGGTCTGCCACGCCACGAGGCTCTGCCGGGCCGGTTGTTCGATCTTCTGTAAACGAACCGGGGCAGCGGTCGACCCCCCTGCCCCGATATTCCATCAGGGTTCGCCGCTGCCGATCTCTTCCTTGCGTTTGGCGATATAGGCATCCAGCTCCTCACGCACGGAGGGGTCCATCTCGGGCATCTGATACTCGCGTAGCGCCTGCTGCCAAACCTCGGTGGCGCGTTGCAGGGCGTCCTTGGCTCCGGCCGCCTCCCAGTTTTCATAGTTCTGCCAGTCGGACAGCATCGGTTTGTAGAACGCGGTCTCATAGCGTTCCATCGTGTGATCGACGCCAAAGAAATGGCCGCCAGTGGGCACCGATTTGATGGTGTCCAGGCCCAGTTCATCCGTGTCAAATTTCATCGGCTTGAGGAATTCCATCATGTTCTGGATGATCTCGATATCCATAACGAATTTCTCGTAAGATGCGGTCAGGCCGCCCTCAAGCCAGCCGGCGGCATGATAGACGATATTGGCCCCTCCCAGAACCGCGCCCCATGTGGCCATCATCGTTTCGTATGCCGCCTGCAAATCCACCACGTTGGATGCATTTGCGTTCGATGTCCGGTACGGAATGCCATAGCGCCGCGCCAGCTGCCCGCCGACAATATTCGCCTTGGCATTTTCCGGTGTGCCAAAAGCCGGGGCCCCGGATTTCATGTCCACATTCGAGGTGAACGAGCCATACATGACAGGCGCTCCCGGGCTGACCAACTGCGTCAGCACCACACCGAACAGCGCCTCGGCGTTCTGTTGCGCCAGCGCGGCAGGAAGCGTGACCGGTGTCATTGCCCCCATCAGAGTGAATGGCGTGACCGTCACAGGTTGACCATACTCGGCCATCGCGATCAGGCCGTCACCCATGGCATCGTCGAACAGGCGTGGAGAGTTCACCGAAATGATTGTGATCACCCCCGGATCGCCGCGCATGTCCTCAGGTTTCTGACCGCGCGAAATCGCCATCATGTTGATGCCATCCATCGCCCGCCCGCGCCCGATAGCGGTGCAGTGAAAGCTCAGGTCGCTATAGCTCAGGTTGGCGTTGTAGGTGTCCAGATGGCGGTTGTTGGCGGGCATTTCGATCGGGGCCATCACCTGATTGCCGATCAGATGGATAGCGTTGAAGTGATGCGCCAACCGGATGAAGTTGCAATAGTCATCGTAATTACCCTGACGGCGGCCATTTATACAGTCATGTACGTTCGGCGGCCCGGCAACCAAACCAAAATTCACATGATCGCCGCCCAGCGTAATCTGTTTCGCGCGGTTGCGAGAGGTCAGCGTGAATTCCGAGGGCACCGTTTTCAACGCTTCGGCGACAATGGTTTCGTCCATACGGATGGTCTTGGTGTCGCGGTCTACGATGGCCCCCGCGCATTCGAAAATGTCCATAACATTGTCGCCCATCACCCGGATACCGGCCTCGGACAGAATGCGCATTGAGGTTGTATGCAGCTGATCCATCTGTTCAGGGTTTAACAGCTCGAATGGCGGACAGCTGTTGCGCACCTGTTGCCAGGGCAGCTGTTCGATCCCCACCGCCGCGCGCCCGGATTTGCCGCGTCGCCCGCCGCTGCGTCTGTCTCGTGCCATTGACCTAGTATCCCCGTTGTGGATTTACGATGTTGTTCAGCACCTCGCCCTTGCGATAGCGCATCAGGTTCTCGGAAAACATGCGGACCGATTTCAGATCCCAGCCGTCATAGACCGAGCTGCAGTGCGGTGTGACGATCACGTTGTCCAGTTCCCAGAACCTGTGCCCCTGAGGCAGCGGTTCGGTAACGAACACGTCCAGCGCCGCGCCTCTGATCCGGTTCTGTTCCAGCGCGGCCAGTAGAGGTGCTTCGTCAATTACCCCACCTCGCGAGACGTCGATTATCACCGTCGTCGGTTTCATGGCGGCAAAAGCCTCCGCCCCGACCAGACCGCGCGTGCTGTCCAGCAGTGGTACGCAAACGACGATAAAGTCAGCGCGTGGCCAGAGATCAGGCAAAGCCTCCATCCCGTGTACCTCGTCCACGTTGGGGGTCGGTTTCGGGCGGGCCCGTACACCGATTGTGTTCAGCCCCATAGCTTTGGATCGTGCCGCAACAGCCTCTCCTGTTTTGCCAAGGCCGATGATCAGCACCGTCTTGCTGTCGATGGGCTCGACTTTGCCGCCGATCCAGTCCCGCCGCGCCTGCGCGGCACGAAAGCCCGGGAAATCCAGCGTGAAATGCAGCATCGCCCCCAGCGCATATTGTGCCATCATATCGGCGGCGACCCCGGCGGCGTTTGTCACCGTTACCTCATCAGGGTTCCAAGGGTTCAGGTGATCGGTGCCCGAGCCGCCGACCGAAGCCCATTTGATTTGCGGGTTCTCGACCAATGCTGCGCGTGGAAAGCCGAGGGTACCCGCAAAGCGAACGGAATAGACAACTTCGGCCCCTGTATCCTCGATCAAACCCGTGAGCGCCTCGTAGCTGTCGCAGGTGTGGATCGGCAGATCGGGATGACCTTCAGCAAGAACCGCACGGGCAGCGTCGGGGTTATCGGTGTGCAAGATCACGGTGGGGGATTTCATGCGGGTACCTCCGGTTGGAACTCAGCGCTGGCAGTGGCTACCGCGTTGGCGAAAAAAGCAGTGGCGGCGATGTCGAAAAGGACATCGAACCCCACACCTTTGCGGTCGTTGCGCCATGTGATTGCCTCGACATAGCCCACGCGGGTCTGGGCGATCTTTCCCACTGGAAAGGCCCCGGGCGACAGGTCGACCGGGCAAATCTTGGCCAGCAGATCGAACAGGCGCGGGCCGGTCACGTGCATCATGGCCCAGGTTTCCTCGCGCCAGGAATAATAGCCCTTTGGCGTGGCGGCGACCTGCCACCGGGCATACAGGTCGGCAGGTGCATCCAGTACCACCACCTCTTCCTGACCCAGACGCAGAAGGCCATCGGCGGTTTCGTTGACGTCTGGCACCTTCAGGCCCCGCGATTGCAAAAACGCCATGGTGCCTCGGCCCTTGAGGCCAAAACGCGGCGTGTGGGTCAGGTCCTGCACGATAATCTGCCCGGAAACCAGCAGTGTGTTTTCAGCAGCGCCCTTTGGGTCAAGCGGATAGGTTCGCATCATCACACCTCCTGCCGTTTGTTTTCAGGATCAAAAAAGGTGTGGCCGCGCACAGTTGTAACGACGCGCTTGCCATTGCGGCACTTCACCGTGACCTGCGATCCTTGCGTAGCGTCATCGCCATGCACATATGCCAGCGCGATATGGGTGTTCAGCGTCGGCGACCACAGGACCGAGGTCACATGCCCCACCGGTACATCATTCCTCAGTACCAGACAGCTTTCCCCCGGTACATCTGGCCCGTCGAATGTCAGCCCGACCAGCTTGCGCGGCAGGCCTTTGTTTCGGCGCATCTCGGTTGAGCGCTTGCCCACGAAAAACGGCTTGGTCTTCGAGATCGCCCATTCGAACCCCAGCTCATCCGGCGAGGTCAGCGCGTCGGTGTCCTGACCAATCAGGATATGGCCTTTCTCCAACCGCAGAATCCGGCTGGCTTCCAGCCCGTAAGGGCGCAACTCGTGCGCGTGACCCGCCGCCATCACCGCATCCCACAGGGTGTGGGCATAGCTGGTGGGGCAGTGCAGCTCGTAGCTCAACTCGCCGGTGAACCCAATCCGCATGGCGCGCACTGGCACCCCGGCCACCATGCCGCTGCACCCGTCGAGATAGGCAAAGCTATCGCGCGAGAAATCGATATCGCTGTCCAGCGCCTCGACCACGGAGCGCGCCTTGGGACCGGTAATGTTGAAGCCCGAGAAGGCCGAGGTGACGTTCAGCACATCCACATCCAACCGCCACTGCGCATTCCAGAACAACATATCCGAATAAACCCGCGCCACGGCCCCGGTGGTGGCGGTGACATAGAACAGATCCTCGGCCAGCCGATACGCCACGCCATCGTCGATCACCGTGCCCATTTCGTTTGTCATCAGGCAGTACCGGCAACGGCCCACAGGCTGCTTTTTATAGGCCATGGTGTAAATGCGGTTGAGGAATTCGCCCGCATCCGGGCCACGCACCTCGAGCCCGCCCAGAGTTGAAACATCCAGCACGCCGACCCCATTGCGCACCGCATGCACCTCTTCTTCGATAAGGCGCTTGGCGTCTTGTTTGGGGCCGTAGAAATAAGGCCGCCACCACGCTCCGACCGGGCGCATGTCCGCCCCCAACCGGATATGTTCGTGATGCAGCGCGGTGCGCCTGTCTGCCGGGTGATGATGACCAGACAGCACGCCCAGCGTTTCGGGGCCAAAGGGCGGACGGGCGGTAGTCACGCCGATCTGCCCGATTGTGCGGTCGGTCGCCTTGGCCACCACCCGGGCGGTGGCCAGCGCCGAGTGCCGCCCTTGTGACGGCCCCATACCAACTGTGGTAAAGCGCTTGATCAGCTCCAACTCGCGATAGCCTTCCTTAACCGCGTTTTGCAGGTCCTTGATCTGAATATCCTCGTCCCGGTCGACAAAATCCTTGCCCTTGGGATGCCCGGCGATTGCCGGTTCGAAATTCGTCAACGCAGCCTCGACATCTTCGACCTGCGCGATGTCGCGGGTTGGCAGCCCCAGACGAGTCAACGCCGTCTGTGCCGCGCGTTGCGCATCGGCCACCACCGCATCAGGCGCAAAGACCCCGGCAACACCCCCGGCAATGCCCAGCGGAGCGTCTGGCAGAGACAGGGAAAACCGCGCCGCCGTTTCATTGTACCCAAGTTTCGCGCCAGCATGACAGGGCAGTTGCCACATTGGCGCATAGCCGACCGAAATCACCAACAGATCGCAATCCAGCCAGTCGCCTCCGACCTTTACGCCGGTAACATGGGTCTTGCCACGCGCATCGCCCACGGCGCCGTGAATGACACGCGTTCCCCTTGTTGCCAGTTGCTGGCCAAGCTCACTGCCGCTGCCGCCGGGGCGCGGATCAACCACAGCCGCCAGTTCTACGCCTGCGTCCAACAGATCCAGCGCCACCCGATAACCGTCGAGATTGGCGGCCAGTACCACCGCGCGCTTGCCCGGTTTCACACCATAGTGCCGCATAAGCCGTTGCGCGCCAGTGCCCAGCAAGATGCCCGGCAGGTCATTGTTTCGGAAGATCGCGGGCTGTTCGATGCAGCCGGTGGCCAGCAGAACCTCGCGCGCGCGCGTCTTGAACAGCTTGTTGCCCCGGATCAGCGGCAGCCAGTTGTCCTCGAACCAGCCGTTCACCACTGTATCGGTCATGATGCGAAGGTTCGGCAGATTTTGCACTTTCGCCAGTAGGTCGGACAGCCTGTCGACATCGCGGCCATAGGTCAGCGCGCCGCCCAATACCGGCTCCTGCTCGGCCAGGATGACGTCAGCCCCGGCTTCGGCGGCTTCGATGGCGGCGGTCAACCCGGCCAGCCCCGCGCCGACGACCAGCAGGTCACAAAACAGGTTGGCCTTTTCGTAGTCTTCATGCGGGGCGTTGATATCCAGAACGCCCAGCCCAGCCTTCTTGCGGATCAGCGGCTCCCACAGTTTCAGCCAGCTATTGCGCGTCGGGCCCATGAAGGTGCGATAATAGAACCCCACCGGCATGAATCGCCCCAGCTTGTCCATGAATGCGTCGCGGTCTCGCGCCAGTGATCCGTTGACGTTCTGCGCCTTAACTTGCAGCCCTGCCGAAATCGGATGCCGGTCGGCCTGCACGTTCGGGTCCGAGGGCAGTTGCACCAGCGTATCGGCCTCGGTGCCCGCCATCGACATCGCACCGCGCGGTCGGTGGTATTTGAACGAGCGCGACAGCATCCACTTCCCCTGCCCGGCCAAAGCCGAGGCGATCACATCACCTTCGTATCCCTGAAACGCCTGCCCTTCAAAGCCGAACGATACCGGCGCATCTCGATTGATCCTGTTGCCCCAGGGTGCGGGAAGTCGGGCCATCACCTTTGCTCCAGCTCTGAGGGGTCAAAAGTGCGGATCACCTCGTTCGTGGTGGCGTTGCGCTCGGCCAGAAAGAAATAGTTCGAGGGCACGTGCCGCCACCATTCCACCAGCGTTCCACGTGAATTGTTGGCACGGAACAGGTGACGTGCCCAGTCCTGATCGCTGGTTGCATCCGGGTCGGGGTTGGCGCGCAGGGGGCCGAAGCTCTGGAATTCATTAATATTGCGGGGCCCGTTCATCGGGCAGATCAGGATCTTCATGTCAGTGGCTCGCGGCAGTTGCGCCCATTTCATTGAGCAGATCAAAGGTGGCGAAACGCTCCATTGTGAAGGGTTCGAGTATCGGCGCGACCTTCTGGTTGGCGATGGACTGCGCCATGTACTTGCCCGCCACCGGAGTGGCTTTGAACCCCCAGGTGCCCCAACCGCAATCTAGCCATAGGTTGGACAATGGGCTGGCACCCATGATGGGTGAGTAATCGGGCGTCATGTCGGTAATCCCGGCCCATTGTCGCAGCAGACGCACCCCGTGCAGGAACGGGAACAAATGTACCGCGCCTTCGGCCAGATGTTCTTTCATGTCCAGTGTCGAGCGGGTGGAATACAGCTGATAAGGGTCCGAGCCACCGCCGATCACGATCTCGCCTCGCGATGACTGCACCAGATAGGTGTGCAGGCTGACCGAACTGACCAGCGTGTGCAGCCACGGTTTCAGCGGCTGCGTGACCATCGCCTGCAACGGATAGCAACGGATCGGCAATTCTACCCCGGCTTTCATCGCCATATCGTAGTTCATGCCCCCGACAGCAATCATCACCTGCCCGGCACTGATATCACCGCGATTGGTGCGCACTTTTGTGATCTTGCCGCCGGCAGCGTCGAACCCTTCAACCTCGGTACGTTGATGAATTTCCACCCCGCGCCTACTGGCTTGCGCTGCATAGCCCCAGGCCACCGCATCATGCCGCGCAGTGCCTCCATCGGCGTGCCACAAACCGCCGATGATTTCCAGCGGCCCGCCCTCATCCATATTTAGATGCGGGGACAGGTCCTTGACCGTCTGTGCATCAACGACCTCGATCCGGGTGCCCGCGTGTTTGCCCATCTCGGCCCGCAGATGGAACGAGCGTAGCGTCGCCTCGGTATGGGCCAGCGTCAGTTGACCGCGCTGGCTGAACATGACGTTGAAATCCAGCTCTTCGCTCATCTTCCCGTAAAGCTGCACACCTTCCTTGTAGAACGCGATGCCCTCTTTGGTGATGTAGTTCGAGCGGATGGTAGTGGTGTTCCGCGCGGTGTTGCCGCCCGCCAGATAACCCTTTTCCAGCACAGCCACATTGGTGATGCTGTGATACTTTGATAGGTAGTGGGCACAGGCCAGTCCGTGGCCGCCACCACCTACGATGACCACATCGTAACTGGATTTAAGCTCTGGCGTGGCCGGAATGTCTCCGGTGACAGGGTAATCGGCGGATAGCCCGTATTTCAGCAGCCTTAGCGGCATTTTTGTTGTCCTGATTTCAGCGGTTGTCAGCGGCGTCATAAATCAGCGCGCCGAGATCCGAGAATTTGGCGTCCAGCGACTGCAACCCCAGAACCGCGTCGCGTATGGCGGCGGCACGGCTGACCCCCAGCGGTGGAGTGGCGAACTCCATGAACTTGGCAATCACTTCGTCACGGTCCATGGGTGCCTCGGGCCCGCCGCGCGCGTGGACGTCGCCCGACGCCAGTTCCCGCCCATCCGTCAAGGTCATGACGACATCAGCAACGCGGCTTTGAGGAAAGCGGTCGGAATGGCGCGCGGTCTCGGCCACCGAGATACGGTCGACAATCGCCGCGACCAGCGGATCGGAGAGGCCCGCGCCGGTGATATGCTCGACCCCGATACGGCCGTGCGCCACCATCGTCGCCACAGCGAAGGGCAGCGAATACTGCGCCTTCGAAGTGTCATCCGGCATACCCTGAAACAGGCAGGCACTTTCGTGGAAAGTGTTCACCTGAATCGCGGCAATGTCCTGATGAGACAGGCCATATTCACGCATCAGCGCCCTAGTGGCGTCAATCGCCGCATGGGCCCAACGACAGATCGGATAGGGCTTCACATATTGATGTTCCATCTGCCAGAAGCTGCCCAGATCCCGCCAGTGATGCGCGACCTCATCCGCCTCTATTGTGATCGCCGGCGCGCCGGTAAATCCCTTCTCGGCCAGCACTGCCGAGGATACACCCACCAGCGCGCCCCAGCCCGAGCCGTCATGCAGCATGGTGGGGTTGGCAATCTCGCGCATCATTTGACTGCGCGGCCCGTGATATTCGGCGATGCCCATGGCCTGCCGCATCTGTTCCGCGCTCAGCCCGCGCAGACGGGCGGCAACGGCCACAACTCCCAACGCGTTCCATGCGCCGGAAGTGTGGTAGTCGCTGACTGTGTCATGCAACGAAATCCCGGCGCGCCCGGCGATTTCGTATCCAATAGTTACGGTCGCCAACGCCTCGGGGCCGGAAAAATCCGCGACCGTTTCCGCCAAAGCCGCCAGAACCGGCACAACGGCAACACCGATATGGCCCTTGGTGGGGTTATAGCCGTCATGGCCATCCAGGTTATCGGTCTGAGTCGCAGCGGCATAAGCCGCTCCGGCAACGCTAACCTTGCGGCCATCGAACAGCATCCGTGCGCTGAGGCCCGGATCGCCCGCACCGTAAAGCGCCATAGCGCTGTCACGCGCGATCTGACCGGCCTGCATCGGTCCGGACCCGATGGTGATCCCCAGCGTGTCCAGCAGCATCAGTGCTGCCGCTTCGAGCGCGCTGTCGGGGAAATCCTGCACCCTTCGATTTAGCGCAAACTTTGCGATAGTTTGAAATGTGTTGGTCACGATGCCCTACAGATGAGGTTTCGGGTTCGGCCAAAACCTAAGTGTGTTTGCCCATCGCAGCACGAAAACAATACGAGGGCAATGGCCCCGGAAAATTTGTAGCTTTGGCTCCGCTCCATTGTAGCATATGAACCAGATCAATTCCCGCCGCGAAACAGGATTCCCGGCGCACCACCCATCCGCCCGCCCAGGAAAATGTCGCCATGATGAACCTGCCCCACCTGATCTTCCTGCGCTCCTTCGAGGCCGCCGCCCGGTACCTCAGCTTTACCAGCGCGGCAGATGAGCTGAACTGCACCCAATCCGCCGTCAGCAACCATGTGCGTTCGCTCGAAGAGTTTTTGCAGCGGCCTCTGTTCGTGCGCCATGCCCGGTCATTGTCGCTGACCGACGTGGGCGAGGCGTATCTGCCTTCAGTGCGGCATGCTCTGCATGAGATTGACGTGGCCACACAATCGGTCATCCAGCGGTCACACACCCGCAAAGTCGTCGTGTCTTGCCCGGTCAGCCTGGCCGAGAATTGGCTACCGGACGTAATCCGGGGCTTTAGCGATCAGCACCCGGATATCGACCTGACGGTACACGGCACCGTCTGGATTGATGTCGAGCCGAACGTCTCGGACATTTCGATAACGGTCAATCATATTGACGATGTGACGGTGGGCTCGCGGCAGCTGTGGGCCGAAAAGCTTGCGGTCGTGTGTGCGCCCGATTTCACAGTCAAAGGCACGCCGCTGACCGATCCGGCGCAACTGCAAGAGGCGCCTCTGATCCATATTCTGGGTCGTCCAGCTTATTGGGAACGGGTCGCACGTCATTTTGATCTGGCAGACCTGAACCAGAAGGAAGGGCTGCGGACCAACGCTTCAAATCTGGCAATGGAGATGGCGGCGCAGTCGTTGGGCTGCGTCGCTCTGCCCCGCTCTTTGGCCGGGTCTTATGTGGACCGGGGGTTGCTGATCGAACCGTTCGAATTCGATTTGGACAGCCCCTGGGCCTATTTCGTGCGTCTCAAGGAAAAACCCGTTTCACCGTCGGTCAGGCTGTTTCAGGACTGGCTGCTAAACGCCGCCGCCAGCATGAACCGCTGACCTGCAACGGGGCTGCTCAGGCAGCCCCTTCCAGTGCCGGTTTAACATCACGCAAGCGGTTTCCATCCGGGTCAAAGGGAGGCTCGGACAGGATTTTCGCTTTATGGGGCTTGCCAAGGATGAACACTTCGACCGTATCACCAGATTGCGCGACCTCAGGACTTATATAGCCAAGCGCTAGCGATTTGCCGACCGAATAGCCGTATGCACCGGATGTCACGCGGCCAACCGGGGTACCATCCGGGGTAAAAATCGGCTCACCGCCGGTAGCGTCGGCACCCTCGGAGACTTCGACCTCGAAGATTGACAGCACTTCGCGCGCGGCGTTGTCCTTGACCGACAGATACGCATCCTTGTGCAGGAAATCCTTGTCCAGCTTGATCAGGCCCGCCAGCCCGACCTCTTGCGGCCAGTATTCCTGCGAATACTCACGGCCCCATGAGCCATAACCTTTTTCGATCCGCAACGACCCCAGCGCGCGGCCGCCAACGGGGCCGCCATCCAGCAGCTTGGCCGCATCCAGAAGCGCAGCGTACAGGCGGGTCTGATCTTCTTCGGCGCAGTGCAACTCCCACCCTAGATCGCCGGTAAAGCTGACGCGGATGGCCAGACAGGTGACACCTGCAACCTCGATTGTGGCCGAGCGCATAAAGCGGAACGCCTCGTTCGACAGGTCTGCATTGGTCAGCCGCTGCAGCAGGTCACGCGCTTTCGGACCGGCGACGTTGAACCCGGCTATGCGGTCGGTGGCGACTTCGAGGGTTGTGTCCTTTGGCAGGTCGATCATGTTGAAAAAGCGTTGATGATAGCGCTCGGCCATGCCCGATCCGATCATCATGTATTCGTCATCGGCCACCTTGGTTATGGTGAAATCGCCAGCCACGCCGCCACGCACAGAGATCAGCGGCGTCAGGCAAGACCGCCCGATCACGGTTGGTACGCGGTTGGCGACCAAGCGATCCAGCCAATCTTGCGCACCGGGTCCTTTGATGATGTAGTTCGCAAAATTCGATATGTCGATGACGCCCACATTCTCCCGCAGCATCTGTACCTCACGTCCCACCGGCTCCCACCAGTTCTGGCGTGTGAAGCCATTGGTTTCCTGTACACCGGACTGATCGGCGAACCATAGGGGATGCTCCCAGCCGCAGTTCAGACCAAAGACACAGCCCATGTTTTTCTGCATTTTATAGGCAGGGCGGACTCGGGCGGGGCGACCTGCACTACGCTCCTCGTTCGGGAAGTGGATGGCAAAACGGTGGGTATACTGGTCCTCAACCCGTGCCTTGGTGAATTTTTTGTCGGCCCAGTCGCCGAAGCGGGCCAGATCCCATGCAAACATGTCGTATTGCGGCTCGCCCTCGATCATCCACTGCGCCGCCAGCAGGCCCAAACCACCCGATTGCGAGAAACCCGGGATCAGTCCGCCGCAGAGGAAATAGTTCTTCAGTTCGGGCACCGGACCCCACAAGGCGCTGGAGTCCGGAGACCAGATCATCGGCCCGTTGATCACCCGTTTGACCCCTGCGGTGGCGGCAACTGGCACACGTTCGGTAGCGCGGATCACGTTTTCCATGATCCGATCCAAATCGTCGGGGAACAGGTCATGGGCAAAGTCCAGCGGCGTACCGTCCTCGGCCCAGAACTTCATGTCCTTCTCATAGGCCCCGATGAGCAATCCGTTGCCTTCCTGACGGAAATAGTACTCGCCATCCCGGTCTGCAATTGACGGAAGGCGACGGCCCAGATTGGCAACTTCTTCGATGGATTCAGTCACGAAATACTGGTGCTCGGTCGGTTGCAACGGCAGAGTCAGCCCCGCCAGCGCCGCAACTTCGCGGCCCCAAAGACCAGCGGCATTCACCACCCATTGCGTGTGAATATCGCCCTTTGCGGTACGCACGATCCAAGACCCGTCGGGTTGCTGATCCGTACCTAGCACCGGACAGAACCGTTCTATGGTTGCTCCCATGGCGCGGGCACCGGCAGCATAGGCGTGGGGCACGCCCGAGGGATCCACATTGCCGCCATCGGGTTCATACATGATGCAGCGGATATCGTCGAACTGCGCCAGCGGGTGCAGTTCCTTGGCCTTCTCGCGACTGACCTCGTGGAAATTCAAACCATAGAATTTAGCCTTGGCTTCCTGCAGGCGCAGCTGATGTTCGCGTTCTTCGGTTTGCGCCAAATAGAGCGAGCCGGGCTGGAACACGCCGCAGCTTTGACCGGTTTCCTGTTCCAGCTCTTTATACAGATTCATCGTATAGTGCTGGATGCGGGTGATATTGTTGTTGTCATGCAGCCCATGAATGTTGGCCGCCGCGTGCCATGTCGAGCCGCTGGTCAGTTCGTCCCGCTCTAGCAGGACCACATCGGTCCAACCCAACTTGGCGAGATGATACAGAATTGAACAGCCGGCTAGGCCGCCGCCGATTACAACCGCTTGCGCATGCGTTTTCATGAGCTTCCCCTCTCAAATGCCTCAGGCGGCGATGGTTTTCATTGCACCCAGAAACTGGGCCACTTCGGCGACGCTGTTGTAGTGGCACATCGAAACACGCACGCAGCTGTCCATGCCAAGCGGTGTGAGGATGTTGCCCGAATAGTGATCGGCCTTGCGCAAATGCGTACGGATGCCTTGTTCGTTCAGTTGCTTGACCACATCGACCGACGGCACGCCCTCGACCTGCAGTGACACCAGTCCCTCGCGTGCTGGGTTATCGACACCGCCCAGAATGGTCACCTTCTCCATCTCGGCCAGCCCGGGCAGGTTGCCGGTTCCGCGGATCATCGCATCAGTCAACGCTTTTTCCTGCTCATGGATCGCCTCTCCGGCAGCGACGAATTTTGCGCGCCGGTCGGTGGCGTCGCTGACCTGTGCGCCCAGCCATTCGAAATAGCTGATTACGTCAGACATTGTAGCGTAAGAGCCGGTATCACGCGTCCCCATTTCCCAATTGTCGGCGGGGCCGTCGATCAAGCTGTTATGTGGCAGCTTGGTCAGCCGGTCAGAAATCCAGGCCACCCCGTAACCATGGCGCGAGAACACCTTGTAAGGCGAGATCACATAGCCATCGACATCATAGGCGGTCAGGTCGATCCGGCCATGCGCGGCGTGCTGGATACCGTCGATTATGATGAAGCAATTGGGCGCAACGGCGCGGATCTCGGCAGCCACAGCCGCAACATCCACGCCCATACCGGTCACCGGCGAGGTGTGCACGATAGTCGCAACCTTTGTGTCCGGCGTTACCTGCGCCGCATAAGCATCTGCGGTGACGGTGCCTGTGGCGTCGTCATGGACCACCAGAACATGATCTTGCCCGGCCACCCCGGCCCAACGCGCGCAAGCGCTTCGGGTCGCGGGATGTTCCAGCGTTGTGCCAAGCACCCGACCGGTGCCTGTGCCCAGACAGGCGTTCATTATCAAACGAAACAGCAGCTCGGTCCCGCTTTCGCCGACAAAGAACTGGCCACCGGGGGCGTTCATGAACACGGCCATATCTTCTTTGGCCTTGTTGATTACCCGCACCAGTTCGTGACTTCCCGGGTTGTCGCGGCCCTGATTGTCAGGGATCGCAGCATAAGCCTGCGAGGTGCCCACAACCGAATTCAGCGTCAGCGCCCCACCCGCGTTTTCAAAGAAAATACGCGGTCCCTGCTGCGGGCAGTGGTCAACCTGCGCAAATCGGGCACGGATTTGTTCAAGCAATTCTGGAGTGATCTTGGTCATCGGGAACCATTCCTGCGAAAATGTCATTCTGGCAAGATATATGCGCCCTTTTTGCAAAACTACTCACAAAAAAACTTGGGGCATTGTGGGTGGAAATTGAGACCATCGAGCCAAGAGAACTCAGCCACAAGAGCAATATGGTTCGCGAATTTCAATTTCGTCGGCCCGATCACACCCTCACGCATGCCTTCGCTTGGTTGAGAAACCGCTGGTCAGGCCGACGGTTTGTAACCTGAGCGTTGTTCTAGAGACATCGCCTTGCAAAAGAAATTTGAGCTAATGCAGAACGGCTTGGACCCTGCGAAGCTACTGATTGCTACCGTCTTGGACACCAATCGCAGTGGCCATGCTGTTCTAGTTTGTCGCTCGAGTGATGGCGATTTGATTCTGGACAGTGTCACCAACAGGATCAAATCGTGGAAGGAAACGAGGTATCTTTTCCTACGAATACAGGACCCAAATCACCCTGATCGTTGGGTGCGGGTTTCTAGCTGCTAAAAACAATGTGGCGCGCCCTAGAGACGCGCCACAATAAAATTTTGGTCCTGCGACTACTGGTTGTTTCGCGGCAACCCAAGTTTAGGACACCGCTTCAAACTTTGGTCAAGCTTTCGCAGCGTTGTACAAACGCGGAGTCACCAGACCTGTACTGTTCAAACCGCGCATTGCCTTGGCTGCCGCAAGCACTGCCAGATCAGCAATCGGCTCAATGACAATTACCAGCATATAAGCGCCGCCAAAGGACAGAACCGACGCCATGGTTTCTGCGCCGAAACCCTGGCCGTAGAAGGCCCAGAACCCAACCCATGCGACTACTCCTCCCTGATACGTCGCACTTAGGGCAAGAGCTTGGCCATATTTGAGGTCAACATATGCTGTGCCGGGTGCGATGATGCGGCTGGCCAGTGCCTGTAGCGCAAATAGCGGCACCAGCAGAGTGGTCAGGTTGATGAAGTACTGCGGAAGATCGAACGGGGCAAAAAACACACCCTGAATCAGGAGACCAGCTGCCAATCCAAAAGCCGCGGGTGCAGCACCGAGAAGCAGAAACAGCGTCGACCCCAGGATGAAGTGGACTTCAGAGACACCAACCGGGAAATGCGGCAGGACTTCGAAGAAAAGGAAAACCCCAACGGTGGCGAGCACCGAGCGCATAACAAAAGATGCAGGTCCATTCGCACGCAATGTGGAAAACGTTTCTTTCGCTGCGTAAGTAGCCGCACCTGCGGCGGTAACATAGGAAAGCGCGATTTTGGCACCATTCACGATGCCCGGTTCGATATGCATGTTCTTTCTCCCTACCGCCTCACCCGGCGGCTTGTCAGGTTGAATCGACCGTAAGGCCGACAGGTTCAGTCTGGGCATAGCCCGGCGCTTTACGGCAGGTCTCCTGACTCGCGGGTGCTCGCTCCGCCAACCTTCCCGGTTCCATTACGAACCAGTGGTGTCTTGGCATCGCTCTCCGCTCACAGTTGCGGGGGCAGTTACGGAATTGGCGCCATTGAAAACACCGAACCGTATTCCCTTTTAATCCTTTTGGCTT
This sequence comes from Ruegeria sp. AM5, assembly GCF_056540645.1. Lineage (NCBI taxonomy): Bacteria > Pseudomonadati > Pseudomonadota > Alphaproteobacteria > Rhodobacterales > Roseobacteraceae > Ruegeria > Ruegeria sp. AM5. The sequence continues at coordinate 607,149 of NZ_JBQFXC010000002.1, read as the reverse complement.
CCGCCATCAGGAACCGAAAACAAATCACCGCTACAATGGCGGCTTCGCCTGTGTCAATTGTCTTTGCGACCTATTCCAATGTAAACTCGACCGAAGCAGGATTCACGCAACCGGTCACGTGATCAACTGGGTAAACCAAGCGTTACCTGAAACCTCTTGAAGCTCTAGCTGCTAGAGGCTTTAAGATTCGGATTAATTCGCGATAGTGCGATCCAAATACGTTAAACTTGTGAACCAGGACGAGACCTATGCTTACAAGGCGCCATTTCATTCAATCCACCACAGCGCTGTTCTCGGCGTCTGCGGCCAGTCCATTGATCGCCAAAACCTGGCCAACCGCATCGCAGAAGACCTATTGGGACAGTCAGGTCACGCCAATTGGTTACGATCCAATGACCTCAAATCCGTGGGGTGTTCATGACCGTTTTTTACCAAGACGCGTCGCGGCAAATGATGGTTTGGTTCCAGGTGACATCCATGTGGATGCCGTCGCGCGCTATCTCTATCATATCGAAGAAGGCGGGACCGCAATGCGCTATGGCGTAGCGATCGCGCGCGGGAACCTTTACGAGCCCGGCACCTATGTTATCCGCCGAAAGGTCGAATGGCCACACTGGACACCAACCGCTTCAATGATCGAGCGCAACCCCGAATACGCGGAATTCCGGAATGGCATGGAGCCCGGGCCGAATAATGCTCTCGGCTCTCGTGCCCTTTATCTATACGTTGGAGACCGAGACACATATCTCAGAATTCACGGCACGCCTGAGCCAAGAAGCATCGGCGGTCGCGCAAGTTCTGGATGTGTGCGAATGATCATGGCTCATATCAATGACCTCTACCCAAACGTGAAAACCGGCTCGACCGCTTTCCTATACTCTGCCGAAGATAGCGTCACAGCCCGCTCATGAATATTGGGCAGCGTACATGGACGTCGCTGCCCTCATTTCGATCAGGCGTCGCGCGCAATGCAGATCGGAGCGCCATTCGTCGCGCGCAATGGTACCAATGTCGTCTCGACGGGTCCGCTGTGCTCATACCAAAAGCAATTGTCTTCGGGCAGGAGGCGCGCCGTGGTCAAATCCTGCGCCGGCCCTGCCAGCGCTACGACCGAATCTGGCACGTTGCCTGGTTCAAGTGCTTTGCTTTTGGCCCCGGTGAACTGGGCTGAGCAACCAGCCGTAATCGAGACTAACGTGATGGTAATTGCGATCCGTTTCTGCATTGATCTGTTCCAAATTTTTAGCGTCATCTGCAATTAGATTGCATCCACACGGCCGGCCCGCAAGACGAAATGAACTAACAATATCGCAGGCAAAGAACCCGGATGAAAAAATATAAAAAGGTATTGAAGCTCTAGTTACTGTAGGAACTATTTACAAAGGACCATAGAGATTCTTGAGGTCCAATCATGTCATCCGATACCCATAGCCACGACCATGGCCACAAAAACAAACATGGTCACCACGCATGCGGTAGTGGCGGGTGTGGCGACATCGCCCCCGTCGGTCCAATTCCTGAAGGTGGTAGAAGCTTTCAGGTCTCTGGCCTTGATTGCGCCGAAGAGGTGGCGATCCTGAACCGTGTCGTCGGCCCGAAAGCAGGTGGTGAAGAGCATCTCGCATTTGATGTGATCAACGGTCGGATGACGCTTCTTGAAAGTGCTTCCAAGTTATCTGACGAAGATGTCATGCTGCTGGTTGCGAGTACTGGTATGACCGCCAAACCATGGGATGACGGAAATGCCGCCCAGGACCAGGCGGCGCATATTGCACGTCAGCGGCGGTTCACCACTCTTAGCGGAGGGTTTTGGGCAGCAGGTTTTGGCTGGCACATTTTCGAAACCGGCATGGGCGGTGCGCTCGGGCTGTTCTCGGGACATGGTGAGGTTCCGATGCCTTTAGCCGAGGCAGCTTTGTTCGCAGTCGCGATTTTGTTTGGCGTCTGGCTGGTGGCCCCTAAGGCCTGGTCTTCGGCGCGTCGACTTTCGCCGGATATGAACCTTCTGATGGTTGTTGCCGTCACTGGTGCCATCGCTCTGGGTGAGTTTTTTGAAGCGGCAACTGTAGCATTTTTCTTCTCGCTCTCTCTTTATCTGGAAAGCTGGAGTGTCGGACGTGCTCGGAACGCGGTATCCGCGCTGCTGGATCTGGCCCCCCCGACGGTTCGGCTGGTTCGTGCTGACGGTTCTGAGGCAACGGTCCCGGCGGCGGATGTCTTTGTCGGTGACAGCTTCATCGTTCGCGGAGGGGATCGCATTCCACTTGACGGGGAAGTCATCGAAGGGGCCGGTGCCGTTGACCAGGCTCCAATCACAGGTGAAAGCGCGCTGATTCCCAAAGAGCTGGGTGATGAGGTCTATGCCGGCACAATCAATGGTGAAGGCACCCTCAAAATACGTGCGACGAAAACAGCGTCAGACACCGTGCTTGCCAAGATCATCCGGATGGTCAGTGATGCTCATGCGCGCCGCGCGCCGGTTGAGCAGTGGGTTACAAAATTTGCGCGGATCTATACGCCCATCGTTATGGTCGTCGCAGTGGCCATCGCCCTGATCCCGCCGCTTGCATTTGGCGCATCGTGGGGCTTCTGGTTTTATAATGCACTTGTTCTGCTGGTTATCGCCTGCCCCTGTGCACTCGTCATTTCCACACCGGTTTCCATCGTAGCGGCTTTGACCGCTTCGGCACGGGCCGGGGTTCTAATTAAGGGCGGTGCCTATATTGAAGCCCCCGGTCTTACCACCGCACTGGCCATGGACAAGACCGGCACGATCACCATGGGCGAGCCTGAAGTGGCCAATGTCTATCCGCTGGGCGGCGCATCCGAGCAGAAGCTGTTGGCGAGCGCTGCCAGCCTTGAGGTTCGGTCTTCACACCCGCTGGCCCGCGCCATTTTGACCCGGGCAGAACAGACCGACATTTCGATATCGGCGGCTGAAGACATCCGAACCGTTCCCGGTCGTGGTCTGGAAGGCCGTACCGAGCGTGGAGATATCTGGCTTGGCTCCGACCGCTTCGCTGTAGAGAAAGGCTTTGGCGTGTCCATCCCTGCCGAGTTGCGCAACCAAATCGAAAGCGCGGGAAGCACACTTGTTGTTGTCGGGGATGAGAACGGGTTAACCGGTTTGCTTGAGCTGCGGGACCGCATTCGCCCCGAAGCCAAGAACAACGTTGCCCGGCTTCAAGCGCAGGGCGTGAAGTCAATCATCATGCTGACTGGTGACAACGAACAAACAGCGAGAGCGGTAGCAGCCGAAGTGGGCATCGACGAAGTCCGGGCCCAACTTCTGCCGGAGGACAAAGTCGCTGCGATTGAGGAACTGGCAGAACAGCACGAGATGGTTGCGATGATCGGCGATGGCGTCAATGACGCGCCTGCGATGGCTCGGGCACATTATGCAGTTGCGATGGGTGCAGTTGGATCTGATGCTGCTATTGAGACTGCAGACATTGCTCTGATGACTGATGACATCGGCAAAGTACCTTGGCTGATCGATCATTCACGTCGAACCATGTCGATCATCCGTCAGAACATCGGCTTCTCACTTGCGACCAAAGCACTGTTTGTGACCCTTACCGGTTTTGGATTGGCATCAATGTGGGGTGCAATCGCCGCAGATGTCGGAGTGTCCTTGCTGGTTGTGGCTAACGCCTTGCGGCTTCTGAAAGCCTCGGAGGGTAACATACACTCAACAGGAACAGAAACCGTTAGAACGCCAGGTGAAAATGCTGAATTGGCGCATGGGCAGTAATCAGGCGCGCGGAACCTAAGATCGCGTGTCCTGTGGGATGCCCACTGAAATCAGCATCCCACAGCCGATTTTCGCGATTTATCACTGTGGCGTGGTGCCCGATATATCGATCAGTCCTGGGCTTTGTGTGGCATTTCATCCTGAAGATGAGGGAAATTGACACTGATCTGGTTTCCCGGCGCCGCACTTTAATCAGTCAACTTCATCCTGAATGTGGGGGGTTAGTTTGGATCGCCCCACTGCCCCACCCTTTGCTACCGCCAGATCCATTTTCATCATCCTGTAATCACCGCGCATCCATGAAGAAAACAAGTTCTTGTAGAACCGCGAAGCCGCACGGATCTGTTATCTGACTACAACATCAGATAGGCAAATACCGCCGTTACGACACCAGCCAGTACCCATAAGATTTTTTGAGATACGGTCAGTTTCAAAGTTAGCCGTCCGCCTGTGATTCTTGGTTCAGAACGGCATGTACATCCTCTACTTGTTAGAGGTTCAAAGGGGATCTTGAGCCTGCGGCTGGGTGTCACAGGCCCACCGGCCGGAAGGTGCTATTGTGCGGCGCCAACTCGAACCTACATAAGCTGTAACTTTGTAAGGAGACCCAGATGCTGACGATCGGAACGCTTGGAAAAAAGACCGGAACCAAGGTTCAGACGATCCGCTACTACGAGCAGATCGGACTTATGCCGGAACCGGGGCGCACCGAAGGTGGCCAGCGGCGTTATGGCCATACCGAACTGGATCGTCTGGCTTTTATCCGTCACGCCCGCCAACTGGGGTTTTCGCTTGAGGCGATACGCGAACTGCTTGATTTGTCCGACGATCCGGATCGCCCATGTCATGAAGCCGACAGTATTGCGCGCCGGCAACTCAAACAGATTGAGCAAAGAATGACGCGGCTAGAAGCGTTGCGGACCGAGCTGGAGCGCATGGTGCATGAATGCAGTGGCGGCAACACTTCGGATTGTCGTGTACTCGAAGTTCTACGCGATCATTCCGAATGTCTTACTGATCACGAAGACAACGGCGCGTAACCCTGGGCAGCGTTGTTGCGAACTGGAACTAGCCCCTTGAAGCTATAGTCACTATAGCAATTACAAGTCATTCAGAGTTGATTCGACGGGAGACCAAATGCTGAACCGTGACCCGCTGCTAACCGCCACACCTCTGCTTGATTTTGAAACACCCGCAATTTTGGGGCTCATAACGGAACGGCGCTGGTCCGATCTGCCTGTCGTTTTTGGCACTGCCTCTCAAGCCTGTGGTTGAAAGCATCCCAGGTTGGAAAGTTCGGGATCGGCACCATGAAATTGCGCCGGGAATAACCACCAGCCCTTCGACGGATCCCTTGTTGTTGCCCGTACCAGGACGCCCGTTGCGGACCTGGATCACATAGTGGGACAGCATTTCGCTGAACAGCCGCGCACGCCTGCAGGTTCCGTCGGGCTCGATCTTTGCTACAAGGCACTGGTCGTTATCGTACAGGATCGACCGCTGAACGGCCTCAAAGAACCTAAAGGCATGGACGTGCCCGTCCATCCAGGACTCGGCAGCCGCCGCAGGATAGGCGCGGATGTAGCAGGCATCGCTATACGGTAGATCCAAGGCAAAGAAGTGAGCCTTCTGCTCAATGCCGCCGATCACCACCATTGCTTCGCCGAAATTGGCCTAGCATAGCCGGATGCATGGTGAAGCGGTAAGAACATCTCGCGATGCCGTCGACCATGCTCCCGAACATAGTCCTTGACGATGGTGTAACCACCCTCGAAACCAAGCTCATCGCGCTACTGCTCGAAGATCCGCTTGACCATATGCCGCTGTTTGCGCGGTCGCTGCCGATCCTCCGACAACCATTGATATTGGAAAATGCGCGCCTTTCAAAGTGATCGTCACAGTTTACTCCTGTTACGTCCCAGCCCGCGTTAACAGGACTGCGTTCGATCTGACAAGTGGGGGCAGAGTTTACGACAGAACCACCGCCTGTTCAGCCCAGGAAACTTGCGAAGAAGTATGTCACAGAAATCACATTCTCTTACTGCATGGAACTGCAGACCGACAGAATTAATAATAGTACTTATTAGTACATTTTGCGCACTACTCACACGCGATGTTCTCTACTGTCGATCATTCAACCGATCGCCGCGCTTTCTCTGGCAATCCACCGCACGTCTATACGCATCATTGATAGGTACTCACCGCCACCCCGTCGTATGCTCAAGTGCTTTGAATATGTTACCGCACCCCAAGATAGTCTTCTTGATGAAAAGCAGCGGCGGTGCGCTCGAAGAATGAGGCAGTCGCGTGGTCCCTGCCCTACCCCATAGACTGTGCATCAGTTTAGCCGTGACAAACTAAATAAATTGCAGATCACCTGCCCCAGTTTAACATCAATGCGGCGCGACGCCTTATATTGATGAACTGGACTTGCAGTCATCGCCTCTGGTCGGAACGTAGCCGTTCGAAGCGCAAAACGAGCGCATAAATTCGGGTGGTACGATCTAAGGGTTCAGATGGCTTACTGAGGTTCTGCCCCAACAGCTGGCCAGTTTGAGCAAAAAAACGGCGCTGAAATTATCCAGCGCCGTGCATCGGATGTATCTCGCTAAGCCGGTCTTACCCATGGGTAAGATCGTCTTCTTCTCGCAGATCCTCGATCAAAGTGGCCACAGCTCGTTCTAATTTAGCCCTATCGACACGGGTAAAGTCGAGATCATAGCGAAGTTCGATCCTTCCGCTGGATGCAGAACATTTTGCAATCCCTGCCCTGCCGCTTACCTGAAACGTTGTCTTCGCGCGGCGTGGTTTATCTACGGCTTCGGCCTTTGGCTTAGCGGCGGCCGCATTTTCGATTGTGAGAAAATCGCGAAGAATGGCCACTTCGCGCACGCTGTCGCGATTTGGTTCACTCACCAAAGCCGTACTGACTTGTCGGATCAATCCAGGATCAGAGTCGAGCTTTCGTTTGAGTTCAACACCCACATTCCGTGGAATGTCGTTTGGGTGCATAAGAACCTTTTCCAACATGGCCAGCAAACTCGCAAACGCCCGAATATAGCTGCGCTTGGTATAGCTTGCAGATTTGAACAAGGTTGAAACCGCTTTGTCGACATCCGGACAATCATTGGCGGGGTCTTGCGCATAGGCACGCGCAAGCGCGCCCATTTCCGCAAACGAGATATCCTTTCGGATCAGGTTTTCATCGACCATGCGACGATAGCTATCATCCAGCTCTGCAACGTCAGAAACACCGGCCGGAATCGTCGTAAATCGCGCGTCGCCAGTTTCCTCAAGTAATGCGCGAAATGCCGATAATCTGCGCATTCCTTGAATTAACTCAAAGCGTCCATCGTTGCGACGCTCGACCCGGATCGGGTTCGAAAGACCCACATCCTGAATAGAAGCCTTCAACTCATCCAACTCAGGATCAGGGCCAGGCTTGCGGTCGCGCGTAAGGCGCTCGGTAACAACATCCGCCAATGCGATCTGTTCAGTAACATACCCTTCGGAACGTAGTCGCACAAGCTCGTGCGCTAACCTGTCATTTTCGACTCTGATTGCATCTTCGGTAGTTTGCTGGTCGCGTAGCGCATTAGCGTTCTCGGAGATTGCAGTGGCCATTGGTCCGCGCCTTTTCTCAAGCGCTTTATCCGGAACCTTGCCAACCGGGATTTCTTCCATCGCTGGCATATCGATATCGAACATTCTGCGTTTTCGGCTCATACGTCATCCTCCAGCTTGTCCCAGGCCGATAGCATGACGCCCCGGAATTCATCATAAACATTATCAAATGTCGAACGCGCGCGACGCCAGGTTTCCCTCGTCATCTCGCGGTAATCCATCTCATAAACTGAACTCAGGAATCGACCCGATTGCTCGACCGCGCGCGTCATCTCGACCGGGTGCTCGGCGAGGTGCTCACCAAAGACTTTGCGGAATGCGTCATACATCGCTGTGTGCAGTGCGTTCCCCGGTTCGTAGCGCGTAAGCAAAAACCGAATTTCGCAGAATGTCTTGGGTAAACCAATCTTACCCGTGGGTAAGGTCTTGTCGAAACCATAGGCCAGATCTTCGAGGGCTTCAGCCAACTGTCCAATGAATGAGGTGGTTGAATCGTATTCCCAGTATCCGGGCCCCGACGGGATATACAACATGTCTGCTGCGAACACCGCATTCATGGATTGGTATCCTATCGCAGGCGGGCAATCGAACAGGATCAGGTCATAAGCATCATTCGGTATTTGATCCAGATAGCGAGACACAGCTGCAAAAAAAGACCACTCAGGATTCAGGTGCCGATATTGTGCCGATGCGAATTCGACGAAAGCAGCATTGGCGCAAGAAGGGATTGCATCAATCGTTGACCATGAGGTCTGCTTGATAAAATCAGAAATGCGCAGTTCGCCGAGGCCCATATCCGTTATAGAAGGTGGTAATTCTCGGCGGGGCAGGGCAGTTCCTGACTCCGCAGCCGCAGGGCGGTTATTCATGCGCTCGGTTTCACGGATTAGATCCCGCGCCATGATACCCCAGACGGTGAAATCTTCAGCGACATCGGTCAGACCCATCGAATGGCTGAGCGTCGCCTGAGGGTCAAAATCCACCACTAATACTCGGTAGCCGTCCAGAGCAGCGGCGTGCGCAAGATGCAACGCCACGGTCGACTTGCCGGCCCCCCCTTTGAAATTGGCAACAGCGGCCCGAACCGCCCGCTTGCCCGCAGGGCGTGGAGGAGTGAGCGCTTTGCGATTAACCTTAAGCCGCCGCCTGAGCTCATTTACCTCTTCCAGACTAAACCAACGCTGCCGCCCATCAGGCTCGACCTCGCCTCCCGGCAATGAAGGATCGGCGGCCAGCTTTCCTCGGAAAGTCGATTGGTTCACCTTAAAGATCAGTTCGGACACCTCCCAGCTTGAGAACCGCCTTAGCGTCTTCTCCATCTCAGGGCTGAAAGTCTGCTGGCGAATCCAGCCCTGCAATTTCAGGGACTGGGTGCGCAATGCATTCAGGTCTTCGTGCGTGTACATGCCTCAGTTCTCATTCTTCTGGACGTTATTTTTCTCTCTTTTGTTATTTACGCCCGATTTGCATATTTGGCAAAAGAAATTATTGTAAGGTTGTGATGTTACCCATGGGTAAGAAAATATGTCCGTATCTAGTGCTGACCGATTCGGAACACTGCTGCTCTCTGCAATCGTCCTGACTTCGGATATCCTACCAGATTTAGGGGGACGTAACTCAAGCTGATACGGCATATAGGGGGACATTATTGCTCCATAAGGGGACACCCAGCATGTCCCCCATCACCATAAATTCACCTATTTCTTCTATTTTTTGATAACGAATAGCACCTATCAAATAGCGTGATCTCAACGAACTCTTGACAGAATCGAAGTATTGGACGCTAATCAGTGAACAATCACGAAAAGCGTTGGGAAACGGCGCGATTACGGCGGGATCAACCCGCATGAGGCAAAAAAGAGCGGTGAGGAAACGGATGCAGGTTGCGAAACCGGTCGGGCGAAATGCGCCTGCACTGAAGTACGATATCTTGTCGGCTCTCGCCGTTCACGCCTTATCAGGTGACAAGCATCGTCATCGCAGTGTTCTTCGCATCATGACATTAATTACCACGCGCTATAACTGGCGCTCCAATGAATTGTCGATTGGCCGGGAAGAGATCGCTCGGTTGTGGTCCGTGAACGAACGCACAGTTAAACGTGAGATGGCTAAGCTGCGCAGCGCAGGCTGGATTGCGGTCAAACGACCCGCCGCTCGGGGTCGGGTTGCAGTTTATGAACTCGACCTCAAGCAGATCATGCTGGACACAATGGAAGCCTGGCCCGTGATCGGAACGGATTTCCAGGAACGAATGCAGCAGAAGCCAGAGCGCGATACTAATGTTGTGCCATTTCAGTCAAAGCCATCGATCCCGCCGCCGCAGGGTGAAGACGTTTGGACACAGGTTCAATCGATCCTACATGAGCGTGACCCAGAACTTTGGTCCAGTTGGTTCAAGCATCTGAACGAAGCCGAAAGGGCAGGGGGGGTGGCGATTCTGATTGCACCAACGCGTTTTATGGCGGATTACATTGCACAGAAATGGTCGGGGAGGGTTTTGGCCGCTTATTCGCGTGTAGACTCTTCGGTTCGAACAATTCGCATTGAAGCGGCAGAATAGGGCGCGGGCTTGCTCAACTGGCAACAGGCGACTATCTAGCGGAAACTGTTTATGAGCGCGTCAGATGTGACATAGCTCGATCCTGATCACAGTGGACATGTGCATTGCAAAAGATCAAATCAAAATTTGCGGCTGTATTGAGTGATTCCGTCCTGTGGCGACTGCTCTCCGAGAATATGCGCGAGCAAGCGGTACCTTATACGATCGCGATCATCGCGATGGTATTTGTTGCGGCAACCACCGCAGGTATCGCATTTATCATGCGTGATGTGGTGGATTCGCTGTTTGACAGTGAAAACTCAGCCAAGATTTTCGGCGTTTCGATGGCCGTATTCTCGATCTTCCTGGTCAAAGGGATTGCGACTTACGTTCAAATTGTGGCTCTGACCCGTGCCGGTAACCGGATCGTCTCGAAACAGCAGATCAAGCTTTACGACAAGCTTTTGCGGCAAGGGGTGTCATTCTTCAATTTGACCGAAAGCTCGGATCTGTTGTTGAAGGTGACACAAACCGCCCAGGCTGCGCGCACGGTGATCGAGATCATGGTGACCACTGCGGTGCGCGATATGCTTACATTGTTTGGTCTTTTGGCCGTGATGTTCTACCAGCAACCGATCTTGTCTTTGTTTACGCTTATCGTCGGCCCTTTGGCGATCTTGGGTGTTCGCATGCTGCTTCGCAAAGTGCGAGAGATTGCGGATATGGAGCTGCAATCGATGGGCGCGATCATGAAGGTCATTCAAGAAACCTCGGCTGGTATACGTGTGGTCAAGTCCTTCGGATTGGAAGAGCGCATGGCCCTCGAGATGAATTCGGCGGTGAAAAGCGTTGAGAAGCGCCGCAACAAGCTTGCGCGTTTGCAAGCTGCGACGAGCCCGCTGACGGATATCCTGGCCGGGTTTGCAATTGCCTCGGTCATCGGGTTGAGCGCTGGTAAGCTGTTTGGCGCTGCAGCGTCCACTCCGGGTGAACTGATGTCGTTCGTGACCGCTGTGATGATGGCCTACGAGCCCGCGAAGCGCCTGACGAAGGTGCGGGTGAAGATGGAGTTGGGTCTGCGCCGGGTGCAGATGTTGTTCAATATGTTGGACGAGCCTGAAACTCTGCCGGAAGAGGCCAATCCCCAAAGCCTGCCTGATGGTCCGCGAGAGGTGGTGTTCGACGACGTCACTTTCGGCTACCGTCGTCGCGATCCGATCCTGAAAGGGCTTTCGTTGACGTTCGAAGCTGGCAAGACCACCGCTCTGGTTGGTCTGTCCGGCGGCGGCAAGTCGACCATTTTGAATTTGGCCCTGCGCCTTTATGACCCGACCAGTGGTTCGGTATCGATCGATGGTCAGGATATCAAGTACGCCTCGTTCAAATCACTGCGCCAGAACATGTCGTTCGTCGGGCAAGAGACGTTTCTGTTTTCGGCCTCAATCGCCGACAACATCCGTTTTGGCCGTGAGGGTGCCTCGCAAGACGACGTGATCGAGGCTGCCAAGGCCGCGAATGCCTATGACTTCATCATGTCGCTTGAGAAAGGCTTTGACACTCTGGTTGGTGAAAATGGTGCCTTCCTGTCCGGTGGTCAAAAACAGCGCCTTGCGATTGCGCGCGCGCTTCTGCGCGACAGCCCGATCCTGCTGCTGGACGAACCAACTAGTGCGCTGGACTCGCGGTCGGAACATCTGGTTCAGGAAGCCTTGGGCCGCCTGACCGAAGGGCGTACGACAATCATCGTGGCTCACAGGCTTTCAACCATCATGCATGCGGACAAGATCGTCGTGATTGAGGCTGGTGAAGTTCTTGAGCAGGGCAGCGCCCAACAGTTGCTGAAGAAACCGGGGCCATTCAAAACTCTGTATGACCATCAGTACTCGAACGCCGTCAATGCCGAATGATCCCGACGTGATCCAACGGCCTGACATTACACAGGCGCGTTCGCCCCTGAGCGCGTCAGTGATCATCCCGACCTATCAAAGCTGGGACCAATTGCAGCTTTGTCTGGATGGGCTCGCCTCTCAGACACTGAACACAAACCAGTTCGAGATACTTGCAGTCAACAATGACCCGACCGACCCCATGCCCAACGGGTTTCGCCTGCCCGCCAACGCCCGCATTCTAAGTGAGGCAAAACCCGGCTCATACGCAGCGCGCAACCGAGGAATCGAAGAAGCCGCCTCGGAGCTGCTGTTTTTCACCGACTCCGATTGTCAGCCTGACCCGCTCTATCTAGAGGCCGGGTTGAAAATAGCCGAAGACCACCCCGAGGTTAATCGCTTTGGCGGCAATGTTGTGCTGATCCCGAACGGGCAGGATTGGAAGACGACCGAACTCTATGATGTTCATTTGGGGTTAGAGCAAAAAAAATGGGTGGAACGGGGGCGTGCGGTTACGGCCAATCTGATCGTACGGCGGGAGCTTATGGATCGCATCGGTCGGTTCAACGACACGGTGTTGTCCGGCGGGGACATGGAATGGAATGATCGTGCTCAATCTGCGGGCGAAGCGATTGTGTTTGCCGAAGACGCCATCGTCCGTCATCCGGCGCGCGACAGTCTTGAGGATCACATCACCAAAGCCCGTCGTATTGAGGGGGCTAGGCTGCGCCGCAATGCCAAGCGCGGCATCGTTAATTACATCCCGCCTTTGCAGAAATTGATCCCTTCCTTCAAGACGTTAAAAAATCTCCTGAGGAATCAGGATCTGTCAACCAAACAGGCTTTTGGTGTGTGGGGCGTTCACTATGTGATCCGCGTTGCAAAAATTACGGAAACCGTTCGACTTCTCTGGATGCGGAGGCCTGACCAGCGGAAGTAGTGGCCACTGGCAAAGATAAACCACCTTCAGACCATGACGCTACGCGTTCTGGTTCGGCTTAATTCAAGTTGATCCTTACGGTAGGACTCTTGGACAAGTGACTGCGGCACACTCTGCGTTCGCCGCTCGACCAATTAGCTTTGTTTAACATGGCGCTCTGGAAATCAATGTACTCTAGCATTGAGCTCTTTCATCACAGCTGGTGGCACGATTAAAGTCGATCTCCGCGTTCGTGTATATTGATGTTCAGTACTTTGTTCATATCTGATCACGCTGATCCAGGTACCGATTGCACAGGGCATTGACTGTTGCGTGCAGGATGATGGTAAGTAGCGCCAACACGATTAGCGCGGCGAACATCAGGTCGGTTTTGGCACGGCCATTGGCCAGCAACATCAGATATCCCAGCCCACGCGACGCTCCGACCCATTCACCGATGACGGCACCGATCGGGGCATAGACGGCAGCCAGACGCAGGCCGCTGGCAAATCCGGGCAGAGCAGATGGAATACGGATGTGCCACATTACTCGGGCAGGTGACGCCCCCATGACCCGAGCCAGATCCAGCCAGTCGCGATTACTGCGCATCAGTGCATCAAAGAAAGACGAAGTAACCGGGAAATAAATGATCAGCAGCGCCATGGCGATTTTGGCCTCGAGCCCGAAGCCAAGCCACAGGGTCAGAATCGGTGCGAGGGCAAAGACGGGGATGGTCTGGGAAAACACCAAAATTGGTCGCACCAGCGCGCGTGCTAGCGGTGAGGCGGCAAGGCCGATGGCCGACAGCCCGCCCAGCACTGCGCCAAGGGCCAGCCCGATTAGCACTTCGGTCGCGGTGACCAGTCCATGTTCCAGCAGAAGGTTGCGGCTGTTCCAAATGGTTTCGGAAACCAACGCTGGCGGGGGCAAGATAAATCGCGGCAAGCCGGTGGCCCAGACCACCAGTTGCCAAAGCGACACTGCCACTGCGGCTGCAGCGATTCCTACAGGCCAACCTGTCATCGGGCAACCGGGAATCCTGCCCATGCGGCATCGAAAAAGGCGCGCTCTAGGGCCACGGCTTTTTCGAAGGTGGCGGCAACCTCGGCCTGCGCCTGGTCCGAAAGGGTCGGCCAGATCGCATCCAATTGCTCACGCAGATAGGCCACCACACTTTCGAACCCGTCGCCGGAGTGCAGGGTGATCCATTCACCCAGCCAGAACGGCAGATTATCGGCGCGGTTTTCGACCGGGCTAGCCCAATCCAGATAGACCCATTCCGCAACGACCAAGACCGCCAGCATCCGCTCATAACGCCCTGATGCACGAGCCTCGTCCATCAGGGCTTGAAACGCCAGTGTTTCGGGTGCGGCTTCGCTTGCCTGCGGCACATCCAGCGCGCTGAATGCACGCAAAAAATAGGTGTTCTCCGGCCCGCAGATCTGACCTAGAAAATGTGCGCCCGGCACAGCATCGGCGAGGTTGGGTGCATGCGCCACTGCTGAGGCCAGCAGCCGCACAAAGCCTTCCACGAAAAGGTAATCCTGCTGTAAATAGCCAGCCATTTTGTCGTGATCGAGCATTCCGGTTGCCAGCGCATTGGTAAAGTCATGTGTCGTGGCCGCTGTCCAGTCGTCCTGGTTCAGCGCCCTGAGAGTTTCGCTTGCGCTCATCTGTTCGTCCTGAGTTGTTGAAGCAGGGCGGCCTGGATGCCCAGCACGCCCGGATCATCAACAGGGCGCGGGATGCTGCCCATTGGAGTTTCGACCGGGTGCAGCCCGTCGCGCGTCATGATCATGATGTTCTGCCCCAGCCGCGCCACTTCGGCCGGGTCATGGGTGATAAGCAGCACCGTACGTCCCTTCAGCAGCTGTGCGGTGAGGTCCTGCATATGCACCCGAGTCAGGGCATCAAGGGCTGAAAATGGTTCGTCCAGCAACACAATGGGGCGGTCTTCCATCAGGGTTCGGGCCAAAGCCACGCGCTGTCTTTGCCCACCGGAGAGCTTTCCCGGTTTCTTGCCCAGATGTGTGCCTAGCCCAACTTGCTCCAGTACCTGCTCGGCCCGGCCCCGATCGAATTTCTCGCCGCGCAATCGTGCTCCTATTGCCACATTGTCGAGCGCTGATAGCCAAGGCAGCAACAAATCACTCTGCGCCATTAAGGCCACCCGCCCGGCCAGCGCGCCACCGTCCGAGGCCCAGATTTCACCGTCCAAAGAAACATGGTCTCCCAGTCCGGCCAGCAGCTTGAGCACTGTGGATTTGCCCACACCACTGGCCCCCAGAAGACAGGTCCACCGCCCTGCATCAAGTCGCAGATCAATGCCGCGCGCGATGGATGTGTCGCCAATCGACAGTGATCCGCGCAGATATAGGGCGGGGGCCGGGCTCATGGCTGCGATGCCATGCCCCAAAAGCCGACCTCAAGCTCGGTCGCCTTGTGGAAGCGGTCGCAAAGATTTGCCCAACGTGGGCAGTTTTGCGGGTCATCCCCGATGCGCCGCGCTACCACGCCATCGATCAGCGCGCCAACATCGCAGCAGACCTGTTGGTAATCTTCCCCGCCATAAGTGTTGATCCAATCGGCATAGGTTTCCGAGGTCTTTGTCGCCGAAAGCTCTGCCCCGATCTCACCATAGCCCATGACGCAGGGGGCCAGTGTGGCCAGAAGATCAAGCATATCCCCGGAATGCCCGGCATCCAGTACATAGCGTGTATAGGCAAGATTAGCCTGACGCTCTTGCGTTGCAAAAAGTTCTTCCTCGGAAATCCCAGCCTCGGCGCAGATGCCGATATGCAGGGCAAGCTCGTCATTGATCAGTGCATTCACTGTCCCCGCGGCGAGGCGCATATCCGCGACGGACTCGGCCTTGGTCACCACTAGCGCCCAAGCGCGGGCGAAATGGATCAAAAAAACGTAGTCCTGTTTGAGATAGTGCAAAAACGCCGCGCGCGGGAGGGTTCCATCACCCATGCCCCGCACGAATGCATGGCGGGTATAGGCAGCCCAGGTTTCCCCGGCCGCCGCTCGCCATGCCTCAAATGAGGTGCCGTAGTTCATTGTGCCCCCAGATCGACTGCGATTTTCGATACCGGGCGGGTGCCCTCGACTAGGCCGCTTTTGGCCAGAAATTCCTCGAAGCGGATATAGCGGCCTTCGTCCAGCGCCTCAGGACGCAAGGCAAAGCGGGGTAGGGTGTCGACCCAAGCCTTTGCATTCAGCTCGTCGTCCAGCTCTTCCGCGTAGCTTTTGAAAACCTCCCAGCTTTCATCCGGGTTGTTGACGATGTATTGCGTGGCCAGCTCGGTGGCGCGCAGGAAGCGGCGCACCTTGTCCTTGTCCATCAGCTCGGGGTTGGCGACATAGATCAGCTCGTCATATGTCGGCACGCCTTCTTCTTCGACATAGAAGCATCGGCCTTCGACGCCTTCGATTTCCATCTGATTCAGCTCAAAATTGCGATAGGCACCTATCACCGCATCGACCTGCCCCGACATGACCGAGGGGCTGAGCGAGAAGTTGACGTTGATCATCTCGATCTCGTCCAGCGCGACGCCGTGCTTGCCCAGCATGGCGCCCAGCACTGCCTCTTCCACGCCAGCGACCGAGAACCCGATCTTGCCGCCCTTTAGCTGGCTGATCTCTTGGATCGGGCCGTCCTTTAGTGTCAGAAGACAGCTGAGTGGCGTTGCCACAAGTGTACCTACGCGCATCAGCGGCAGACCTTCGGCTACCTGGAGGTGCTGGTTTGGTTGATAGCTCACGGCGATGTCACCCTGCCCGGCGGCTACCAGTTTCGGTGGGGCCGAGGGATCAGCAGGCGGCACAATCTCGACCTCAAGATTCTGGTCTGCGAAATAACCTTTTTGCTGCGCTACGATGATCGGACCGTGATCAGGGTTTACGAACCAATCCAGCAGCAGAGTCATCTTGTCTTGTGCCAGCGCCGGTGTAGCCATCAGCATCGCCGCTACGGTCAGAAAATGTTTCAATTCGGTTTCCTCGTTTCAGTTGTTGTCACCAAGGGCCAGAAGCTTGATTTCGGGCCCGTTTTTCGTGGAAATCCGCATCGCAGCCTGCCAGGCCCGAAGACCGGAACGGCAGGCAAGGATGAGGCGTCTGTTGTTTTGCAAAAGGGGGTCACGCGGATCGATTTCATCGACACTGAGGCGCTGAGCCCCGGCCAGCTCCGGGCCAGTTTCATCTGCGGCGCGTAGGTCGATTACCAGATCGTCGGCCCGAAGCATCTCTTGCGCTATGAAGTCCGGCACTGGTGCGGGATCCGGCGCGCCGTCAAAGCGAAAACCGCCAAAGCGCATGCTGGTGGCCTCATAGGTCACCAGACGCCCCATTGGCGTAAGGTCCCCGCTCAGCACCGCAACCGCGATCTGCGCTTGCAGACTGCCGATCATACCCACCGTCGGGCCAAGCACGCCATCGGCGTCACAGGAACCCAGCCTTGCAGGCAGATCCGGGAACAGCGCGCGCAGACCCGGAGCCTTGTGGCAGAAGCCCCCGACATAGCCCTCCGAGCCCACCACGCTGGCGCTGATCAGCGGCAAATCGGCATCAAGGCAAACATCCGAGGCCACATAGCTGGCGGCAAAACTGTCGGCACAATCCAGCACCAGATTGATGCCCTGACAAAGTTGCGAGGCATTGGCCGGATCAAAGCGGGTTTCGACCGGTTCGATCCGCACCTCATCATTCAGCGCCATCATTTCACGTGCTGCCACCTGCACTTTGGATTGCCCTATGTCGCGTTCACGGAACAGCGTTTGGCGGTGCAGGTTCGACAGGCTGATCTTGTCAGCATCAACCAAACGGATACGTCCCACACCGGCCCCGACCAGATATTGCAGCACTGGTGCGGCAAGCCCTCCTGCGCCAATCACCAGTACATGCGCGGTGCGCAGGTTTTCCTGCCCCGACGCGCCAAAGCCAAGTACAGCAATCTGGCGTGCATAGCGGCTCATAGGCAGATCCTTAGCCATTCGCGTACACGGGCTTCTGGGTCGTCCTTCAAGGTGATGTCGGTCACGGCGGACACGATGTCGGCCCCGGCGGCGAACGCACCCTGCGCGCGCTCGACCGACATGCCACCTATCGCCACAAGCGGAATAGGTCCGATCCGCGCCTTCCAGTCGGTCAGCTTTTCGACACCCTGCTGGTGCCATTTCATCTTTTTAAGAATGGTCGGATGAACGGGCCCGAGTGCCACATAGTCAGGCCGCAAAGCCAGCGCACGCTCAAGCTCTGCTTCGTCATGGGTTGAGACTCCAAGTTTCAATCCAGCAGCTCGGATCGCGTCAAGGTCAGCGGTATCCAGATCTTCCTGCCCTAGGTGCACCCAGTCGCAGTCAAGCTCAATCGCCAGTTCCCAATAGTCATTGACCACCAACAGCGCGCCGTGGTCGCGGCACAAATCCCGCGCCTCCGCCAACTGCGCGCGCACCGCATCCAGGGGATGTTCCTTGATGCGCAGCTGCACCAACCGCACTCCGAGCGGCAGCATTCGGCGCAGCCATGAGATGTCATCGAATATCGGGTAGAACGACGGCAGCGTCACAGCATGGCCTTTCCGAAAACAGGTGTTGAGGGCGAGGCCATGTCGCGCGGTTCCATAGCATCGGCACCGAAGGCCAAGGCACCGGCTTCAACCGCGCGGGCAAACGCTTGGGCCATCGCCGCCGGATCACCTGCCTTAGCGACCGCCGTGTTCAGCAGCACCGCATCATAGCCGATTTCGATGGCCTGTGCCGCCTGTGATGGCAGGCCCAGCCCTGCATCAACCACAACAGGCACCTCGGGAAAATGAGCCCGTACCGAGCGAAGGCCGTAAAGGTTGTTCAGCCCCAGTCCGGTGCCGATCGGCGCCCCCCAAGGCATCAACACACGACAGCCTGCCTCGATCAGTTTCTCGCACAGCACCAGATCTTCGGTGCAATAGGGGAAGACGTCGAACCCATCGTCGGCAAGGATGCGCGCCGCCTCCACAAGGCCGAACGGGTCGGGCTGCAGAGTGTCGGCATGGCCGATCACCTCAAGCTTGATCCAGTTGGTCTCGAAAAGTTCGCGCGCCATCTGCGCCGTAGTGACCGCTTCGCGTACTGAGTAGCACCCGGCGGTATTGGGCAACACCTCGACACCCAAATCACGGATCAGAGACCAGAAATCCTGCCCGGCCCTTTCACCACCCGCCTCGCGACGCAGCGACACCGTGGCAATGCCTGCGCCCGAACGTCGAAACGCATCGGCGAGCACTGCGGGCGACGGATACTGCGCGGTGCCCAACATCAGGCGCGACGCTATTTCCTTGCCGTAGAATTCCGGCATGTCAGCCCCCCTGCCGCGGCGAAACCAGCTCGATCCGGTCCCCATCGGAAAGCATTTGCGCCGCACGTGTTGATGCCGGAACGAACACCTCGTTCACCGCCGTGGCCAGTTTGTCATTGCCTTTGCCTAGTTCGACCAGAAGATCGGCAAGGCTGGGGCCCTTGGCCTCGGTGACCTCACCATTCACCATCAGTTTCATGTGGTTCTCCCCAGCGTTTCATACGCGCTTTTCGTGCCTTCGCAGTTCTCGTACCAAAGCGCGGGCTGCGTGCCGCAGGTCACCAGATCTGCCACCATCCCCGCCAACGCCGGAGCAAGCAGATAGCCATGGCGGTACAGCCCGTTCACCATGATGCGATCTTCGAAATGGCGGATGCGCGGCTGATTGTCCGCAAAGGCCGGGCGGGCATCGACGCCAATTTCCAGCAGCTCGGCCTCACCAAATGCCGGGTGCAGCGCATAGGCCGCATTCATTAGTTCCATCACGGATCGCAGGCTTGCGCGGGTGCGCTGCCCACTTTCGATCTGGGTTGCGCCCAACATGAATACGCCATCGCCGCGCGGTACAATGTAGAGCGGGAAACGAGGATGCAGCAGCCGCACGGGACGCGACAGTGACACATCCGGGCAGCGCACGATGAGCATCTCACCCTTGACCCCGCGCAAATCGCTCAGCCGATCCTGCGCGGCGAGACCACGGCAGTCGATGACCTGACCCAGCGTTTCGCCTGCAGTCAGAAACTCAACGCCCGAAGCCACCAGGTGTGCATGCAACCCGGTCAACATCGGGCGGGGATTGAGATGCGCTTCACTTGCGATGAACAACGCCTTGCCGAATTGCTCGGCCAAATGCTGCTCGTGGAGCGCGATGCCCTCGCGGTCCAGCCATTCCACGCCTTCGGCGCGCCGTGCAAACATCGTCAGCTCGCTCTGATCCCGGCCCAGAGCGACAACCAAGGTACCGTTCCGGGTCACATCCAGACCGAACTGCGCCCCCTGCTTTTGCCACCAATCCGCTGCTTTACACCCGTGTTCCACCACGGGCTGTTCGGCGACTGCGCCCTCGCATTTCGGTGCCAACATGCCCCCGGCCCACCAGCTGCAGGAATGCGTATTCACGGGACCTGCCGGGTCGATCATCCGTACGGAAACACGGCGTGACACCAGCTCGG
The DNA here is from genome assembly GCF_056540645.1 of Ruegeria sp. AM5. NCBI lineage: Bacteria > Pseudomonadati > Pseudomonadota > Alphaproteobacteria > Rhodobacterales > Roseobacteraceae > Ruegeria > Ruegeria sp. AM5. The sequence goes on along the minus strand of NZ_JBQFXC010000002.1, from coordinate 586,916 downwards.
CTGCCACGCAAAGCCCGGCAACCCCTGCACCCAGTATGGTGACAGCGCTCATGCCCACATCTCGTGAAAATGATGCACCGGGCCGTGGCCTTGTCCAATCTCCAACCCGTCGGCACGTTTTATTGCAGCGTGCAGCCAGCCATGCGCCCGCCGCACCGCGGCCTCAGGATCCATGCCGCGCGCCAGGCAGCCCGCAATTGCTGCGGAATAACTGCAGCCAGTACCATGCGTGTTGCGGGTCGCGATCCGCGGTGCCCCCAGCGTGACAACGAACCCTGACTTTGCCAGCACATCAAGGCACTCAATGCCATCGGCATGGCCGCCCTTGATCAGAACCGCCTTAGGACCTAGCGCCAGCAACGGCGCAACCAGTCCGGCACTGTCGCCCTTATGGGTTTGTCCCAGCAGCTTGTCCGCCTCGGGCAGGTTTGGTGTCAGCAGGTCAGCGCGCGGCAGAAGATACTGCTTCAGCGCGGCAATCGCTTGATCTTCAAGCAGGGCGACCCCGGATTTCGCCACCATGACGGGGTCGAGGACGACAGGTCCGGAAAAACCTTCCAATGCACGGGCCACTGTTTCGACCAATGATGGCGTGCCCAGCATTCCGATCTTGATGGCGTCTATGCGGATGTCGTCCAGGACCGCCTTGATCTGAGCCGCGACAATATTGTCGGGTACCGGATGTACTGCGGTCACGTCACAGGTATTCTGCGCGGTTATCGCGGTGACCACGCTGCAACCGAACACGCCCATTGCGCCGAATGATTTAAGATCTGCCTGAATTCCCGCGCCGCCCCCGCTGTCGGAACCGGCAATCGTCAATGCTGTCGCAACCATGGCACATCCCTCATTGTCATGGTCAGGATGTGCGTGGAAAGACCCGTAGCCTGCATTGTGACACGAGTTGTGACACGGGGCGCCCGGTATGTCTGTTTCCTCCGCCGGTCCTAACCGGGTCAGGTTCAATGGGTTTGCAAGTCAGCATCTCAGCCCCGAGGGGCACCCCAACAGATGGTTACCGACTATTGATGAGATCAGGTCTCGTCAACAGTTTTGTTGCACACAGTTTGATGGGTGCGGCTTCGCTTTGAGCTTTGCAGTTAACTCGGGGTGTTGCCGGTGTCGCAAAATGGTGGTGTTTCCAGATGCTATGACCGGAAAACGGCACAATAAGACAGGGACACTCAGCGCCGACATCGTGGTCGTTGACCCAGCCCCGCGATCCGAAACTGAAGGCAGAAACAGTTTTTTTGAGATTCTGTCACAAGTTACTGCTCATAGATGCAGATAGTTGCAGCGCGTGAATTGCGATGGGCAAATTCAGGTCACAAGCCGGCCGATAGTCTCATTTCAGGGCGCTCAACTGGCTTGGCCAAATCACCTAACCCGAAAATTGCCCATCGCAATGAAGAGGGCTCAGCCAATATCTCGCGTGCAGGTCCAAACGACCCTCCAAGACAAATCGTCCAGCCGCAGAAAACCCGCGTTAGAAAGAATCCTTTTACAGGCCCGTACACCTTTGTGCCCATAAATGAGGCGATGGAATTCAATAACAATGGCTCGAATGCCCGACAGGTCCGCATTCCTCAAGAAATCCAGTTCCGCCCCCTCAATATCCATCACAAGAACCGTCGGAGCGAACTCTCGTTTCACCGCTTCGAAGTCCGCTTTAGCTACGCGCACTGATGTTATTGATTCACCTTCATTATCAAAAACTGAAGACCCTAGATATGAAGCGTCAATATGAAACGGAATAGAGTCGGGATCCTTTGGATTGGCGCTTAGTATCGCATTCCGGACTTCGATCCGGTCTGAAAGCCCATTTAGGGCATGTAAACGACGGATGTGTGGAATTAGATTTGGATTGGCTTCAAAACTGAGAATAGCCTCTGGTTTGTTCTCGAGCGCGACAACACCACTCACGATACCCAGCCCGGCGCCCATTTCCAGAATACGATCCTCAGGTTGAACGACGCTCAAAGCGCCATCCATTTCCCAGCTTTCATAATTGTCCTGCTCGATCAGATTTATAATCGTTTCGTCCAGAAATGGCGATGAAGGTATCTTCAATCCACGGTACTGGATCGCAACATCAGGGTTCGTTTCGGTCATTCTTGCTCCATTCCAAGGATGAGCGGTCGGTAGAGCATGTTTTGTATAAGGTCAGACTATTTGCATCAAACATCATGTCGGTAATCTCGCATAGAGGTCCGACATATTCATCTTCAGAACATCGTTGAACCACTCAACCGACAAATCAAACTCGTGGTCAGGATAATAGGTATCCAAACCCCGGAAAGGGCGGACCTGCACATCATCGAGAAGACCATGACCCCTTAGTCTTTCTTCGGTGTCCTTGTCGTATTTTCGGATAATGTCATGAAGCTCTTGAACAGCGTTCAAAGAAGATGAATTTTTCAGGAATTGGACCTGTTCATAGCGGAAATCGTTGCTGCCCTTAGGTGATTCATATGTGCCCATATCATGATATCTCAGCAATTTGAGCATCCAGTGGATTTCGGTCAGTCCGTCAAAGTGACAAATGACCGATTGTTGAGAAACATGTCGCTTGATGTTGCCTCTCCACCGCTGTGGCGCATGAACACCTAACTTGATGTTTTTCCCCGTTCGGGTGGCGCTTTTTCCGAAACGATGCGCACAAAATCCTCTGTCGCTGTACTTGAGTCGTTCTTCTCCGAATAAGCTTCGGGCGACATAGCCGCGGGTGTGCTTAGGCTTCAGCATAAGACCACCAAAAAGTCCGGGTGTGGTGTCCTCGGTCGAAAACACGCGCTCGCCATTAGGAATTGAAATCGTATCAACATCCGAGGGCAGGTCAGCAAGCTCTTGCGCAAAATCATCGGCTTGCAGATACTCGTCCGCATCGAGGAAAAGCATCCAATCGACCGTTGCTTCTCGATAGGCTTTTGTCGCTATCAGTCTTTGGCGTCTGAAACTGTTTTCTGGATAAGCACAGTCCCAGTTTCTTCGAAAAAACGTGTCATCCATCACTTCAACGCGACAGTTCGGTATCTGAGCCAGAAGTTGCCGCGCTTTCGGATCATCACCATCCAGAAAGATAAAGATCTCTTGCGCGCTGAGTGACGCATAATAGGAAGCAAATATAGCCACCAGCTCTGGCGGCTCTTTGACCATGGTAACGACACCCCAGGTGGCCATCTTTAAAGGAGTCCTGTGTTTGGGAAGGGCCAAAATCCCTGATTGCACGTCTTTAGAGTCACCGGCTTCCTCTATTGCCCAATAAGTCTGGATTTGTGGCAACCTTGATCGGTGAATTTTCCGCCTTAAGCAAGAGCATCCTGAGGTCTTATTGGACGATCCGATTTAAGACAGTTTGGGTGATCTTGCGACCTTTGTCGGGGAGGACTGAGAAAATTGGACCAAAGTTGAGGTAACCAAACAATTACTGCTTATTGCGAGCCCCTAAAGTTTGATCGTTACCGCTCGTTCTTTTTCGCGAAACACAAAGGTGCGAGAATTCTGACTAACGGACCTGCGCTACAGACAGTTCATATTGGACGGTTGGGTCACCATCACAATTGCGCTTGTATCGGGATCATTAAACCAGTGGATCGAATACCGGAGCCATGCTAATGCGGAGCAAGCGAAAAATATAACGGGCATTGATCCAGCATGGAAATTTCTCCAGTAATTTCATCGTTTTGGCATGGATCCAGTCTGACTTTTTTCGAGCAACTCTGCCTCAAAAGCTTTGTGGATCACGGCCATAAGGTCAAGTTGTACTCTTTGAATGAAATCACGAATACGCCACCGGGCGTTGAAAATGCGGATGCACGTATTTTCTTACCTGACCACCTGAAAATATGGCGAAACGAAAAGCGAAACAGCGCTTATGCCCCGTTGTCGGATTTTTTCAGGATCAACATGCTTCGGGAATCCGACGAAATCTGGATGGATTGCGATATGCTGTGTATGCAGCCGATCCCCGACATTCCGTATGTTTTCGCAAAAGAGAAACGCTATTTTAACAATGCGGCTCTCCGGTTGCCGCACAGTTCTCCAACATTGCAAGGTATGTATGACTTTATGAACGGGTCTGAGATCGTGATCCCCAATGACTGGCCGTGGAAAAAAAATATTGATGTTTCCATCGGCAAGTCCAATGAAGATGGCTCTTTCTCGGTACCGTTGGAAAACCTGTCGCAGCTGCCATTTTATACGTTCGGGCCTCAGGCTATCTCTTATTTTCTGGGCAAAAACGGTGAAGTTAAACACGCCCTGCCACCCGAGTCATTCTATTCCCAAGAACCTACAGCCATGCGCTTGAATTATTTTCGGCCGCGGTTTTCCCGCATATCGCTCGATGAAAACGCGTTGGGGGTTCATCACATTGGCGGCTCAAGCATGCGCAAGAAATACAATATGGACGGTGGGTTTCCTTTGCCGCATCCCAACAGCCAGGTCGCCAAGCTATGCAAGAAACATGACATCGATCCCTCTAAGGCGATGCCACAGGATGTGCTGAAGTCTGTTGACCAAGATTAAAATGTCTGGGCAAGTCAGAAGCGCCAGTATGTGTCCAAGTTTCGGACGATCGGAATCAAAAACACTAGGCGTCATCTGCTAACACCGTAGTGCCAAGTTGTTCGGCAGACAGTTCCCCAACCGGCCACTGTATTGAGTACAACGTGCAACAACTTGGCAATCAAAGTAATGGCGGTCGCTTCAGGCAAGGATGATAAACTGCGACACTGTCAACATATTCGATTGTCTTCCTACGGATAGAGCCTTTACTTTTTCTGGCGTAGAAATTTCACTACGATTACTTGCAGCGGCGCAGGTACGGCCATATCAGAATACTGGGGTGAATAGGGCCGAATGTTATGAAGCCCGAACACAGATCTTGGATTAATCTGGGGTCCAGTTTATGGGATAGGCGAATGTCAAAGAAGCTGGCTACAGATCACAAGGATATTCGCCGATCATCTATCCCGGCCTTTAACACCAGTAGACCGACTAAAAGCATGTCTTTGTCGACCCGGTCGCTCTGACCGGGTGTGAACAAAGATGTCTACGCTTAACGATAATGATCTGAACCAACCTCCTCAGCCTGATCAAGGATGGTCACGTGAACTTGTTGCACTTGAGCGGGCTATCGTGGTTCCGCCCGCAGTCTCCGATACGGTGCAGGAAGCCGGTGTTCTGACTGAAGACCGGGAATATTGCGCGCATGGGGCGCTTTGGCGGGGAAAGCGTGCCATGACCACCCAACCGGTATCGCCAACAGACCCTTTGCCGCAATTGCCGGGTCGCTGGCTTTATGCCGGGCTGTTATGGGTACACTTTGGTCATTTCCTGGCTGAAAGCACCGCACGTCTTTGGCCGCTGCCGGCAATCGCGAAGGATATTGATGGGGTCCTCTTTACCCCCAAGCGACCCGCCAATGGGGATGAAACACGTCCTATGCAGCATAATTTTTTTACGCTTCTGGGTATTGATCTTCCAATCAAAGTGGTGACCGAGCCAACTCAGATAGAACATCTGCATGTGCCCGGTCAGGGGTTTGGGCTGGGCCCGATTGTGGCGGGAACGCCTGAATATCGTGCCTTGATCCATCAAAATTTTGGCGCCGACGTTCCCCCTGATGGGCCGGAGCGACTTTATATCTCGCGCGCAGGTCTTGGAATACGGCGGGGTGGCGTTATCGGAGAAGAGTTTCTCGAAGAGAATTTGCGCCAGAACGGGTACGAGATTTTCTATCCGGAACAACACCCGATGGAAAAGCAGATCGCGCGTTACAAAGCCGCCCGTCAGATCGTTGCACTAGACGGGTCGGCACTGCATCTTTTTGCTCTGGTAGGCCGTCCAGATCAGCAGGTTGCAATGATCCCGCGCCGCACTTCTTCGGTGCATCACAATATCTCAGCTCAGCTAGCGGCCTTTTGCGGGCAAGAGCCTTTAGTCGCCAATGCCATTCGCACTGATTGGGTATTGGCTTCGCGCGGTCGCCCCAACCGCCATTCACTTGGAGAGCTTGACATGTCCAGATTGCACAAAATGCTTGCCGATGCAGGATTTGTCTCACCTGATCTGGCCTGGGAAGAAATGTTCTGGCGGCAGCGGCGGCGAACCATCCGAAAACTGGAAAAAGCCCTTGGCGACCAGCTGGTTCCCATCCATCAAGAGCCCGCTGACTAATGCAGCTAATCCTGGATATATGCGATACAGCTCGGGATCAGGCGCGCCAAGCCAATGGGGTTGCGTCTGTTTTGAGTATCGATAATGCGGATTTGCAGCAGCAACTGGTTACGTTCGCGCAGATTACGCGGCGAAGACGTGCAAAGGCCGAGCCGCCCGAATTTTTGCCCGCACTCGCCAGTGCGATTGCTAATGAGCGACCGCGGTTCATGCTTTTGGCCATGCCAGGGCTAGCAGAGAACCTCGCCACGGAAGTCTCTGTTGGTCGAGTCCACGAAGTTTTGGGGCAATTGGCGGCCGACATCCTGATTTTGACTGATCTTGATTCAGGATCTGATCGCGCCAGAATTTGGGCCACACAATTTGGTGCCGATGCGATAGTTGACCGGATTGACTGGCCAGATGATCTGACTGCGCAGCCTCCTGCATTCTCTACCCTGACCTCTTCTGCAAAAAAAGAATCCACTCCAAAAGAAGTGTTGCCATTTGCCCGTCGCTTCTTGCCGCGCAATGACCTGACCAGTTTTGACGAAAGTCAACCCATGGGTGACACGGTGCCGGTGGACCTCAGGCCGCCAGAGGGTACCAGCGGCACGGTGCTGATCGGTTGCATGAAAAACGAAGGCCCTTTCCTATTGGAATGGATTGCATACCACCAATCGATCGGGGTGCATCACTTTGTTATCTATACCAATGGCTGCGAGGATGGCACGAATCTGATGCTGGATGCGCTGGCCAAAACCGGTCTGGTCACGCATGTCGACAACAACAAATGGAAGGGCAATTCCCCGCAACAGTGGGCTCTGAACCAGTCTGCAAAGCTCAAGGTGGTCAAACGTGCTGATTGGGTTATCCATATTGATGTGGATGAGTTTATCAACATCCGCTTTGGTAACGGGACACTGCCGGAACTTTATAAGCGCCTGCCCGACGGAGTTAGCAATATTGCCATGACCTGGCGGCAATTTGGGTCGGCTGGGATAAAGACCTACGAAGACAGGCCGGTCCTGGCGCAATTTGACCGATGCGCTCCGTCATATCTGCCCAAACCGCATACCGCTTGGGGCTTCAAGACCGCCACCAGGAATATTCGTGCCTATCGTAAACTAAGCTGTCACCGGCCAAATAAGCTGAAAGAAGCAAAAGCCGAACAGGTGCTATGGGTCAATGGATCGGGTCAGGATATCACGCACAAAGTGGCAAAGAATGGCTGGAGGTCCGATATCAAGACCATCGGTTATGAACTGGTCCAGCTAAACCACTACGCACTAAGATCTGCGCAGTCTTTCTTGGTCAAGCGTCAACGCGGACGAGCCCTGCATGTGGATCGCACTGTCGGGCGCAACTATTGGATACGGATGGATTGGAACCAGTATCAGGACGTTACTATCCAACGCAACCTGGCCAGATTGTCAGTGGCGATGGAAGCGTTGCTAGCCATTCCCCAGATTGCGCGGCTACACGAAAAAGCTGTTGCCTGGCACCAGGCTAAGATTGAGTTTTTGATGGATGAGCCCGAGTTTCGCAACCTTTATGACGAGATCACCAGCATCGAACTTGGGGCTTCGGAACGGATCCGCGCCATCATAGATGCGGATATGCATAGCTGACAATGGAATACCCCATTTGATTTGAACCACCGTTATGATTGAAAAGCGGAGGATCGAGAATTTCGATCAAGAGACACGAGGCAGAGGAAATAGATCAGAAACTGCGACAAGTTGATGTGCTTGTTGGTTAGGGAATGATGCGTGCAGATGTGATCTGCGAGGTTCGCATAACGGAACAAACCTACTACCTGTGGCGTAAGCAATATGGTGGGATGGGAGCCGATTAACGAAAGGAACTCAAGCGTTTGCAGAAGGAGAATGAGCTTCTGCAAAAGGCCGTTTCTGACTGACGACAAGCCCTTTGTTCCAAACTGGCAAAGTGCGCGAATGGCAGGTAAGTGTAGCGTTTCTATGACTGACCATCCGATCCACCATGTCCGCCCACACCGTCAAGCCGGCGTTGACAAGGGACTATATCACGAGTTTCTGTGTCGCCTCTGAAGTCTGCTACGAACCCAAAGCAACCGTCGATTTGGCGTCTATTCTTTTCGAGTTCGGCCCGTCGCGAACCTAATAATCCAGGCGCTCAATGCCAGGTAATGAATGGCGGTTGATCGGACAAAGCCTTCTTTCACTGGAAGTAGCCCAATGGCAGTCATATGTTCATTGCGTCAGCTTTTAGATGAAAAACACACATTTTACACCGCTTCAGTCTATTTTCAGTACAAGAAGCCAATCTATGCCAACTTTCGTGTGGAGTTCCTCACAATCAGTTCAGCCTGAAGAAGTTTCGATTTAGGAACGGCTTGGTTTTCCAACCACTCAACTATCGCTGTGGCAGTGGCTTCACCCATCCGTGTGACGGGCAAATGCACGGTCGTGATTTCAGGAAAGGTGCAGGATGAAGAGGGCAGATCGTCGATGCCAACAATTGACATTTCATGAGGCACTTTTACCCGCTTTCTTTGCAATTCAAAAAGAGAGCCCATCGCCAAGACATCGGAAAAACAGAGAATAGCAGAAAAGGCCGTGTCCCCTGCAAGAAGATTCTGAGTTGCGACGCAGCCACCTTTTATTGAAATTTCCGTTTCGTACATTTGCAGGGTGTGGTTCACATCCGGATTCTTCAAACCATCAAGCCGTGCCAGCGTCCTATCGTTGTTTTTTGTTGGCCCGTGAATCACGGCAATATTTCTATGCCCAGCAGACAGAAGAAAATTGAGAGCGGTGCAAGAAGCGCCGGCGTTATCATAACCGATGGTCGGAAAATGGTGGTCCCTTTCATAGTAGGAGGTGGCGATCACAGGGAGGCGTGTCCGTTCGATGATCTTTTCGAAGTCTTGACTGTGTGTGATGCCGGAAACAATCAGTGCTTCTGCACCAATATCAACCAGACCTTGCGCTTTATTCGTTTCAACGTCCGGGTCGCCATTTGTAGTTGCGACTACGAGTGACAAACCATTTAGTGCCAAACCTTTTTCAAGAGCAGCTAGAAATTTTGAGAATATTGCATTGTCCAGAGTTGGAACCATGGCCCCAACGACTCGGGTTCTCCCGGAATTGATCGCACGGGCTGCAGCACTTGGTACAAAATGCAGCTTCGAAATAACATCAAGCACACGGTGGCGCGTGTCTTCAGACACGGTTTTCGGAGAATTCAGTACGCGCGACACCGTCGCAACGGAAACATCTGCTGCCTTGGCAACATCCCGAAGGTTCGCGCGCTTCTTATATTTCTGCTCGGTCAATTCCTTTGAATTCCTTGGATATCCTCGATCTCGCGACAGTTACCTTGACACATGTAACTAGTTTCATCAAGATTATGTAACTAGTTACAATAAGCGACTCACTTTGGAATACGATGCGCGATTATTCGATACTACATGAGTTCAGCAATAGCGGTTACATGACGCCTGGACGCTTTTACCCAGGGTTTCAGAAGCCGTCGCACGGAAAAACATATACGCTAGGTCCGCGCGAAATACTGAATGTTATCATGCGACCAGGTGATCTTCTGTCGGTGACAGGCAATTGGCCTAAAAACCAACTGCAAGTCATTGCTTTTGACGAAGTGGGCGGAGATGCGCTTGTGTCGCTAGCGCTTATTAAAGCAGGAGTTTTGGATTTCTCCAAAGTAGATGGCGAAAAACTGATCAATTGGATTGCAGCTCAGGGAGGTAAACCAGAATCCGAGATTGGTATCGCTTACCTTCCTGAAAATGATGATCTGATCGTTCTAAAAGCCAGTGCTACAATTTCAGCTTGGATCATGCGGGCTATGGATCGTGATCAACTGGCAACCGGGTCCAGAGGTGGATCAGTCAGTATCTCTCATCAAATGGCAAATGCCAGTAGTTCGATATTGCCCGAACCCCTGGGTGATGTGCGAAAGGAATTCACCGTAAAGCGCGGCACTGGATTGTCATATGAAGTTAAGCAAGGCGAAATAGTCCAAATCATTGATGTCGAGGGCCAACAATGCTCGGACTTTATCGCAATGCGAGCAGATAAACTCGAAAAAGGTGAAGAATGGCTGATCGACAGTACTGCAACTCGGTCTTTGGTCCGGCGCGCTTATCCTGGCCCTGGTATGCTCGACAAGTTTTTCGATAGTGACATGAACCCGCTTCTAAATGTCGTTCATGACACTTGCGGACGACACGATACTTACGGGTTGGCTTGCACCGCACGGGGATACGCTGAGCGAGGTTTTCCAGGCCATGTCAACTGTTCTGACAACATTTCTGAAACACTGGCGCAATATGGAGTTAGACGCCGCGCGGCCTGGCCTGCAGTTAATTTCTTCTGGAATACTTGGATTGATCATAATTCCCACGAACTGCTGGTAGATGAAAGCTATTCGCGCCCAGGCGATTACGTCGCAATGCGGGCAATGGAAGACTTGGTATGCGCTTCCACGGCGTGCCCAGACGACATTGACCCGATAAATGGCTGGAATCCCACAGATGTGCACGTGCGGATCTACCGTCCAGATACTCCAATCCGCCGTGCGGTCGCTTATCGCGAAAAGGAAGATGCCCCCATGTCCATAAGTCAGGAATCGGCCTTTCACGAGCGTCTGGAGCCGCTGACCCAACATTTTGCGCCTGCGCGGGACATGTGGGCACCTGTTAGCTTTCCGTCATATGGTACATTGGGCGAATATTGGGCCTGCAGAGAAGCAGTAACTTTGCAGGATATGAGTGGGTTGCGTAAATTCGACATCATTGGGCCAGACGCTGAGAAACTGTTGCAGCTGGCAACCACGCGCAATGTCGCCAAACTGCCGGAGTGGCGGGGTACTTACACGCTGATGTGTGACGATACCGGCGCGGTAATAGATGACGGTACGTTGTTCCGACTCGCAAATGACCTGTTCCGCTGGTGTTGTGGCGCCGAGGAGAGCGGTCGGGCATTGCAGTCATTGGCGGAGGAACGCGGGTTCCAAGTGCGTATCCATGATCTGCGGAATTCGCTACCAAACCTGGCTTTGCAAGGGCCGAAGTCCCGAGAGGTTTTGCGCAAAATCGTTTTCACACAACCACATGTGCCCTCCCTTGATCAGCTCAAATGGTTTGGCTGTACTGTTGCCCGATTAAATGGTCGCGAAGGGGCACCTTTTATGCTGTCCCGCTCTGGCTACACTGGGGAACTCGGGTACGAGATTTTCTGTTCAAAGGCCGATGCCGTAGCCATTTGGGACGCAATCATGGAAGCAGGTGAAGGTTTCGGGATCACCCCTATGGGATCAGCCGCGCTGGAGATCATCCGGATCGAAGCGGGCCTAGCAGCTGCAAATGCTGAATTTGCGCCAGGCGTCGACGCGTTCGAGGCCGGCCTGGGATTTGCTGTTGATCTGACCAAGGCCGAATTCACCGGCAAGGCAGCATTGGAGCGTAATCGGCAGAGTCCGCGGCAGGTTCTCAAGGGATTACTTTTGGAAACTGACGATATTCCCATGCATGGAGATGCGGTATTTGCAAAAGAAAGACAGGTCGGGGTGATTACCTCTGCAACCAAGTCTCCTTTGCTTGAGCACGGTATCGCGATCGCACGCCTTTCGGTGGAACACTCGAAAACTGAAAATAGGCTGGAAATCGGGCAGCTTGACGGGCGCATGAAACGCCTTGGTGCGAAAGTCACAGAAATTCCATTCATAGACCCGCAACGAAAGCGGGCGCGCGCATAAGAATTCAACTTACCAGCAGGAGAGTTACTATGAATATAAGCATGAAATCCCTGACAGTGTCAGTCTCGCTGGGCCTCTTGGCCCTGCCCGCCGCTGCGGCTGAAAAGGTAAAAATCGGAGTCCCATCCTGGACTGGTGCTCAGGCAATCGCACATCTTCTAGGCGCGGTTGTCGAGATGAGGATCGGAGGCACAGTCGAGTATGTACCCGGCAATAACGCTACGATTTTCCAGGCGATGGACCAAGGTAAGGGCGACATCGATGTTCACCCTGATGTTTGGCTACCTAATCAACAAAGTTTTACTCAAAAATACGTAGATGACGCGGGAACGGTCACCTTGTCGTCCAACCCTTACGAAGGTAATCAAGGTTTCTGTGTATCCAAGGACTTTGGTGAAGCGAACAACATCACCGATATTGCCGATCTGGGTCGTCCTGATGTTGCCGCACTGATGGATAGCGACGGCAATGGCCGTGGTGAAATGTGGATCGGTGCTCCAGGCTGGGCTTCAGCAAATGTAAACGAAGTCAAGGTGCGCGACTACGGCTTGTTGGACTTTATCGAACCGGTCCGTGCCGAAGAAAGCGTTAAAACAGCGCGTATCAAGGATAGCATCGCCAAGGGCGAGGGCTATGCATTCTATTGCTATAAACCTCATGCAGTTTGGTACATGTTTGACGTGGAAATGCTGTCGGAGCCCACATTTGACCCCGAAAAATATGTGATGGTGCAGCCGTCGGATGATCCCGATTGGTATGAAAAGTCGACAGTTGCCACCAAGGACGCGCTTAAGAACGTGCAGATCGCATGGTCCAACTCGCTGGTTGACCGTTCGCCGGCTATTGCTGAGTTTTTTGCCAACTTTAAGTTAACAGCTGATGATGTTTCAGCCTTTGCCTTCGAAATCAGCGCCAATGGCCGCGACCCGGCGGACGTAGCAAGAGAATGGGTCGAAGCGAACCCCGAGCGTGTGGATGGTTGGCTGGGTCTTTGAACCCAACCTGAAGAAATGACCATGGTGGCAGTTCCATTTCGCTGCCACCCTGAGCCAACTAGGCCCATTCCGAGGCCGCTGGGGGACGCATGGGTGACGATACAGTTATTAAAATATCGAATGTCTGGAAGATTTTTGGAGCGAAACCCGAAGTCGCATTGCAGGCAATCCGTGAGCGTGGGCTGAGCAAAGCTGAGGTACTAGCTGAATTCAACTGTGTTGTCGGCGTGGCTGATGTCAGCCTGTCTGTGAACCGCGGTGAGATATTCTGTATCATGGGCCTGTCTGGCAGCGGCAAGTCCACGTTGGTGCGCCACTTCAATCGGCTTCTGGAACCTACCGGTGGCAAGATAGAGATCGAAGGAACCGACGTTATGGCACTGGGGCCGCAAGAGCTTCAGCAGTTCCGTAACAACAAAATCGGTATGGTGTTTCAGAACTTCGCTCTAATGCCGCACCGTTCGGTTTTGGACAACGTCGCCTTACCGCTGGAAATCAGACAAGTTAGCAAAAATGAACGTATGCGGCAGGCCGCCGCGATTCTGGACATTGTCGAGTTGGGGGCCTGGGGGTCAAAATTCGCGCACGAGTTGTCCGGTGGAATGCAGCAGCGCGTGGGCTTGGCGCGCGCATTGGCTGCGAACCCGGATGTGCTGTTGATGGATGAGCCGTTCTCGGCGCTCGATCCGCTCATTCGACGACAATTGCAGGATGAATTTATTCGGCTCAGTAAGATTTTGAAGAAGACTACCATCTTCATTACGCACGATCTGGACGAAGCGGTGCGCATCGGTAATCGAATTGCAATCATGCGCGATGGCAAAGTGGTTCAGATCGGCACTGCCGAAGACATCGTTATGAACCCTGCCGACGATTACGTGGCAGACTTCGTAGCGGGTATCTCGCGCCTCAAAGTGGTGCGCGCGCACGCAGTGATGCAACCAATTTCAGACTATGTAGCCACCCATGGCCCGTTGGACGCAGATGCACCGCGCGTCAATGAGGCGGAAAATCTTAGCACTCTGATCAATTTGGCGATTGACCACAACAGCGCCATCCTGGTGGAGGACGGCGGCAGGGATGTGGGTTTGATTACCCGCGCCGATTTGCTGCGCACAGTAATCGAGGGGACGGAAGTATCATGAGCACATCCGACGCGAACCCTGATGGCGTAAACCCGCTGGAAGATACCGAAAGCGAAGCTGCTCTGGCCTATGCTGAAGAACGGCGCGAGAACATTCGCACATTTGTACGTACTAACCCCGATTATTACATCAAAAACTTTGACAAGATCGGCGCGTCCGCTCGCTTTACGGCGACCTTCAATCTGATGGCCGGGATTTTCGGTCCAATCTGGTTCGGAGCGCGTGGCTTGTGGTCTTGGGCACTCCCATTCCTAATCATCGAAACACTCGCCTATGTGCAGATTGCCCGCGGTCTTTTTGGAGACCTCGCAGCCGACGCGATGGCTCGTATCGCTTCAATTGAAGGAACATTGGAGTTGCGTCGTCAGCAATTGGCTGCTGCGATCGAAGCAAATTCCGACAAGATTGATGTCTACCAGCGTACTGTCGAATCTCTTGAGGCCAATATCGGCGGTATACGAGCCGAAGCCGAAGCATTGGCCGCCCAAGGCCCCGCGATCATATTGTCGGGCCTTATTATTCTGTTGGTCATAAAAGCGGTGCAGTCGGTTGTGGCAAACTGGGCGCTTGAGGCACGGTTTTCAGAATGGATTTCGGATCGTTCGATCCGTTCAGCTATGCCTGTTTCTGAGATCGTGTTCAGCACAATTTTCATGGCGTTAATCGTAACAGCGGCAATGTTGCACTACAGCTTCCCCGGGCGTTTTTCATTGCTCAGTCACTTTCCAACAGATCCCGATATCCGTTTGACCGGCATCACTTGGGTGGAAGACTTCATCGCGTTTTGCGTCCGCAACAGTGAAGCTTTTTTTGATGGGCTGACGATCGGTATCCGTGCACTGCTCGATGCCTTAGAGGTCATCCTTGTCCAGACACCTTGGATCGTAATTGCATGTCTGATCATACTGCTAACTTGGCTAACTGCCGGTATCAGCACGGCTATCTACTCAGGGGCGTTCCTGGCCTATATGGGTCTTTTGGGCTTTTGGGAGGCGGCAATGACGACACTGGCATTGCTAGGCACCGCAGCTTGTCTATCAATCGTTATAGGCATACCACTTGGTATGTTCGCTGCACGACGCCCGCGTTTTTATGCTTTCATCCAACCAATTATGGATTTCATGCAAACCATGCCTGCGTTTGTCTTCATGGTGCCTGTGATCGCGTTCTTTGGCGTTGGCAAGCCTGCAGCCGTTATTGTCACTATGATTTTCGGCGGTACTCCTGTTGTGCGCCTGACCGTACTGGGCCTGCGCGGTGTACCTGAAAGCGTGCGCGAAGCGGCAATCAGTTTTGGTGCAAACAAATGGTATTTGCTCACTAAGGTCGATCTGCCCCTGGCAAGCCCCTCGATCCGGGCAGGAATCAACCAGACCATCATGCTCTCGCTCGCCATGGTCGTGGTGGCTTCGCTGATTGGTGCCAAGGGTCTGGGCGAGGATGTACTTGAGGCGCTGCAATACGCCAATGTCGGACAGGGAATTCTGGCAGGCTTTGCCATCCTGTTCTGCGCCATGATACTTGATCGCATTGTGCAGGGACAGCGAAAGTGACGCCGCTTGTCCTGGTCCATGGTTTCATGGGTGGAAGCGCGCAGTGGGCACCACAACAGCGCGCGCTTTCAAAATCCCAAAAGCTGATCACGATAGATTTGCCTGGGTTCGGACAGAATGCAGACTTGCCTAGCATCGAAACGATCGGTGGGTTTGCTAATTGGGTTCTGGACCATTTATTTCACCTCGGCGTCGAACACTTCAACCTCTTGGGACATTCGATGGGCGGAATGATAGCGCAGGAAATGATACACCGCGCCCCACAACGCATAGATCAATTGATCCTCTACTCCACCGGTGCGGTCGGCATCCTGCCCGACCGTTTCGAGACAATCGAGGAAAGCAAACGGCGTGCCCAAACCGAGGGTTTCCAGGAAACAGCTCGCCGCATCGCTGCGACATGGTTCTTGGATGGCCGGTCTGCTGAAGCTTACTCAGACTGCGCTGAGATTGCAGCGCAATGTACACCGGATGCCATGCTCAAGGGGCTGGACGCAATGCGCGCTTGGCGCGCCGATGATTATCTCTCTGCCATCAAAGCTAACTCTCTGGTGATCTGGGGTGACATGGACCGCACGTATTCGTGGACACAGACCAAACAACTTTGGACGTCGATCAATCAGGCTGAGCTTTCCGTCGTTCCCGGCTGCGCCCACGCGGTACATCTGGAAAAACCCGATATCTTCAATGTTGTGCTGTCGGATTTCTTACGCCGGACTTAAAAAGATGCTTGTGCTGATAGCGTTGCTGATTTTAGCGTCTCTGCGGCGTAGAAGATATTGCACACCCGATCTTAAATGGCCGCTATATCAAATTGGAGGAGTTGCCATCGCAGATGCAGCGAATGACCGATACTAAGGGCCAAATCGCAGCAATGGCAACCATAGGTAAATGGTAATAACGGGCCGTTAATGTGTGAACCCAATTGAGGGCTTCAAGATCGGAAGCCGGTTCTATTTGGGCACTCGTCCAAACTGACCGGACACGCAACGGAGATCACGTGTGCGTTTCAAGATCATAGTCGATCAAGCCGAAGCCGCGAGTGTGGGAGAGGTGTGTCTTGTTCGCTCGCAGCGGCGGCCTCGCCCGTCGAGAATAGCGAGGCAAGCATCGCCTCACTTCCAGCCAGCGCACCCTTGCGTACGGTCGCAAGGACAAGTTTCCGAGCCGACGATTGTGGAAGACAAATACTTTTGACGTAGTCAGACCGATACCGCAAAACATCGGGGACAGGCAGAAGCGTAAAACCCAACCCTGCCGAAACACACTCCATAATCGCTTCAAGGTTATCAAGGACAATGGTTTCGGAACCCTTTGGTCTTTTGTGCTTAAGCATCTCTCCAGCAATGAGTTTTCCGATCCCGGTGTCGGGCATAAAGTGAAAGAAGGGCTGCGCATTCAATAAACCCGCGAGGCCGTCTTTCAGCAATTTCTCATGGGCTGCAAAGGCAAAGGGTTCCTCTCGAAGCACCTTTTCCGCAAGCGTGTCGGGAACACCTTCTGCATCTGTAAGAAGGGCGGCATCAAGCTGACCGCTTACAACCTTTTCTTGTAGAACCTTGGACAGGCCGGTTTCGAATGAGAAGGTCGCTTGCGGTGCTTGACGTTTTGCGTTGTTCAGGAAGTTCGGCAGCAAGCGAACGGCAGCAGTTGTGACAAATCCTATTCGGAAATGCCCAACAAGCGTGTCCGTCGGGCGACAGATTTTGAGAAGGCTGTCTTCGTGCTGCAGGAGCGGGATCGATGCCTCGACGACGCTCCGGCCGATTGGCGTAAGTCGCGGTGGTCGTACGGTGCGGTCAAAGAGGTCGACGCCAAGCTCCACCTCAAGCGCCTTCATCTGCATTGAAAGTGCAGACAATGTCATGTTTTGCTGCTCGGCCGCTTTCGCAAAGGAGCCGACATTCGAGACCCGTATGAGGGTTCTGAGAGAACGTGTCTGCATAACTTAAGGTATATTGGATTAGATATCCAATTTTATTCGATTGTGTTGTATTACTGCAAGCGTATTCTGTTAAAAACAGAGACGAGGGACACGCATGCCGCATCCGCTTGTGAACGTTGCGAAAGAACTGGCCCCAGAATTTGAGAAACGTGCCGCAGATTGGGACAGATCGCGCAGGTATTGCTGGCTGAATGTTGGTGAATTGGCCGATGCTGGCATCATGGGTATGACCATTCCAAAGAAATATGGTGGGCAGGGCGCGAGTTTTCTGGATGTCACCATGGTGGTCGAAGAGATCGCGAAAGCCTGCACCCTGACCGCCCGCATCGTTGTCGAGAGCAACATGGGCGGCATCAGTGCGGTCATGGGGTACGGCAATGATGAGCAGAAGGCTTTTTGTGCTCAGCATGTCCTGGCAGGAGATAAGCCCGCGATCTGCATAACCGAACCAGACTCGGGAAGTGCCGCGACCGAATTGCAGACTACCGCGCGGAAACAGGGTCGCACATACATCCTCAACGGGTCCAAGCATTGGATCACTGGTGGAGGGGTCTCGAAGCTGCACCTGATCTTTGCCCGCGTGCTCGATGAGGCAGGCGTCGATCAGGGGATTGGCGGTTTCATTCTGTTTGCCGATCCGATGTCAGGTGATACGCCCAAGGGGTTCACCGTGGTGGGTCGCGAATACACGATGGGCCTTTGCGGTATGCCCGAAGCAGAATTGCGGTTCGAAAATATCGAGATCAACGAGAAATGGCTGGTCAAACCGCCTTCAGGATTGAAGCGTGGCTTTGCCGACCTGATGAACGCTTACAATTCGCAACGCGTCGGTGCGGGAGCAGTTGCTATGGGTGTTGCGGCAGGGGCACTTGAACATGCAAAACGCTACCTCGTTCAACGTGAACAATTCGGGCGCCCGCTTGCAGAATTCCAGGGGCTTCAATGGATGCTGGCCGATATGGACACGAAAGTTCATGCAGCTAGGCTGCTGCTCCATGAAGCGGCACGATCGCGTGGCCCAAACGGCAGTCAGTATCCCGATATGACCATGGCCGCCCGCGCCAAGCTTTTTGCGTCCGAGATGGCTATTAAGGTGGTCAGCGATGCGCTGCAGATGTTCGGCGCGCGCGGCTACAGCGATCGTGAACCTCTGGAGCGGATGTATCGCGATGTGCGCATGTTCACTATCGGCGGCGGGACCGCACAGATTCTCCGGACCCAAATCGCCGGAAATATTCTAGGCATTAAAACACCACAGACGCGGGACGGATATACGCGCCTTGCCGACATGGAGCGTTACGCGGCTGAATAGAAGACCCTGTAAAAATTGAAAAAGACTTTCGGGCCGCCGACTTTCTTGTGCCGCAGCCCTACGCGGCTGCGTGCCGTCACGCCTGCGGCATGCTCGGCCGACGGTTTTTTCGCGTTAAGCTAGTTGCCTAGTTAGCCAACTTAGCTGCGCAAGAAAGGCGCTGTATTCATGCGCCAGAGAAGTTTGCGACTGAGCCAGCGAAACAAATGCAATTTTACGCTGCGTAAAATGGCTGGGCTATTTTTCGACAATCGTAAACTTCCTAAATGAGATTTGCCTAGGCAGGCAAGTTTAGCGCGTACGCCAAGCAATTACTTCGATTCCCGAAAGGAAAGCTGCGATGAAAAAGTTCATTTTTGTTGCTCTCATCAGTCTTACCGCATGCACTCAGTACCCGATGCAGAAGCCACTGATGGTTGACGGAACCAGGAATGCGACCTTCTACACAGATGAGGCTGAATGCCGATTGATGGCCGCGAGTTTCAATCCTGGGCAGCGTAAAATAGATGCTACGTTCGGCGCTATTGATGGCGCGGTTACTGGTTGGGTTGTTGGCGAGAAGGAAGATGTCATCGGAGGTGCGATCGCAGGTGGCATAGTCGGATCTGTGCGCGGCCAGTACAATGACGAAATGGCGCGGCGTCATGTGCTTGTGAACTGCATGCAGGTGCGTGGTCACGGTGTGGTGGGCTAGTAATGGCTGCAGATTACTCAGTGGTTTATCGAACGGGGCCTTGGCCGTGACTCAGAAAAGGGTCCGAACAGAATTCGTAATTTGGGGTAAATTCTGACCAGAGAAGGAGTGCTCTAATGCCGAATAAACGTTTCAGTTGTAACAGTTAAAGAAACCGGCCTGATTGGGTGGGTGAACAGTGTCGCGCAGATCTTCCAAAGACGCGTTTCGATTGCCTTGCATGTTGGCGCATCGAATTGACATATCCCGCCCAGAAGCGCGCTTCTTTCAGGCTACAGGTGATCAACTTCCGCATGTTTAGCACCGATGAGCAAAGTGTTTTGCAATGCCGAAACTACGTAAAAGGCCGTCCCCAAAATGCGCCAACTCTGACAAACCATTCCAGACATGGACCGGCAGCGACCGTTGGCCCGCTTGCGTGAAAGCTAGAAAAATTAACGACGATCTGATGATATAAAGTCAGCCATCTGACGTGGTTTACTTATTGCTGCGTACAAGGGTGATGCGATTCCAGATAACTGTCAAACCCACCGATGAATAGGTGTGCGGAAACTGGATAAGCCGGTCAAGAATCTGACAAACCAGCCTTGTGAAGGCTGGCCAACAGGTTCTCCTTAAAAGTGGCATCAAGTTGCCAAATGGCAAGTATATCCGATGCAACAGATGAAAAATCTGGGCGTAGAACCAACAAGCTGCGTAGGGCCGCCTGGGCCTGTTCCCCATTTCCCAGTTTGCTGTGTAGCGCGGCCTGCCATAGATGGGTCCAGAAGAAACCTGGCATATCGATTTGTTCCAATTGTGCCAGCGCCGCTGCATAGTCGCCCTGGTCGAACTCGTAAAAAACCCGCGGAAACAGATACCACTGAGGATGCACAGGGTTCAGAGCGATTGCCCGGTCTACAATAGCAAGTCCTTTGTCCCATTCGCCACTGAACGCCAGACGCATCCCGTAATGGGCCAGAATGTCGGTGTCATTCGGATTCAGGTCAATCGCCCGTTGCCCGGCCTCGCGGAACCCGGCAAAATCACCGAGCACGAACCGCATATTGGCCATCATCAGATGTCCCGCCGCCAGATTTGGGTCGATCTCGACCGCCCGGCGTGCTGCGGCATCGGCTGCGGCCAGAATCTGTTCGCGATTTCCGCCCAGCCCAAAACGTATCTGTTGCAGATACAGGTTCGACAGCACCGCCCAGGCCTCGGCATAATCCGGAGCCTTCTCAAGCGCGTTCAGGATGCAGGATTTGATTTCAGCATGGCGATCCAGATTGATGGTTACCTGATAGCTGTAATAACCAAGCACACAGTCATAAGCATCGCGATTGTTGGGTGGAATTCTATCGGCATCTCGCATCGCGCCAAGCGTCAGTAGCCCGTATTTCCCGGCCAGTTTACCCATTACATCTCGGATAATGCTGTCCTGTACCGCATAGATTTCCTCGGAGGTATTGCTGACCTCATAGCTTTGCGACCAGATATATCTTCGGTCTTTCAGATCAATGAGGCGTGCGGACAGGCGCAAGGTGTCGCCCCTGTCCATCACATTGCCTTCCAGCGCGAAATCAGCGTTGAATTCTGTACGCAAGCTCGCCGTATCAATCTCGGTTTCACCAGAATGCAGTGTGCTGCCAAGGGGCAAGACCCAGATGTCCCGGAACCGGATCAACTCGGTCGTCAACTGCCGGGTAAGACCATCAGCGAGGTACCCGGGGCCCTCTCCCAGAGTTTCAAAGGGCAGTACAGCCACGACGGGCCCTTTGGGCAAGCTGTGATTTGCCTGTTCCTCAGGCGTCCCTGAACGGGTCAATCCCCAGATTAGCCCAAACAATGCCAGGCCAAAGGCGACAGCCAGTCCAATCCCAGCGCGTCGTCGTCCGCTGAACCCGGCATTTGGCCGGGCGTCAGCAGGTGCCTGATCAGGGCTGGGCAGTGAAGATTTTTCGAACCGCGGCGCGTATCCTCCTTTGGGTATGGTGAGACGTATCGGATCGCCCCGACCGGGCCCGGCATAGTAGGTGTCAATGTCCTGCCTTAGTCGCCGCGCCTCAAGTCGGACAATCGAATCGACCTGCTGGTCGAAGCTTTCGTCGCGGTCAAAGACGGACATGGCAATCGACACGCCTTTGATCTGATCTGAACGACCAGCCAGATATTCCTCGATGATATAGTTCAGAAATGCGCGGCGTTTGGGGCTGGCGGTGAAATCCGGATGCTCCAGGATACGTTTCATCTGTACCCGAATTTCACGCTCGGTAGTATCCACTTCAATATCCCTCTGCCTCGGGAAAACCAAGGAAAACCATTATGTTGGCCTCGTTGATACATGTGTTTTTCGACAGGTGGCAACATGTTTGCACTTCTCGGGAAAAATTCTGCGGATAAGAGGGCCGCACTGCTGGTCGTACAGGCAGGCACCCGGCTTCCAAAAGATCGCGCATCTCGGCACTTCTGGAGGTCAATGCACCGGCGGGACGAATTTCAACCTCGTGGTTCGTCCCGTCAGACCTCCTGCGCTGCGATCTCTTTTGAAGCGTTCATGATAGGAACCGATTATATATGCCACGCCGAACCACCTTACTCTTGACCGTCACCCTTTTGACGCTGACCTCAGGTCTTGCCGTCGCGCAGGATGGTAGTCCTCAGCACTTTGACCCGAAGGGCAAGCTGCCCTCGGATTACTCGATCGAATTCCAGCAAACCCAACGCAATAAACTGCCGTTCGATGACGAGCGTGACTTTGAAGAAAGCCGCAAGGGGCTAATTGCGGTTCCAGAATACCGCCAGATCAAAACCGAGGATGGCACCGTCGCCTGGGACATCGGCAGCTATGACTATCTGCTCGAGGGCAAAGAGTTCGACTCGATCCACCCGTCGTTGCAGCGTCAGGCGATCCTGAACATGAATTTCGGCCTGTACGAGATTCTCGACGACAGCATCTATCAGGTGCGTGGCTTCGATCTGTCCAACATCACTTTTATTCGTGGCGATACCGGCTGGATCATCTTTGACCCGCTGGCCTCCAAGGAAACTGCCGCTGCAGCGCTGAAGCTGCTGAACGACACCGTGGGCGAACTTCCTGTCAAGGCGGTTGTCTATTCGCATTCCCACGCCGACCATTATGGCGGTGTGCGCGGGGTGATCACCGATGAGGACGTGGCAAACGGCGTGGAGGTGATCGCGCCCGAATGTTTCATGGAACATGCGGTTTCCGAAAACGTCTATGCGGGCAACGTGATGAACCGCCGTCTGTTTTTCCAATACGGCGTATTGCTGCCACGCAGCCCGTTCGGTCATGTGGATCAGTCCATCGGCAAGAACATCTCGGCTGGCACCACGGGCCTGATCGAACCGACCCGCTATGTCTCGGACGCGTATGAAGAGATCATCGTAGACGGCGTGCGTATGATCTTCCAGAATACACCGGGTACTGAAGCACCTGCTGAGATGAATACCTATTTCCCCGACCTCAAGGCATTCTGGGCGGCGGAAAACATCACTGGCACAATTCACAACATCTATACCTTGCGTGGCGCACTGGTGCGCGATGCGCTGAGCTGGTCCAAGCATGTCAATGACGCGCTGTACAAGTTTGGGCAGGATGCCGAGTTGATGTTCGCCTCTCACTCTTGGCCCCGTTACGGAAATGAGCGCATTCAGGAAGTGATGCGTGCGCAGCGTGACACTTACGCCAATCTTAACAACGGGGTACTGAATCTGGCCAACAAAGGCGTGACCATTAATCAGATTCACAACGTCTATGACGTGCCGGAAAGCCTGCAGCAGCAATGGGCCGCGCGCAGCTATCATGGCTCGGTCGAGCATAACAGCCGGGCGGTGATCAATCGTTATTTAGGTTATTGGGATGCCAACCCCACCACGCTCACACCTCTTTCGCCAGAAGACAGCGCGCCGCTGTTTGTCGAGATGATGGGCGGCGCCGAGCCAATCCTGTCGAAAGGACAGGAATTGGTGGACATCGGTAAATATCTTGAAGCGACCGAGATTCTAAACAAACTGGTCTACGCCGAGCCACAGAACCAGGCCGCCAAGGACCTGTTGGCCGACGCGTTCGAGCAAATCGGGTATCAGAAGGAAAGCCCTTCGGTCCGCAACTCGTTCCTTGGTGCGGCGTTCGAACTGCGCAACGGTATTCCGCAGGGCGCTACCATCGAGACCACCGGTCCCGATACGATCAAGTCGATGCAGACCACGATGTGGCTCGACTTTCTGGCCATTCGCGTCAATAGCGCCAAAGCCGCCAATATGGAGTTCACCATCAACCTGTCGATCCCCGACCGAGACGAGAACATCGTTGTCGAGATGAGCAATGCCACTCTGACTCATATCGTCGATCAGGTGGCGGAAGACGCCGATCTTTCGATCAGTCTGAGCCGCACGGACCTGGAAAAGGTCATGACCGGTGAGCGCAGATTGACCGAGATGCTCGCTGATGGCACCGCGCAGTCAGTTGGCAACGCCGAGATTGTAGCACAACTGGCCTCGACCCTGGATCAATTCGATTTGGGTTTCGAGTTGATGCCCGGCACCGGTGCGCAGGATTTGACACCACCCGCCAATGATTTTGCCCAGCCCGGGTTGGCAAACTCGAGTGGCGGCTGAGACGGGACCGTCCGATTGAAAGCTGGCTCAGGGTTTTGCTGCCATGGGCCTCTCTCTTTCTGACTATTGGACCGGGAGAAGTTTTCGACCAGTAGTGCTGGTATCGGAGCAGCAGAATGCCCCGCCCGAACGACTGCTGGATTGTTACCGCCGTGCGCGGACTCTTTCATCCGTGGTGTCAATGCGGGATCAGAATCTTCAGCCTAAGAAAGCCAAAGTGCATGACGCAAAAATCAAACTGGGATGTTCTGAAACTTGCAATTTGTGAACATCAGCCAAGATATCAAACTAGCTAGAGGCCCTGATCCGTAGATTTCAATTCACTCCTGGACCCCGTTCCGTACAACGATTCAAAGAACTGGCTGCTTAGCGCCGCGGGTCGGATGGGTATCTTCGAACTGGAGGAAGCTTCACAACCCAACTGTTGAATGTGACGTGGTCAGATCTTAGCTGCGATATGCTATGATCGCTTCCAAATTTCGATAAGACACTGTGTGTCGCAAATCGAAGTATTTAGTGTAATCAATAATGTCTTTGCTGAAACGGCAGCCTTTAAAAAGATCATACGTAAGACCGGTCCGAGAACTACTTTAGCGAAACGAACACCTCAACTGGCTGTTTGGTCAGCCCGAACCCATATCTTGCGACACTTCTCAAGTCGTGAGACGAAACTGTATTCCAGGTTCATTGGACCGAAAGTAGTAACCTGATGTTAGAACAGTGGGACGATTAACTGGGCCAGAAATGCTTGTTCTCTGAAGAAGCACCCGTCACACTGTATTTTTCTTCAAGCCAAGGTACTAAATTTGGGTTAGAACGCACATTCTAACCAACGCTTCGCGACATTCTACAAACAGGAAATTCCTTGCCAAGTGGACTAGCCCCTGCCGAACTGATCGCAATCCTAATCGCCGTGACTGATGATCAGCCGCGTGTCATGACCTTGCGTGGAGGTAACGCGCTACCTTCGGGACCGTTCGAATCTTCACACCGCAGCTTGCAAAGCGGCTTGCGGGCCTGGATTGAGGCGCAGACCGGCCATCCGGTGGGATATCTTGAACAGCTTTACACCTTTGCAGACAAGGATCGCGATCCACGCTCGGGTTATGCCGACAACTCTCAGCGTATCTCGATCAGCTATCTCGGTCTGGTGCGGGAGCAGGATACTACTGGTGCTGGACGTCCGGCATGGCGTAGCTGGTATCAATACTTCCCATGGGAGGATCATCGTGATCGCAGCCCAGAAGAGCTACCGCAAATTATCAAACGTATCTCAGCTTGGGCAGGAAGTGATCCGCTAAAACTGCAGCGTGTGGACTATCTGTTTGGTCTGAATGGGAAGACCTGGAACGAAGAGCTGGTTTTGCAACGTTATGAGCTTATGTACGAAGCAGGGCTTGTTGACACTCCTGAATTCGGTCGTCACATGGAAGCGGACAACCGTCGCATTCTCGCCACCGGCATATCTCGCTTGCGGGCCAAGATAAAATACTCTCCGGTTGTGTTCGAGCTCATGCCCGAAAGCTTCACCTTGCTGCAGTTACAGCGCACAGTCGAAGCGCTGTCTGGTCTACACCTGCACAAACCCAATTTTCGCCGCCAGATTGATCAGCAGGAATTGATTGAAGATACCGGCGAAATGTCCAGCGGCACCGGTGGTCGTCCGGCACGCCTGTTCCGATATCGGCCGGCCATTCTAGAGGCTCGCATGCTGTCGGGCGTCAGATTACCTCTCTCCCGGTCCTGAACCTCGCTTGACATAATCTCGAATCGAGAATAAGCATGGCTCCAATATACTCGATGCGAGTATAAATGGAGAAGCCAATGAAAGATTTTCGCCTTCCAGACCTCTACGACCGGGTAAAGCAGATCATCCCGCAACCCGAATGGATGCTGTTTGAAGATGATCTGGAAGCCATCCTTGATCTCAAGCGTGAGAGGAATGCGGTCATCCTCGCCCACAATTACCAAACGCCGGAGATCTTCCACGGAGTTGCCGATATCGTGGGCGACAGCCTTGCGCTTGCGCGCGAAGCTGTCGAGGTTGATGCCGATGTCATTGTGTTGGCTGGTGTACATTTTATGGCGGAAACTGCCAAGCTGCTGAACCCGGAAAAGACGGTGCTGATCCCAGATTTGGGCGCGGGGTGTTCACTGGCGGATTCCATCACACCCGAGGATATTGCGCTTCTGCGTGAAGCCCATCCCGGCGTTCCAGTGATCACATATGTAAACACTTCGGCAGCGGTGAAGGCGGCATCGGATATCTGCTGCACGTCGGGCAACGCAGTAAAGGTGGTGGAATCCCTCGGGGTGTCGCGCGTGTTGATGATCCCGGACGAGTATCTCGCCAAGAACGTCGCCAAAGAGACCGATGTCGAATTGATCGCATGGCATGGACATTGCGAGGTGCACGAATTGTTTACTCCAGCCGATATACGTGAAATGCGCGAAGCGTGGCCGGGTGTTACGGTCCTGGCCCATCCTGAGTGCCCGCCCGAAGTGGTTGCCGAAGCAGATTTTTCTGGCTCTACCGCAGTCATGTCGGATTTCGTCAGCGACAAAAAACCGACGCGGGTTTGCCTGTTGACCGAATGCTCGATGAGCGACAACGTGGCGCTGAACCATCCTGAGGTGGAATTCGTGCGCCCCTGTAACCTGTGTCCACATATGAAGCGCATTAGTCTGCGCAACATTCGCAACGCATTGGAACTTGGCCATCACGAAGTCACCGTCGATCCGGCCATCGCCGAAGATGCGCGCCGCGCGGTGGAACGGATGCTGGCAGTGAAATGATCGGGCTCGAAGGGCTTCATGGTCGAACTGCCATCATCGGTGGCGGAATCGCCGGGCTGACGGTTGCGCTGGAACTGGCTCCACAACCCGTAGTACTAATCACCCGTGCAGGGCTGGGCCAGGAATGTTCCAGCGCTTGGGCTCAAGGAGGGATTGCCGCCGAACTAGGCGCGGATGGTGATCCTGCGCAACACTTGGTCGATACTTTGCGGGCCGGCGACGGACTGTGCGATGAAACCGTGGCGTCGGCCATTCTCTGCGAAGCGCAAAAGGCGATCACTGTATTAGAGAAACACGGCGCTCGTTTCGATAAAACCGCCGACGGCACATATGCCTTGGGGCGCGAGGCTGCGCATTCCCGCCGCCGAATACTGCATGCAGGCGGCGACCGCACCGGAGCCGAAATCACATCGGTCCTTGCGAGTGCCGTGTTGCAATGCCAGTCGATCACTTGCTTGACCGGAGTCGAAGCCCGGCGGGTGTTGACGCTAGACGGACACGTTACAGGCGTTCATCTGCAAAAAGATGCCCAAGCAGAGGTATTGCGCACATCTCAGGTCGTTATGGCTTCAGGCGGTTGCGGCGGTCTGTTTGGTGCAAGCACCAACCCTTCAGGTAATTTCGGCCAGGGCGTCATGATGGCCGCCCGCGCCGGGGCAGCCTTGCGCGATATGGAATTTGTCCAGTTTCATCCCACAGCGCTGGATGCCAAGCAGACACCTCTGGCACTGGTCAGTGAAGCCGTCCGGGGCGAGGGCGCAATTCTGATCGACCAAACCGGCAAGCGCTTCATGTCGCATATTCCGGAGGCGGAACTGGCCTCGCGCGATGTGGTGGCTCGTGCCGTGCATCAGGTCATATTGGAAGGTGGGCGAGTGTTTCTTGATGCTCGTGCTGCGCTTGGTGCCGAATTTGTCCAGCGGTTCCCTGGCATCCATGCATTGTGCGCAGCAAGCGGAATTGATCCGGCGCGCGATCCCATACCGATACTTCCGGCTGCGCATTACCACATGGGCGGTATCGCCGTTGATGAGTATGGAAGAAGCACTCTGTCAGGCCTTTGGGCCATAGGTGAATGCGCGGCGACTGGCCTGCATGGTGCCAATCGCCTTGCTAGCAATTCACTGCTGGAGGCAGTGGTGATGGGACGCCGTGCCGCAAATGATGTTGCCACGAGTGAATTGCGAAATCTCTCACTTGCTCCTGCGGTGGACGTGCTGCCTAATTCTGATCCAAGCTTTGTCCGGCCTTTGGTTTCAAAATATCTGGGTGTGATCCGTGACCAGACGGGCCTACGTTTTGCCATTTCAAAGTTGTTGCCGATGGTCGAAGCCGAAGTGTGCGCTTCTGACCCGGCACTAGTCGCGCTTTCGATCGCGGTCTTTGCCGATCTGCGCCGTGAATCGCGGGGCGGACATTACCGAAGTGACTTCCCGAATCCTGAGGCGAACGCGCAATCTCTTTTGATGACTCTGACCGAAGTACTTGCTCATGCGAGTTTGACCAGTCAGGAACCCTTTTTGAGGACTGCTTGAGAAATGACTATCATGCCCCTAGCCCCGTTGCCCCGAACGATGCTGGAGCCGGTGATCCGCCGCGCACTTGATGAAGATTTGGGCCTCGCCGGAGATGTCACCTCTTCGGCTGTTATTCCTTCGGACCATGTTTCCGAAGTTGTGGCTTGCGCGCGTCAATCCGGATGTATTTCCGGTCTGGATTGTGCTGAATTGGCTTGTGAGCTGATAGATCCGGCAATCAAAGTAATCCGCCATGTCGAGGATGGTGGGACAGTCGCGCCCGGCGCAGTGATCGCCACTTTCAAAGGGCCGTCGCGCAGTCTGCTAATTGCCGAACGTACGGCGCTCAACGTCTTGGGTCATCTTTCGGGTATTGCAAGTGTGACTGCCGATATGGTTCGCCGCGTCGAAGGCACGCGTGCTGCCATCGTCTGTACCCGAAAAACAACGCCCGGTTTGCGGGCTTTAGAGAAATACGCTGTGCGATCAGGCGGCGGCATGAACCATCGCTACTCCCTAAGTGACGCGGTG
Source organism: Ruegeria sp. AM5 (assembly GCF_056540645.1). Taxonomy (NCBI): domain Bacteria; kingdom Pseudomonadati; phylum Pseudomonadota; class Alphaproteobacteria; order Rhodobacterales; family Roseobacteraceae; genus Ruegeria; species Ruegeria sp. AM5. The sequence goes on along the minus strand of NZ_JBQFXC010000002.1, from coordinate 557,889 downwards.
CTGATTAAGGACAACCACATCGCCATAGCCGGGGGTATCCGCCCAGCCTTGACTCGGGCCAAAGAGACAGTCGGTCATATGGTCAAGATCGAAATCGAGGTCGACACGCTGGAGCAGCTGGCCGAAGTTCTGAAAATCGGTGTTGATGCGGTGCTTCTGGATAACATGGATCCAAGAACCTTAAGCGAAGCTATAGGCATGATTGATGGTCAAGCCATTGCCGAAGCTTCAGGCGGGATTACCCCAGATAATGTGCGGGCTGTGGCGAACACCGGTGTTAATTTGATTTCTATGGGCTGGATCACCCACAGTGCACACTGCCTCGATATTGGTCTGGATTTTGTACTCTCGCAGCGCCAAGAGTAAGCCAACAGTCACGAAGTTCATTGCCCGAACGATCGAAATCAACGGCCTTTCCAAAAGATTGCCAACGGCAAGAGCATCGCGCACACCATAGGAATCAAGGCAATCAAAAGGTGCGCGGCGGCGCAGCCTGCCCGTTCAGTCTTATCACTCCGTTAGCCAACTAAGCTGGGCAATTTTTAAGTCGCATTCATACGTCAGAGAGTTGGCGACCGAACCTTTCGTTCTCGCCCACACTCGATTTCTTATGCTGCTCAAGTAAGCAAGCCATGACATCTCAATTCGGAGAAACTGCATCGTCGGCGTCATTGCCTCCGGACGTTTTGCCCTCATGGCCGAAGAAAGTCGGATCAGTCTCAAAATCAGGCGCAAGGAACTCGGACATCTGGTCAGGGCTGTCTTTTTCTATATTATATATCAATAATTTATCCGGTTGGTCCTTAAAAAATTCGGGCACCTCCTGATGATGCCGGTCCCATTCTTCTGACCAATGATCAATTACCTGATCAACCGACTCGAAATTCATACCCTTACGATAACGCTCGGCATAAAACCCATTGCCATGGTTTCGGCGACTTGCGATCCACCTGTCTTTGTCTCGAGTGTTCAATATGAAATAGGAATTGGGATAATATGCCGCGAGTTGACGAAAATAACGGCAACCTTCAATCACGCGTGAGCCGCTCACCATCTGCATGTCGGTGTAGCCGACCCAACGGTCAATGCCATTGAGCGGCGCATAGCCATACTTAAGATTGTTAGCGAGCGCGCGGGCCAGATTGCCACGCTTGAAGTGAACCGTCGGAATGCCGTTGTTATCTAGAAAGGCGGAAATCGACCTTGTGCCGCACTTGTTGAAACCGACCTGAAATATCCGCCGCGTACGGCCTGCACGAGTAGACAGATATTCAGGATGGGTTTTTGATGATTGCGGCACGAAGGAAGGCTCCTACTCGGACTCTGCGGCGGCTTTCTGGTTCGCGCGCATGGCAAATGAAATAAGCTGACGGGCCGTATGCTCCGTCAGAGGTGTGGTTTGGCCAGCCATCATCAGGCGAGCAAAAAACGCGCGTTCAGGTTCTGACTCCAAAAGTTCCTTAAATCGCTTGTGCCGCCATTCGCAGGCCTTGTCATGTAGCTTCTTCAGTGTGGCATCTGATTTTAGCTCGGTAACCCGAGCAGCCCGTACCGATTGGTAGCGGGAAATAGAGACGTCCTGATCGCTGTTAAAGTTGTAATCGACCCAATAATCCATGCCGATTTTCTCTTTGAAATGCACCCCACGTCCACGCGCACGTTTGAGCAGAAAGGAGTCCATCGCGCCCAAAGCATAATGGTTAAGCTGAACCCTCATGGTCGTATCTTGCGTATAGTTGGAAAATACCCGCTGGCGGCGATGATCGCCACCAAGCAAACGGCCTGATCCATCATACCAGCGCGCCTCATCCACGCGGGTCTGATCAGGCGAAATTGGCCGATGAATGCCTGGTTTACGGTAAATCCCGTTGTTGCGATAAAGCGTTTTGAACATCGAGGCGCGCCACGGCCAAAGGATGGGTTTGGGGGCGCACGAAGTGAACTGTTGGGTCACCGGCGCATCTTCAAAATAAACGATCCCTGCATTTCCGAATAGCCGCCAGGTGAGCGTGATCGCATCCGCCTCGGGGAGGCTATGGATGAGCGCGTTTAATGAGCCGTCGCCAATATGGATATTTACAAACTCATCAATATCGAGCGCCAGTATCCAGTCTGCTTCTTTCAATAGAGGATGTTTGGCGGCTTGTTTCATAGCCTGCCACTGTACGCTCTTATCGGGCTTGGCTTCATGGCTGACATGAGTGATTTGCCCCATCTCTTCGAGTCGGTGCAACATCAGATCGGTGCCATCCGCGCAATCATTCGAGAAGATCAGAAAATCAGTGAAACCAACCATCTGATGATGGGCGAGCCATTCCAACAGGAACGCGCCTTCATCTTTGAGCGTCAGGATCGCTAGCTTTCGTGTCATTCTATTCCTTTGATCCGACGCTTCAGTCTGGTGATCCGCCAGACCGCATGTCATGTGGTGCTCATTGAGAATAACGGTTTTGCAGATGTTCTGAACTGCGAATTTCGCGTAGGAACGAAAAAAGTACGGCGCGGCATCATGTTGCCAACTTGGGTGATTTCCAACTCGGTGGTAGGTGGATCTAAAAGGCTGAGAGTGAACCGGATAGAGGCACTTATTGTTCAATTAGCCGTCGTAGCCCGACGGCTCCGTTTTCAAGTGCAGATCGGCGGTAAGACTTCAGAGCTACCTGCAGATCGCTGAGTTCTGCATCACTCGCCTCTGAAATGCGGGTCAGGCTTGCCTCTAACCCATTGTCAGCAATCAGCATTGGTGGTCGGTAACAGGCCTCTGACCAGCGGTCCATGACGATCGGCACACAGAATCCACCCGAAGAGGACAGGGCAGATGTGATCTTGATCCGTTGATATTGTTCATAGTCAAATGGCATGAGCGGATGTATCACCTGAGCGCCCGCCAGTGCGTCAAAATACGCGGCATGCCCGACCTGCCCGCTGTTGTCCAAAGGCACGCACGTAAAGCGGGCGTCAAGCTTTCGGTCCTGGATCTCACTTTCAACCTTGGCGCGATCTCCGCCTCCTGACGGCAGGATGAAATGCAGATTCTGAAAGGCGTCCGGTCGATTGCCAAGAAGATCCAGCAGGCCAGGGTAATCACGTGTCCGCATGTTAACGTTGCCGGGGATCACGACCTGACGCGGCTGGCCCAACTTTGGTTCCGGATCATCGATCCAATAAAACGGCTCCAACGTCGCGATCCTGTCCATATGGGCTTTGCCCACCCGGCTGATCCATTCAGCCGTGACATGTGCACTCAGGCTGATGTAGCGCGCATTTGGCATCTGAAGCGTCTCGCGCAGGGGTACCATCTGGCTGAACTGATCCAGATTATGCAGGACCATGATCAATGGCTTCTTCACTCCATGCGCCCAGCTTGCCGCTTTTGGACGACTCAAAGAGGCCATGAGGACGAAGTCATGTTCGGCCGCTTCAATTGCTGCAATAGTTGACTTGATATGTTTTGGTGCATCCGCAGCCCGGTAATCCGGTGTGCTCAAAGGCACATACTCAACATCAAATTCCAATCCCGGCACCAAGGCCATGATATCTCCGCGCAGCTTTAAGATCCGGCGATGCAGAAAGATTCGTGGTCGGTACCCGTTGGCATTACAGGCGGCCACCAAGCTGGGGATGACTTCTTCATGGCGCGGTTCAAATTGTACAATTGCACAGCGCTTCATAGTTTCTTCCTGTTGCCTGGGTTGCCTCGGGCCCTCGTTTTCGGTTTGACCCTGTGGAAGTTGTCTATCGATAGCTACACTTGCCGTCTACATCCAACGCCGAACCGGTCGGATCTCAGACCAGTTTGTTTGAGCGGAGGTATCCGGTGTGATGGTGTTTCCGATCGTTGCGGTTTCGTTCACTATTCCGATAAAAAGCGGGTTTTAGCAGATCATCACAATCTGGGTCTGTAACTCCGCGGGTCTCGCGTAGATGACTGGCGTGTGATTTGGGGAATAAGGGCTCAAGACGCGCTATATGTGCGCCAGCCAACCAATATAAGTCAGACATATTCACCGCTCGATTTCGAACCGTGAATCGCGCTAGCAAGGTCCGTTCGCTGGGTCGGGATTTGCCGCAGGGTTGCTCTATCAAAGCTTGGTCGTAATGGGCTTGGGTTTCTGCCGAACAGAAGCGGTTTAAGCCCTATCTTCTGTAGGTTTGAAGCGAATGATGACGCAGCATTGTCAAAACGTGAAGCGAGAAGTTTCCAATCTCTTAGTTTACGAGCGGGATCTCGATGCAGTTTCTGCGCCTGCTATGTCGATTGCGAGCTGCGATGCGGGTGGGAAATCAATGGTTCCTGGTTTTGGGTCCACTTGTTTCGATGCGGCGTTTGCCTGCGATGTTGTAGTAGGGGATCTGGTCCAGATCGCAGAGAAAGGTGCCTGGAGCGGCAACGGCTTTCACGTCGCTTGCGATGGGTTGGAAATCCGCCCGGAAATGTGTGGTGCTTTTGACACAGATCACTGAATAGGATGTGGGATTCAGGCCGATATGGGTGAAATGAGCGCGGTCTAGGCATTGGTTGCGCACACTGGTGACGACCAAGTCTATCTTCGCGCCAGACTCTATCATCCTCAGAGCGGCCGTTTTGCCAAGCGTCGCGATGCCGCCTCCGTACATCTCACCTGAGTATCGGCAGATGCCATCTCCGATGGCCAGAACTTCGAACTTTGCCTCAACGGGGTGGTGCCCGGGCAGACCTGATTTTCCGCCGATGGCCAGGTTCAGTTTTGCGCCTTGGCCTGCACGATGCGCTTTCTCTGCGCTTTCGGCGTCGTGGAAGAGACCCATCAACACCTTCTGCGCGTCCCCCTCTATCAAAGCGGCCAGAAGTCCGGTGGTATCGGATGTGCCGCCTGCGCCTGCGTTGTCCTGTACATCCGCTAACACGAGCGGTTTGTCGCGATGCGAACGACAGGCCAGAACGGCTTCGTCCAACGACAACATAGAGCAGTCCACATCAGGTTCTCGGGCCAGAAAAAGGTCGACAATTTGATCTACTGCGGCGGTCGCTTGCGCGGCACTGGTCGCGTAGGCAACGCAGGACGGACCAGTATCGGGATAATCCGCCGCAGTAAAACCCAGCGCGATTTCTGCAAAGACATGGGTATGTTCGAACTGGGTGGGCATCTGATAAATCTCATCAAACGGTGCGGCCCAGGTGTATTGCGCGTGCAATGGGATCAAATAGGGCACCTGCCGGAAGGCTTTGTGCAGTTTCTCTCCGGCCAGTAGCCTTTGCAGAACCGGCACACATCGCGCGCCGGTTTCGCCCATATCGAGGTGCGGGTACGTGCGGAAAATTGCCAGATAGTCCGCCTGCGAGATCATCTGGTCAGAGATATTGGCATGCAGGTCCAGGCTCGCCACGACCGGAACGTCCTGCCCTACCAGATCACGTACTCGGCGCAACAGTTCTCCCTCACCATCGGCAAGGCTTTCAGTCACCATGGCACCGTGCAGGTCGAGATACACTCCGTCCAGCGGTCCCGCGCCGCGAAGGCCATCCAAGATCATAGTACATATCTTCTCGAACGCGTGATCCGTGACATGAGCGCTAGGTTCTGCCGCACACCACAGGATTGGGAAAAGCTCGAAACCTGCCTGGTTCGCGGCGGAAGAAAACCCGGCGATGGGTAGGTTCATGCCTTTGGTGTCTGCGATGACACGCGCGCCATGCAACATTTCGGGCCAGGAATCTGCCATCTCGAACTCGGGCAGACCCGCTTTGGTCGCTCCGAAGCAGTTGGTTTCGTGTTGAAATCCGGCAATGGCAATGCGTTTGGCTGTCATTCTAAAATTCCAGTTCTTTTCTGGATTTGGTGGCGCCAAACACAATCTGTCCTCGCCGGATGGTTGCAACAATCGATGTGTCGAGCAGCCGTTCAGGATCATCTAGGGGATTGCGAGAAAGGATGGCGAAATCTGCCAGTTTTCCGGGCTCAATCGAACCGCGCTGATCTTCTTTAAACACTTGCCACGCCGCATCGATAGTTTGTGCCCGAAGCGCAGACAGTACGCTGATCTTTTCCTTTTCACCCAGTTGCCGGCCGGACGCAGTCAGTCGATTCACCGCGCAATGCGCCAGATGGATTGGCCGCGTTGGCGTAACCGACGCGTCATTGTGGATCGTATAGCGTACACCGTATCGTTCCGCAGTTGCGGCTGGCGAAATCCGTTCAGAGCGTTCCGGGCCGAGGAAGGTATCGTAATGTCGGTCCCCCCAGAAATGCACATGTGCTGAAAAGAAGCTGACAGTTATTCCAAGCCGCGCCATGCGGTCCAGTTGATCGTCGCGCAGAACCTGGCCGTGGATGATTGTATGGCGGTGATCGTCTCGCGGATGCGCTAACAAGGCCTTGTCCACCGCATCGATGAACATCTCGGCCCCGGCATCCCCGTTGCAATGGCAGTGGATCTGAAACCCCATAGCGTGTAGGCGGAGAACCTCGAAATCCATGTCGACCTGCGTGGCATAGATCATGCCACAGGGGTGATCGGGGTCCAGCGACTTGTGGTAGGGCGCAGACAGATAGGCAGTCTGTAACTGGAATGCGCCATCGGTAAACAGCTTGCGCGCACCCAGCGTAAAATGTGGGTTGCCGGGCCAGTTATCGTCGATCCAGCCCTGGCTCAGAGCCGGTTCCAGATCGGCAATTGGCAATAATTCCAAATCAATGCCGGGATCCTGATCGGCACGAAGGCTGGCAAAGTGGTCGAGCATAACCTGCGATGCCCAAGCGTTCTGTGCATAAGTTACTCCGTGGGACAAATACTCATCACGGCAGGCGTTGAACCCTTGCCAGAACCTGTCCCGGCCGATCAGAAAATCAGTATCGCCCATTTCGCCCATGGCCAACAGCCCTTCGACCAGCCCCGTCAGGGCGCCGGTATCGGGGTCGCGGCCATAACGCCCTCCGGCCGGGTCCGGGGTGTCGCGATTGACGCCATGCAGCTTCAGCGCCATCGAATTGGCCGCGCCGTTGTGACCCGAAGCATGCAGAACCCAGATTGGATGCGCCGTTGAGACATCATCCAGTTCGGCCCGGGAGGGCATGCGGCCTTCTGAAATGGCGGTGTTGTCGAACAAAACGCCCATCACCCAATCGCCCTCAGGCGTCTCTTCGGCCCGGCAGCGCAGCTTTTCCAAAGCTTGCGCCATATCCATACACGCGCCGCGCGGAGGTGATGCAAGATCAACCCGAAACAGCTGGATGAAGCCGGGATCTGGGAAGTGGCCGTGCGAGTCGATGAAGGCTGGGATCAGGGTCTGGCCAGCTAGGTCATATACACCCGCATCGGATGACATCTGCCGCCGCAGCGTTGCTTCGTCCCCCACCGCAATGATGACATCGTCCCGCACCAACACCGCCTCGGGTCGGGAATTGTCGGCGTCCATCGTCAGGATGGGACCGCCAAAATAGAGTGTTTCCCTCATCCTTTAGTGACCCGGAGCAGGCGCACCCGACAAGGGTGCGAGACAGCGCAGCCCGTGGCCCGCCGCAACCTCCCATTGCGGTGTCTGTGTGCAGATGTCTTTGGCAAACGGGCATCTTTCGCGGAACTCACAGCCCGACGGGCGTTGCAAGAGGCTGGGCGGCTCACCTTTGAGCGCGATCCGTTCAAGGCGCGCATCGGGGTCCGGCTCGGGGTTGGCGCTGAGCAGGCAGCGGGTATAGGGGTGGCGCGGATCGTCGAAGATCGCCTCGGTCGTGCCTTCCTCGACCAGTCGACCCAGATACATAATGCCCATGCGGTCTGCCACGTGGCGCACCACGTTCAGGTTGTGGGTGATGATCACCATCGCAAGGCCCAGGCGTTCCCGCAGGTCATTGAGCAGGTTCAGCAGCTCACCCTGTACCGAGACATCCAGCCCTGCCGTTGGTTCATCCGCCAGGATCAGTTTCGGCTCCAGCGCCAAAGCGCGGGCGACACCAACCCGTCGTGCCTGGCCACCGGACAATTGATAGGGATAGCGGTCCGCGAAATGCACCGGCAGGTTCACCATTTCCAGCAGACGCTTGGCTTCGGCATCCAGATCGCGATCTTTCATGCCCTGAATGCGATAGGGTTCCGTGATCAAGCTTCGGATTGTCAGGCGTGGTGACAAGCTGCCCACAGGGTCCTGAAACATCATCGCCATGTCCTTGCGCAGTGGGCGCATGACCCGTTCCGGCGCACCCCGTATCTCCTGCGTGTCAAACACGACCGAGCCGGCTTGCGCCGGGGCCAGACCAGCAATCGCACGGATGACAGTTGTCTTGCCCGAGCCGCTCTCGCCGACAAGAGCATAGGTTTCGCCAGCTTCGACCTCAAAACTGACGCCAGCCAGCACGTTGACAGGGCCATAGCTGGTTTGCAGGTCGTGGACGTTCAGCAGGCTCATGTCGCGGCCTCCTCATGGTTCAGCCAGCAGGCGGCGTGATGCCCTTCTTTCAGAAGATCCAAGGGGGGAACGTCCATTGCACAGCGCGGCATCGCCTGGTCGCAGCGGTCGCGGAAGATACATCCACCGGGCAGGTTGGCCAGATCGGGTACTTCGCCCGGAATGGTTGGCAGGACCCGTGCGCGTTCCTTGATATGGCCCGGGTCACAGTCGATTAGACGGCGCGTGTAAGGGTGCTTGGGATTGTGAAAAATCTCGCGCACTTCACCGCTTTCGACAACGGCGCCTGCGTACATCACAACCACTCGGTCGCACAGTTCCGCGATCACACCCAGATGGTGCGAGATAAATAGGATGGCGCAATGGAATTCGCGCTGCAGCTCTTGCAGGCGTTCGATGATCTGCACCTCAAGCGTGGCGTCCAGCGCGGTGGTCGGCTCATCCGCGATCAGCAGGTCGGGTTTCGACATCAACGCCATGGCAATCGCGATCCGCTGCCGCATCCCGCCCGAGAACTCATGCGGGAACTGCTTTAACCGAGCCTCTGGGTCCGGGATACCGACAGCCCCCAGCATCTTTGCCGCATTGGCCAGTTTTTCCTGCTTACTAGCCTTGGACCGGTGCTGAATATCGACCATCTGCTGGCCAATGGTCAGAACCGGATTGTGGGTCTGCATCGGGTCCTGAAAGATGATCGAGATATCGGCCCCGCGCAAATCCCGCATCCTGCGTTCAGGCACTTGCAACAGATCCTGCCCCTTAAAGCGTATTTCGCCTTGCCGGAACCGCGTGTTCGGTGCGGTCAGCCGCAGGATCGACGAGATCAAGGTTGATTTTCCGCAACCAGACTCACCGACAATACCCACGATCTCACCTTTGCGGATGTCAAAGGTGATATCCCGCAATGCTTTGAGATCTCCGCGTGCCGTTTCATAATCGACGCTGAGGTTCTCGATTTCCAGAAGAGTTTCGGTCATCGCTGTTTCCTCAGTTTGGGATCAACCACGTCGCGCAGGGATTCCCCTAAAAACGTAAAGCCCAGGGTTGCCAGAATGATCGGCAGACCGCCGCCCACCACCAGCCAAGGTGTCTGTCGGATCAGGGAATACCCGTCCTTCAGAAGTGCGCCCCAACTGGGGGTTGGGGGCTTCACGCCAAGCCCGAGAAAGGACAGCCCCGCCTCAAGCGCGATTACCGTCGGGATGTCCATAGCAGCCAGGACGGCCAGAACCCCCACGATATTTGGTAGCATGTGCACACCCAAGATGCGGGCCATGCTGGCCCCCATCGACAGCTCGGCCAGAATGTACTCGGAATTGCGCAACGTCAGGGTCTGCGTTCGCGCCACACGGCCATAGGTTGGGATCGAAGTCGCCATCACCACGAACACAACCGTTTGCAAACTGGGACCGACCAGGGCCACAACGGCCAGCGCGAACATCACGGTTGGGAAGGATCGGATGGTGTCAAAGAACAACATCAACAGGTTGTCGAGCCATTTTGGCCCATACCCCGCAATCATTCCCAAGGTTAGGCCAATTACCATCGCACCAAAGACCGCAGGCAAGGCGACTTTCAATGCAACCTGACCGCCGGCAATCACGCGGGAAAACGTATCGCGGCCAAGTTGGTCCGTACCCAGAAGGTGCTCGGCAGACGGGCCTTGCAACCGGGCTTTGATATCCATGGCCACGGGATCATAGGGCACAATCCAATAGGCGAAAATCGCACAGAAGACGATGGTGCCGACAATGACCAAACCAATCAGACCCAGAGGGTCGCGGGCGACGCCGACAATGATCTGACCAAGTTCAGAACGAGATTTTTCCATTTCGGCTTTCCTCAATGCGCTTGTCTAGCGCGTGGGTCGAGCCACGCATTGATCAGGTCCGCCAGTGCGGTCGACACGACGAACAAACCGGTTGAGATCAGAACCGAGCCCATAACAATCGGGTAATTGCGGGTGGTTATGCTGTCGATCACCAGCTTGCCCAGACCCGGGCGCGCGAACACTATTTCGGCGAATACGGCCGAGCTCAGCAGGAAACCCATGCCGACGCCAATCACCGTGACAACCGGAAGAATGGCGATACGCAAGGCATAAACCATCACCACGCGGCGCTCTGCGATACCGAAGGCTCGTGCGGTCCGAACGTGGTTTTCGCCTAAGACTTCCAACATCGAGGCGCGCACCAACCGCGCGATGTAGCCCACCCAGCTTAGCCCGATGGCAAAGGCGGGCAAAACGAGGTGATCAATGCGACCCCAGAAGCCTTCGCCCGCGCCGATGGCTGGAAACCACTGAAGATGCACGGCAAAGACCAATAGCGACAGAAGTGCTACGACAAAGGCGGGTGCTGCAACAAAACTGACCGAAATCGCCGCCGCAATTCGGTCGATCAGAGTGTTCGGATGGGCGGCGGCATATGCCCCAAGCGCAATTCCCAAGGTGGCGGACCACAGGATCGACGCAAAGATCAGCTCCAGAGTGTAGGGTAGCTGCTGAAACACGATATCTGTCACGGACCGGCCCGAGAATACGTCGATTCCCAGATCGCCACGGACCAGGTTTCCATAGAATATGACCAGCTGTTTCCAGATTGGTTGATCCAGCGCCAACGCAGCGGTGAGCTGGGCCTGAAGCTCAGGTGTTGCGCGTGGCCCCAACATGATCTGGACCGGGTCCCCGGGGACGGCGCGGATCATCAGGAACATGACGGTAACCGCCACGAACAGGATAAGCAGCGCTAGCCCGAAGCGGCGGGTTGCAAACTTCAACATGAAAAGCTGGCTCCTTGTGGATGGGTGGCGAGCTGTTTTGTCCGGCGGGCGTCAAACCCCGCCGGACATAGCCGACCTTGGGGAGGTCAGGTCGCCTTGCCGAAGTACCGCAGCAGTGCCAGACCGTCGGGTCTTAGCGCGGGGGTGACACGAGCCGAATGAATCACCGGTGTCGCCTCGTGGGTGATAAAGCGGTAGGCACCACTTTCTTCCATCAGATCCTGCGCCCGCTGATACATCTCAGCGCGTTTGGCCACATCCGCTTCCTTGAATGCCGAGTTGTGAATTTCGTCAAATTCAGCGTTGCTGAACCGCTCCCAGTTCCAGATGCCGACCTGTTCGGTGGTGAACCAAGCCGTCGCATAATATGGATCGGGGGTCATCGAGAAGCGGTTCAGAACCAGTTGCAGGTTCTCGTTGTCTCCGCTTGCCCAGAATGCACCGGATTCCAGTACGTTGACTTCGACCGCGATCCCGATCTGCGCCAGAGTTGCCTGAATGATCTGAGCCGTCGTTGTGAAAGTGGTCTTGTTCAGCGTGTCCAGCGTAAGCGTCACATTGGTCTCGCCAGATTCCGCCAGCAATTGCGCCGCTTTCTCGAAGTTTGCCGCCGGAGGGACCAGAGATTGCGGGCGGTGGCCCGCAAGGCCAGGTGCGATGATGCCTGTCGAGGGTTCAGCGGCTCCAAAATAGGCCGCCTCTAGGATGCTTGGTACGTCGACTGCATGTTGAATCGCCTGACGCAGTTTTGGGTTCTGAAGCTTGGGGTGATCCAGATTCATGCCCAACCAGACATAGAACAGTGAGGGTTTCTCGACCAAAGATCCGCCATTCGGAACACCGGCCCGATAGCGTTCGACCGATCCCAGCGAAACCCGAGTCATGTCCAGTTCGCCCGCCTCAAAGGCGATCTCGGCGGTGTTTTCGTCGTCGATCGGCAGGATTTCGATTGTGTCCCATGTTGGTGCGTCACCCTTCCAATCCGGGTTGCGCTTAAGCACGGTTTTTTCTTTGGGTGACCAGCTGTCCCGCAGATAAGGGCCGGATTCAGCGACCGGATCAGCCCCGATGCGGCCCCCTGCGGCCTCGACCGCAGCTTTCGAGACGATGTTGCCGGTTATGTAGGGCAGGGCGATCGACCAAATCGGAGCAAACGGCTCGTTCAGAACGATGGTACCTTCGCGTTCGCTGCTCACTTCGACATGGCTGAACGGACCCAAATCGGGCTTGTTCGGGCTTTCGGTCGCATCGTCCACGATGCGCTCCATGCTGAATTTCACGTCTTCAGCGGTCATCGCACCGAAGCCATTGGTGAAACCGATATCATCGCGTAGGGCGAACTTGATATGGGTCGGGTCAACCTGCTCGATCATCGCCGCCGCATCCAGCTGCCAACCCCATTCCTCGCCGGGCTTGTATTGGATCAGCTTGTTGTAAATCGAGGCATGCACTTCTTCTTCGACAACACCGACGGAATGTGCGGGGTCCATGTTCTGGGCATCACCGTAGGCGCGCACCCGCAACACCCCGTCATCAGCGGCGAAGGCGCGATTGGCCCAGCTTGCAGGCAGCGCGGATGCCGCCCCAAGCGCAGTTGCCCCTTTCAAGAAGCCTCTGCGCCCGACATTTGCTTTTGTCCATTCGATTTTCATGATGTTCTCCCTTGGGTCAGATCGTTTACAGAAGCCTGCGCGGGATGGTTTCGTTCCATTCCTTTGTCAGAACTTCTGTTTTGTCCGCGCCTTCGGTGGCGCGCAGTTTTCGATGCAGATAGAAATTCTCGACGTCACAGGTCATCGCGTTTTCGGTGCTGATCTCGACCTGCCATTCGTCCCTCTCGAACGTGAAACGCCAGCCCGCCGTGAATTGCGCGGTCGCTGGGTCATCGGGATGGATCGCATAGCGCATGGCGACGTGGCTTCCGACGATGAGGCCGTGGCCGGGGTCCTGTGCTTTGCCGTAGTCGTCGAATGTCTCAAGTACGACGGTTCCATCCGCTTCTATGCGCCGTTCGGATCGGCCCGACGGCGCGCGCAGCTCGGTGCTTTGCAACGTCGGATAATCCTGCGCTGGTCCGGGATGTGCAGGATCAGCTTCCTCAGACATCGTCCGAACCGGCAAATACAGCGCCGAACCTTGCAGTTGTAACGTCACCTCTGCCGCTTCTGGCGCGGGCCAAACGATAGGCCAGTAAGCGGTAGACAGCGCAAGACGCAGGATATGACCGGGTTTCACGCGATGCGCGCACTCATTTAGTGCGATTTCCGCACTGTAGACCTGACCGGGAACCAACGCTTCAGGGGTCTCGTGGCTCTTGTAGTGCGTCAGGTTCAGCGCCCGATAGGTGATCCGCTGAGAAACCCCATCCGGGGCGACATCACACAACCGCGCTATCAGTTGGGCTACCGGTCTGTCCACGGTGAAGGACAGTTTCAGTCGCGCCCGTCCAAGCAGTTCAAGCGGCTTGTCCAGCGGTGCCGTATCGAAACAAAGCGACAGTGCGTCATCGGCTGCTTGATCTTCGGCCAACTCATTGTCGATCCGCATGCCCGGGCAGAAATACCCGCCAGCCTGTCCGATATGGGCCGGATTCGATACGGTTGTCTCGGCCGTAATGGCGACGTCGGAAAACCCACCCAATCCCAAATGCCAGACTTCATCGCTGACATTGGGCGACGGCCATTCTGTCTCGGCGATCCAGCGGCCCTGCCTGGGTTTGTTCTTTTTGCTCGGGCCAAAATGATCCTGCATATAGGTTCGGTAGGCGGGCAGGTCTTCGGCGCCATTCTGCTGCCCCTTCAGCCAGCGATCAAACCAGCCGATCACCTCGGAATGGAAATCTCCTGCCTCCAGTTTCGAGATATGCGGATAGCGGTGCTCCCACGGTCCGATCAGTGCCTTTGACGGCACGGCCAGATTTGCTGCCAGCGCTGGCGGAGCGTTGACATATGCATCCGACCAACCCGTTATCGCAAGAACCGGAGCTTGAATCGCCGACCAATCCTCGCAGACCGAGCCATGTTTCCAGAACGCGCTGCGCGTTGGATGACGCAGCCAATCGGCTGCTGAGAATGGTACATTCTCAAGTCGGGCAAGCCAGTCTTCTCGCCAATCAGATCGCAGCTCGGGGTCTGCGGGCCGTGTCAAATAGGCGAACATTTGACTGCCCCAGTTGATATTGTCGCTTAACAGGCAGCCGCCCATGAAGTGTATGTCATCGGCGTACCGATCCACGGTCGAGGCGACACTGACCACCGCCTTGAGCTCGGGCGGATGGCGAAAGGCCAGCTGCAGCCCATTGAACCCTCCCCAGGAGATACCGATCATCCCAATGTTTCCGTCGCACCAGTTTTGTGCGGCGATCCAACTCAGAACGGCTTCACCATCGCGGAGTTCTTGTTCCGAATACTCGTCGTCGAAATGCCCCTCGCTATCACCGGTTCCGGCAATGTCGACGCGGATGCAGGCGTATCCTGCCTCGGCAAATACTGGATGAGTGGTTGCATCTCGCGGCGCAGTTCCATCCCGTTTGCGATAGGGGAGGTATTCCAGAATGGCAGGTGACGGCCCGGTTTCGGGCAACCAAATTCGTGCAGCCAGTTTCCGACCATCCGGCAGGGGGATCCAGGAGTTTTCGATGATTTTTGTGGACATTCGGAGCGAGGTCCCGTTGTTGCGTTTGGTACAGCCAACCCGCATTCCGAAAATTATTGAACTGAGCTACTTTACGCGCTTTTATTCAATCTTTAGCATTATAGCGTCAAAACGCGAAAGAAATGACGCTTATGTCCGAAAGTTTTTCCGCAAATTTACGGTCTTTGTGCGCCGAGCGAGGCAATATCTCGCAAGTCTGTCGAGAAATCGGCCTGAACAGGCAGCAGTTTAATCGCTACCTCAACGGCGAAAGCTTGCCATCAGCCCACAACCTGCGCCGTATCGCTCGGTATTTCGATCTGCCTGAGGCGCAGCTTTTTGCACCTCGGGCGGATTTTGAAGAAACATTGAAAGACTCGATCGTCCGTCGGAAAGAAACTCCTGCCAGCTTGTTTGTTAAGCCGTACAGTGATCAGGTGAAGAATCTCAGACGCTATGTGGGCTTCTATCATTCTTTCTTTTGCACCCCGTCTTGGCAGGGGCGCATTTTTTGTTCTCTGATCCGACTTAAGGAGGTGGATGGCGTCGTGACGATCCGCTCGCACGAAAACGCCACGTCCCCGGACAAAAGCGTTCGGCAGATTTCGCGCTACGAAGGGCTGGTTGCCGTGCGCGGTAACAGGATCTTCGCCACCGAACATGAAAGCGGCAAGGAAGGAAGCATTGCGCAGACCATCCTTTATTCCGCGCATCGCCAACAGCTAAAATACTTGCGTGGCATGACAATGGGTGTGGCTTGGCGGCCGTTTCCACACCCTTATGCGGCGAAAACAATCTGGAAACGGCTTGATGAGCGCATTACCGCCCGTGAAGCGCTCACTGCCTGCGGTGTCTATTCAGAACAGAGTAAATCAATCGACCTGGCGGTCCGAAAGTACCTTTTGGGATCAGGCGATGCCCATTTTTCAGCGATACCAACAGAACTTGCCAATTGAGTGATGCATTTTGAAATCGCCGTTTAGTGGCGCCATTTTCGCACGGGGCGGATCCTGTTTGTGACTCAGAACCTTGTGATGACCGTCGCACCGATTGAGGTAAACTTATCCATCCCTATCAAGGCCTTGGGCGCGTCTTCCAGGCTGATTTTTTCCCCCACCAACCGGGCCGGATCCAACTTGCCATTTTTAATCATGTCGAGCATCGCGCCATAGCGATGCGCCTGCATCCCGTGCGAACCAAGCAGTTCGATCTCTTGTCCTACGATCTTTGGCATGGGTACTGCTGGCGAAGCGTGATCACCCAGCATCAGACCGACCTGAATGTGCTTGCCGCGCGGACGCAGGCAGAGGATTGAGTTGGTCATAGTGACGGGATGACCCAATGCGTCGATTGACACATGGGAGCCGCCTTTGGTGATTTCGCGGATCGCTTCGGGAACATCAGCATCTGTACCGTTAATGGTCGCAACTGCACCCAGTTCTTGCGCAAGTTCGAGTCTGGCTTCGTCTAGATCAACCCCGATGACATTGGCCCCGACGGCGGCAGCAATCATAACGGCTGACAGACCGACCCCACCGCAGCCATGCACGGCAACCCATTGACCGGCCGAGACCCTTCCCTGATCGACGACCGCGCGGAATGAAGTGGCAAACCTGCAGCCAAGGCTGGCGGCGGTTGCAAATTCCATGGTTTCAGGCAGCGCGACCAAATTAAGGTCAGCCTGATGAATTGGCACATATTCCGCGAAACTGCCCCAATGGGTAAAGCCGGGTTGCTCTTGATACAGACAGACTTGCTGATGCCCTGCGTGACATTCGCTGCACGTTCCGCAGCCGCAGACGAAAGGCACGGTTACTTTGTCGCCAACTTTCCAGTTCTTTACATCCCGTCCGACGGCTTCGACCACGCCAGCCAACTCATGACCGGGTATGTGAGGCAGCTCGATATCACTGTCATGCCCCATCCACCCGTGCCAATCGCTGCGACAAACGCCGGTGGCTTCGACCTTCAGAACAACGCCATGAATATCGGGTGCAGGGTCGTCGACAGTGACAACCTTGGGGGTTTGTTGGAACTTCTCGAACAGGACAGCCTTCATAGTGTGCTCTTTCATTTTTTCGAAAAGTTGTGTGAACCTAAACCAACTCAGCCGAACTGATCCAGCCATAGGGATGAACCCAGGTTGTGGCATTTTAGCACTATTTTAACCAAATCCAGTTTTAGACAAATTTAAGAAATCCACTCTCCTTAAACTTGCGCATATCTTTCTTTAGGTGGTGATGGGGAAATTCCCAAAAGCAATGTGTTGCTTTTGGGTGCAGCTCTTCTTTGCCTTCTGTGCTGGTGAATTGGGTTGTAGGGTCTCAAGGTGTCAAAGTTTTCAAACCTGCTGTTTGCGCTTTCTATTTTTCTATTTAATTCAACACCTTTGCTTGCCGCGCCGACGGCAGATTCAATTGTTGGAGACACTGTTAACAACCCTGTGACTGGACTGGATACGACAGTCACTGCACTGATTGTGGATCCCGCTTCAACACCTACAGCCGGGACGACGGCTTTTGTTGAGACGGCGGATGGCTATGTGTTTCTCGTCAAAGATGCCGGCGATACAATCTACAACTCCGACAATCCCCCGCTGGCATTTGAGATTGTATCCATAACAGGAACAACGGCTCAGATCAGTAATTCTGGTGCGACCGGAACGGCCAGCCTGTCCACTCAGCTGACCCTGTCTCAGTACAACAGCAACTTCAACAGTTCGGGTACTCCTGGCTCTGTCACCCCGCCGGTGAACGTCTCCGGACCTAACGGTGTGAGCCAGGTCGTTTACGGGCGAGATGGCAGCAATGGGCGCGATGGTGCGCTTGTTGTGCCACCAAGTTCAGGTGGAAACGGTGCCGATGGCCCAACCCAGACTCAAACCCTGAACGGGAATGTCAACGCAACCAGCAATGTCGGTTGGCAAGTGGGTAGCGTTGGCGGTGACGGTGGTCAGGGCGGCGACTCGTACCTGAGCTTTTGGGACGGGCGCGATGGCGGCGACGGCGGGGAAGGCGGCACGGTAAACGCAACACAATCCTCGAGCAGCACGATCCAGACATCGGGCGACGGCTATGACGGTATATTTGCCTTCAGCCGCAGCGGCGAGGCTGGTGATGGTGGCAGCGGCTTCGCGGCTCCGGGTGGGGGCACCGGTGGCCACTCGGCAGATGGTGGCGACGTAACCGTTACGCAGCGGGGTGACATTTCTACGTCCGGCGACTCGGCTGATGGCATCTATGCGCTGAGCGTTTCGAACAACGGCGGTAATGGCGGGTCACAATGGGGGCTGGTTGGCTCGTCCGGTAACGGAGGCTATGGCGGTAGCGGTGGCACCGTAACGGTAAACACGACCTCAAGCGGTAGCATCTTGACGACCGGCGACTATGCGAACGGTATTTACGCCCAATCCATCGGCGGTTCGGGGGGGTCAGCGGGGACAAGTGGCAACTTGTTGGTTTCGCTCATTGGCGGGGCCGATAATGGCGGAAATGGAGGCAGGGTTAACGTCTCGCATGGTGGCGCGATTGAAACACAAGGTGATTTCGCGCGCGGTATTGTTGCCCAGTCCATCGGCGGCGGCGGTGGTTCGGGCGGAACTGCAGGCGGCCTGGTATCACTTTCTCTTGGTGGTGTGGGCTCGAACGGCGGTAGCGGGGACTCGGTGAATGTCACTGTGCAAGGTTCGGGAAGCATCCTGACTTCGGGCATTGGGGCAGACGGTGTCATGGCGCAATCCATCGGCGGCAGCGGCGGAACCGGTGCAAACTCCTATGGGCTTGTTGCGATTGGTGGCACAGGATCTCGGGGAGGAACGGGCGCTGCGGTAAGCGTCAGCAACTACGGGCGTATTGTAACCGAAGACGACAACGCCCGCGGGATTATCGCGCAATCCATCGGCGGCGGTGGCGGTGATGGTGGCTCGTCCGGTGGAATGGTCTCGGTCGGAGGCAATGGCAGCGGCGGTGGCAGCGGGTCCACTGTGACGATCGTGAATGACGGGATCATCACCACTTCGGGTGATGATGCGATGGGTATTCTGGCCCAGTCGATTGGTGGCGGTGGTGGCAATGGTGGTTCGTCCGGTTCGGTAGGTGCGTTTGTCGGGGTAGCCATCGGTGGTGATGGCGGGGCCGGAGGGACCGGTGGCAATGTCAACGTAACCTTATCCAACACCGATGGCAGCCAGCCGTCGGCTATCCGGACTTCGGGCGCGCGCTCGGCAGGTGTATTTGCACAATCCGTCGGCGGCGGTGGCGGCAACGGTGGCGGAGCGGTCTCGGTTGCGGTTGGCGCATTTGGCGCGGCATCGGTCTCGGTTGGTGGGTCCGCTGGCAATGGTGGCAACGGTGGGACGGTCACGCTTAGCGGCAGCGGTTCAGCTTCTGTACAAACCGGTGGCGACGACTCGGTTGGGGTGATGCTGCAATCTGTTGGCGGTGGCGGGGGCAATGGTGGCTATGCCGTATCTGTCGCAGCCTCTGGAGGTCCGGTATCGGGTTCGCTGGCTGTTGGGGTTGGCGGTGACGGTGGTACGGGCGGCACGGGTGGTCCGGTCACGGTTGGCCAGTTCGATGGTAGTGGCGTCGCAACAGCAGCTGGGTTTGAAGGCACTGTCGTCACCACCGGAAACCGGTCGACAGGTATGCTGTTTCAGTCCGTCGGCGGTGGTGGTGGCAATGGTGGATTGGCGGTCGCCGCGACCGGTGGCGCCTCGGCACTATTTTCGGGCAACGTATCAGTTGGAATTGGCGGCAAGGCCGGCAGTGCGGGCAATGGTGGACTTGTTCAGGTCTATACCAATGCTGACGTGACCACGACTGGCACAAGCTCCAGCGCGATCATCGCGCAATCCGTGGGTGGCGGTGGCGGTAATGGTGGTGGAAGCATCGCGGCCGGTATCAGCGCAAGCGGAGGCGCTGCGGTCGGGATCAACGTCGGTGTCGGCGGAGATGGTGGTGGTGCCGGTATCGGTGGCAACGTCACTTTGCGTGCCGGTGGGACCTCAATCGAAACCAGTGGCGCATTCTCCAGCGGTGTCGTTGCGCAATCCGTTGGCGGCGGCGGTGGTAATGGTGGTTATGCCATCGGTGCCAGTGCCGATATTGCGGGCGGCGCTGCCGGGTCCATCAGTGTAGGCCTCGGCGGTAAAGCTGGCGGTGGAGGTGCGGGCGGTACAGTGACGGCCCAAGTTGATGCGGATGTCATCACCCGTGGGGATGATGCCGGTGCGGTCGTGGTGCAATCCATCGGCGGTGGCGGTGGCAATGGCGGCTTCAGCGTCGCTGCTGGCTTGGCGGCCGGCGGTGGCGGTGCCGGAACGATTGGAGTCGGACTTGGCGGCGACGGAGGCAGCGGCGGCATAGGCGGTACGGTAACCGGCGTGCGCGTCAACGGCGACGTTCGGACCGAAGGTGCACGCTCGACGGCTGTCGTTATTCAATCCATCGGCGGTGGCGGTGGTAATGGTGGTTTCAATGTCACCGCCGGAGTGGCAGCGGCAGGAGCCGGTGCTGGGTCAATTGGCGTCGGGCTCGGCGGCAACGGCGATACAGGCGGCAATGGCGGCGTGGTTGAAGGCCAGGTTGCAGGAAACGTCACAACAGTGTCCGAAGGTTCAGGCGGCGTAGTTTTCCAATCCATCGGCGGCGGTGGTGGCAATGGTGGCTTCAACGTGACGGCCGGTGTTGCTGGTGCGGGGGCAGGTGGCGGTGCCGTCACCGTAGGCCTTGGTGGCGACGGCTCAGGAGGTGGAATCGGTCAATCGGTGACCGGTCGAGTCACAGGCACCGTAAGCACCGGTGGCGCGGACTCAACTGCCGTTCTGGCACAGTCCGTTGGCGGCGGCGGTGGCAATGGTGCTTTTAATGTTAGCGCGTCACTTGCAGGGGCTGGGGTTGCGAGCGGTGCAGTTTCAGTTGGCCTTGGCGGCGACGGAGGTACGGGCTCGACGGGTGGCACAGTCAATCTGACGACCACAAATACGATTGTAACTGTCGGGGACCGTTCTTCAGGCGTCGTCGCCCAATCCATCGGCGGTGGTGGCGGCAATGGTGGGTTTAATATCTCGGGGACCGGGGCCGGTGCAGGTACTGCAAGCGGTGCGGTCAGTGTCGGGCTTGGTGGAACGGGCGCAGGTGGCGGTAATGGCGGGTCGGTTACGCTAAGATCCAGTGGGACAATTCTGACGCAAGGTGACTCGGCGACAGCCTTCCTCGCGCAGTCCATCGGTGGTGGCGGAGGTAACGGCGGGTTTAACGTCAGCGCATCGGTTCAGGGATCGGGCACTGCAGGGGCTGGCGTCTCGGTCGGATTGGGTGGCAACGGCGGCGGTGGCGGCGATGGCAGCACGGTCGATGCCACATCGAATAATGCGGTTGAAACGCAGGGGGATCAGTCCTCGGGCGTCGTAGCGCAATCCATCGGTGGCGGAGGCGGCAATGGTGGGTTCAACGTAGCCCCGGTTCTGTCGGGCGCAGGTACAGCCAGTGGTGCGGTGAGTGTAGGACTGGGTGGTTCAGGTGATACCGGCGGCAATGGCGGCATTGTCACGCTGACCTCGAATGGCACCATCCTGACGGATGGCTTCGCCTCTAGCGGGTTTGTTGCGCAGTCGCTTGGCGGTGGCGGTGGTAACGGCGGGTTCAATGTCTCGCCCACCGTGTCCGGGGCTGGAACGGGTGCGGGATCGGTTTCGGTTGGTCTGGGCGGCTCAGGGTCCGCCGGGGGTGACGGCAGTTTGGTGACGGCCAGCACAACAGCTAATGTGGTGACCCGAGGGGATGCTTCGGTGGGTGTCCTCGCGCAGTCCGTTGGTGGCGGCGGTGGTAATGGTGGCTTCAATGTCTCACCGGCTTTGGCTGGGGCCGGTACCGGATCGGGCGCGATCAGCGTTGGCCTGGGTGGGTCCGGTGGCAGCGGCGGCACGGGGGGTGTTGTTGGCCTGACGGTTGCCAATAGTGTTCAAACCGAAGGTGCGCAGTCCAGCGCAGTTGTGGCGCAATCAATCGGCGGCGGCGGCGGCAATGGCGGGTTCAACGTTTCCGCTTCCGTCGGTGGCGCAGGTACGGGTTCTGGCGCTGCGGCAGTTGGCTTGGGCGGTCGTGGAACTGGCGGCGGTGACGCCTCGGCGGTCACGGCGAATGTAACCGGGAATCTGATCACGCAAGGTGAAACCTCCAGCGGTCTCTTGGCACAATCTGTCGGCGGTGGCGGCGGTAATGGTGGCATGAACGTCTCGGTTGCAGTGGCCGCGGCGGGCACCGGCTCGGGTGGGGCATCCGTGGGTCTTGGTGGGGCGTCCGGTACCGGCGGCAACGGAG
The DNA here is from genome assembly GCF_056540645.1 of Ruegeria sp. AM5. Lineage (NCBI taxonomy): Bacteria > Pseudomonadati > Pseudomonadota > Alphaproteobacteria > Rhodobacterales > Roseobacteraceae > Ruegeria > Ruegeria sp. AM5. Next base: position 535,770 of record NZ_JBQFXC010000002.1, on the reverse strand, counting down.
GCACAGTTGAAGCCACATTGAACGGAAACGTCTCGACACAAGGCGATGAATCCGGCGGGGTGATCGTGCAAAGCCTTGGCGGCGGTGGGGGCAATGGAGGCATGAATGTTTCCGCCACAGTCACTGTCGCAGGAACCGGCAGCGGTGGTGCGTCTGTTGGTCTTGGTGGCAGCGGTGGCGACGGGGGCGACGCGGATACGGCCGAAGGCACGGTCGTTGGCAATGTTACCACTACCGGTGACAATTCTGGCGGCGTCTTGGTGCAATCTGCTGCGGGTGGCGGCGGCAATGGCGGGCTGAACGTATCAGCAGCCGTGAACATCTCGGGGACCGGGGGCGGCGCCGTCGGGGTTGGCATCGGTGGCTCGGGTGGCGATGGCGGTGCTGCGAGCGCGGCGACGGGGTCGGTCACCGGCGATGTCACTACAAGTGGTGAGAACGCGGCGGGCGTTCTGGTCCAATCCGTTGGCGGCGGCGGCGGTAATGGCGGCGTCAACATATCGGGCGCTCTGAGCATCGCACGCACTGGATCGGGTGCGGCAGGTATCGGCGTGGGCGGCTTCGGCGGCAGTGGCGGGACCAGCGGGGTAGTCGACAACACGTTCTCGGGCAATGTGAGCACCTCGGGTCCGCGGTCGGCAGGTATTATCGCACAAAGCCTTGGCGGAGGTGGCGGCAATGGCGCCACAAACATTTCCGGGGCCATTTCTGTAGCCAGCAACTATTCCGGCGGTTTGGGGATCGGCGTCGGCGGCTTTGGCGGGGACGGTGGTGCGGCAGATAACGTCACGCAGCGGGTCACCGGAGATGTCATGACAACCGGTGATGACTCGGTCGGCATTCTGACGCAAAGCCTCGGCGGCGGTGGTGGCAACGGCGGCACCAACATTTCGGCAGCGTTGTCTCTGTCCCGATCAGCCAATGCGGCGGTCGGCATCGGTGTGGGCGGTTTTGGCGGCGGCGGCGCTGATGCCGGAGCGTTGGTGCAATCGACAATCACCGGTGGATTAACCACAACAGGTGATCGCAGCACCGGGATCCTGACACAGAGCCTTGGCGGCGGTGGTGGCAACGGCGGCACTAATATCTCGGCCTCGTTGGGTATCAGCCAGGAAAATGGCGGCTCGGTCAGTCTGGGCGTTGGCGGCTTCGGTGGCGGGGCGGGTAACGCTGGTGAAGTGAACAGCACATTGCGCTCAAGAACGGACAGCAGTGGCACAACTTCGGTGGTAACCACTGGCGTAGACAGTATTGGTGTCATGGCCCAGTCGGTCGGCGGCGGCGGCGGTAACGGCGGTCTGAACGTTTCTGGCGCTGTCAATCTCACCGGCAAATCCGGTGCAGCGGTTGCCCTGGGACTTGGTGGCTTTGGTGGCGGTGGTGGCAATGCCGATGCGGTCACGTTGGATGTTCAAAGCGATGTAGTGACGGCGGGCGACGGATCGCATGGTCTGTTTGCGCAAAGCCTTGGTGGCGGTGGCGGCACCGGGGGCGTGAGTATTTCGGGCACTCTGGCGCTGACTAAACCATCGGGGTCGGACACGATCTTTTCGGTTTCAGCGGGTGTTGGCGGCTTTGGCGGGGCTGGCGGTGACGCAAGTGACATCGATCTGGACTATACCGGCAATGTGCAGGCCGTTCCGATGGTCGAGCAACCGGATGGAACATTCGCTGTTGATGAAAGCAAAGGAGCCAGTGGCATCATTGCTCAGTCGCTTGGCGGCGGCGGCGGTGACGGTGGTACGAACGTCTCGGGCGGCCTCGCGATCAGCGGCAAACCCGGCGCAGGCCAGACAGATAGCAGCAAATCCTACGCGGTTGTCGTGGGCGTCGGGGGCTTTGGTGGCGGCGGTGGAGACGCCGGAAATGTCGATGTGAACATTGGCGCAGGCAGTACGATCACAGCTCACGGCACTGGCCAATCCGGCCTGCTGGCCCAATCCGTTGGCGGCGGCGGTGGCAACGGTGGTCTGAACGTGTCAGGCGGGATCGTATCCGACAGCTCTCTGATCGTGGGCGTCGGTGGTTTCGCAGGCGATGGCGGTCAGGCCGGAGACGTCACGATCACCTCGCAAGCGGATATTACGGTTACAACGAACCCGGACGATATATCGATCCCCAATACAACGACGTTCGAAGACAAACTGCGTGATTTCCTGGGCGACTCGATCGTAGATGAGACCGAGGAATTGGCGTCGAACTTCGGGTTGGAACGCCTGTTCATCGACATGGGTGTCTTCAACGAAGAAAAGCCGGATACTGACGGTTCGGCGGGTCTACTGGCGCAGTCCATCGGCGGCGGCGGCGGCAATGGCGGTCTGAATGTCTCGGGTGGAATCGCGCTCAGCAAAGATGGCAAGATCCCTTCGGTTACGTTTGGCGTCGGAGGCTTTGGCGGTGACGGCAATGTCTCGGGCAATGTGGGCGTCAATCACGCGGGAACTGTGTCAGTCGCCGGCAACTGGAAACATGGAGTTTTGGCCCAGTCGATCGCAGGCGGCGGTGGCAACGGTGCATTGAATGTGACCGGGCAGCTGAACTATGGCGACTCCAACAACTCGGACGGCAAAACGGATCTGAGCATTGTGGGCGGCCTTGGCGGCCACGGAGGTACTGGTGCGGATGCGGGTGACGTGTCGGTCACTCAGACCGGCAACATCGCAACAAATGGCTATCACGCGCGTGGAATCTTTGCCCAGAGCATCGGCGGCGGCGGTGGCACTGGCGGCATCAATGCAACCTTTGTTGGTACTAAGGACAGCTCACCGATCGCGATGGGGATCGGCGGCTTTGGCGGCGGTGGCGGCGATGCGGGTGACGTGACCGTCGCGCGTGGCACAGCGGCCCTTGCTGCGGGGACAATCACGACCGATGGCGTTGGATCGCACGGTATCGAGGCGTCGAGCATTGGCGGCGGCGGCGGCGATGCCGGGATCAACGCAGTTGTGGGTATCAGCAAGACCACCGGCAATCAAAGTAACGGCGGCACCGGCGATTCCACGGATCGCAAGACACCGACCAATACCGGCGTCGATGACTCGGTCATCGCCAACTACAACGCGGTTTTGGATGAGCTTGAAGGCAAGGTGAACCCTGCAGATTCCTCGGGCAACAAAACCGGAGTGTCGGCGGTGGTTGCCATCGGTGGCGATGCAGGTACGGCAGGGGACGGTGGCGAGGTCGATGTTGACCACTATGGTGATATCGTCACCTTGCAAGATGGCAGCCACGGCGTGTTTGGGCAATCCATCGGCGGTGGCGGCGGCAACGCCGCCTTGAACCTCGGCATGACCTATGAGCTTGCCTCAGACGCGGCCAACAAAGGCTTTGGCTTGGCTATTGGCGGCGGTACGGGTGAGGGCGGCATCGGTGGTTCGGTGGATGTGCGCAATACAGGCGATATCACGACCTCGGGCGCGGACTCTCATGGTCTCTTTGCGCAGTCCGTTGGCGGTGGTGGCGGCAATGCTGGCTACAATTCGGCATCGACGTCGGTCGATGGCGGCAATGTAAACATCCAGATCGGCCGCACGGGTGGAACCGGGGGCAGCGGCGGGGACGTCTATGCCAGCTCGAACGGCGCGATCAGCACGACGGGCAACCGGTCTTATGGCTTCTTTGCACAGTCCATCGGCAATGGCGGGGGTAACTCGTCATCAACTTCGGTCAGCATCGGCACCCCGAAATCCGGCGACAGCAAAGGCAACAAAGCCAGCCTGTCAGTCGGGCTTGAAGGCGGTACGGGTGGCGCAGCAGGCGATGTGACTTCTGTGGTGGCGGGCACTGTTGTCACGCAGGGCGATGACGCACATGGCGTATTTGCCCAGTCCGTTGGCGGCGGCGGCGGCAATGGTGGCAAGGCCAGCAACTCGGCTGGCAAGGGCACTTCAATTGCCTTGTCCATCGGTGGTACCGGAGGCACCGGAGGCGTTGGTGGCACGGTGGACGTGACCAACACTGCCCAGATCGCAACGTTAGGAGATCGCTCGATTGGGCTGATGGCGCAATCCATCGGTGGCGCAGGCGGAACTGGCGGCATGGTACAGGCCGGACAATCGAACCTCGATACCATCAAAGCTGTGGTAAACCCGTCCACAGTCGGCACCACAGCATCGATCAACATAGGCGGTACCGGTGGGGACGGTATGACCTCGGACATCGTGACCGTAGTGAGCGACGGAGTGATCAGCACAGCAGGCACCATGGCCCATGGTATCTTTGCGCAGTCCGTCGGAGGCGGCGGCGGCATGGGTGGTGTCGTGGAAAACCGCATCATCAGCCTGCGTAAAGAGATTGGAAACACCGCGACATTGTCCATCGGCGGCAACGGCGGCTCGGGTGCGATGTCGGCGGCGGTATCTGTGACCAACCGGGACGTGATCCTGACCACGGGCGACAAGTCGGTGGGTATCTACGCGCAATCGGTCGGCGGTGGCGGTGGTGATGCACAGCAGGTTCGAAACATTATTCTGGGCCGGTCCTCGGAGGGGTCTACGACAAACGCGATCCTTATTGGTGGCACCGGCGGCACCGGTGGTTCTGGCAGTACAACCACTGTTGTGAACGAAGCCGATGGTACGATCGTGACCAGCGGAGCCGAAAGCCACGGTATCTTCGCACAGTCTGTCGGAGGTGGCGGCGGCAATGGCGGATCGACAATCTCGGTTGATGGTCGCTATGGCGGGGCCGAGGCGAGCACTCGGCGGGCGTTGCAGTTTGGCCTGGGTGGCTCGGGTGGTTCCGGTGGAACCGGAGGCAACGTGGCCGTCACAAATGCAGGTACGATCCTCACCATTGGTGCAGGTGCGCATGGCATCTTTGCTCAATCCGTTGGTGGTGGCGGCGGCAACGGTGGGAGTTCGATCACAGGGACTTTGCGGCTGAAGACGGGGGACAGCAGCTCTCCGACCGCGCAGTTGAACATCGGTGGTTCGGGTGGCAGTGGCAATGCTGCCGGAAACGCGGTTGTCACCAATACCGGCGACATCCGCGTTGATGGCGAAGGGGCCTACGGTATCTTCGCGCAATCCGTTGGTGGCGGCGGCGGTAACGGTGGTTTGGCCGTCGCGATGGATGTGAACGACCTCAAAAACACCATGACCGGCCAGTCATACTCGAAGATCGCCATTGGCGGTTCTGGTGGTGACGGGGCGGATGGTGGAGATGTCACGGTCAACCATACCGGTACGATTGTCGTGAACGCTGAAAACGGGTTCGGTATCTATGCCCAATCCGTAGGTGGCGGCGGCGGCAATGCGGGATATTCGGTATCGTCGCCCTTAGTCTCGGCGCTGGATTACACGATCTCTCATGTGTTGGGCGCGCGAGAAGGGACCACCGGATCGGTGGGAACCGCGAATGTCAATTCAACTGGTGACATTCTGGTGAATGGTGCAGGCAGCGAGGCCATCTTCGCACAATCCGTTAACGGCGGCGGCGGCAACTCTGAAACATCGGTCGACTTTACGACTGCGACGGCAAGCGCGGGTGGAACCGGCACTGTTTATATCAGTGACATCTCGCTGGGCGGTGATGATGTTTCGGGCACAGCGGGCAGCCAGGTTGCCCAGTCGCACGTCGGTAACATAGCGACCACCAGCGACCGCTCGACAGGTCTGATGCTGCAGAGTGTTGGCGGCGGTGGTGGCACATCGGCCAACAACATCAGCCTTCAGGATGGCGACGGTATCGAGATTGATGCGCGCCTGGGCGCGATTGATACGAATGATGCAGCAGGTGGCGATGTGTTCGGCAGCCGGACGGGCGATGTCGGCACTGATGGTGCGTTTTCCTCGGCAGGTACGGCGCAATCTATTGGCGGCGGCGGCGGTAAGCTGGTGCTCAACAGCACGGGCACGGCTGATACCAACAGGTTTGCTTCGGTAATCCTGGGGTCCGATCCAAGCTTCCGCAACAACGGCGGTGATATCGATCTTGATCTGAATGGAGATGTCTTCACCAGCGGTGACCGGTCCTTTGGCCAAAGCGTTCAAAGCATCGGCGCGGGCGGTGGTGAAGCTGTCGTTGCTGGTCTTGGAGGCGTCGATGTGACCCTCGGGGCGCAGGACGATTCAACTGGAGATGGCGGCAACGTCGATTTCGCCAATACCGGTGACGTAAACACAAGTGGTACCGGATCGCATGCGTTCGTGATCCAGAGCATCGGTGGTGGCGGTGGTCTTGTCACGACAGACCTGGACCCCAGCCAGGTGACCGTAAATCTGTCAGCTGCAAATGGCGGGGACGGCGGGGACATTCTATTCTCGCAAACTGGTAACACGATCACCAGCGGAGAGAACGCGATCGGTGTTGCAGTGCAATCGCTGGGTGGCGGTGGCGGCATCGTCGACTCCATATTCCGGGGTGCCGCAGGTGGCGCCGGGTCGGGCGGTGCTATCGACATGACCCTGACCGGCAATGTGTTGTCGGTCGGCGACGGGGGCATTGGTGTCTTTGCTCAATCCGAAGGCCGTGACGGGGCAGACGCCATCATGCTTGGTTTCGATGGTGTTGTCATGGGCGGCACCGGGCAAGCGAATTCGGTTGCCTCGATCATTGTCGACGGAGGTACCGACAACACGCTGACCCTATCAGAAGACACGGTGCTGATCGCGGGCAATAACCAACTGGTGAACGGCGGCGATGGCAATGAACAAATTACGCTGTCCGGACGCGCGCTTGGGAACCTGAACCTTGGTGACGGGACGAATGGCCTGACCGTGGAAGATGGTGCAACCTTCTATGCATTGGATACCGTGAATCTGGGCGACGCCGGGCTCATGCAGGTGGATGGCAACTTGGTTCTGGGCGCAAATTGGGGCGTCGACGGAGGCCTGACGGCTGCTGTTCAAGCGGATGATTTTTCCTTCACCGAAAATGTCAGCCAGACCACGAACGTGACCGGAAGTCTGGCCTTTGGCGGCACTGCGACTTCAACGTTCGACGTGTATTTCCGAACCACTGGCATATCGGGTGGAGACAGCGATCTGATCAATGTCACCGGGGATGCCACCATTGGTGGTACATTGGTGCCGCGGTTGAACACGCTCGAACGCGCGTTGCCGCTTGTCATCATCAATCCCGATGGAACGGCCGCAGATGCTGGCACGACCATCCAGGACACTGTGGTTCTTGATTACTCCATTGGTTTGAACGGGGCGACGTCGGACGGCAGTTCGATCGATCTGGTGATCACACCAGACTATTCGACGCCTAGGATGAACTCCAACCAGACCGCGATCGGTGACTATATCAATGATGTCCTGAACGGGCGGGGAACGTCCGAACAGGGCGAGCTTTTGGCGCTGATCGGGAACATGCAATCCGAGGCCGATGTGATCGCGGCCATTGAGAGCTTGTCGACAGCGGACTACGCCGCAGATGCGGTGGATGCGTATTTTGGCACGCGAGTATTCGCGGATACGCTGCAAAACTGCGAACGCTACACCAATTATCAAGCCGGGGATGATCCGCGTAACTGTATCTGGTTTACCGGCGGCCGCTACTTCTTCGACCGCGAGCAGATCGGGATTTACAACGATCTGAACGTCAATAACACCAATTGGTCGGCGGGTGTCCGTCTACCGGTGGGGGATGAGTTGTATGCAGGGTTTGCCCTGGGCTACGACCAGATCAGCCTGCAGAACGGATCGCTATACAATGCATCCGGCGATCGGTTCAATCTGGGTGCATCGCTGACCAAATACACAGGCGCGTGGGAGTTTGCGGCCATGCTGTCGGCAGGTTGGTCAAACTACGATACAAGCCGTGCAGGTGGGATACGGGGCGTTTTGCCCAATGGCACTATTGTGGACACCGTTGGTGTCAGCGAGATCAAGCACCAGATGAACCACCAGAACCTGCGGCTCAGCCTGGCGTATGATCAAAGACTTGGCGCTGGTGGAGCGTATCTGCGCCCCGAACTGGCCGTCGATGCGACGCGGTTGGCGACGGAAAGCAATGGCGATGCCACTTTGTCAGGTGTCGTCTTGCAGGACGACAACGAGGTGATCTATTCGCTGACGCCGTCGATTGAGATCGGGACCGAGCAGATCCTGAGCGCCTCGCAGAAACTGCGTGCGAGCTTGCGCGCCGGTGCCATCCTCTCGTCTGACGACACAGTGTCGATAACCGCTGGCTTCAGTGGGGCCAGCGCCGCCGACGGAGGGTTCGTGAATACCAGCTATATCGGTGACGCCCACGGCGTCGTGTCCGCGCGGTTGGGATTGTTTGCTTTGGATGACAGCAGCTTTATCAACCTGAGCCTGGACCATATGTTTGGAGACTCAACCGAAGCCCTGCAGGTTGGCATTGGCCTTGGGATACAATTCTAGTTTATGAGGAACAGCAGTATGAAAACTTGGATCTACGCTTTGGTGGCGTCGTTCGGTTTGACAACTCAACTTGGCGCACAGGAAAACGAAGCGCCATTGTGGTCGGTCAACTGCAGCAATCAGGTCAACGGAACTGAATTGATTTGTGAAATGACCCAGACCATTATCTTAACCGAGAACAATCAAAGGCTTGCCTCGATTGCGTTCGTCAAACCTGCCGGCAGAGACGAGATCGAAGCGGTGCTGACACTGCCATTTGGCCTGCTGTTCTCTGAAGGGCTGATTGCTAAAGTGGATGATGCCGAGATCGCGCGGCTGGATTTTCTAACCTGCGAAGCACAGGGTTGTTTTGCCCGTTCTCCTGTTTCTCAGGACTGGATGTCAAAGATGCGCGCTGGCAATCTGTTGAGTATTGAAAGCGTAAACCGGGTCGGCGATCCGATTTCCTTTGGTTTCGATCTGGCGGGATTTAGCAGAATATCCGATATGCTGCCGTGATTGCCTGGCCTTCCTTCCAGAAGGCCGCGCAGGCCTTCTTGGTCAGCAACGCGTAGAAGGGTCTGACCAGAGCGTTCATTTTGTGATTGCGCTCGCAACGAGCGGAGGCTGCGGCGTAGGGCTATGTGATGGCTTTGGATTTCCGAAATGCGATCGTTCGCGCCGACTAGTTCTCAGAGACACTCCCGGTCGGCGATGTAGAGGGTGCGGTCCAGAATCGCCAGCCCTGTCATCAGGTCGTCTTCACTGATGTTGAGCGGTGGGGTCAGGCGGATCACGTTCGAGAAGAAGGACAGGTAGAGGCCTTCGTTCATCGCAAAGCTCATCATCTCGCTCATGGGTTTGGCGTCCGCACCTTTGGCGGCAAACGGCACCAGCGGTTCGCGGGTGTCGCGGTTCTTGACCAGTTCGATCCCGTTAAACATGCCCTTGCCGCGAATATCCCCGATCGAGGGGTGTTTCTTTGCCAGCTTGTGCAGCTCTGCGCGCATCTTTTCACCCATCGCGGTGGCATGGTCCAGCGTGCCTTCTTCCTGCATGGCACGGATCGCGGCGACGCCTGAGGCGCAGGCAAGGGGATGGCCAGCATAGGTCAGACCCCCGGGTAGCGGGGTGTCGCGCAGCCAATCATGCAATTCGGTACTGACGGACATTGTGCCAAGCGGGACGTAGCCCGAGTTAATGCCTTTGGCCGAGGTGATGATGTCCGGTTGAACACCCCAGTGATCCACAGCGAACCATTTCCCGGTCCGGCCAAACCCGGCCATGACCTCATCCGCGATCAGTAGGATGCCATATTTCTCGCAGGTTGCCTTAATAGATTGCAGATATCCGTTGGGTGGCACGATGATCCCGTTTGTGCCGACAATAGGTTCCAGAATGACAGCGGCCACGGTGTTGGGGTTTTCATACATCAGGATTTCTTCCAGATGCGGCCCGCCTTGGGCGACCGGGCACTGGGCCGGGTCTTTGTGGCCTGTTGGTAACCGATAGACGTAAGGATCAAGCATCCGCACGATGCCCGGCATATCGGCGCGGGTCAGATGGTGGCGCGGGTCGCCGGTCAGCGATAGCGTGCCACCGGTTGCCCCGTGGTAGGAACGGTAGCGGGCAATGATCTTTGTCCGACCGGTGTAATGCCGCGCCAAACGGATCGCGGTTTCATTGGCGGCGGACCCTCCTGTTGTAAAAAAGGTTGATGAGATGTTGGCAGGTGTGATCTCGGTCATGATTGCCGCGAGTTCTGATCGAACATCCGAGCCCATGGCCGGGCCGATATAACAAAGCTTGTCCGCCTGATCCTTAATCGCTTGTACGATCTTGGGGTGCTGATGACCCATATTGGCGTTCACCAGCTGGCTTTGAAAATCGAGGTAGCGTTTGCCATCGCTGTCCCAGAACCAGCTGCCCTGGGCGCCGGTTATGACGCGCGGGCGGCTGCCCTGCTTTGACCAGCTTTGCAGGTAATGGTCCGCGTGCATGTCTTTGACCCATTCGGGATCATGGGAGGGGTAGGCGTTGCTGAAGTCTTCCATAACAGGCCTCTTGGCGTGCGGGGTTGGGATCAATCGATGATGGTTACTGGCTGGCCCAAAGCGTCTGCATCAGGCCTGACGCCAAGGCCGGGGCCTTCGGGTGGGGCGATGCGACCGTTCCGGCGGCTAGGTGCATTCGGATCGAGACGCGGTTTGACATAGTGGGACAGATCGCATGTATTCATGATGCCGTGCGCTGGGGTTGAGGCCGCAAGATGCAGCGAGGCGGCCGTCGTAACATCGCTGCCCCAGGTATCCTCGATGCACATCTGCGTGCCAAGCGACAGGCAGAGATCGCGGATTTGACGCATCGTCGAAAGGCCGCCCATCTTCGACAGTTTCAGCGCAGCAGCATCCATGCAGCCAGCGCGGTGTCCTGCCAGAACCGAATGAATGTCACAGGCGCTTTCGTCCAGCTTCATCGGCAGACCAGTCGCGGCGCGGACATGGGCGCATTCCTCGATCGTGGCGCAAGGTTGTTCCAGCATTATGTCCAGATGCGAGACAGCGCGGCCAACTCGTGTGGCGGTCAGCGTATCTGACCCGCAATTCCAGTCTCCATAAACCAACGGGCCATGACCAACAGCCTCGCGCACTTGAATCAAACGAGCAACGTCGGCTTCCCAGTTGTTATCTGCACCCAGCTTCACCTGAAACTGTCGCATGCCCTGATCAAAGGCATCGCGCGCCATGCGCGCCATTTCTCCCGGTGCGATACAGGTGATTGAATGATACAGCGGCATATCGGCAACGGCGCGCCCACCGAGCAAAGCATATAGCGGCAGTCCTGCTGCCTGTGCGGTCAGATCCCAAAGCGCTGTATCAATGGCTGACTTGGCGTAGCCATGCCCGATCAGATGCTTATTAAGGCGCTCCATCAGCGCTTCGGGACCAACCGGGTTAGCGCCGATGAGAACGGGTGCCATCTCTTCAAGCGCTGGAACCACGCCCTTGGCATAGGCGGGTAAATAGTGCGGGATCGGACAAACCTCTCCCCAGCCCGATGCGCCGGTATCGGTATCCAGACGGACAACCACTGAAACCGTCGTATCGCAGGTCTTGCCCACGGCCATGTAATAGGTGTCATGCGAGGTCAGCGGGACTTCCCAGGCGGTGATGCGAGTAATCTTCATCAGGCGGTTTCCATCAGGCGCAGGATTCGTAGGTTGCGACAGGTGGGCCAAGGCTGTCAAAGTCCGGCGTCACCCCAAGCCCCGGAGTATCTGTGGCATGGAGTTTACCGTCCCTTACTGTGGGGCCGCCAATCCCGGTGTTACAGGTGTTGTAGTTCATCAGATCGGTTGAATTGATCAGCATCTCTTGGGGTGTTGAGGCCGCAAAATGGCCGACCGCAGCGGTGGTGATCTGCCCGCCCCATGTGTCCTCGGAGACAACCGGAATACCGTGATCAATCAGGAAATCACGCACCCGGCGGGCTTTGGACAGCCCACCAAGGTTTGAAATCTTCAGACAGCAAATTTCGGCACCCCGATCGTTTACAATACGCCGGGCCATGTCGATCCCGGTCACACATTCATCCAGCTTCATCGGTTGCTCGGCTACGCGGCGCACCTGCTGGCATTCGTCATAGCTGTGGCAGGGTTGTTCAAGGATAAAGTCCAGATCTCGGGTTGCCCGGGCCACACGGATGGCGTTGTCAACGCGCCAACCCTGATTGGCGTCTGCCATCGCCTTTTCACCGGGTTTCAGCAGGGGCACGCCTTCGCGGATACGGTCGATATCGGTCACCCAGTCGCCACCTACCTTGATCTGGAACTGCCGGTATCCCGCTGCGCGGTGCTGCTCCATCTCGGCGATGGTTTCTTCCAAGACAGGCCTTTGCGGCACAACCCGGTACATCGGCGCACCATCGGTGAGTTTGCCGCCCATCAGCATCCAAACAGGTTGTCCGGTGGACCGTCCCAGAATATCCCAACACGCTGCATCAAAGGGCGCTTTGGCGTAGCCGTGACCTTGGACCGTGCCATCCAACAACCGTTCGATCTTGGACAGCTGGCGGGGATCTTCCCCCAGCAAGCGCGGGGCGGCGAGGCGGGCAAAGGCTTCGACCCCTTCGGAATGGGCGATCATGTAGTTCTCGCCGCAAGGGGCAAACTCACCGCATCCTTGCAGGCCCGCATCCGTATCGATCACCACAACCGATGACATCGACGTTGTGATCGCGTTACCCGCGCCCCAGCCGTATGAGCCGCCGACATAGGGCAGGGGGGTCTTGAAAACTCGGATACGCGTTATCTTCATGGTTTCACCACAGGGTTCCTGCGATGGCCGCCATGCGCTGAGGAGCAATCCCCGGCGCACTGACATTCAGATCACGCCAATTCACGAACCGCATCCGTACGTGGGCGCTCAGATTTCGGATCATAGGCTGCTTCGCCGAGGACACGCCCTTTGCGGGGTACACCAGCGATAACTACTTCGATCTCTGTGCCCGGAACATTCACGTGTGGCTTGACGTAAGCAAAGGCGAGGATTTTGCCGAAGCTGTGGCCATAGGCGACCGAGGCTGTTGCACCGACAACCTCGCCGTTGATCCGAATAGCCTCGCCCCCATGACCATCTTCGACCCCATCCGGTTCGATCTCCAAATAGGCGCAAATCCATGGCATCTCGCCCGCCTCAGACTGAGCGGCACTGGCGCGCGTTGCTTCGACACCCAGATACTCTTTGTCCAGCTTGAAGAACCGGCTGACATTGGCCTCGGGCAACGTGACCTCGTTGGTCAGCTCTCCAGCACCGGGGAATGCTTTTTCCATGCGCAGGCTGTTCATCGCAAACGAGCCGTAGTTCTCGATGCCATAGTTTTCGCCCGCAGCCCATAGCGCGCTGTAGACGTCAACGCAGGCTTCATCTGGCATGTGGAATTCCCAACCCAACTCGCCCGCATAGGACATGCGGAAGGCCCAGACCTTTTGCCCCGCGATGGTGATTTCCTGAGCCGATAGCCAGCGGAACCCGGCGTTGGACAGGTCCGCGTCGGTGCATCTGGCCAGCACCTCGCGGGATTTTGGCCCGCTCAGGGACAAAGCCGACCAATCTTCGGAGAGCGTTTTGACAAAGACGGTCTCTCCCGCGAGGTTCTGGTTCAAGTGATCGACAAGGCGCTGTTCAAAGAACGCCGCGCAGACCAGATAATAGCGGTCTTCCGCCATGCGAACGATGGTCGTCTCAAGCTCGATACGGCCCCGGCGGTTCAGAAAGTGGGTCAAGGTGATCGAGCCATCTTTCTGTGGCATCTTGTTGGCCGTCAGCCTGTCAAGATAGGCATAGGCATCTGGGCCTGAAACTTCGACCTTGGTGAACGCGGTCACGTCCATGATGCCGACCCGCTCACGCACGGCCTGGCATTCCAGCGCCACCATGTCGAAAACCTCGTTACGGCGGAACGAATAGTGGTCACGCTGTTCAACACCATTGCGCGCGAACCAGCGGGGGCGTTCGTGGCCGAAAACCTCTTCATAGACCGCGCCCTTTTGTTTGAGGATCTCATAAAGCGGCGAGGGTTTGATCGGACGCCCTGCAAGGCGGTTGAAATGCGGAAAGGGGATCTCGTGCCGCAGCTTGTAATCCTCGTGCGCCTTGATGACCTGCCAGTCTTTCTTGGCATAGCTGCCAAAGCGGCGCGGATCATAGTCGCGCATGTTGATATCAGCAGCACCGTGTACCATCCATTTGGCCAGTTCACGGGTCAGACCAGGCCCCCAACCGATGCCGATCTGCGTGCCACAGCAGCACCAATAATTCTTGACGCCCGGCGCGGGGCCGACCATCGGGTTGCCATCTGGCGGATGGCTGATCGCGCCATGGACCTCGCGGGTGATGCCCAGTTCCGCAAAGATCGGCATCCGTTCCAACGAGTTTTCCAGCCATGGCATGACACGGTCATAATCCGCCTCGAACAGCCAGTTTTCGTATTCCCATGGGCATTCATCGTGCCAGACAGAGTTCGAGTTCTCTTTTTCGTAGATCCCGATCAGGCCCTTCTTTTGTTCCATACGGATGTAGCCCGAAACCATCTTGTCATCGCGGATCACCGGCAGCTCGGTCTTAAGGTCTTTGAATTCCGGCACATCTTCGGTGACGAAGTAATGATGGGTCATCGAGGTCATGGGCAACTGCAGGTTCGACCATTCGCCCATCTGACGGGCATAGGTTCCGCCCGCGTTGACCACGTGTTCGCAGATAATGGTGCCTTGTTCGGTTTCCACCACCCATTCACCGGCGTCGTTCTGGGTGATGTTGGTCGCGCGACAGTGGCGGAAAATCTTCACACCCTTCTGGCGGGCACCAGCGGCCATGGCCATGGTCACGTTCGAAGGATCAACGTGGCCGTCGTCTGGCGTGTAAAGCGCACCAATGACACCGTCGAGGTTATAGTAAGGGTGCTTTTCAGCGATGAAGTCAGGCCCTACCAACTCGATATTGAACCCCAGCGCACGGCCAACCGATAAGGTGTGGCGCAGCCAGTCCATCTCATCTTCGGTATATGCCAGACGGAAAGAACCGCAGCCGTGCCATGTGACGGCCTGACCGGTTTCTTCCTCAAGTGTCTTGGAATAAAGGCCGATGTTATAGTCGACCATTTTGCCCAGCCCATAGGAACTGGTGGAATGGGTGATCTGACCTGCGGCATGCCATGTTGAGCCCGAGGTTAACTCGGCCTTTTCCAGCAACACCGTGTCTTCGCCCCAGCCTTCATGGCCCAGATGATAGGCCAGACCGCAGCCCATGACGCCACCTCCGACAATGACGACCTTTGCGTGTGCAGGCAGTTCCTTCTTAGACATCGCAAACTTCCTGTTCCCGAGACATGGATTTCTGTGGACTTCCTATTGCTACAAATGTACCAGAGTAAATATACGATGGCACAAATGTACATACCAACGCAAGAAATGAACGGTACAGATGTTTCGGATGGTGTTCTGGCCCGTACGGATGTTACGAATCCTGAAGCGATCTTTTTGCCTGAATCATCAGCTTGGCCTGTATCAGGAGGAACAAATATGAATGCCCCGCCGACCCACTCGCTTGAGGCCCGGTACTATACGGACCCCGACATCTTCGACAAAGAGATGACCGGCCTGTTATGCAGAACCTGGCAATACGCAGGCCACGCGGCGGATATCCCAAATGTTGGCGATTACTTTGCTTTCGAAATCGCTGGTCAGAATCTTTTTGCCATACGCGGACGCGATTACGTCGTCCGGACTTTCTACAACGTGTGCCAGCATCGTGCGCATGAAATGGTGACGGGAACCGGGAATACCCGCGTTGTAGTCTGCCCTTATCATCAGTGGACCTACGAACTGACTGGCGGTCTGCGGTCCGGGCCGAACATCAAGAAAGTCCCCGGTTTTGATCGCGAAAAAATCTGCCTGACCGAAGTGCGGACCGAAGATTTCCTCGGGTTCATCTTCGTCAATCTCGACGATACCGCGGCACCGATGGACGAATGGTATCCCGGCGTCCGGGATGAGCTGTCGGAGTTCGTGCCAAACATTAACGCTCTGGCCCCTTTGGAGTGGATAGAAATCCCCGAGAACTGCAATTGGAAGGTTTCGATCGAGAATTACTCGGAATGCTATCACTGCCCAACTAATCACCCGACCTTTGCAGAAGGCGTGATCAAACCGGAAACCTATGACATTCAGCCCGATGTGTCGGGAGGTTACGTGCTGCGTCACACGACCGAGTGCCAAAGCCTCGAAAAGATGACCTATCCGATTGATCTGGAAAGCAACATGCACGCGGGCGACTATCAAAGCTGGTTCCTGTGGCCGATGTTCTCGTTCCAATGCTATCCGGGAAATGTTCTGAACACCTATCATTGGCGGGCAAACACAGTGGACAGCTGTACCGTCTGGCGCGGGTGGTACACAGAAGGCGGTCATGAAAGCGACGTGATCCGTGGCCTTGCCACTCAGGATCGCGAAACGACCGTGGCCGAGGATATTCGGTTAGTGGAATCCGTTCACCGCGGCCTGAAATCCAAAGGGTACAAACCGGGACCGCTGGTGCTTGATCCGGCCTGTGGCGTCATGAGCGAGCATTCCGTTGCGAAGCTTCAACAATGGATGCGCGAGGCGATTGAATAACGTTACGTGCTGTGGATGGGCCAGATAAGACATCACCGAAGCCAACGCTGTGCCAAAGGGCACACCCGACCAGAACGACGCGATCGAGCCCCTTGCCTTCGGTGGTGGGGTTGGTTGTAAGACAGGGGCGGCGGCTTTAGCGGAATATCGAGCCAGGACCGACTAAGTTGCAGATCGGTCGTTTCACCTGAGGAGAGAATGATGGACGACAACCTGTTTGAACATGGCCTGAAGCAGCGCAAGTCGACGCTGGGCGCCGAGTATGTTGAGAAGAACCTGGCAGCGGCGGATGATTTTACCCGCTCATTCCAAGAGAACATGACTGCTTGGTGCTGGGGCTTCGGCTGGGGGGATGACACGATCGATCACAAGACCCGTTCGATGATGAACCTCGCTATGATTGGGGCACTCGGCAAGATGCATGAATGGGAAATCCACTGTAACGGCGCGTTGAACAATGGTGTCACCAAAGAGGAAATCCGATCAATCATTCATGTGATCGGCATTTATTGTGGCGTCCCGCAGTCTCTTGAATGCTTCCGTGTTGCTCGCAAAGTCCTGACCGAACGTGGGCTGCTGGACTGATCTGATCCCTTCGCGAGATCTTCAGAAGGAACAAAACAAGCAGCGAGATTGCGCGTCTGCAGTTCGCGCGGTCTGCTGACACCTGCCTAAGCCGGGTCTGGCACCTCACCTTGCCAATGTTCCCCCATCGCGACGATGCATGAAGTACCGTTGGCGTAGTTCTGAACGATCATCCAGTCTCCGCTTGTACGTTTGACCCAAACCTCCAGCATCGTTTCGGGATCGCGCAAACCCATGCCCTGACGTTCGGCCCCCAGAACCTGTTTCAGTGTCTGTGCCATCCGCGCGCTGTCATCACAGCTGACATCCGCCATTTTAGACTGCGCAGTAGAAGGCACCGCAAGGCATAGAAGAAGGCTGGCATGAAGACGGGTCATAGGTGAAGGTTAGTTCTTTCTGCGCTCAAGCGTAACAGTTTTATGACGCCCTGTGGATAAAACTCGCGCAGAGTCCTGCGAGAAACGCCGCACGCTGCAGAACCAGGCAATCATCGCGCCTGTCACAAATCTTTCGCGTAGATGTAAACGAAACGATTCAAAAGCGTCACGAAGCTTTTGTTTTGACGTTCTATCCGCCTCGCAACGATGGGGGCGATATGCTGAGAATTGAAAAGCTGACCAAAAAGTTTGGTGACAAATGGGCCGTGGATTCGGCGAATATCGTCGTCGACAAGCCAACCATGATCGGGATTATAGGCAGCTCCGGGGCTGGAAAATCCACGCTTTTGCGCATGGTCAACCGTCTGAGCGATGCAACGACCGGCACAATTACTTTTGAAGGCGAAGAGATCTCTGTGCTTCGCGGTGCTGCCAAACGCGAATGGCAATCGCGCTGTGCGATGATCTTCCAGCAGTTCAATCTTGTACCGCGCATGGATGTCGTCTCGAACGTTTTGCATGGCACGCTGAACAGGCAATCGACCTTTTCGACGATGTTCAACCTGTACCCGCGGTCGGATATTCATAAAGCGATTGAAATTCTGGATCGGCTAGGCATTGCCGAGCAAGCACCCAAGCGAGCCGAAGCCTTATCAGGCGGCCAGCAGCAACGCGTCGCCATCGCCCGCGCATTGATGCAGGACCCGAAGATCATTCTGGCGGATGAGCCGATCGCCTCGCTGGACCCAATGAATGCACAGGTTGTGATGCAGTCGCTGCGGGCCATTCACGAAGAAGACGGCCGTATGGTCATTGCTAATCTGCACACATTGGATACCGCGCGTCGCTACTGCGACCGAGTCATCGGAATGCGTGATGGTCGGATTGTGTTCGACGGCACCCCTGCGCAGCTGACCACGGGCGTAGCGCGCGACATCTACGGTGCAGGCGCGGACTTTTCCGAGGCCGCAACCTCGACCGAGATCGAAACACTGGACAGGCCCGAGGTCCGCGAAGCGGAAGCCTACGTCTGAGCCATTTCCCCCCCCGCGTCCGTCGCGGGCCACCTTCATCTAACCGAACGGAGAAAATGATGAAAAAGACCCTCGCACTGGCGTTTGCCGCCACGACTGTATTGAGCACTGCTGCTCTTGCCGAAGAAATCACCGAGTTTCGCATTGGCATCCTTGGTGGTGAAAATGCCCAGGACCGCATGAACTCGTACCAGTGTCTTGCGGACTATACCTCTGAGGCGTTAGGCGTTGAGACCAAGCTATTCGCCCCGGCGGACTACAACGGTGTGATACAGGGCCTGTTGGGCGGGACACTCGACATGGCATGGCTGGGTGCCTCTTCTTACGCAGCCACCTATCTGCAAGACCCCGAAGCTGTTGAGCCCGTTCTGATCAAGGTCAATGTGGATGGTTCAATCGGGTATCACTCGATTGGGTTCGCCCGCAAGGATAGTGGCGTCACCTCACTGGACGACATGAAAGGCAGAGTGTTTGGATTTGGTGATCCGAACTCGACCTCAGGTTATCTGATCCCGTCGATCGAAATCCCGCAATACAAAGAAGGTATCACCATGGAGTCGGGTGAGTATTTCGGTGAGGTCAAATTCACTGGTGGCCACGAGCAGACGATCGTCGCTGTGAATAATGGCGACATTGATGGTGGTGTGACCTGGGCCGATGGTCAGGGCAACTGGGAAGATGGATACAATTCTGGTGCCCTGCGCAAAGCGGTTGACGCAGGTCTTGTCGACATGAACGACATGGTCCAGATCTGGAAATCGAACGTTATCCCCGAAGGCCCTGTGGTTCTGCGCAAGGCGTTGCCTGCCGATGTCCGCGCGACCATGACAGATCTTGTCGATGGCCTGCACGAGCGTGACCCCGATTGCGCATATGGTGTGGCGGCAGGCGAAACGCTGGGTTTCCAGCCGGTATCGCATGACACCTACATCTCGATTGTTGAGGCCCGCAAAGCCAAAATCGGTGGCTAACGCGCGCACATGACGTTTCCGGCAACCCATTGGGGTTGCCGGTCTTTATTCATTCGGGGCTCGGGATGGCAGATTTATCAATCGGTGCGGCGCCAGGCGGCGTTGAGACCATTCAATCCAGCTATATGGCACAAGTTCACAAGCGCAGGCTTTATGGCGGGCTGACGCTGCTGATCTTTGTGGTCCTGATGGTATCAGGTTTCAACATTGCGGATTCCCGAAACGCGGGTGGGTTCTGGGACGGATTGTATCAGATCGGTGATTACCCGGCGGATGTGCTGTCTGAAGCTTGGGAAAAGCGGGCCGATCTGCCTGGCCTGATCGTGAAGTACTTCCCTGCACTGGTTGAGACGGTGAACATTGCCGCAGTTTCCACGTTGATCGGGGCCATCGGTGGTCTGATCCTGTCGCTTCTTGGCACACGCGGGCTGGCGAAATGGCCGGGTTTAATCCCGGTCTTCCGGCGTATCTCGGATGTTATGCGCGCAGTGCCGGAAATCGTTATCGCGCTTGTGCTGATCTTCGTCCTTGGGGGCGGTCCGGTGCCGGCGATGATCGCTATCTCAATCCACACCGCAGGGGCGCTTGGTAAAATGTTCTCGGAAGTATCCGAAAACGCTGACCTGAAACCGGTTGAGGGGTTGGCTTCGACCGGGGCGACTTGGTCGAAACAGATGATGCTGGGTATCCTGCCACAGGTCGCGCCAAACTATATCAGCTACACGTTGCTGCGATTTGAGATCAATATTCGCGCTTCTGCCATCCTGGGCTTCGTCGGCGCGGGAGGGTTGGGTTACGAACTGCGCAATGCCATGGCTTGGGGTCCGGGTCGTTTTGACGAGGCCGGCGCGATTTTCATCCTGCTATTCGGCACCATCGTATTCTTCGATCAGGTGTCCAGCCGCTACCGCAACCGTCTGACCGAAGGGCAGGGCCAATGACCACAATTGATTGGAACTTCGGGCTGGACGGGGCCAAGCTTGACGCCGAAAAGCTTTTTAAGCGTAAACGATTGATCGGCTTTAGCATTCCTGTCGTGATCCTCGTTTATCTCACCTACATCTTCTTTGCCTTCGACCTGCCGGGCCTTGCGCAACGTGCCAATCTGGACAACGCCGTTACACTGGCTTCTGATAGCTGGTCACACAAAGTGCATGTCACACGCAATAATCGGAGCGGTGAGGTGACCTATGCTGTTGAGGGCGAGCGCAAGGGCACTTATCCCGAGGGTCAACGCCCCGACTGGGTATCGGGTGAAGAGGTGACGACGATCGATCTGGGCCGCAATCATATCGTGCGGTTCCTGCCTGACAACCGGACCGAGATTGAAATACCTGACTTCCAGCTGATCGAAGTGCAGGCCAAGGGACGTCGCCTGACGACAAATCTGCCCTCTGAACTGCCCGACTGGATTTCCGCATCTGAACGGCGTGTTGGTGTCACAACGCATGAGGGCCGGATCACCATGACGGGCGCTCGGACTGAAGTGTTCAACTATTTCCCGGGTTGGGAGCTGTTCTGGTTCACGCTTGACAGTCCCTACCACGGCCATGGGCTTGGAGAGATCCTGTTTGGCGCGCAGATCGATCCAAGCCGTTCGAATATCGCAGGCGCAATCTCTGACTGGTGGAACAACGCGATGTGGCGGCATAAGGATGTGGCCTGGGCCATCGGAGAAACGATCCTGATGGCATTTCTGGGTACGATGGGTGCCGCGATGATCGCGCTTCCATTGGCCTTTCTCGC
Source organism: Ruegeria sp. AM5 (assembly GCF_056540645.1). Lineage (NCBI taxonomy): Bacteria > Pseudomonadati > Pseudomonadota > Alphaproteobacteria > Rhodobacterales > Roseobacteraceae > Ruegeria > Ruegeria sp. AM5. Next base: position 514,575 of record NZ_JBQFXC010000002.1, on the reverse strand, counting down.
CGCCAAACGGTTTTCGCCGATCATGTTGCTTCGCGCCGCAACGCGCCGTCTTTTCGACTTTGTGCGCGGTGTGGACGCATTGATCTGGACTGTGGTTCTGTCTCGGGCCTTTGGCCCAGGACCATTGACCGGCGCGTTGGCGATTCTGATTACCGACACGGGCACCTTCGGCAAGATCTTCTCGGAGGCGTTGGAAAACGTTGATCAGAAACAGATCGAGGGGGTGTCCTCGACCGGGGCCAAACCGCTACAGCGATACCGGTTCGGGGTGATCCCGCAGGTTGTTCCCGTGCTGCTGGCCCAGATTCTATATTTCCTCGAATCCAATACACGTTCAGCGACGATCATCGGTGCGATCACCGGTGGCGGCATCGGACTGATGCTGACGCAAGCCATCCAGACGCAGAAAGATTGGGAAGAGGTCGCCTATTACATTGTCCTGATCATCATCATGGTAATGTTCATGGATTGGGCCTCGGGCTGGTTGCGCGGTAAGCTGATCGGGCGGAAAGACTGATGGCGCGGCTTTCAGCGGAACAGACCTTCATTCACCCCGAATGTGAGATTACCGAAAGTACGTTCGGGGCCTATGTTGAAATCGGCAAGGGCAGCCGCGTCGTACATACAAAAATGGGCGACTACAGCTATTGCGATCGTTATGCCGACATCGCCAACGCGAAGGTCGGTAAGTTCGCCAACATCGCCGCGTTTTCGCGGATCGGCGCGACTGATCACCCGCTGCACACGGCGTCCTGTCACCATTTCCTGTATCGCTCGAACGATTATTGGGACGATGCGGATCGGGACGAGGTGTTTTTCAGTCACCGCAAATCCCGAATTGTCCATATCGGGAACGATACATGGATTGGCGCAGGCGCGATGATAAAGCCCGAGGTCACACTGGGTGACGGGGCCGTTGTGGCTGCGGGTGCCTTGGTGACGAAGGATGTAGACCCCTACACAATTGTTGCCGGTACACCTGCAAGACCCTTGCGACTGCGTCAGCCACGATATATCGCCGATCGGTTGATCGCATTGGCCTGGTGGAATTGGTCTCATGACAAGTTGCGGTTGGCGCTCGACGATTTCCGTGCTCTGATGGCGGAAGCGTTTCTGGAGAAATACGAGCCTTAACTCTCAAGGGACAGTGTCACCCGGTCTCCTACAAACCAGGTTCGGCCAAATTCAACCGGTCGCCCCTGTTCGTCCACATTCACCCCGGATGATCTGAGCAGCGGGTCACCTTCGGAAACCTGCAGATGCAGAGCTTGGGTGGCCGTGGCGCGCGTGGCGGTCAGCCGGGTTGAGGCCCGGGTATAGTCAGTGACGCCCGACCTGTTTAACGCCTCGGTAACGCTGCAGGTCTCCTGCAGGGCTGCGCTGATGCCGGGCAGGCGCTCAAGGGGAAACATGCTTTCGAATACGGCGATGGGGTGCCCGTCCGCTAATGAGAGGCCGTGATACGCACAGATCTGATCGCCAGGTGAAAGGGCCAGGGCGGTGGCCTCGCCTTCGGTCGCTGCCCGTTCTTCAACATGAAGCACCCTCTTTTCGGGTCTGCGACCAGCAGCGATGAGGTTTTCGTGGAATCGCACTCGCGAGCCGATGGGGTAATCGGTGGGCGTGGCTGCTACAAAAGCGCCTGCACCCCGGCGCGTTCGGATCAGGCCCTCATCCACAAGGGCCGAGATGCCGTGACGCACCGTGTGGCGGTTCACACCAAACCGTTCTGCCAGAGCAGCCTCGGTCGGCAGCTTATCACTCGGGCCATAGCGCCCTTCGGCCAGATCGCTACGCAGGGCGTCGGCAATGGCCTTCCAGATCGGGGTTTTGCCGGGAGTGTCACGCAAGTTTCACAAAATTCCTCTGTCTCGGGGCGGCAAATATGATAAGATGTGTATAGTTGTATAGTATATGGAAAAGTTGTCGAGATGAAAGACACTTTTGATGAAAACGCCGACCGAAAGGCTTGGATGAGCCTTTTGGCCAAAGCGTCGGAGGGACGCGTGGCAGCCCTGCTGGATGCAGCGATGACTCGCCCCGGCTTCACATGGCTGCGCGCGCCTGAGATTGGCAGCACCATGGTGCGCGCACGTGCAGGCGGGACCGGCGCGCCATTCAATCTGGGTGAAATGACGGTAACCCGCTGCGCGTTGACGCTGGAAACGGGTGAAGTCGGGCATGCCTATATCCAAGGCCGCCGCAAGGACGATGCCGAAGCTGCCGCGCTGGTTGATGCGTTAATGCAGACCGCTGCAGCTGAGCTTTTGCGCACCAATCTGCTGGCCCCCTTGCAGGCTGAACGGACCACAGCAAAAGTCGCCCGTGCTGCCAAAGCCGCAGCCACTAAGGTTGATTTCTTCACAATGGTACGAGGAGAGGATTGATGCAGTCAGAAGCCCTGACCGGCGGTTTCACGGACCCCGCGATCCAATCCGCCCACGCCTTTCGTAGTGTTATGGAAGCAATGGCGCGTCCCGGCACGATGCACGAGATTTCTGGCGCAGTGCCCCCGCCTCCCTTGTCGGCATCAGCGGGCGCGGTGCTGTTGACGCTCTGCGACACCGAGACGCCCGTTTATCTGGCCGGTGCTTTGGATTGCGACGCCGTACGCAGCTGGCTTGCCTTCCACACGGGCGCACCGCTGGCCGGCCCGTCGCATTGTATGTTTGCCGTTGGTGCGTGGTCGGATCTTGGACCCTTGAACGCATACCCGATCGGGACGTCCGAATATCCGGATCGCTCTGCCACGTTGATCGTGGAATGCCCCGAAATCATCGCTTCAGGGGCTACTCTGACAGGTCCGGGCATCAAGGATAAAGCAGCGCTTTCACTGCCCGAGCTTGAGGCGTTTCAGCATAATCGAATGCTGTTTCCGCTGGGGCTCGACTTCATCTTCACGAATGGCAGCCGCTTAGCGGCTTTGCCAAGAACGACCGAGGTGTCCTGATGTATGTAGCAGTAAAAGGCGGTGAGCGCGCGATTGAGAACGCCCACGCCTGGCTTGCCGAAGAACGTCGGGGTGATACCGATGTAGCGGAGCTGAGCATCGCGCAAATCCGCGAACAGCTTAGCCTCGCGGTCAATCGGGTAATGGCCGAAGGATCGCTGTTTGATCCTGATCTGGCCGCGCTTGCGATCAAGCAAGCACGTGGCGATCTGATTGAGGCGATCTTCCTGATCCGCGCCTATCGCACCACATTGCCACGCTTTGGTGCCTCCGAGCCTGTCGATACCGGCGCAATGGCCTGTGACCGGCGCATCTCGGCAACCTTCAAGGACTTGCCGGGCGGGCAGGTGCTGGGGCCGACCTTCGATTACACTCATCGCTTATTGGATTTCAAACTGGCCGCTGAAGGTGACTTGCCCGAAGCCCCCGCCCTAGAAGTAGTACCGGGCGATGTGCCTCACGTCACGGATTTTCTCAATCGCGAAGGTCTGATTGAGGAAGCGCAGCACGACGATACGCCGCCACCTGATTTGACCCGCGAGCCGCTTGAGATGCCCGCTGATCGCGCCTTGCGCCTGCAAGCCCTGACCCGTGCGGACGAGGGCTTCACCCTCGGTCTCGCGTATTCCACGCAGCGCGGATACGCGCGCAACCACGCCTTTGTTGGAGAGCTTCGGATCGGGACGGTAACGGTTGAATTGGAGATCCCGGAACTGGGCTTTGCCATCGAAATCGGCGAGGTCGTTCTGACCGAATGCGAAACGGTCAACCAGTTCAAAGGCTCCAAAACTGAGCCGCCGCAATTCACCCGAGGTTATGGGCTTGTGTTTGGTCAGACTGAACGCAAGGCGATCTCGATGGCTCTGGTCGACCGCGCACTTCGGTGGGAAGAATTGGGTGAAGATAACGTAGGCGCACCGGCTCAGGATGCCGAGTTTGTCCTCTATCACGCGGACAACATACAGGCGACGGGCTTTCTGGAGCATATCAAGCTACCGCATTACGTCGATTTCCAGTCTGAACTGGAACTGGTGCGCAAACTGCGCCGTGAAGCGGGCGCAGATCAGGTGCAGGAGGCTGCGGAATGAACGCCTATAACTTTGCTTATCTGGACGAACAGACCAAGCGGATGATCCGCCGTGCAATTCTGAAAAGTCTGGCGATCCCGGGCTATCAGGTGCCGTTTGCCTCGCGCGAAATGCCTATGCCGTATGGCTGGGGTACGGGCGGTGTGCAGGTCTCGGCCGCTGTGTTGACCCCGGATGACACGTTCAAGGTGATCGATCAGGGCTCGGACGATACCACAAACGCGGTCTCGATCCGCACCTTCTTTGAACGCACTGCAGGGGTTGAAACAACCACAACGACAAGCGACGCCTCCGTGATTCAGACTCGCCACCGGATTCCCGAGGAGCCGCTGCAAGAAGGTCAGATCCTTGTCTATCAGGTGCCTATCCCTGAGCCGTTGCGCTTTCTGGAACCGCGAGAGAGCGAAACCCGCAAGATGCACAGCCTTGAGGAATACGGGCTGATGCATGTGAAGCTGTACGAAGATATCAGTCGTCATGGGCATATCGCGACGTCATATGCTTACCCGGTGAAGGTCGAAGGCCGCTATGTGATGGACCCGTCGCCAATCCCGAAATTCGATAACCCAAAGCTTGGTCATATGGCTGCGATCCAGCTGTTCGGAGCTGGGCGTGAACAACGGATCTACGCGCTGCCACCCTACACGCAGGTTGTCTCACTGGATTTTGAGGATCATCCGTTTGAGGCGTCCAAGGCCGACCAAGCCTGCGGCTTGTGCGGTGCCGAGGACAGCTATCTGGACGAGGTAATCATCGATGACGCGGGTGGGCGGATGTTCGTCTGCTCGGATACCGATTATTGCGAGGCGCGCCAGGCGGCGGGTCACAAAGGAAAGGACGCCGCATGACACCTTTGCTGTCTGTTCGGGACATCACAAAGCGCTATGGCCCAAATATTGGCTGTGCCGATGTGTCATTCGATCTCTATCCCGGTGAGGTCATGGGGATCGTTGGCGAAAGCGGGTCAGGTAAGTCGACACTGCTGAATTGCATGGCCGGGCATCTGACCCCGGATGCCGGAGAGGTTGTGTTCGACACCCGCGCAAAAGGTCCGCAGGACACGGTAACGATGTCCGAGCCCGAGCGCCGGATGCTGAGCCGTACCGATTGGGCCTTTGTCCACCAACATGCACGCGACGGGTTGCGCATGGGCGTCAGTGCCGGTGGGAATGTAGGTGAACGGCTGATGGCCGTTGGAGAGCGTCACTATGGCGACATACGTGACAAGGCCACGGATTGGCTTCAACGAGTGGAGATCGATGCCTCCCGTGTGGATGATCGCCCGACGACCTTTTCGGGTGGGATGCAGCAGCGCCTGCAGATTGCACGAAACCTCGTGACCGGTCCTCGGCTGGTGTTCATGGATGAGCCAACGGGAGGTCTGGACGTGTCCGTTCAGGCGCGGTTGCTCGACTTGTTGCGTGGGTTAGTTCGCGACATGGGCTTGTCGGCGATCATCGTCACGCATGATCTGGCCGTGGTGCGCCTGCTGGCAGATCGGTTGATGGTGATGAAATCGGGCCGCGTGGTCGAGGCAGGCCTGACCGATCAAGTACTTGATGACCCGCAACACGCTTATAGCCAACTTCTTGTCAGTTCCGTTTTGCAGGTGTGAGCAATGATTGAGCTTAACAACGTCTCAAAGACTTTCACTCTCCATAATCAAGGTGCGGCCGTGATCGAGGTGCTGAGCGATGTATCCTTCTCGGTCTCTCCGGGCGAATGCGTAGCGCTGACGGGCGCGTCTGGAGCGGGCAAGTCCACCCTCATGCGTATGATCTATGGCAACTATCTGGCCCGAAGCGGAGAAATTCGCATCGGTGATGTGGATATCGTGCAGGCAGAGCCTCGGACAGTTATCGCCCTGCGCCGCGAGGTTCTGGGTTATGTCAGCCAGTTTCTCCGCGTGGTTCCGCGCGTGCCCACCGTCGATGTCGTGGCCGAGCCCTTGCGGGCTGTGGGCATTTCCGCTGCTGACGCGAAGGCGCGGGCTGAAGCTCTGTTGCGGCAACTGAACATTCCCGAGCGGCTCTGGACCCTTTCACCGACTACCTTCTCGGGTGGTGAACAGCAGCGTGTCAACATCGCACGCGGGTTCGCCCATTCCTATCCCGCGATGCTGTTGGATGAGCCGACTGCCAGTCTGGATGCGGCCAATCGCGAGGTTGTTCTAAGGCTCATCGAAGAGGCAAAGGCGCGTGGTACTGCAATCATCGGCATTTTCCATGACGAAGCGGCTAGGGCGCGCGTTTGTGATCGCGAAATCGACGCCAGTCAGTTTTCACCCGAGGTCGCGGCATGACCCGGGGTCGCCTCATCGCTGTGGTTGGCCCGTCGGGGGCTGGCAAAGACAGTGTGATGCTAGGGCTTTGTGACTTGTTGCCCGATTTGCATTTGGTGCGCCGCGTCATCACCCGGGCACCAGAGTTGGGCGGGGAAGACTATGACGCCGTCGAAATCGCCGAATTTGAAGAAATGGCAGCGAATGGTGCCTTTGCGGTGCATTGGGTTGCTCATGGGCTTTGCTACGGGATACCGGTTGCCGTCAAAGATCGGCTGAGTGATGGCGCAGACTGTCTGGCAAATTTCTCGCGCAAAGCTCTGCTCGAGGCCGCAGAAAATTTCCCACGCTTCATTGTCCTGAATATCACGGCGAAGCCGGAAACTCTTGCACGGCGTTTGGCGACTCGCGGCCGAGAAAGCGATAGCGAGATTGCAAATCGGCTTGCTCAGGCAGAAAAACCCTTGCCCGATGGGTTGGACGTTATCACCATTTCCAACGATGGCCCACTGGCCGAGACGGTTGCGCGCGCCGCAGGGGTCCTTCAACCAGCGAGCGCGTACCGATGAATAAGCTCGAAACGCCCATCAATGCGCTCGCCGCACAAGGCAATTTGGTCGATGACGAAGGGCTCGGGCAAGGCTGGCAAATGGCGGCGCAGTGCCTCGGTCCATACAGGAATATCACCATTCGGCAGCCGACCCGTCAGCGTCATGTGAAACCGAAACTCGTCCATCACATAGGGATAACCCCACTCGATCAACAGTGCCTCCTGACGTTGGCTCAACCTTGCACCGCGCCGCCGCTCAAGTTCAGCCTCATTGGTTGGGGCGCGAAACGGGTCAAGCTCACGTACACAGGCCGCAGCAATTCTTTGCAAGCCGCTCACATCGCCCTGTGGGGTCAAAGCGAGAAACCGGCCCAGCCTCGTCAGACTCAGCCGTTCACAGCTCGAAGGCGCCAGGCCAGCGGCCATCTCAGACGCCGCCGCTTTCAGGGCTTCAAGCGAATAACCTCCGGCAAGTTGAAAGGGTGGTTTCAGCGTTCCGTGAAAGCCGTATTTGCGCGGTGTCATCGTAACGTCATGCAAATCGGGCAGATCGGGCTGAGGCACCTCGCAGCCCTGCACGACATCCCATCCCAGCCAGCGCGCGCCGAACTGTTCCAATGGTCCTTCGGGCGGCACGTAGTAGATTGCAAATCGAGAGTATGACATGAATTCCCCTTTTCCCGCACCCTCTTTGGCAAAGGCTTGTGACAGCGATATGTCAGATAATCTGTGCCTTGCGAATGCCCAGCTTGTGATGCCCGATCGGGTAGTAACCGGTTCGGTGACAATCGAACAGGGCATCATTTCCGAGATCACCGAAGGGGATCATGTTCCGACCGGCGCGGTCGATTGTGCAGGTGATTACATCCTTCCGGGACTGGTCGAGCTGCACACCGACAATATCGAACGTCATATCGAGCCTCGCCCGGAAGTGGACTGGCCTCATCTTCCGGCCCTGATCGCGCATGATAGCGAGCTGGCTTCGACCGGAATCACAACCGTGTTCGACGCCATGCGAGTAGGTTCCATTCACAGCGGCAAGGGCCGTTACATCGATTATGCCCGCAAACTGGCGGACGAACTGTTGTCGGCGCGCGCCGCAGGCTATTTCAAGATCAGCCATTTCCTTCACCTGCGAGCCGAGATCTGCTCGGAGACACTGCTTGAGGAATTGGCGACCTTCGGGCCGGAAGACAGGGTTGGCATTGTCAGTCTGATGGACCACACGCCGGGTCAACGTCAATTCAGCGATCTGAGTGCATTGAAGACCTATGTCGCCAAAAAGCGCGGTATGACCGACGCCGATTTCGTTGCACATGTCGAGAACCTGCGTGGTCTACAGCAGCGTTTCGGAGAAAAGCACGAAGCCGGTGCAGTGATCGAAGCCGCCCGTCTTGGCGCCGCGCTGGCCAGCCATGACGATACCACGGCGCGGCATGTCAAAAAATCGTCCGAAAATGGTGTGGCTTTCGCCGAATTCCCAACCACGTTCGAGGCGGCCGAGGCCTGCCGTACCCGCAACATCGCCGTCATGATGGGTGCCCCGAATCTGATCCGTGGCGGCTCGCATTCCGGCAATGTCGCGGCTGAAGATCTTGCAAAGGCCGATCTTCTGGAAATTGTGTCTTCCGACTATGTGCCTTCTGCGCTACTGCTGTCGGCTTTTCATCTTGCCAGTGTTTGGGACGACCTGCCACGTGCTGTGGCCACGGTTACACGTAATCCTGCAATGGCTGTCGGTCTTGATGACCGTGGCATCCTGAAAGTAGGTCTACGCGGTGACGTTCTACGTGTGCGTCGCATGGGTCAAACACCAGTTTTGCGCGGTGTCTGGAGCCAAGGCAACAAGGTTGGATGAGTTGTGATTGGTTGAATCAAACTTGCTAAACAGAACATTGCTGGCGGCCGAAAGCTCGCGGATTATCAGATGGGATTTGCGCCCTTGCTCCGCTTGATTTTTCTGGACCCGCATCTTGATAAACTGATGTCGTGCCAGAACATTAAACTCGTAAAGAATATGGTTACCTTTTTACCGCACTTTCTCCTGTAACGCAAAATGCGGGCAGCAAGTTCCACGATTAACTGACTGGAAATTTGTTGCTTATCTCAGAGTTGAAATCAGGAGCTTTAGCGGGATGAGGGCATGGTTGTCGGTTGTGATAGCCACTATTATTTTGGCGGGCTGCAGTCAGGATTTACAGGGAACCAAGTCCTTTGATCCCGGGGCGACACCAGCCCCCGCCCCCTTATCGGGGGGGAATAATCTGAAGGGAAATGTCGCACGCACTGAATTCGCTGAGTTGGTGCGAAGGTCTGTCGCGACATCGCCCACCACCGCAGCCGGAGCCGCCAGCGTTCTGGCTTCGAAATCCCGCATTGATGCCGAGCAAGGCGCGTTCCTGCCGCAGATCGAGGCCGAGACATCCCTGACGTCCGATGGGGATACAGTCCCGATCCTGCGGCTTAGCCAGATCATCTATGATGGTGGCAAAGTCTCGGGTCGTGTGGGTTTGCGTCAGATTGAAGCCCGGCAGACCTGGTTAAACGAATTGTCAGAGCTGAGCGCGCTGAGCTTCGAGGCCATCGAGACCATAATTGATCTGGATCGAAATCGCCGCCTCGAAGAACAAGCCCAGCAGAATCTGGATCGTACGGACGTTTTGGTCAGCGACCTCCAGTCCCTTTTTGATGCCGGGGCCGGATCGGTGGCAGATTTGCTGGCGGGGCAGGGGCGGAAGTCTAACGCCGAGACAGAATTAGCGCAGGCTCATACGGATGTGGAACTGGCGACGGCAACATGGGTCGAAGTCTTCGGAACGCGACCCGATATAATTCCGCCCATCCCCCCCGCACCCATTCTGGCAGCGGCCACCTCGCAGCAAATGGTTGCACGCAGCCCGCGTCTGCGTACTCAGGTCGCCTTCAGTCAAGTGCGTGAACAAGAGGTCGTGGTTGCCGAACGAGCGACCCGCCCAACACTCTCTGCGATTCTTGAGACAGATTTCGACCAGGGCAGTATCGACGACGGTGTGCAGGCCCGATTGGGTGTAACGGTCCCGATTTACCAAGGGGGATCCGCGCGCGCCAATGTCGAAACCGCAAGGGCGAATCTTCAACAAAGCCGGGCTGATGAAGAAGAATTGCGGCGCGAGTTGCAACGTAATCTCTCCCAGGCCTTGGAAGAGACCAATTCAATCCAGCGACGGCTCGCCGCAGCCCGGCGCGCTGTCGAGATCAACGAGCAAGCGCTAGATGCAGCTCGTGGACAGTTTGATATCGGGCGCAGCACGCTGGTACAGATATTGGATGCGTTGCGCGAGTTGAATCTTGCGCAGGTTCGGGTGATCCAGCTTGAGGCTCAGGCACGTCGTGCAGAATATGCCGTGCTGGCGGTCACGGGCGATATCCTGGACGCGTTGGGTGTTGCACAGCCGACCGATCCAACCTTGTGATATCCGTCGTGAACCCGACTGCGACTAACCCGCTGAATACGCACCTCCGACTACTGACAGAGCATTTAGGTCTCGGTTTGTCCGAGGTGGATATCTTTCGGGTGTTCTAGGGCGATGAAGTCGCCTAGGCGGTCAGCGCAGTGGAGGCGGTGGGCTACAGTCAGGTTTTGGGAAAGCGCGGTTACTCAAACTGGACCTGTACTTGTTTCTGGTCCTGGCGTTTGCCCCAGATGTTCAACCTTTAGTGGTTCTGGATCGAGAAGACACCGACGCTTTCTTGCGATCGATGTCAGCACCGGATTCAGCGAACCTCAGATCTGGCGGCGACAGGAAACACGACTGCGCAAGACGCGCAGGATATTGCGCGCATAATGCTCGCGCCGTTCGGACGAGGACCGCTCTGCCCCGCAAGGCCAATGGTTTTGGTCTGCGTTCAGCGATCTGCGCGTGGTCTACATTCAGAATATGTTGGCCGCGATGGTGATAAGTGTGCTTGGGCCGACGACGTCGCTGTTCACCATGGTCGTTCATGACCCCAATCTGCCAAACGAAGTGGTTGATAGCTTACTGGCTCTGGTCGTCGGAGTTGGCCTTGCACTGTTGTTCGATTTCCTGATCAAGAAATTGCGGACACGGTTCATCGATGCAGCGGGAAAACGGGCGGACCTGAAGATCACCGAGCGGCTGTTCAATCAGTTGATGGCGCTTATAATGAAAGCCCGGGGCGGGCAGAATGGACGCATGGCCTCGATCCTTCAGGACTTTGAAGTCGTGAGGGATTTCTTTACGTCTGCCTCGCTGGTTGCTTTGGTCGATCTGCCCTTCCCGTTCGTATTCGTGGCGTGATCTAGGCGATTGGCAGGCCGCGACAGGCGATTGCGATCGCGTCGCGCGCGAGACTTGAGGCTCAGATATCCGGACAAGAATTTGATCTTCCCGACCGTACAGGTGTGGAGGCGGCGTTTCTGGAGGAATAGATTGGCGTGATCCAACCTCTGGTCGAGCGCGGCATCGAAAGTCCGCTGGCGATGATTGACTTGCGCCGGCAGCTTAGCCGCCAAATTGGACAGCTTAGAGAGGCCGGTAGCCGAATACTGATGACTTTGTTGGAACGATGAGCGGAGAACTCTGTCTGATTTCAGCCTGGCCAGAACCAACTCCCAACCAGGCTGTTGATTGAGTCAAAGGCACTCAGACAGTGTTTTGGCCAGATTGCGGATGAGTTGCGGGTACAGATTTACTCCGGGTTCCAGATCAGATCCCAGCGGGTCCATGATGCCGGTTTTAGCTTCGGTGCCGTCGAGAACGGTTGCGACAATTCCGGGGTTGAACTGGGGTTCAGCCATGACACAATCCACACCTTCGTCGCGGATACGCCCCTGAATTTCGGCGATCCTTGCCGGGCTTGGATCGGTCGCATCGCTGAGGGAAATTGCACCCGAGGCCGGGAAGCCAAAGGCATCTTCGAAATATTGATAGGCATCGTGGAACACGATGAAGCTGCCACCTTTGACCGGCGCCAGCGTTTCGGCCACTTCCGCTGACAAAGCAGCCATTTCTTCACGCGCAGCTGCCGCATTTGCAAAATAAGCACCTGCGTTGTCTGGGTCAGCCGAAGAAAGCTGCGCCGCGATCGTTTTCAGCCAGATTTCTGCGTTGACCGGAGAGAGCCAGGCGTGCGGATCATGTTCGCCATGCGCGTGGCCCTCATGGTCGTCATGTCCGGCGTGGTCCTCATGATCATCGTGGTCATGCTCATCCGCATGCTCTTCGTCGTGATCATGACCATCATCCTCAGCATGGTCGTGATCGTCATGATCGTCATCCCCATGATCTTCGTCGTCGCCATGGTCATGCGCTTCGAACAAAGCACTTTCACGGAAATCGAGCACAACCGTTCCGTCCGACTCAAGCAACGCCGTAACAGTCGCCCCGTCGCTGAGCGTCTCGACTGCGCCTTCCATCCACGGGGTCAGGTCCTCGCCAATCCAGAATACCAGATCTGCCTCTTGCAGTGCGGCTGCTTCTGACGGACGAAGGTTGTATTCGTGTGGCGAGGCACCGGGCTGCACTATCAATTCAGGCGTTCCTACCCCCTCCATCACCCGGGCCACGAGTGAGTGAACGGGTGCGATGTCAACCGCAACCTTGGGTGCATCCGCCATGGCGGTTCCGCCCATCAATGCAGCGGTAATCGATAGTGGGAGCAGCTTTCTGGACATCAGACCCTCTGTGTGATTTTATAACGTTACGAGCGGCATATATGATATGGTATAACATGACAAGTGAGATGCACCCCATTTCGGTTGGTGAAGATGCGCCGGTAGGATTTCAGGAGCATGATCACAAGAATTGCGTCGAAACGGCGTTGGCCACAGCGGATGCTCGGTGCAGGGAAGAAGGGTTGCGGCTAACCCCTGTGCGGCGAAAAGTTCTTGAAATGCTGTTGCAAGACCACAAGTCGCTCGGGGCATACGCTATTCTGGACCGTTTGCGCGAAGCCGGTTTTGGCTCTCAGCCGCCGGTGGCTTATCGCGCGCTTGATTTTCTTGTCCAGAACGGGTTCGTCCACAAGATCGAACGTTTGAACGCCTTTGTGGCCTGTTCTCATCCAGGAGCGTCGCATTCCCCGGCTTTCATGATCTGTAGAAAGTGCGATGCTGTTGCCGAGGCCCAGTCGGCGCCATCCAAAGGCGTCCTCGGCGCAGCTGCGCGCGCGGCGGGTTTCGAAATCGAGCGAACCGTTGTAGAAGCCGAGGGACTCTGCCCAGACTGCACCGAAAAGGCGTAGACATGACCCTGATCACCGTTGAGAACCTCAGCGTGCGTTATGGCGCGAATACCGTTCTGCGCCATGTCGGCATGACGATCGAGGCTGGTGAAATCGTGACGATCGTTGGTCCAAACGGATCGGGAAAGACCAGCCTGTTGCGTGCCGTCATTGGCGCGACCAAGCCTGCAGAAGGTAAGGTTACGCTGAAGCCTGGGCTAAAAATCGGGTATGTCCCCCAAAAACTGCACATTGATCCGACCCTGCCGATATCAGTCGAAAGATTCATGCGTCTGACGGATCGTGTCTCTAGGCTTCAATGTACAGAAGCGCTTGAAACTGCTGGGGTGCCGGATCTGCTAAAGCGCCAAATGTCGCAATTGTCAGGCGGACAGTTTCAGCGCGTCTTGCTGGCGCGGGCGTTGATCAATCGGCCCGACGTTCTGCTTTTGGACGAAGCCACTCAGGGTCTCGACCAACCGGGGTCTGCGGCGTTTTATCGTCAGATCGAGGAGGTCCGGCGTGAAACCGGATGCGCCATACTGATGATCAGCCATGAATTGCACGTGGTCATGAGCGCGTCGGACAGGGTGATCTGCCTCAATGGTCATGTGTGCTGCCAAGGGTCCCCCGCAGTCGTAGCTTCGGCCCCGGAATATCGGGCCCTGTTCGGAACGGGTACCGGAGGCGCACTGGCCCTCTATCGCCATGATCACGACCATGATCACGATCACGGTCACTGTGAAACCTCTCAGGAAGCCGCAGAATAATGCTGGATGATTTCATGACGCGCGCGACGCTTGCAGGTGTTGGCGTTGCTTTTGCTGCGGCACCACTGGGGTGTTTTGTTGTCTGGCGTCGAATGGCCTATTTCGGGGATGCCACCGCCCATGCGGCAATCCTGGGTGTCGCTTTGTCGCTGACGTTTCAGCTGTCCATCTTTACTGGGGCGCTAGCTGTTGCGCTTGCAATGGCACTTACCGTGACACTGTTGTCCGGACGTGGCTACGCGATGGATACACTGCTGGGTGTTCTAGCACATTCTGCACTTGCCTTCGGTCTAGTCGCCGTATCGTTCCTGTCCGGTGTTCGCATCGACCTGATGGCCTATCTCTTCGGTGATATTCTGGCCGTGTCACGCACCGATCTGGTTGTGATCTGGGGGGGCGCAGCGCTTGTCGTGGCCCTGATCGTATGGCGCTGGTCGCAGCTTTTGACGGCGACCATGAATGAAGAGTTGGCCTATGCCAGCGGCTTTGACCCCAAGCGAGAGCAGTTGATCCTGACGCTGTCTCTGGCAGTTACAGTGGCCGTGGCGATAAAGGTCGTAGGTGTTCTTTTGATTGCTGCAATGCTGATCATCCCGGCGGCGGCTGCGCGCAGTCTGGCCAGATCACCGGAAGCGATGGCTTTGATTGCGGCGGCGATTGGTGCATTTTCCGCAATCGCCGGGCTACGGGCTGCTTACATATTTGATACGCCTGCAGGGCCATCCATTGTTTGTGTTGCTGCAGTAGTGTTTGCGTGTTTCAGCCTGATCGGATGGCAAACGCGGCGTGGAACCTAGGGCATCTGCAAAGATCAATGCGGTCGCGTCGACACGGTCACGAATTCAATTTCGTCTGACAGGATGTCCCGCACCCCATGTGGGAGCTTGGCGTCGAAGCTGAGCGTGTCACCTTCTGAAATCTCGAACTCTTCGGTCCCACAGCCATAGATGGCGCTGCCTTCAATCATGTAGATGAAGACGTAGCCTTCGTGCTGATAGTTAGGCAACTTGCGTTGGTCTTGTTTTGAGATGCGGATGCGTGCGGATTGGAATGACCCGCTAGGCCCGCTGTGTTTGCCGAGCAGTAGATAGTCATGGGCATGGTCTGGTGTGATACGCCGCGACGGCAATCCGGTTCCCGCCTGAACGTGATGCACATCCGAGGTCGTGTCGGTATGGCTGAACATCGCCATCAGAGAGACAGATAGTGCATCTGCCAACGCGTGTAAGGTACTAAGGGACGGCGACACATGACCATTTTCGATTCGGCTGATCATGGGCGCGGAAACCTTTGACTGCGCAGCAAGTTCGGTCACCGTGAGCTGACGTTCCTGTCGCAAACGCTGCAGGGTTCGCCCGATCTCAAGTTCTGGTTCTGTTTTCTTGTCCTGCATCGGGCCGCTTTGACATTCCTTCTTCCAGTTAAAGTAGCTGTGGCCTGAATTGCAGGATAGTAAAAGTGTGTTCTGACAAAAAACAAGCTTAGCTGAGCGATTGGCGCAAAACTGCGCCAATGCGATGAAGGCAGCGGTGTTTTGAACTTATTTTCCTTTCCAGACCGGATCACGCTTTTCAGCGAAGGCTTTTGCGCCTTCAAGCTGATCCTCGCTGGAATAGAGGATATCGACGGTGCGCAGCTGGCGCTTGGTGATGCGGTTCATGGCGTCCTGAAATTTGCTGTCTTCAGCTTCGCGCACGACCTCTTTGATCGCAGCATAAACCAGCGGAGGACCCGAGGCGAGCAGACGCGCCAATTCCCAGGCACGATCCATCAGTTGATCGGCAGGCAGGACTTCATTGACCAAGCCCCAACGCTGACCTTCTTCGGCATCGAACCAGCGTCCAGTCAGCAATAGCTCCATCGCGATGTGGTAGGGAATGCGTTTGGGTAGCTTGACGCTCGCCGCATCTGCAACGGTTCCGGATCGAATCTCAGGCAGGGCAAAAGTTGCGTGTTCAGCGGCCAGGATCATATCGGCTGAAATCGCAAGCTCGAGCCCGCCACCACAGGCAATACCATTGATGGCCGCGATGACCGGTTTGTTCAGATCGCGTAACTCCTGCAAACCGCCAAAGCCACCGACACCATAATCTCCATCTACGGCATCGCCTTCGGCGGCTGCCTTCAGGTCCCAGCCAGGGCAAAAGAATTTGTCACCTGCTCCGGTCAAGATCGCGACGCGCAGTTCGGGATCATCGCGAAACTTGGCAAATACCTGCCCCATGATGCGGCTGGTAGCTAGATCGATTGCATTGGCTTTTGGCCGATCCAGCGTCACTTCGAGAATTGCGCCGTCACGGCGGGTCTTGATCGGGTCCATTTCTCAGGCCTTTCTGATAAGCGCATCCACCGCCACCGCCCGGGTGGGCGTGCAGAGAAGCGGGTTGATTTCGACCTCGCCGAGCGTTTCGGCATTTTGCATTACATAGTCTTGAACGGCCTGAATGGCGGCAACGATTTCATCCATATCAGCCGCTGGTTGGCCTCGATAGCCTGCCAGCAATGACGCGATCTTTAGTTCGCCGAGAGCAGCGCGAATACTGTCGGATGTTGCCGGGACCAGAAGAGAGGTGGTATCGCGCAATATTTCGGTCAAGACACCACCGGCCCCTATTGTCAGCACAAAGCCATGGGCAGGGTCCCGCACCACACCGACTAGGATTTCAGCCACCGCACCCGTGATCATCTCTTCGATCAGGATCTCATCGGTTCCAATATCCGCTGCCACACCTGTCACATCGGCAGCCTGAACCCTCAATCGTACAGCGGAATGTTCGGACTTGTGGGCAAGGCCGACACCTTTGACAGCAAATGGCGCTTCCATTTCTTGCGCCGCGCTGAGGGCTTCCTTTGCGCTTCGGACGGACCTGTTTCGAGGGATGCGCAAACCATGGGCAGCCAGAGCTTGCTTGGCCTCGGCTTCGGATAACGTATGCTTGACATCAGACGTACCCGGCAAGCAGACTGGCGCGCTTGCAGGTACGGCGACCTGACCCGCCGCGCGCGTGGCAGAAAGGGCTTCGCGGAGACCCATGAAGGGTACCACACCGGCCTCCATTAGGGTTTGTGCTACATCTTCAGGTAGCAATTCGGGCAGGGTAGAAACCACGGCAAAACGCGCACCCGTATCTGCCCGCACTTTTTGTGCTGTACGCGTGGCAGCGGCCCAATCTGTGGGATCGGTGGTCGGGTAATCAACGATCGTGAATGTCAGATCTATGTCGTCGCCAGTCATTCCGGCCCAAGCGTTCGCCATCGCCTCTTCATCGCGCCAGATATAGGTGTGGTAATCGAGTGGATTGCTTAGTGCGACCATCGGACCAAGCGCATCGCGCAATCGGGTTTGCTTGTCTCTGGACAGTTCTGGAAATCTGAGGTCAGTGCCGATCGCCATATCTGCGATCAGGCTGGCCTCGCCGCCCGAGCAGCTGATCGAAGCAATGTTGCCCCCCGGCAAAGGCCCATAACAATGCAACAATTTCAGGGTTTCCAGAAACTCGGGCAGCGAGGACAGGCGCGGGATGCCCAGCCGGTTTAGCAAAGCCTGCGCACCCGCATCGCTCCCTGCCAGTGAGGCGGTATGAGAAACTGTTGCTGCCTGCGCCTGTTCGGATGCACCCACCTTAAGTGCGATCAGAGGCACGCCTTTCCGATGTGCTTTGGCAGCAAGGGCCTCCCATTCGCGGATATCCTTGAAGCCCTCGATATGTAAACCGACGGCAGTGACCCGTGGATCATCGATCAGCGACAAGGCAATCTCAGCCTGACTGGTCTGCGCCATGTTCCCGCAAGTCACCATATAGGCAATCGGCAGGGCTCGTTTCTGCATAGTCAGGTTGATCGAGATGTTGGAGCTCTGGGTCAGAATGGCAACGCCTCGATCTACCCGAGCGGCTCCATGCTGATCGGGCCACAACAGTGCACCATCAAGCGCATTGATAAAGCCATAGCAGTTTGGCCCAAGAATGGGCATGCTGCCTGCTGCATTGATCAACTCTGATTGCAAATCTCCTCCTGCCTGATCCTCGGCTGCAGCTTCCGAGAAGCCAGAGGCAAAGCAAACTGCGCCGCCGCTGCCCATGTCTGACAGAACCTGAACGGCCTCAACGGTGGCGTGACGGTTGATGCCAACAAAGGCCGCGTCCGGGGACGATGGCAGGTCTTCAATCCGTGCGTAGGCCTTGTGCCCGGCAATTTCATCCGCCTTGGGATGGACAGGCCAGGTTTTCCCTGCGTAGCCCATGCGTTCCGACTGCAGGATAACCTGCTGGCACCACGCGCCGCCGCCGATCACCGCGATGGATTCTGGGCGTAGAAGACGGGAGATATCTTTGCTCATTCGGTCCTCAGGCACCCAGGGGCCGCAGCAGATCACGACTGATGATATGCCGCTGGATTTCACTCGTACCATCCCAGATACGTTCTACACGCGCATCCCGCCAGAACCGTTCGATCGGGAAGTCGTCCATCAGACCCATGCCACCATAGATTTGCAGCGTCGTATCCGTGACCTTAGCCAGCATTTCCGAAGCATAAAGCTTGGCCGAGGCGATCTCGCGATTTGAGGGCAAGTCCTGATCCAGACGCCATGCGGCCGCGAGCGTCAGCCAGTCAGCAGCGTCGATCTCGGTGATCATGTCGGCGATCTGAAAGCCGACACCCTGAAACTTACCGATCGGCTGGCCGAATTGCTTGCGTTCAGCCGCGTAGTTCAGCGCATAATCAAAACAGCGCCGCGCGCGCCCGACCGAAAAAGCAGCAACCGTCAGGCGCGTTGCATAGAGCCACTCGTTCATCACGGCGAAACCGCCATCGACCTCGCCCAGAACCTGTGCGTCGGGCAGGCGGCAATTGTCAAAATACAGGATATAGTTCTTGTAGCCTTTATGGCTGACTGAGTTGTACCCCTCGCGCACTTCAAAACCCGGCGTACCACGATCTACGAGGAAGGTAGTGATCCGTTTTTTGGGGCCTTTGGGAGTTTCATCCACACCTGTTGCGATGAACACGATGAAGAAATCCGCGTGCTCCGCGCCCGAGATGAAGTGTTTCGAACCGTTGACGACCCAGTCACCGCCATCGCGTACGGCCTGACATTTCATGCCCCGAACATCTGAACCCGCGTCAGGTTCGGTCATAGCCAGAGCATCCATCTTTTCGCCTCGCACGGCAGGCAAAAGATAGCGTTCACTCTGGTCGGCGTTGCAGGCCATCAGGATATTCTGCGGGCGACCGAAGAAATGGGTCAATGCCATCGAACCTCGGCCGAGCTCGCGTTCGACAAGAGTGAAATCAAGATGCGAGAGACCTGCGCCACCAACTTCTTCGGGGAAGTTACAGGCATAAAACCCCAGTTCGATGCATTTCCGCTTGATTTCGTCGCCCAGCTCCTGCGGCACCTGTCCGGTGCGTTCGACCTCAGCTTCGTGGGGGTAAATCTCGTTCTCAACAAAGCTCCGCACTGTTGAGACGATCATTTCCTGTTCTTCGGTTAAGCCAAATTGCATGACGCGTTCCCTTGATGTCTGATTGGCAATGAAACGTAATTGCCTGACACGATGACATGCAGTAATCGTACGATATCATGCCGAGTTAGAAAAATTTGACCCAGATATATAACTTTTTGTTGTTCAACGGGTTCTCGAACCTTTGCCTCGCCAACATGGTCGAGCCTCTGCGCGCGGCGAATACACTGGCGGGGCAGGATCTCTATGCCTGGCAGTTTTATTCACCCCATGGTGCGCCAGTCCAAAGCTCCAGCGGGTTGCAGGTCGCGCCGCATGGAGCGATGGGCATTGAGGCGGGTGATGCTTTGGTTGTCATGCCGTCTTATGGGTATCTGGAACACTCGGTTCCCGATACCCATCGCGCTTTGCGCAGGGCCGCAACCCGTCATCGCAAACTGGCTGGTCTGGACACAGGGAGTTGGTTGCTCGCGCGTGCGGGACTGTTGGAAGGGCATCGCGCGACCATTCACTGGGATGAACTTTCCCGGTTCGAAGAAACTTTTACCGATGTCGAGGTCGTGCAGGAACGTTTTGTGATCGACCGGGACCGGATCACCTGTTCAGGCGCGATGGCTGCTTATGATCTGACGACTGCTCTGATTCTTGCGGATCACGGGCCGCTGTTGTCGATGGAGGTGGCGCATCTTCTGATGAACCGTGGTGAACCAAGTGCTGCTTCATCACAGATGAAATCCGAAGACAGGCTGGTGAATCGGGTGCTGGGCGTCATGCAGGGCACGTTGGATGCGCCAGTAATGATAAAGGATATCGCTCGTCAGCTCGGGTGCTCTCAAAAGAAGATTGAGACCCGGGTTTTGTCCGAGCTGGGTGTAACACCGCAGGCGCTCTATCGTCGCCTGCGTCTGAATTTGGCGCGTAAACTTGCGGTCGAGACCCAGCAGTCCGTGGCCGAGATCGCCAGCCGCTGCGGGTATGAGAACCCAAGCGCAATGACGCGGGCGTTCCGGATGCAATTCGGGCAGACACCAACAGCCTATCGAAACGGGGAGTAACTTTGGGATTAGCCTCGCACGCGTGAGAGGTCCGGGTCATACGGGGACGGCGCAATCACCTCGGCCGCGATCATTTCTCCGCACAGGTCAAGTTGCATTCGGCTGCCGGGTTCGGAAAACTCCGGATTCACAAAGCCGTAAGCAAGGTTTAGCCCTGTTCTGTGGCCCCAGTCACCTGACGTGATCGTACCAACAACCATGTCGTCCAACATCAGGGAGGCTCCACCATGCGCCGGTGCTTTGGTTGCATCGATTTTCAGGCTTACCAGTTTCTTTTGAGGCCCATTCTCAAGGCGTCTCTGCAACGCGTTTCGGCCAATGAAATCGCCTTTGGTCAGTTTCACGAACCGATCCAAACCGGTCTCAAACGGGTCGAACTCTGTGAGCAGATCGGCTTTCCAGTGCAAGAACCCTTTCTCCATCCGCATGGACCCGACGGCGCGAGCACCAAATAATTTCAAGTCATGCGTCTCGCCAGCTTTTCTGAGCGCCAGATAGGCCGCGTATAGTGAGGCGTTCGGGACATGTATCTCGTAGGCCAGTTCCCCTGAGAAGCTGATATTCAATACAGTTGCTGGCGCGAACCCGACAAAGCACTCGCGAACTGACAGCCAGGGAAAAGCTTCTCGCGACCAGTCTCCTCGAGCACAAGCGGACAGCACGTCGCGCGATTTGGGTCCGGCCAGCACTAATATTGTCTGATCATTGGTGAGTGAGCGGATTTGCACATCTTCGCCATCATGCAGATGCGCCTTTAGCCAGTCCATATCATGGTATTCGCTGGCGGCGGCGGACCCGTACCAGACCCGTGCCGGGCCGCGATCACTCGCGGGAAGGTTGGCGATGGTGGCCTCGGCTTTGACCATCCCGTGGTGGTTCAGCAGATAACCAAGGCCGACCCGCCCGTCGCGTTTTGTCACCGCGCCGCACATCATCCGATCCAGAAACCGATGCCGATCGGTTCCGGTGATTTCCAGCCGGTTGAAGCCGTTCACTTCGGCCAGTCCGACATTTTCTTGAAGGTTTCTGATTTCCGCTGCCACGACGTCAAAGGTCTCATCAAAACTGAAACTCAGCGTTGGGTGAAAATCTGGTGCAGGCTTGATGTAGTCGACCCGCTCCCAACCGTTGACCACTGTAAATTCAGCCCCTTCTGCTGCGAGGATCGGGGTCAGCGGTGTGGTTTTGGCGGGGCGACCGGCAGGCCGGTGTTCATGCGGGAAATGAAAGCGGAATTCATTCTGGTAATCTTCGATGGCTTTCAGCGCGGTCAGCTCCACATTTGTGTGGCCGGTAAACCGACGCGGATCAAGGCACCAGGTGTCATAGCAGGCTTCGCCATGAACGATCTGTTGGGCCAGCAGCCAGCCATGGCCACCTCCTTCGCCCAAACCCGCGCGCAGACCGATGATGCAGAAAGCATTGCGCTTTCCGGGGATTGGCCCGACCAAAGGTGCGCCGTCAATTGTGTAGGTGATCGGACCATTCACCACTGTATGAATGCCGACATCCATCAGTGCAGGCATGCGTGCGAAGGCACCTTCCAGCACATCCGTCACGCGGTCCAGATCGTCAGGGCACAGCGCGTTCACAAAATTCGGATCGATCCCGTCCATGCCCCAGGTTTTGCAATCCTGCTCGTAGAAGCCGACCAGCAAGCCGTTCTTCTCCTGCCGACAATAATAGTCGCTGATCGGACAGCGCAGCAGAGGCATCCGATGGCCTGCGTCGCGGATTGATGCGATTTCTTCTGTCAGAAAATACTGATGCTCCATCGAAGCGACAGGGTGGTGCACGCCCATCATAGCGCCCACTTCGTTGACCCGATAACCACAAGCGTTAACTACGATATCGCAGTCAATATTGCCGTGTTCCGTGTGAACCGTCCAGGTATCGTACTTGTGCTGTGTCAGTCCTGTGACCGGAGTATTGCGATATACCTCGGCCCCGGCTTTGCGCGCACGGCGTGCCAGAGCTTGGCACAGTTGAGCCGGATCGATGTCGCCATCTAGCGGATCCCATAGCCCTCCTAAAAGGTTGTCGGTGGAAATCAACGGGTGCCGGCGGGCGCATTCCTCTGCATCTATGACCTCGAAATGCACATCCATTCCGCGCGCCATAGACGCAAAATGGTGGTACCCCTGCATCTGCTCAGGCGTATTTGCAAGCCGGATGCCGCCGTCACCGTGGTGGTAGTTGATAGGATAGTCCGGATCCTCGGCCAGTTCCTTGTACAGGTTGATCGAGTGGGTCTTCAGACCAACCATGGTCTGGTTCATGCCAAAATTGGTCACCTGCGCGGCCGAATGCCAAGTTGTGCCGCTGGTCAACTCATCGCGCTCGACCAGCACCACATCGGTCCAACCTTCACGGGTCAAGTGATACAGAGTCGAGCAGCCGGCGATACCGCCGCCAATAACGACCACTTTAGTGCGCGATTTCATCAAGGACCCTCCGGTAGGTAGTCTTTTGGGGATTAGCCTGTTCTGTCAGTTGGTTCACAAGCGGTTGGATATTGTTACGTAAAAAATCGAAAAAAAAAGCTCATTAACTCGTAGTAATTCGAATGCGGTTGAAATTGGCTTTAGGCGTTTAGTTGAATTGATCAACCTGATGCGGTTGGAGGATCACAAATGGCTGCGCAGCAGGCGAAAAGGTCCGGTCGAAAAGGACGTATCGCACAGCGGGCTGAAAAGCCTGCGCTCGACCCCTGTCCGCCAGGTCAACCGGGAGGCGCTTACAAACCCTTGACTGGGTTTGAGCTTGAGCGGATTTACAACACAGCTCTGGATCTTCTTGAAAAGCTGGGGATCGGCGAGGTGCCGGATCGCTTGCGTTCTGATTTGTTGGCGGTTGGGGCGCAAGATAGCGGGGAGGGGAGGATACTTTTTTCGCCTCAACTTGTGGAACAGGCGATTGATCAGGCCGCCAAGACCTTCGTTCTGCACGGGCGTGATCCAGCCCGATCCATCGAAGTTGGCGGTAATCGCGTCTATTTCGGAACCGGAGGGGCGGCGGTTCAGACGCTTGATCTGCGCAGTGGTCACTATCGGCCTTCGACCTTGCAGGACTTGCATGATTTCACGCGTCTTCAGGATGTCTTGCCAAATGTCAGCTGGTTCACCCGCTGTTGCGTTGCAACCGATCTGGAGGAAACCTTCGATCTGGATGTGAACACCGTCTATGCGCTGTTGAAGAATACCTCCAAGCCCACCGCGACGTCTTTTACATTGGCGCAGCACGTTGCGCCAATTGTTGAGATATTGGATATCGCAGCCGGGGGACCCGGTGAATTCGCAAAACGCCCGTTCATGAAAGCACATATAAGCCCGGTGATCTCGCCGATGCGCTACGGCGAAGACGCGGTGGATGTGGTCTACGCCTGCATCGAACACAATATTCCGATTTCTTGCATCACCGCTGCTCAGGCCGGCGCGACTGCACCAGCGACCTTGGCTGGTTTTCTGGCGCAGTCATTGGCAGAAACTCTTGCGAGTCTAGTAATGGTCCACGCGATCCAGCCCGGGTTTCCTATGGTCTTTTCGAATTGGCCACTGGTGATTGACCTTCGGACCGGCGCGTTCTCAGGTGGCAGCGGAGAGACGGCTGTCCTGAATGCAGCATCAGCACAATTATCAAATTGGCTTGGGCTGCCTTCAGGTGTGGCCTGTTCGATGTCTGATGCCAAGGCGATCGACGCTCAATACGGGATGGAAAAGGGACTGACCTCAATGGCGGCAGCGCTGGCAGGTGGTAATCTGATCTATGAAAGCTCGGGCATGACGGCCTCGTTGCTGGGTGCAAGTTTTGAGGCGTTCGTGCTGGATGATGAGATGCACTCGTACACCTACCGCGCTTTGAGGGGCATAGAGGTGACACACGAGAATCTGGGCTTTGACGCGATCTGCGAAGCAGTTCTGGGCGAGGGCCATTTTCTGGGTGGTCAGCATACTTTTGCGGCCATGGAACGGGATTACTTTTATCCCTCACTTGCAGACAGGGACGAGCCGCGAACCTGGGCAGAAAACGGAGCGCAAGATGCCTGGAGCCGCGCGCGACATCGGGCGCAAGAAATTTTGCAGACCCATACGCCAAGATACCTGTCAGACGAACAGGATCGGCAAATCCGAGATCGCTTCAACATTCTTTGAAGGCTGATCCAGTGCTATTCGATAAGTTTGAAACTATCCGTCAGCCACGGGATATCATCGCGCAGTGGGGAAATGATGCGGTCATTGATCAGTGATCGGGTTTTGGCATCCACAAGCTCAATCACTGATCTTGAACAATCCGGCGTCGCGACCAGCGCCAGTGTGCGTGCAAAGCTCTTGCCCGGAAACGGGTGCATGCACAGCTTTGATTGGAACCGCTTTGCCCGAGAATACAGCAGCGGCGTCGTGATGGTCCAACCCGCACCGGAGGACACCATCGACATCAGCGTCTGATTGTTGCTGCATTCAAACCTGTGAGAGGACGAAATCCCCATCCGGCGTAATTGGGACTCGATCTGGCGCGCGATGATCAGATTGCTGGAATATCGTAGAAACGGCAATTTGGTTCGACCCTCAACAATGTCTTGCAAAGACTTGTCACTCACCGCAGGCAAAACGATCACAAATGGATCGCGCAGAAGGGGGCGATCCTGCAGATCGCGCATTCGTTCGCTAGGAGTAGTGGAAATCCCCAGATCCAACTGCCTGTCGCGCAGCATGTCGATAATCGCGTGGCTGGAATCCGTGTGGTACATGAAATCACAGGCGGGCATATTCGCGTAAAGATAGACCGCCAGCTCTGGAATGATGTCGCTGTCGAAGTCTTCGATCGTGCCGAAACGCAGATAGCTGGCCTCGGTGATGCTTCCTGCAGACGCTTCGGCCTTGGCCTTTCGGATCAGGTGCAGCGCATCGTCGATATTGCGCAGGAAGACCCGGCCCTTTGGGGTCAGAACCATGGGTCTACGGGTGTGGTTGAACAGCTCAACGCCCAGATGGTCTTCGAGATTGCGCAGGTGATGGGAAACGGTGCTTATCGTCAGCCCTGTTTCCTTTGAGGCCGCCTGCAGCGACCCTTTCTGCGCGCATATCTGAAACAGTTCCAGCCATTTGAGGCTGAGGTCTTTCGGAGTAGACTGACGCGGCATTCCGGTGCTTTCGTGAGATCAGGGCATTCCCGGCAAATCTACGCAGATAATGAGAGCTTTGATATCAGAATCTTGGAATTCTGGCTCAATTGCCGAGCACTCAGGTTTCAGAGCTTTCCAAAAAGCCGCGCGCGGTCTGTGCAGCATCCGCGATATGGCTTTCGACTGCTTTTCGGGCTTTGGCAGGATCACCACTGAGGATGGCATCATGGATTGCAGTCATGTGGCTCATCCCAGAACGCTCTCGATTCCGCGCTGCGAGGGTCAAGGCCCGCAGGCGGCTGATCCGGCCGTTCAGACGTTGCACGACATCCCAGGCGATGCTGTGCCCAGCCTGTAGAAAAATCAGTTCATAGAAGCGAGTTGTGGCCTGTAGCAGATTTGACCATTCGGTGTCATTCTGCGCCGCGCCCACTGCTTTCAATGCCTTGCCCAGATCGTTTGCGAAACCTGTCTCATGCGCTTGTGCACAGGCGGCGGCGGCTGAGCCTTCTAGCTGTAAGCGGATGTCATAGATTTGCTGCGCTTGGTCCCAGCTGAGGGTCGAGACGATTGGCCCGCGGTTGGGGATAATCTCAACCAAACCTTCGGCTTCCAGAAACCGGATCGTCTCGCGGATGACGGTGCGGCTGACACCAAGCTGATCGCAAAGCGGGCGTTCAACAAGCCGCTCACCGGGGGCAAAATGCCCGGCGATGATCGCTTCGCGCAGGCGGGCTTGCACGATATCCCGCAAGGTTTGCGGTGCTTTTTCGATCTTTTGCAGGGTGGAGTCGGTGTTCATCATCGACGCTTTCATATCTGTGGTACGGATACGGAACAAGTATGATTGACATATCGTATTATGGTATACCATATTCTCGGCCAAAGGCTTGCCAAAGGAATCACCATGTCCGCCGAAATTCGAAAAACGCTTCTGCATGTCGAAGACACTCTGATCGAGGGTGGTAAGTTGGCGGACACTCCGCTGAAGCTAATTGCCGCAATAGCTGTCATTCGGAACCCTTGGGCTGGTCAGGGTTTTGTCGAAGATCTTGGCCCCGCGATCCGCGATTGCGCCCCCGGATTGGGGGAGTTGCTGACCAAAATGATTTTGGATGCTTCAGGTGGCGGCGACCGGGTCGAAGCCTATGGAAAATCCGCGATTGTGGGCTTGAACGGAGAGGTCGAGCATGCGTCGGCCCTGATCCACACGCTGCATTTTGGCAATCATTATCGCAAAGCAGTTGGAGCGAAATCCTACCTTTCCTTCTGCAATACGCGCGGCCCGGCCAATGCGCCGCTGCTGATCCCCTTGATGGACAAACATGATGGCGGTCGTCGCTCTCACTACCTTACGATCCAGACTTCGGTTGCAGATGCACCTGCGGCAGATGAGATTCTGATTGCACTGGGTGCATCGATTGGAGGGCGGCCGCACCACCGGATCGGGGATCGCTATCAGGACATCGAGGAACTTGGTCATGACGTTGACAACCCTGCAGCTGTCTAACTCGGGCCGATCAGTCGCGTTCAGAGAGGCGGGCGAAGGGCAACCGGTCTTTATGATCCATGGCGTTGGCATGCAATCTGCGGCCTGGGGCCCTCAGTTTGACACGCTGAGCCAGCATTGCCGTATAATTGCGGTTGATCTGCCGGGGCATGGAGGCAGTGACCGTCTGCCATCTGGAAGCCAATTGCCGGATTTTGTTGGCTGGATGCATGATGTTGTCGACGCATTGAATCTGGCTCCGGTCG
Organism: Ruegeria sp. AM5; assembly: GCF_056540645.1. Classification (NCBI taxonomy): domain Bacteria; kingdom Pseudomonadati; phylum Pseudomonadota; class Alphaproteobacteria; order Rhodobacterales; family Roseobacteraceae; genus Ruegeria; species Ruegeria sp. AM5. The sequence continues at coordinate 487,317 of NZ_JBQFXC010000002.1, read as the reverse complement.
CAATCATCGGGCATTCAATGGGGGCACTGATTGCCGCCGGCTTTGCGGCAGAGCACCCCGACATCACTAGCCGTGTTGCTATGTTGAACGGCGTCTTCTGTCGCGATGCCTCAGCCCGCGCCGCAGTCATCCAACGGGCCGCTGAAATCAGCGCGGGTCGAGTTGATCTGGAAACGCCGTTGTCGCGCTGGTTTGGTGACAGTCCGGGTGATCTGGCTGCCCGTGCGCAGGTGGCGTCGTGGCTTGGGTCTGTGGATCAACGAGGCTACGCCATCGCCTATTCCGCTTTTGCGCGGGGCGATGCCACCTACGCCAGCAAGATGAATCGGATTTCATGCCCGTTTCTGGCGCTCACCGGCGACGGAGACTCGAACTCAACCCCGGCTATGTCACAAGCTATGGCCGCAGCAGTTCAAAACGGTCGGGCCGTTGTGATCCAAGGCCACCGACATATGGTGAACTTGACAGCACCCGATGAAGTAACAGCGCATCTGGTTGAATGGCTCGGCCAGCCCGCCGAAGAAAGGATTGCGCAATGACCTCGCTTGATCCCCGCACGCTGCGAAATGCATTTGGAGCGTTCATGACGGGCGTCACCGTGGTTACGTCGCATGATACCCAAGGTAACCCGATCGGGTTTACCGCGAACTCGTTCACATCCGTCTCACTAGACCCGCCGCTTGTACTGGTTTGTCTCGCCAACAGTTCAAAGAACTATGACGCATTGATCGCCGCTGACGGGTTTGCCGTCAATATCCTGTCAGAGACACAGATCGAGGTATCCAATACCTTTGCCCGGCCCGTCGAAGACCGGTTTGCCAGCGTCGAGTGGCGGCGTGGACCTGCGGGATCGCCGTTGATCGATGGGTCGTCGGCCTGGTTTGACTGCGCTATGCACAAAACCGTCGAAGCGGGGGATCATGTGATCCTGATCGGCGAGGTCAAAGCCTTCGACAATACTCCGGCACCCGGTCTCGGATATGTCAGGGGGGCCTATGTAACACCATCAACAGCTGCTGGTGCCTTGATGCAGGACACCGGCCTGATCGTCTCAGCCTTGATCGAACGCGCAGGTGAGGTTCTGTTGATCGATGCCGGTGACGGCGCGCTTGCACCGCCCGAAGCAGTGGTTGGGTCAGAAGGTGTTTCAGCTGCATTGGAACAATTGATTGAGGCCACCGGGCTGACCGCAGAGCCGGGCTTTGTTTATTCGGTTTACGAGGATGCTGAGAAAAAGCGTCAACATATCACGTTTCTGTGTCAGGCCGCAGATGGTGAGCCGAAGAAAGGTAATTTCGTCCCACTGGATGTAGTATCCTTTGGCACTGTAACCGACACGGCGACCCGAACCATGCTGGAACGATTGTCCGAGGAATCCCGGCTGGGAGATTTTGGCATTTACTACGGAAACAAGAACAGCGGCGAGGTTCGCCCGATTACACGAGGAGGTCACTGACATGCGGTTTTCGCTTTTCGTTCATATGGAACGCACCTCTCCCGATCAGGACCAGCAGGAGCTGTATGAAAACTTCATAGAACTGGCCAAGATCGCTGATGCGGGTGGTATGCATGCGGTCTGGACCGGCGAACATCACGGGATGGATTTCACCATCTCGCCGAACCCGTTCCTGAATATCGTCGATCTGGCACGCCAGACCAACAATGTGCGTCTGGGAACCGGAACCGTTATCGCTCCGTTCTGGCATCCGATCCGGCTGGCCGGAGAGGCCGCAATGACGGACATGATCACGAATGGCCGTTTGGATCTGGGCATCGCGCGTGGCGCCTACAGCTATGAATACGAGCGGATGGTGCCGGGGCTGGACGCCTGGGAGGCAGGCCAGCGTATGCGCGAGCTTGTTCCGGCAGTGCGGGGTCTTTGGGAGGGCGATCATGCGCTGGACGGAGAGTTTCATTCTTTCCCGGCAACCACATCTTCGCCCAAGCCTCTGCAACAAAACGGTCCACCGATCTGGGTTGCCGCGCGCGATCCCAACAGTCATGAGTTTGCGGTATCGAACGGTTGTCACGTGCAGGTCACCCCTTTGTGGCAGGGCGACGAAGAGATCACCCGGCTGATGGATACGTTCAATGCCGCTTGTGCCAAATTCCATGACGTCCCGCGCCCCGAAATCATGCTGTTGAACCACACCTACATTGCCTCGGACGAGGCGGATGCCCGTCGCGCGGCGGAAGAGATCAATCGCTTTTATTGCTATTTCGGCGCGTGGTTCAAAAACGAACGCCCTGTGTCGCAGGGTCTGATCCAGACGCTGAGCGATGACGACATCGCTAACCATCCCTTCTATTCGCCCGAGGCGATGATCCGGGACAATGTGATCGCCACGCCCGACAAAGCAATCGAACGTATCAAGGGCTATAGCGATCTTGGATATGATGAGTATTCTTTCTGGATCGACAGTGGGATGAGTTTTGAGCGCAAGAAAGCGTCGCTTGAGCGGTTCATCGCGGACGTCATGCCCGCCTTCGCCTAAGGAGAGAAAATGCGGCAGTTTCAGCACTATATCGGCGGCACGTTTTCGGATGGGACCGCGCAGTTTGACAGCCTTGATCCCGCGACGGGCACCGTTTGGGCGAAAATGCCTGAGGCCAGAACACATGATGTGAACGCCGCGGTTGAGGCTGCGTGTTCAGCGCTGAATGCCCCCGAATGGGCGACCATGACAGCAACGGCGCGTGGTAAACTGTTGTACCGGCTGGCCGATCTGGTCGCCGAAAATGCTCAGACCTTAGCCGAGCTTGAAACGCGCGATACCGGCAAGATCATTCGCGAAACCTCTGCTCAGATCGCCTATGTCGCGGACTACTACCGTTACTATGCCGGATTGGCGGACAAAATCGAAGGGGCGCACCTGCCGATCGACAAGCCCGACATGGAGGTTTGGCTGCGCCGCGAACCAGTTGGTGTGGTGGCCGCCATAGTGCCGTGGAATTCGCAACTGTTCCTGTCTGCGGTCAAGATTGGCCCGGCGCTTGCCGCCGGTTGCACAGTCGTTCTGAAAGCATCCGAAGATGGTCCGGCCCCGATGCTGGAATTCGCGCGTATTTTCGATCAGGCAGGCTTCCCGCCCGGAGTTCTGAACGTCATCACCGGCTTCGGGCCGGAATGCGGCGCCGTTCTGACCAGTCACCCGGATGTCGATCATGTTGCCTTTACAGGCGGCCCGGAAACCGCGCGCCATATCGTGCGCAACTCGGCTGAAAACCTCGCTTCGACTTCGTTGGAACTGGGCGGAAAATCCCCGTTCATCGTGTTCGAAGATGCCGATATCGAAAGTGCTGTGAACGCGCAGGTCTCGGGGATCTTTGCTGCGACCGGGCAAAGCTGCGTGGCGGGATCGCGATTGGTAATCTCTGACAAGATCAAAGATGAGTTTCTGGCCCGGCTCACCGAAAAAGCGGGTGAGATCGTGATCGGGGCGCCCGATGACCTAAAGACCGAGGTTGGCCCGCTGTGCACTCAGGCTCAGCTTGTGACTGCTGCAGATCTGGTTGCTGAATCCGTCTCGGCAGGGGCTACCGTGATAACGGGTGGGCAACCTTTGGACCGAGAGGGGCATTATTTCCCGCCGACGATCATCGATTGTTCGGACGCTCCAGATGCGCCTTGTCTGACGCGCGAAGCCTTTGGCCCGATCCTCTCGGTCGTCAGTTTCGAGACCGAAGCAGACGCAGTGCAAATCGCCAACAATACGGCGTTTGGGCTGGCGTCCGGTGTCTTTACCAAAGACCTAACCCGCGCACATCGAATGATCCGCAATATTCGGGCTGGCATCGTCTGGGTTAACACTTATCGCGCGGTCAGTCCGATTGCGCCGTTCGGGGGCCACGGACTATCGGGCCATGGGCGCGAAGGGGGGCTGCAGGCGGCGCTTGATTACACGCGGGTCAAGTCTGTTTGGCTGCGCACAAGCGACGATACGATCCCTGATCCGTTCGTGATGCGGTGAAGCCGGCCAATCAGCAAGATTCGGCCCGAACTAGCCCGCCTTGGATAGCCGCATCTCTGCTGCGCGAGCATGGCCTTCCATGCCTTCCATGCGGCTGATCCTTGCTGTGCGTTCAGCAAGTTCGTGCGAGGCTTGCGCCGTGCAACGCTGCCATGTCACCGTTTTGGTGAATTTATGCACTGACAGACCGCCGGTATATCGGGCCGCTCCGCTTGTGGGCAAAACATGATTTGGCCCGGACGTCTTGTCGCCGAACGGCACTGTTGTTTCGGCACCCAGAAACAGTGACCCGTAGGCTGACAGCCGGTTTAGCCACCAATCCAAGTCTTCAGCGATCACCTGCAGATGTTCGGGCGCGTAGTTATTGGCGACTCTGGCAGCCTCGTCGCGGCTGTCGCAAAGAATGATCTCGGCCCGGTCGCGCCATGCCGTGCGCGCTGCACTTGCGTTCGGCTCGGGAAGACTTTCGATCAGGGCATCGGCGCGTGCGATAACGCCCTGGGCCAGAGCTTTATCGGTGCTGACCAGCCAGACAGGGCTATCGACGCCGTGCTCGGCTTGGCTCACCAGATCCCAAGCTACTGTCTCGATCGACGCTGTGTGATCGGCAATGACCAAGGTATCGGTTGGACCCGCAAACATATCGATGCCAACCTTGCCAAACAGCATCCGTTTCGCCTCAGCGACATAGGAGTTTCCCGGACCGACAAGAATGTCGGCAGGACGCGCACCAAAAAAGCCATGGGCCATCGCAGCAATCCCCTGAACTCCGCCCAAATTCAGGATCAGATCTGCACCGCTAAGGTCCATCGCATAAACTATTGCATCGGGGATGCCCGCGCCGGGACGCGGTGGCGAGACCGCCGTGATGTGGGACACCCCTGCCACTTTTGCCGTGGTAATCGTCATCAATGCACTTGCGATATGGCTGTACCGCCCACCGGGCACATAGCACCCCGCGCTTGAGATCGGGATCTGCTTTTGTCCGGCAATCAGACCGGGTATTACCTCGATTTCGCATTCTCGGACCGTTGTCATCTGCGCTTCGGCAAAGCGACGGATATTGGCATGGGCAAAGCGGATGTCGTCTTTGACCTGTTCGGGCACGCGCTCACACGCAGATTTGCGCGCGGCATCCGACATCACGAACTCTCCGGTCCAGCCGTCGAGCGTTTCGGCATAGCGCCGAACGGCCTCTTCGCCCTCGCGCTCGATGTTTGAGAGCATAATCGCCACGATATCGCGGATGTCCGAATTTTCTGCATCGGGGCGGGGCAGGGCGGTTTTCAGATATGAGACGGCCATGGGAATCCTCAACGCGTCAGAGAGTGGGTGTGGATAGCGCCCGCCAGAACATCAACCGTGTCGATGATCGGAACGGTCTTGGGCAGGTCACGGGTGAGCAGAGAGAACTCGGAACAGGCCACAAACAAAAGCGCCGCGCCCCGCCCGGCAAGAGCGTTGGCAGCGTTGGAAAGTGTGCTGAGCGCAGTGTCAGTTGGCCCCTCAGATTTGATGTGGCGGATCGTGCCGAGCATCCTATCTTCATCCTCGGGCCAGACAGCGGTAAATCCGGCGCGCTGCAGCGGGGCGTCAAAAATGCCGACCTTTCGCAGCGCAGGTGAGGCAAGGATTCCGACCCGGCTGCCCGAAGGCAGGTGCTGCACCGCTTGGTCCACGGACAGGTCAACCATGTTCAGAAACGGGATCGAGACGGCGTCCTCTATCTGCGCCGCATAGTGGTGTGCGGTGTTACACGGCATCGCAAGCGCGGTTGCCCCGGATTGCTCCAATCCTCTCGCCATATCGGCCAGAATCGGCCCGGGATCAGACCCGTTTCCCTCGATCAGATGCGCGATCCGGGAAGGCACCTGAGGGTTCATGTCGATTAGCAGCGGCAAGTGATCGGCATCGTCAGCTGCCTGCACCGTGGACAACACGCGCTGCTGCAACAGGATGGTCGCCTCGGGGCCCATTCCGCCCAATATGCCGGTGACGCGGGGTTTCATGCAAAGACCTGCTTGTTGGAACGGATCACCGCGGTTTACAGATTGACCCAGCGGTCGGTGTGATCGAAGGCGAAATCATAACCGAAAAGACCAACCGAGCCTCCGGTATGCAGGAACACCACGCGCTCATCCTTGAACGTGCCCTTGCGCGCCAGATCGATCAGACCAGCAGCCCCTTTGGCGGAATAGACCGGGTCGAGCAGAATGCCTTCAAGTTCCGCAAACATGCGGATCGCCTCAATACCGCTTTCGGTCGGCAAGCCATAGCCGTCGCCCACATAGTCGGTATTGGCCATCACATCCTCGCGCCGCACCACGCCTGGGCAACCCAATTTCTCGGCGGTGTGGCAGGCCAGATCATAGACCATCTGCTCTTGCTTGGGCTGTGGCGCGCGGGTGCCAATGCCCAGAACCGGAATGCCGGTATTCATTGCGCAAAGCCCGGTGACCAGCCCTGCCTGCGTGCCCGAGGAACCCGTGGCATGCACCACACGGTCGATCTTAAGTCCGGCGTTGTTGGCCTGGCTCACAAGCTCTAGCGCGCAGTTAACATAGCCAAGCGCACCGGTCGGGTTAGAGCCCCCGCCGGGGATGACATAGACGTTGTGACCTTCGTCGCGTTTCTTTGCGGCGGCGCGCTCCATTTCTGCTGGCATGTCGTGGCCGCCGGGAAATTTCTCAGTCGTCGCGCCATGCAGATGATCCAGCAGGACGTTGCCGTTGTTGTTGTAGTTGGCGTTGTTATAGCTGGTGCGGTCTTCCAGCAGGATATGGCATTTCAAACCCAACCGGGCAGCGAAAGCAGCCGTCTGGCGCGCATGGTTCGATTGCGTCGCGCCTTGGGTCATCACCATGTCTGCACCTTGCTCAAGCGCTTCGCCGAACAGAAACTCCAGCTTGCGGGTTTTGTTGCCACCCGTCGACATGCCGGTGCAGTCGTCTCGCTTGATCCAGAGATCGATGCCCAGTGCCTCGGACAGGCGATCCATCCGTTCAAGCGGTGTTGGCAGATGGGCAAGGAAAACACGGGGAAAACGAGAAAGATGCATCAAGCTGTCCTGATCTGGGCCCGGCACATGGTTCAAGACCGTCATGTCTTGCCAACACGGGCCGCTGGGTGGGTTTCTGGGTTTTGAATGCCGCCTGTTTTCAAGCCGCACGGTCGGGCCTAATCACAGCGGATGAGGCGCGTCGGTCAAGCGCGCTGCACTCGGTTTCGAAAAAGCCGGAAAATAACTTCGATAATGCGCGCAGGTGGACTGGCAACTCACTCAGGTGGTGCGGGAATGGTTCGAAAGTCGTCATTCAACCACGGAAACCGCGAAATCATCGGTTCGGTCACATGCTGACGGATCAGGTTTTGCAGTGTGTTGTGGATCAATCGGGTGGTTGTCGGTGGATAGATATTGGTCGTGAATAACGACACCGTGCGCGCAAAGCTTTTGCCCGGGAAGGGTAGGGCGCGTGTATCTTTGTGGAAACGGCGCGCGCGATAATAGCTGGCGGCAGTTGTGATCGTCCAACCGCTGCCCCCGGCGACAAGTCCGATAATTGACTGATTACATTCAAGTTCGAACCGGTTGGGTAGGCTGATTTTGCTGCGGGTAAGTTGAATCTCAATGAGTCTGCCGATGGTGTGATCACGCGAGTATCGCAAAAGCGGAAGCGGGCTTTCGGCTTTGGTCAGATCCTCGACCGGCCCATCGTATGAGGGTGGCAGAATGATGATAAACGGGTCTCGCAGCAGCGGAAATTCGATCAGCCCCTCAAAGTGCTCAGGAGGGCGGGTCGCAACGCCCGCATCCAGCTTTTGGGACTGAAGTTTGTCGAGAATCTCATGGCTGGGGCGGGTAAAGTGGCGAAAATTGCACCGCGGTAGACTTGCCGAGAGATTGCGGAACAGCTCTGGCGCGACCCGGCTGTCAAAATCGTCAATCAGACCCAGACGCAGGTCGGTTGCATGTTGCCAACTGCCCGAGCGCAGCTCGGCCTCGCCTCGTTTCAAGGCTATCAGGCCCTCGTGTACATGTCGCGAGAACACCGTGCCTGCGGGTGTCAGGCCCATAGGTCTGCGGCTATGGTCCACCAGATCCACATCCAGAGCCTTTTCAAGACTGCGCAAATGATTGGAGACCGTACTGATGGACAAACCGGTTTCCGATGACACTTTTTGGATTGAACCCAACTTGGAAATCAGTTGGAAGACCTCCAGCCACCTGAGACTGAGTGCTTTCTTTGTCATCGGGTGCTCCCAAAACCAGCGGACTATCAGCCAAAAGCGAAACAAAGTTTCGCTTTTTACGCAACCAGTATTTTGATTTACCAATTCAACGCGCAGGGACTATGGTTTTTTTACTGTTCCGGAGTTCGGACGCAACAAGAGCCGACAAGTGGAACCAGCAGGGAGAAAATAGTCAAAATGATCAAGAAATATCTGCTCACAACAGCATATGCCGGGATTGCGGCCGTCACCGCTTCACAAGCCGCCGCGCTTGATGAACTGACGGTTGCATATTTCCTCGAATGGCCGATGCCGTTCCAGTATGCGAAAGCAAACGGAACCTACGAAGAAGAACTGGGCGTCAAGATCAACTGGGTGTCTTTCGACACCGGTACCGCCATGTCAGCTGCGATGGCCTCGGGTGATGTACAGATCGCGGTCAGCCAAGGGGTACCACCGTTTGTGGTAACCACTTCGGCCGGTCAGGACATCCAGATCGTCGATGTGGCGGTCAGCTATTCAGACAACGACAACTGCGTTGTTGCCGAAGCGCTTGAAATCGACAAGGGCAATGCGGGTGAACTGAACGGCAAGAAGGTCGGTGTTCCGATCGGCACAGCTGCGCATTACGGTTTCCTGTCGCAAATGTCTCACTTTGGTGTCGACATCGGTTCAATGGAAATTGTTGACATGGCTCCGGCCGATGGCGCCGCGGCATTTGCGCAGGGCAACCTCGACATGGTTTGCGGCTGGGGTGGCGCGCTTCGTCGTATGACTGAGCATGGCAACATCCTGCTGACCGGTGCTGAAAAAGAAGAGATCGGTATCCTGGTGTTTGACGTCACTAGCGCTCCGGCAAGCTTCATCGAAGAAGAGCCCGAGCTTCTGTCGAAGTTCCTTAAGGTTACCGCAGAGGCCAACGCCAAGTGGAACGCAGGCGACAGCAAAGATGAAATGCTGCCGGTGATTGCCAAGGATGCTGGTATGGATCCTGCAGACGCTGAAGCCACAATCGCGACTTTCACCTTCCCGTCAGTTGAAGACCAGCTGTCCGAGAAGTGGCTGGGCGGTGGCGCGCAAGACTTCATGCAGGGTGTTGCAAACGTGTTCGTGTCGGCAGGCAGCATCGAATCCGCTCTGGATTCGTATGATGGTGCCGTTAATGCAGGCCCGCTGACAGCTGCGAATAACTAATCACGCAGGACATTTCATGCGACCGGCCCCGGTTTCGGGCCGGTCGACAGCTATGAAAGCAGGAAGGAGGCAGGATGCCTGAACTGGACATCGTAGAATTGTCCATGCGCTTTGACTTACCCAACGGCTCCTCAGTACAGGCCCTACAAGATGTTTCACTCAGCCTTAAAGAGGGTGAGCTGATGTCTGTCCTTGGCCCGTCGGGCTGTGGTAAAACGACGTTGCTGAACATCGTTGCAGGATTTCTGGCGCCGACATCTGGCAAGATTGAACTGAACGGCCATCTGGTCAAAGGCCCTGATGCTGAACGCGGGATGGTGTTTCAGAAGGGCGCGTTGTTCGAATGGATGAACGTGCGGGAAAATGTCGAGTTTGGCCCGCGTATGAAAGGCATGCCCAAAGCCGAGCGTGACCAGATTTCCGACCATCTGCTTGAGGTCGTCGGGCTTCAGGATTTCAAGGACAAGGCGGTTTATGAACTATCGGGCGGGATGCAGCAGCGTGTTGCGTTGGCGCGGTGCCTGGCAAACGAGCCGGACGTCATCCTGATGGACGAACCGCTGGGTGCTTTGGATGCGCTGACCCGTGAGAAAATGCAGGGCCTTGTCCTGAAGCTTTGGAAAGAAACAGGCAAGACGATCATCCTGATCACCCACTCGGTCGAAGAGGCCTTGTTGCTGGGTGAGCGTTTGATTGTCATGGCCCCCAGACCGGGGCGCATTCACCGCGAATACAATCTGCCTTTTGCTGAACGCGGTGTGAATGCCGATCTGCGTGATGTGAAGAAATCCGAAGGTTTTGCGGAAAAGCGCGATGAGATCCTCTCGATGATCTGGGAGATGGAAGAAGAAATTATGGGTCGGACGGAGCAGGCATCATGATTGTACTTCTCTTCTATATCGGCCTGTTCGGTGGCGCGTTTTTTATCGTCTACGCGTTACGCCGCGGTTTGCAATCGCGTCAGGATTTCACAAGCTTGAAAACTGTGACTTTCGGCGACGAAAGTGCCGTACGAGCGGATAGGGCTGCATCGATAATCTCGGTTCTCGTGATCTTTGTAATCTGGGCGGCTTTCACCGGCTCGAAGTTGTTTCCGATCCATGTGCCGGGCCCATTTGTAGGTGATACGCAATTCACCTATACGCTCGAAAACGCGGATGGCAGCACGGATGAAGCCACGATTTTTGTTCGTGTTCCAGCCTTCGGTGAGGAAGCAGAAAAATTCGAGGTCGAGCCCGGCAGCGGATTTGCCAAAGACGATGCGGTTGCTGCTGCTGCGGGCCGCTCATCGACGATCCTGTTCGACAAGAACGATGATGCTAAACGTAATGAGGGTGCAAAGATCGTCGCGATCAACGGCACACCTATAGGTGAAGGCCAAAAGGTTGATACAGGCGATGGTACCGTAACGCTGACCGGGAAAGGGGCGATCAGTTTCACCCCCAAACAGGGCTTGCAGATGAACCCCATCTGGCTTCCAGCCCCTGAAACCGTTGTGGCCCGGTTCTTTGAGATTGCGAATGAAGGCTACCAGAACTTCTCGCTTTGGGAGCATCTGGGCTGGTCGCTGTTGCGCGTGATTGCTGGGTTTATCGCAGGTGCGCTTGTGGGGATTCCGCTGGGTTATGCAATGGGCCTATCCGGTTGGTTCCGCGGCTGGTTCGATCCGATTGTCGAGTTCATGCGACCGGTGCCGCCACTTGCGCTGATCCCACTGGTGATCATCTGGTTCGGCATCTGGGAGACCGGCAAGATCGTTCTGCTGTTCCTTGCGGCGCTTTGGATCATGACCATCGCCGCGCGGGCTGGTGTGTCCGGTGTGAACATCTCGAAAATCCACGCAGCGTATTCTCTGGGGGCGTCGAAATGGCAGATCATGCGCCATGTGATCGTGCCCAACTCGCTGCCCGAGATTTTCACCGGTGCACGTGTGGCTATGGGTGTCTGTTGGGGAACTGTTGTTGCGGCTGAACTGGTTGCCGCACAAAAGGGTGCCGGCATGATGATCATCGCCGCATCCAAATTCCAGCTGACCGACATTGTCATTATGGGGATCGTCCTGATCGGGGTGATCGGATATGGAATCGATATCCTGATGCGCAAGGCCGAGAACTGGCTGGTGCCATGGAAAGGCCGCAGCTGATCGGTCTTTCCGATACTGTGGTAACAAAGCGGCCCCCGAGCAATCTCGGGGGCCTTTTGTTTCAGCTGCGATTAAGAACGCGGCGTTGGACCTTGCTGCTGTCTTAGCTTGAACACGGCATCGGTCTGTATACCCTCAGAGCTCCTGTGCCCAAGGCGGGTTTGCCCCCGCTCGGGATACGGTGACGGCAGCGACCTTTGCACCGTATTCAAGCGCGTCGCGAAGACTGCTTGTGGGCAAAGTGCGCAAGGCGGGTTTGTTGAGATGACCGGTTTGGCTTAGCGCGGCCAGCACACCTGCGTTGAACGTATCGCCAGCACCAACTGTATCCACGACCTTAACCTTCTGGACGGGCACGGAAACGTCCGTTCCATCAGAAAGATAGCCTGTCGCGCCATCCCCCCCTTTGGTCACGATTGCAATCGCTGGTCCTGCACGAAGCAGCAGGGGAATTTTCTCGGCATGGCTTTCGGGTCCCGGTATAATCCAATCAAGGTCTTCATCGGAAACTTTGATGATGTCGGTCTTTGCGATCATACGGTTCAAGCGGGTCCGGTATCGGGTCTGATCCTTGATAAAGCTGGGTCGAATATTGGGATCCAACATCACTGCATGATCCGCGCCATGACGATCAAGTGTGGATGCATAAGCATCAGCGCATGGTTCGCAAGCCAGGCTGATCCCTCCGAAATACAGCGCGGAAACGCCCGGTAGTTGATCCGGCATGTCTTCGGGCCGCAGCATCCGGCCCGCCGTATTCTCATCGACAAAACTGTATGTGGCGTGCCCATCCCGCAACTGCACGAATGCAAGTGTCGTAGGACGGTCCGAGCGGATAACGTGCGAGGTCGCGACATGGCTGATCTGCAAGGCGGCGATCAACTGTTCTCCGAATATGTCCGTAGATAGCCCTGACAGCAGCCCCGTTTGTATGCCCAAACGACCCAATGCAATTGCTGTATTGAAGATCGCGCCGCCGGAATGTGGCACAAACCCTTTGCTGCCAGAAACCGTTGGTTCGGCAATCATATCGATCAGAGCTTCTCCACAGCACAGGATCATTCTGCTATCCCTCGGCCTGCTTGAAAATGCGCGGCCAAATTACCGTGCCAAGGCATTCTTACAGAAATTGTTAGCGCCAACAATGCCAAACTCATCCTGTTCTGACACATACAGGTTCATCGATTGCCGCAATTCATCGAACCGCCCACCCGCGTTGAAGGCACGCAGAAAATCCTGACCAAACAGCCAGCGGTTCTTTTCGGCCACCCCGCCAACCAGAAACACACCTCCGGAGGGGATAAGAGCAACAGCAAGATCGCCCATTATGGCGCCCAGATGCTCGGTAAACATTCGCGCCGCTTTGACAGCGCAGGTATCCGAGCCGTCCTGCGCATCCTGCAGAATGTCTTTTGCCGAACGTACCACACCCTCGGGCAGACCCTCGGCCATCCCGATCGCCTGATAGAGGACCGGCAGCCCGGTTCCGCTCAGGAACATCTCGGCCTCGATGGTGAGCGTATCGTCAAAAAAGCACTCGGGTATGATCTGGCGCGCTGCGCTGAAAACTTCGACCTCGTCAAGATGGCGCGGGGACAATCCAACATGGCCGCCTTCGCCGGAAACGGTGTGAAAATGTCCTTCAGAGTAGAGCAGGGCGCCCACGCCCAGCCCGGTTCCCGGCCCAACAACTAGCCGTGTCCCCAATGGTGGAGCGGCTGAGCCCTGCAATACCTCAACATCATTCTCGGTAATCTCGGCGACTGACCATGCGGCAGCAGTGAAATCATTGATGACATAGGTATGGTGCGCGCCGGTCGCTCGGGCCAGAGCGTCTTCGGAAAGATCAAGATTGGCATTGGTCAGGCGAATGGTGCCGTCCTGAACCGGCCCCGCCCCGGCCGCGACCACAGCGCGCGGCTGAGTCCCGACCTCGTCGCATAAACTGTGTAATGCGTCTTGCAGGTCGCTTACAGTGCCCGTGGGGTGTTTGCGAAGATCGGTCAGCGCCCCCTCGGTTACGACGCCCAATCTTGTATTGGTGCCGCCGATATCGGCCACCAGATTCCAATGTGCGTGTAACCCTCCCTTGGGTCTAACCCATGGGGCCGGCTGGGCGTCACTTGTTTGGATTGTCTGCAACGCCTCGACGTCGGTCCCGGACTGAACGAAAATGCCGTGTACCAAGGTGTCGGATTCAAGCGCGTCATGCACGCGCGCCAGCGAATGCACCAAGTCATGACCCGCATCGGCGGCTACGGTCACGAATGAAGGCAGCGATTGCTCATGTGTTGTGCGCATGAGTATGTCTATGTCAGCGCCCTCTTTCACGACTACGCTGCACCAATCAATCGGCTCGGCGATGATGGAAAAATCATCCCGCCAATTTTCGGGAAAGTGGCGGGCCAATCGATCCAGCAAAGTCTGCGGGTATTGCCCGTTGGTTATCGTATCAAGGATGAGCGGATCGACCTCTACACCCAGATTGGCCATCCCATAGCTCCGCATTTCCTGACGCGCCGCGCCCTGTGCAAGCAATTGATGGTGCAGGCTGCGGGCATTAGTGCGAGGGTCGCGTTCGATTCCGACGGACGGGTTCAAGGTAGAGATGTTGAATATCCGATCACCCATCCGAGCGACGACTGCCTCAGAAAACGCTGCAAAATAGTCGGCCATTACTCGATTGCGCCACCCGCCGATATCCTCCAGCGCTGGGGGGATATCGTTGTGATCCAGCACAATGCATGGCCGAATGCTGTGTGCCAAAAGCTGATCAATCCGCTGCTCGCACTGATCCAATGCGCGTGCATCAGGAATGCGACCGTCTGGCATGATTTGCTGCCAACGGACTGTAAAGCGGTGCATGTCTAGCCCAGTTGCCGGTTCTGCAGGGGCAGCCGCACCAAACAGAAAGCCATTGGGAAAGTCAGAACGGGTATATTTCATTGTCGCAACCTGTTGGAGCCATGACCAGCGTCACGCCATCTAACAGGTTATGTTAGCGGTATCTAGATTAACGTTTATATGAACCGCGTCCTGAACAGGACATCACATCCCTCGATCTGCTGGCCGTCCCATGTCACTGAATGCGCATTATAGTTGATCAGCACTTCGTGCGACTGCGTCTCGCGCCGCCGCAGCCCTTTGGGCATCGGATGGAGCGCCAGATCCGTTTTCTGGGCCGCCATGGCTATGACGCGATCCCAAAGGGCCTCATCGGGGAACCCCGCCAAATACCAAAGACCGGCACCGCCATGCAACGCCGCAGTGCCATCTGCGAAAGAAAGCAATTTTTGGGCGGAGCCTGACAAGCGCTCAACCCAATGTTCCGCAGCACCACCCCCTTCGACAATACGGGTTACGCCGGGTGGCAAAGTTTCGATCAGATCGACATGGCTGCTGAGGCCATCAAGACCTGGGCGCCCCGAATCAGGGATCTGAAAATCTGCGGTGATTGCCCCGCTGCGCGGTCCCAGAACGGCAAGATCACATCCTTGTAGTAGCCTTTGTTCAAGATCGCCTAGGGCAGCCAGGCCCGGTGCGAGGATCAGATTATAGTGCTCCTTGCCGACCTTGTCCTGAGGCACGAAATCCACCGACAACCCAGCGCGCCGCAACGCGCGGTAGGCAGAGAATACGAGCCGGAAATAGTCGAACCCCGCGCCCTGAGGCTGCGTTGTCCAGGCCCAGTCAGATGCATAATCGAAGACGATAGCAACCTGTGCATGGGCTGGTTTAACCGTGCCTATCGCGGCCAGATCATCGGCGGTCTGACGCGCCTCTGCCAAACCGGGTGCTTCGTCGCCATGCGGGGTAAGTAGACCGGCATGCATCTGTTCCTGCCCGAACGGTGCTTGCCGCCAGCGGAAATAGCTGACCACTTCGGCCCCATGGGCCACCGCCTCAAGCGACCAGAGACGCACCATGCCGGGCAGGGGTGCCGGGTTGTAGGGGGCCCAGTTCACTGGACCGGGTTGCTGTTCCATGACCCACCAACGGCCTCGACCGACGGCGCGGTATAGGTCGTGGTGAAAGGCCTGCATGTCCGGATCACCCTGCTGCAGAAATGCAGTCTTGTGCGGCTCGTCCACTTCCAACCGATCCGACAGGAAGCCAATCGGATAGCTGTCCCACGTCGCGATGTCCAAATCCCTGCCTACATCGAAATGATCGAATTCCAGCACACGCCCCATGTAATTGTGCAGCAATGGTTGAACCGTTAGCGGCCGCAGCGCATCGACCTGGGCCTTGTTGAACGCCACCACCTGATCCGAACTGAACCTGCGAAAAGCCAAAACGTGTGCCGGGTTGGGCTCGGTTACGGGCTGGTTCGGCAGCTCGATCTGATCGAAGCTGTTATATTCCATCGACCAGAACACATTCCCCCAGGCATCGTTCAACGCGTCGATCGAGTTGTATCGGTTCGACAGCCAGCGGTGAAAAGCATACAGCGCCGCAGCACTATAGCTGAGCGTCGTATCGTGACAGCCATATTCGTTATCGATTTGCCAAGCAGCGATATACGGGTTGCGGCCATAGCGCCGACCCATGATCTTCGTGATCCGCTTGCATTCGTCGATATAGCCGGTGTGACTAAAGCAATAATGTCTGCGTGAGCCGAACTTGCGTAGATTGCCATCAGCATCCACAGCCAGCATATCGGGATGCTTGTCCAGCATCCATCGCGGAGGTGTTGCCGTCGGGGTGCCCAGCACAATCTTCAGCCCTGCCGCACCCAAGGTTTCAATCGCGCGATCCAACCAGTCGAATTGCAGGTCTCCAGCAGTGGGTTCCATTCGGCTCCAGGCGAATTCGCCGATCCTGACCCATTTCAAGCCAGTCTCGACCATGCGCGCGGCGTCTTGAGCCCAGTTTTCTTCGGGCCAGTGTTCAGGGTAATAGCAAACGCCAAGTTCCGGCTTCATAGTATAACTCTGTGTTCAGCTTGACCTTGCGCCACATTTGGCGCGGTGAGTGTCATGCCATTCGTCGGCGTTCTTACAAGAGTGTCCGCGTCCAGCCCTTGGCGGGCGGTGGTGCAGAACAGTGTAGTCAGGTCATCACCACCAAAACTCGGGCACGAAGTGTGTTTGGCATCGAAACCAACCGCTCTCAGGAATTGACCGCCGGGCGTATAGGCTGCAACCCGGCTGGCACCCCATTGGGCGATCCAGATGTTTCCGGAGCGATCAACCACAGCGCCGTCCGGGTTCAGATCTTCGCTGCGCAGGTCAAGGAAGACCGCCGCTTTGCCGATGGGCCAGCCTGTCTGCGCGTCCAGTTCCCAGCGCATGACTTGCTTGGTGGCAGTATCGCTGTAATAGGCGCAGGATCGGTCCGGCGCAAAGCAGATTGCATTTGAGATGGTGATATCTCGGACCAATGGCCGTAGCTCGCCATTCCAATAGCGATAGATCGAACCTGCGCCTACTTCTGCCTGTTTGCCCATGGTGCCAATCCAGAACCCGCCCCAAGGATCGGCGCGCCCATCATTGGATCGAGTCACCGGATTGTCGACCTCAAGCGGGGCGATCAAATCTTTGGCTCGACTCTCAAGCCCAAATCGCCACAGGCCGGTTTCCGACGCGATCAGCAAAGTGTCACGGTCTACCCATCCTGCGGCTGAGACATGTTCATCGAACGCCCAGCTACGCGCTTGTTCATTTTCTCGCGTCATCAGTCGTTTGCCGATGATATCGAACCAGAAAAGCTGTTGCCGTTCGGGGTGCCACAATGGCCCCTCGCCCAGTTCGCATGGGCGGTCGTCATAGACCTGACTCATCCAACGGCCTCATCATAGGCAGCTACGATCTGCTCGGCATGGTTTGCTATGTCGCCAACCGACATTCCGGGCTTGTAGAGTGCAGACCCGATTCCGAAGCCGTCGGCGCTGGCCTTGATCCAGTCCCCAAAGTTCTCGGGGCCCGCACCGCCCACCGCAAAGACCTGAGCGCCCGTCGGCAATACAGGGCGCAGGGCAGCCAACCCTGCAAGACCGGCAAGCGAACCGGGGAAAAGTTTTAACCCCGTAGCCCCGGCCTGGAGCGCAGCGAAGGCCTCGGTCGGGGTGAACACACCCGGCCAGCTTTGCAGCCCAAGTGCGACAGAGCGTTGGATCACGGACACATCGCAATTTGGCGAAACGATCAGTTTGCCCCCGACATTGGCAACCGCGTCAACCTGATCGGGGGTCAATACAGTGCCCGCTCCGATAAGCGCGCGGTCCCCGATCTCCGAGGCGAGAACTCGGATACTTTCTAGCGGATCGGGAGAATTCAGCGGAACCTCAATCCGGTCTATGCCCGCTTCCAGCAGGGCGTGACCGACCGGAAGCGCCTCGTCAGTGGTTAACCCGCGCAGAATGGCGATGATTGGGCGGCTCATGCGGTTTGCCTCGTTAATGTTCGGGCCTGCGATAGACCTGCAAGGGTTGCGATCATGGCGTCTGCGGTTTCGACCATTGCGCCTTGTTGTTGCAAGGCGGTTGCGTAGGCGTTGGATAAGCTTTCCGAGCCGATGATCGCCAATTGCTGACCCAGCCAATAGGGCCGCGATGCGGCAAGCTCGGCGCCAATCAGGAACCCTGAAAGACGGGCGCGTGCAACGCTCTTGCTTTGACCGTGCAACAAATCAGCGGCGCGCAACCCGAATAGCCGCGTCGCAAGCTGTTCGGGCTTCGACAGCGCGTCGGCGACCGCTTCAGAAAAACTCGCGTCGTCCCAGCCCTCGTCTACCGAATGCTGCAGAACGGATTGACCGCACAGCAGATCAAACATCTCACCGGTCATGAAGGTTCGGAAACTAACGACCTCACCCGCACTGATCTGGGCCCATTTTGTATGCGTGCCGGGCAGGCAAATCACACCGTCCCAATTCTGATGCGTGCTGAGGAATCCCGCGATCTGCGTCTCTTCCCCGCGCATCACATCGGGGGGGCTGTTCTGTTTCAGCCCTGGAACAACGAATGCCCGAATGCGCGGATCGGTGTTTGGAACACGGAATGGTACGACCGGGATTGGTTCGGATGGAACCGCAGAATACGGGGCCTCGACCCAACCCTGTCGTGCCCCGACCATTCCGCAGGCGATCACATCGACTGGATGCCCGGGCAGCCAATCTTCGATCAAAGCCAGCAGGGCTGCCTGAAATCCTCCGCCGGCTGTGCGGGACATACCATCTGACGACGCGGCCTGTGCCAAAACGCTATCACCTTGCATGGCCCATGCCCGCAGATGAGATGTTCCCCAGTCAACAGCGATCCACTCGACATTCATAGCGTCACCCCGTTCCTACCACGCCGCCGTCAACCACCATGCACTGCCCGGTCATTGCACGGCTTGCGCTTGAAGCCAGAAACAGGGTTGGTGCGATCATGTCTTCGGGCGTCAGATGCTCTTTCAGGCTCTGGCGATCCATATGCGCAGCCAGATCTTCGGGTGTGGCCCACATGTCGAGCTGTTTCTGTGTCAGAACCCATCCCGGTGCCAGCGCGTTGACGCGAATTTTATGTGGCCCAAGTTCACGCGCCAACGAGCGTGTCATGCCGGTGATTGCCGCATTTGAACTTGTATAGATTGGATAACCTGCGTTCCCCATCAGGTAACTGATCGAACTGAAATTGATGATCGAACCGCCTTTGTCCTTCATCTGTCGCGCGGCTTCCTGACAGGCAAAATAGTAGGCCTTTAGGTTGACTTCGATCATCCAGTCCCAGAACTCGGTTGTAGATTCTTCAAGTGAGTGCCGCTTGTCATTCGCGGCGTTGTTGACCAGCACTTTAATCGGGCCATGGGCTTCAGCTGCTTTGGCCATGGTAGCGTGCAACAGCTCGGTATCAGTCATGTCACCCTGCAGGAACAAGGGGGCGCGGCCGTGCTTGTCACGCATCTGTTCGACAAATTCACCGGCATCTGACCGACCGATAAAGGCAACTTTAGCCCCTTGGGCCATGAACCCGTCAGTCAACGCTGCACCAACGCCCGAACCGCCGCCGGTGATATAAACAGAGGCTCCGTTGAGGTCTTGAAATGTAGCAGGTTGATCCATCAGTGGCTCTCTCTCGTCACTAGGCGCGTGTCTTTGCCCACAAGGAAATCAAGGTCCGCGCCGCGATCAGCCTGCAACACGTGGTCGATATAAAGCTTCGCATACCCGCGCGAGTAATGCGGATCGTCCGGTTGCCACAGGGCGCGGCGGGCGTCCAGTTCCTTTTCGTCGACCAGCAGCTGCAGCTCGCCCTTGCTGGCGGACACGCGAATACGGTCACCGGTTTTGACAAACGCCAACGTACCACCAGCCTGAGCCTCAGGGCTGACATGCAGGATAACTGTCCCGAATGCGGTACCAGACATACGCGCGTCCGAGATACGGATCATGTCGCGCACGCCGTCTTTGACCAGCTTGGCCGGGATCGGCATGTTCCCAACCTCGGGCATCCCTGGATAGCCCTTGGGCCCACAACCTTTGAGGACCAGAATGGTCTCAGGTGTTACTGGTAAGTCGTCGCGGTCGATATTGGCTTTCAGATCTTCGATGCTCTCAAAAACGTATGCTTCGGCTTCGGTTTCCAGCAGTGCATCTGTGGCCGCCGAAGGCTTCACGATTGCCCCGTTGGGCGCAAGATTGCCGCGCAGAACCCGCAGGCCTGCGGCGGGTTTTATCGGATCGTCAAATGGGCGGATGACGTCTGTGTTGAAACACTCAGCCCCTTCACAGTGGGCCGAGATGTCCTTGTTCAGAACTGTTCTTGCCGGGCGCAGGAAAGGTTTGAGTTCGCTCAGAACCACTGGCACACCGCCTGCATAACAGAAATCCTCCATCAGGTATTTGCCAGAAGGCATGCAATTGACCAGCAGGGGGATTTCCGATCCGATTTCAAAGTCTTTCAACGTCAAGTCGACACCCACGCGACCTGCAAGTGCCAACAGGTGGACCACTGCGTTTGTCGATCCTCCGACGGCCGCATTGGCGAGGATGGCATTCTCAAACGCCTCCCTGGTCAGGATATCTGATGGCTTGAGGTCCTCGTCCACCATCTCGACAATGCGCTTGCCGGTCAGATGCGCCAGTGCCATGCGGCGGGCATCAACGGCAGGCAGGGCGGCGTTGGTGGGCAGCGACATGCCCATCGCCTCAACCAATGAGGCCATGGTACTAGCGGTGCCCATAGTCATGCACACACCCGCGCTACGCGACATGCCTGATTCAGCGTTCATGAAATCCTGAAGTGTCATTTCTCCGGCACGAACAGCCTCGGAAAACTTCCAGACATCGGTGCCCGAGCCGATATCCTGACCCCGGTATTTGCCGTTCAGCATCGGGCCAGAGCTAACCACGATGGACGGCAAATCGACCGAGGCTGCACCCATCAGCTGCCCCGGGGTGGTCTTGTCGCATCCACCCAGCAGGACAACGCCGTCGATACCATAGGCGCGGATCGATTCCTCGACATCCATCGCCAGCAGGTTGCGAAACAGCATGGCAGTGGGTTTCATCTGGGTCTCGCCCAGCGACATAACGGGGAATTCCACTGGAAAGCCGCCTGCCTCCCACACGCCCCGTTTCACGCCTTCGGCCAGATCACGAAGGCCCGAATTGCAGGGCGTCAGTTCCGACCATGTGTTGCAGATGCCGATGATGGGGCGCCCGTCAAAAGCGTGATCCGGAAAGCCCTGGTTTTTCATCCAGGACCGGTGAATGAACCCGTCCTTATCGAGTTTTCCGTACCAATGCTGTGAACGGCGTTTCTTGGTCATTATTGGCTCTGTCTGTCTGGCGTTGGAATTGAAAGTTTTTTTAGAAGACGAAGATCAAGCTGCGCGGGCTGGACGGCACCAATCTGGCAGCCAATCGCCATGGGCAGAAAGCAGATCGGTGACGAGGCTGCGAATTTGGCGCAGATCCAGCTCGGCCGCAGTATGGGGATCCATCATTGCGGCGTGATAGATGTATTCGGGGCTTTCTTCGGTCAGCGCGCGAACCGTTAGCTCTTGTACGTTGATCTGGGTCCGCATCAACGCGATCAGTTGTGGCGGGATATCAGTGACCACGGAAGGTTGGACGCCATTCGAGTCAACCAGACACGGCGTTTCAACCGCTGCACCTAGGGGTAGTTGCGGAATCTGACCCGTATTTGGCAGGTTGCCGTAAGCTGTGTACGGCGTGTCTGTCACGATTGCGTTCATAAGGTCGGCGGCGAATTCATGGCTTCGGGTCACTTCGATGTTCCGACCATCTGTCAGGGTCTTGGCCTGTTCCTTCCAATTGGCCACCTGCTCGACACAGCGGGTCGGGTATTCGTCCAGCGGTATGCTGAACTGTTCGATCAGGTCATTGCGACCGTCTTTGATGAACCAAGGAACGTATTCTGCAAAATGCTCGGAACTTTCGGTGCAGAAGTATCCAAGATGGTCCATCACTTCGTACCGGACTTTGTTTGGACAGCGCGGCATTAGCAGCGGAGGCTTGGGTAAATGCCCGGCGCGATAGCCCTGACGCAAAGCCGGATACAGATCGCGGCCTTCATGCTCGAGCTTGAGGAAGAACGCGACGTGATTGATACCGGCAACTTTGTAGCGAAAGTCCGCCTTGGGCAGGTCTAGATCATGCGCCAGTTCTTCGACCGTGTGCTGGACAGAATGGCACAGGCCGACATGTTTCAGATTAGGGAAGCGCTCAGCCAGAGACCAGGTGTTGATGGCCATCGGATTCACGTATTGCAGCAGCGTTGCGTTGGGGCACAACTGCATCATGTCCTGCGCGACGCCCCACAGAACGGGCACAGTGCGCAAGCCGCGCATAATGCCACCAACACCCAGCGTATCGGCGATAGTCTGACGCAGGCCATATTGTTTTGGGATTTCAAAATCTGTCACCGTGCAAGGCTCATACCCGCCAACCTGAAAGGCAGTGATCACGAAATCTGCGCCGTCCAGCGCCGCGCGACGATCCGTGTGGGTTGAGACGGTTGCACCCGTGCCGACTGAGCGGATCATGGCCTTGGCCACAGCTTCGCTTTCGGCCAAGCGCACCGGATCGATATCCATCAGCGCAAAGTGGCTGTCTGCAAGGGCAGGGGTGAGCAGGGCGTCGCCCACGATGTTCTGCATGAAGATCGTGGAACCTGCACCTACAAAGGTGATCTTGGTCATGAGGTAAACCTCTGGTTTGACGTTATTTTACGGCACCGAGGGTCAGGCCCGCGATGAAGTGTTTCTGCATCAGGAAGAACATGGCAACCGGCGGCAGGGCTGCCACTATAGAACCGGCACTCATCAACTGATAAGCAGCGCGAAATTGCGCGTTAAAGCTGGTGATCCCGGCTGTCACGGGCTGGCTTTCGGCCCCTTGGGTCAGAACAACAGCCCAGAAATAGTCGTTCCAGATGAAGGTGAAAATCAGGACACTGAGTGCGGCGATGGCCGGTTTCATCAGTGGTAGAACGACGTACCAGAAGATTCGCCATTCGCTAATGCCCTCGACCCGTGCGGCCTCGATCAGTTCGAATGGCAGGGCGCGGATGAAGTTGCGCATGAAGAGCGTGCAGAACCCGGTCTGGAAGGCGATGTGGAATAGCACAAGCCCTGTTTTGGTGTTGTAAAGGCCCAACTCCAGCGTGAGATCGCGCACAGGGACCATCAGGATCTGGAAGGGTACGAAATTGCCCGCCACAAACATGAAGAAGATCCAGAGGTTCGATTTGAATTTGTAGATCCCCAGCGCGAAGCCTGTCATGCAACTGAGTGCAACGGCCCCGATTACCGTTGGTACGGTGATCAGGAACGAGTTCATCAAGTAACGTGGCATATCCGAATTGAAAAAGACCTGACCATAGTTGAACGCGCCCTCAAAACTGGACGGCATCCCCCAGTAATTCGCATTTGTGAAGTCTGCGGCTGGTTTGACCGAGAAAAGTGCGACCGCCAAAAGGGGCCCCAGCCATAGTAGCAGTGCCAGAGGCAACATCGCCTGATAAGTGATCTGTGCCGCACGGGGTTGTTTTTCGATCGGTTTGGGAAACATCTCAGTGCCCCCTTTCTTCGCGGTACATCGACCACAGGAAGTAGGCGATGAAGCAGAGCATAATCAGGAACAGGATCACAGCGATAGCTGCGCCATATCCCATGCGGAAGCCGTATTCGGACAGCGCGACCTCGAACATGTAGTAGGCCAGCACGCGGGACGAGCCAAAAGGACCGCCCTGTGTCATGATCGAGATCAGGTCAAAGCTGCGCAGCGCGCCGATGATTGTCACAACGAATGCGATGAATGTTGCCGGGCGCAGCTGCGGCAGAATAATGTGCCACAGCATTCGCCCACCTTTTGCGCCGTCCAGACGCCCGGCTTCGATCTGTTCGGGGTCGACGGCGTTCAGGCCGGTGAGGTAGAGGATCATGCAATAGGCCGTTTGTGGCCATAGACCTGCGAAGATGATGCCGTAGGTTACGAAGCGCTCATCCCCCAGCACGTTCAGTGGACCTAGGCCAAAGAGGCTTAGGAATTCGTTTAGAAGGCCAAAGGTTGGGTCGTAGAACCATGTGAATACTAGCCCAACGACGACCTGAGAGATGACGAAGGGAAAGAAGAACAAAGACTTGTAGAGGCGGATGCCCCAGACCGTCTGGTTCAGGAACAGTGCAATAAACAAGCCTGCAGGGATTGCGGCCAGATACAGGATCAGCCAGATCAGGTTGTTCTTGAGCGAGATGTAGAAAGCGTCGCGGTCCACCCATTCCCAATACAGATCTTCATAGTTTCGAAAGCCGACATATTCAGCTGCACCTAAACCGTCCCATTCATAAAGAGACAGATTGAAAGACTGAAAGACCGGGATGATCACATAGACCATGAAGAACAACAGACCCGGAGCCAAAAACAGCCAGGGCGCGATGCGCTGTTGGTTTCTGTGGAACCAGCTTTCTTGCTCGGGGGCGTCAACGGCAGCGGTCATGGGCATCTCGGATCTGGTGGGTGAAGGCGGGCTGAAGCCCGCCCTACTATTGTGCAAGGTGTAGGCCGGGCTTCAGCCCGACCCTGGACAAGATTTAGTTGTCGTAGATGCGCTCGCGCGCACGTTCCAGCTTGGCCAGAATCTTGTCAGCGTTGTCCGGCTTGACCATGAATTCCTGGAAGCCTTCCATCGACACTTTTGCCATTTCCGCTGGTGCGTCACGGTCCCAGAACTGTGCAACACCGCCGGGGCTGTTAGACGATAGCATGACAAAGCCCTGCTGCAGGAACTTGTCGTCGTCCACTGCAGATTGCGCGTTCACAGGCAACTGGCCGAGGTTTGCACCGTTGTTGATTTCGGTCTGTTCGTCCGCAGAGACTGCGAAACGCAGGAACTCACGCGCGGCTTCCTTGTTCGAGGCATTGGCCGGGATATGGAACGTATCGGTCGGCGCGTCTTCAGCCAGTTCAACATCGGGGTTGATGGCGACAAACTGATAGAAGTCCAACTGATCGTCGGTTAGGCCTGCTTCACGCAGCGGAGCCACAGCGAAGTTACCCATCAGATAGGCGGCGGCCTCACCGTTGACCATAAAGGGCAGGGCTTCTTGCCAGCTATATGTCTGGTGGTTGTCAATGAATGCGCCCATGTCGATCAGCTGTTTCCAGTTGGCGAAGGTCTGCTTAACCCGGTCGTCTTCCCAGCTGATCTCGCCATTTGCGAGTTGATTGTGAAAGTCGAACCCGTTGGTGCGCATGTTCAGGTAGTCAAACCAGCCACCTGCTGTCCACAGGAACTTGGTGCCGATGGTATAACAGGCGCGGCCGGAATCGACGATCTTCTGGCAATTGGCCAGTTCTTCTTCCCAAGTGGTCGGCTCGGTCAGACCCAGCTCATCAAAGATGTCTTTGCGGTAATAAACGCCCCATTGATAGTAGGTGTACGGAACACCCCACTGTTTGCCATCTATGGTCATCGCACCTTTGGTCGAGGCCAGATTGTCGGCGATTTCAGGTTCAGCCCACAGGTCCGAGACGTCTTCGAAAAGACCCGCTTCAACATAAGGCTTCATCCGGTTGGCTGCATACCAGGTGGCAACGTCTGGCGTGTCAGCCGTCAGGAAGTTGCGAATCTGGGTCTTGTAGGCCTCACGGTCGATCACGGTGGTTTCGATTTCCAGACCGGGATGTTCGGCCGCGAATCGCTCGATCATCGCTTCCATCGTCGCGCGCGGCGCCGGGTTGGACGTATCGAGGAAGATTCGCAGCTCGCCGGTCAGCTCTGCCGCGACGGGCGCAGCAAGTGCCACACTGGCAGCCAAAGCAGCCGCTGTGCGCTTGAACATGGAATGCATAGTTTCCTCCCTTAAGCTTCCATATTGGTCTCAAATATTGAAACCTTGTTTTATATATTGAAAACTACACATCGACTCGGCTACTCTTGTCAAGACCCTCGTGCCCAAAGCCGAGGGAAAGTGGAGGAGAACAGGCACCCGTGGCAGGTGACGGAACAATAGGAAAAGCATGTGACGTGCTGGAACAGGTCGCGGCCTTCGAACGCCCGGTGCGGTTCGGGGAATTGCTGGAACGCAGTGAATTTCCCAAGGCGACGCTATACCGTTTTCTGCAGTCGCTAACCAATCAGGGCATGCTGCACTACGAACCGGAACGGCAGACCTATTCGCCAGGTATGCGATTGGTGCGACTGGCGCATTCGGCATGGACGCATAGCTCATTAGCTCCAATTGCGCGGCCTTTCCTGGACGCTCTCAGCGCCGAGACAGGGGAGACCGTGCACTTGGCGCAACTTGATTCCGGGCAGGTGCTTTATGTGGATAAGCGCAACGCGCAACGACCAATTGAGATGTATTCTGAGGCCGGCAAGGTCGGCCCGGCCTATTGCACAGGCGTTGGCAAAGCGATGATGGCCTATTTGGACGAGGCACAGTTGGAAAAGACGATCTCGCAACAAAGCTTTCATCGGTTCACTGACAAGACCTTGGCCTCGGAAAAGGCATTGCGGGCTGATCTCGTTAAGATCCGCAGCCGTGGTTACGCAGTTGATGATGAAGAGCATGAGCCCGGCATCATCTGCATTGCCTGCCCGATTTTGACTAAGGGGGGCCGCATGTTGGGGGCCCTTTCGGTGACAGGATCGACTGGGCGAATGGATTTCGAGCAATTGCAATCTTGGGTGCCGCGCGTCCGGCGCGTCGCTGAACAGATCGGCACAGAAGCACAGGCGTGGCGGTTCCCCGAGGGCCAACAGAATAGGATGCAAGCAACATGACAGGTGTAACCCTGAAAGGCGCGATCAAACGGTATGGCCAGACGCAGGTCATTCACGGGATTGATCTGCAGATTGAAGATGGTGAGTTTTGCGTGTTCGTGGGCCCCTCGGGCTGCGGTAAGTCCACGCTGTTGAGGATGATCGCGGGTTTGGAAGAAACCTCGGACGGGGAAATCCATATCGGCGCACGTGAAGTCACGCATGTGGATCCTGCCAAACGCGGAGTGGCGATGGTTTTTCAAACCTATGCGCTCTATCCTCATATGACCGTGGCCGAGAACATGGGATTTGGTCTGCGTATGAACGGTGTTGCCAAGGCCGAGATCGATCAGAAGGTTCAGGAAGCGTCAAATATTCTGAAGCTCGACCAATATCTGAAACGCAAACCCAAAGCGTTGTCCGGCGGTCAGCGTCAGCGTGTCGCGATCGGGCGTGCCATTGTGCGCGGCCCCGAGGTTTTCCTGTTCGACGAACCGCTCTCGAATCTGGATGCAGAACTTCGCGTGGAAATGCGGGTTGAAATTGCGCGGCTTCATCAGGAAATCGGCGCGACGATGATCTACGTTACGCACGATCAGGTCGAGGCGATGACCATGGCCGACAAGATTGTGGTATTGCGCGACGGTCGGATTGAGCAAGTGGGAGCCCCTATGGACCTGTATCGCGACCCCGACAATAAGTTCGTGGCGGGTTTCATCGGGTCTCCTGCAATGAACTTCCTTGAGTGCGATATCGTGGACGGCATGGTGCGGCACCCTGCACTTACTGATGATGTCCCGGTCACCGAGAGCGTTCCCAAAGGAGCGACGAAAGTAACATTGGGTATTCGCCCCGAGCATATTCAGGTGGATCGAAACGGTGACACCTGCACAGTTGATCTGACCGAAGCGCTCGGTGGTGTTTCATATTCTTATCTGCTGACGCCAAATGGCGATAAGCTGATTGTGGAAGAACGGGAAGACCAACGCAGTACGACCGGTGACCGCATCGGGCTTTCGGTTCGTCCTGAGCGTGCGATGCTGTTTGATCCAGAGTCGGGTCAGCGGCTGCGATAAGGCTTGCCAGACCGGATCTGTTTTGCATGACTGCGCATTATCCATCGGCTTTCAGGAGGCTCAATGCGCAGTTCCAAAACCATCCATGTAATCTCGGCCCATGCTGAAGGCGAAGTGGGCGACGTTATCGTCGGCGGCGTCGCTCCGCCTCCGGGAGAGACGGTATGGGACCAAAGGACCTTTATCGCTGAAGACCAGACATTGCGGGATTTCATGCTGAATGAACCTCGCGGCGGTGTCTTTCGCCATGTGAATCTGTTGGTTCCACCAAAAAACCCCGAGGCCGATGCAGCGTTCATCATAATGGAACCGGAAGACACGCCACCGATGTCAGGCTCCAACTCGATTTGTGTCTCAACGGTTCTGTTGGACAGTGGCATTCTTCCGATGCACGAGCCTGAAACCCATCTGACATTGGAAGCCCCAGGAGGGTTGATCCGCGTCCGCGCCGAATGCCGCAATGGCAAGGCCGAACGTATCTTTGTGCATAATGTGCCAAGTTTCGTCGACAAGCTGGATGCTCGGATCGAGGTTGAGGGCATCGGGACGTTGCGCGTGGATACCGCGTTTGGTGGCGACAGTTTTGCAATTGTCGATGCCGCCGATTTGGGTTTCGAGCTTACCCCTGATGAAGGAGCTGATCTTGCAAGGACTGGCGCGCGTATCACCGATGCCGCCAATGAGCAGCTAGGCTTCGATCACCCCACTAAAGACTGGAGTCACATTTCGTTTTGCCAGATTGCAGGCCCGCTCGATCGTCAGGGCGATATTCTCATCGGACGAAATACTGTCGCCATCAAACCGGGTAAGCTGGATCGTTCACCTTGTGGCACCGGTGCTTCAGCCCGGATGGCGGTTTTGCTGGCCAAGGGAGAAATGACGATGACCGATCGCTACCACGCGCGTTCAGTCATCAACAGTGAATTTCGCTGCGGTATCGTAGAGCGGCATGATCTGAACGGCCGCGTGGCGATCACCCCGGAAATCTCAGGGCGAGGCTGGATTACGGGTACGCACCAGCACATGCTCGACCCCGATGACCCATGGCCTGGCGGCTATCGCCTAAGCGACACTTGGGGGGCATAAGCCGGGGCCAAATTCGACCCCGTACTTTTCTTAGGTTTCAGCCTTCGAGACTGAACATCAATCGTGCGGTCACCGGTACGGTGCGGGTGATGCTGGGTAGTTGCGCCAACTCCATCAGCTTGTCTACGCCTGCCGAAACGCCCGCATCCTCGGTGCTGATGAACACCATGTCGTTGGTTGAAACCATGACGGTATCTTCGGCCACACGCAGGACAAACATATCGGTGTAGAATTCCACCTCGGTCCCCGCCAGAGCCAGCTTCGCATCCACCTCAATCGTGTTACTGGCCCCCACATCCAGTTTCGACACTTGGTCCATATCAATGTTCGCGCTCAATGTCGCGGTCGCGGCCTTGCGAAACACATACTCGATCATCCGTTCGTTACGGATTTCGATATTCGTTTCGACCGACGACAGATCGATATCGATATTAACCTTGCCATCTTCGCTGACATGACCCGAAAGGTTGGTGAAAGAATTGACCTCTCCAACATCATCGATCTTGACCGTTCCATAAGCCAGATGAGACGCATCCGGGTTTAGTGTCCAATCTGCAGCCAGACCCGGGCCTGCAATAATAGCCGACGCAATCGTGATTGTTTTGAACAGAAGTTTCATTTCTTTCCTCCAGGATCTATGACAGTTCTGACCAAGCGGGCCCGGTCCCATGTCAAAGCAAACACACACAGGTCGCGTTTTATTCGATGAGTGTTGAGATAAGCACCGAACAAGCCGTGCGCGGCGCAATCCAGACCCACTCGAAACGGGTCTGGCGGTTTGGACTGGCTTTGTCGGGTGCGTCGGACGTTGCGGATGATCTGTTGCAGGCGACGGCATTGCGTGCGTTGGAGAAACACCACCAGGTCACCTCGTATGAACGGCTGGACAGTTGGCTGATGACGATCTGCCGTTCAATATGGCTGAACGAGATACGGGCGCGATCCGTAAGAAAGGCGCAGGCGCTTTCAGTCACGCCCGAGGCGGAATTAGTCGCGACAGGGCCTGATTCAGAAACGAATATTTTCGCCGCTCAGGTGTTTACTCAAGTGATGCAGCTGCCAGAGGCGCAACGTGAAACGGTGATGCTTGTGTTTGTCGAAGGCTACAGCTACCGCGAAGCTGCGGATATGCTGGACGTACCCATCGGTACAATCATGAGCCGGCTTTCCAATGCCCGGCAGAAACTGAAAACCGTTATGCAGCACGATGCGGCTGACACCGTGCAACGGAGTGGCAAATGAAGTTTTCCGACGAAACACTTCTGGCCTATCTGGAAGGCAGCCTCGATGAGGCCGTAGCCCGCGCCATCGAAGACGCGGTGGCCGAGGATTCTGCACTCGAACACCGTCTCATGGCGCTCGACCCATTTGCCCAGGTTGTGCAGCAGGCTTTTGAAGGCATTCCAACTGAGGCGCCTTCGATCGATCTGCCCATTCCGAGCGCTCAACAATCCAATGCCGGACCGCTCCATTTGCTGGCGGTCGCAGCCTCAGTTGCTGTTATTGCTGCGTCTGCAACATTCTGGGCCACGCGACCACAGGCATTGGGCTGGGCGGAGCAGGCTGCGATCTATCAATCGCTTTATTCACCGGACACGATTGCCGATCTGGACAATTCTCAGCAAACGCTGGACGCGCAGTTTGTTCAGGCCGAGGCTCAGTTGGGTCGCTCACTGAACCGGGACGTGTTGGAAACTCTGCCGGGCCTTGATCTGAAACGTGCTCAGGTACTGTCGTTCAAAGGTAAACCTTTGGTGCAGGTGGTCTTTGCTGACGCCCAGGGCAATCCGGTGGCGTTTTGTGTGATCCGGCAAGGCGCGGGAGCACCGGTCAAGGATGTGAACCTTGCGGTGCTCAGTGGTCTTGCGACAGCGACATGGGCGAATGATGGCTACGGCTATATGCTGTTGGGTGGAGATGCGCAAACAGACCTGAGTGGAGAACTAAGTGTTTTGACCGAGGCGTTCTCAGGCTGAGCGACAAGAATCCGCAAAACCACTTGTGAACCGCGGTAAATGCCCGAAGAATACCCGACATGAAGCCGAACCCTCAGATACCGGACCCGGATGATGAGGCCTTGGAAGAAGGGCCGCGCAGCATCTATGACGCCGAACCGCCGGAAGACGACGATTTATGGTTCCTTCCGCCCGACGGCGAAGAAGACCCGGGAGAATTTCTGCCCTCTGTACCGAGACCGGACCAGCGTTTGCTGTTTGACCCAAGGGACTGGCGTGCGGCCCAATCCGAGTTATCAGCTGAACTTGCCGATCTGGCCGTGACATTTGGAGCTCTGGATGAACGTTTGCGCGCGGGTCCCAAGGGGTGGGGTCACCGTCTGGCCCTGATGGAGGTCTCGGATCTGGGCTGGTGGACGGGCGATCGGATCAGCGTCGACCGCCTTGCGCTTTGGACCGGTTTGCGGATCGGAGCAACCGGTGATGATGTGCAGGCTTTGTATCGGGCGGGATGGGCAGTGAGGCGGCTGTCGTCGGGTGCTGCGCCATCAGAGGGCGGCTGGGATGCGGGGCTGACCGCTTTTCTAGACCGTCAGGCCCAAGGTTTCGAAGATACACCCGAAGCAGTGATTGATCTGGCGGAAACCATGCGAAATGTCGCCGGTTTGCACCCGGTTACCCAGGCCGCCATCGGATTTCACGCGTGGCGCGCGTTGTCTCCTGGCATAGGACAGGATACCGAGGCTGCGGTCATCGCGGCCCGTCATGCCTCCGCGATGGGTCGAGGTGGCGCATTGTTCATGCCGCTTTCTCTGTCGGGCCCAGGTGCATTGCGGGGGGCAGGATCGTTGGACGAGAAACTTTCGGCCTGGATTCAGGGGGCAGGTCAGGCCTCACTTGCGGCTTTGCTGCATTTGGACCGGATCAGCGCTTGGGAAGGGCGCGCCCGCGACGCCATTTCGGACCTAAGCGGTCGAACCCCACCCGTGCTGATTGATGCATTAACGGCTTGGCCGATGGTTTCCGCCCCGCTGGCCGAAGAACTGACCCATGCCTCGCGTGCAGCGGCACAGCGAAATCTGGACAAATTCAGCGATAGGGGGCTAATCCGCGAAGTAACCGGGCAGGGTCGATATCGCGTATGGACGGCGGCCTTGTAACTGGCCTTGATCTGCCGCTTTCACAAAGAGTGAAATGATAGGGTTGTTAGCTGGGTTCCTGGTATCGATCTTGGGTACAGGATAAGACAGATCTTTGCGTGTTGTCTGGATCGGTCAGAAACCAATTTGCAAGAACGATAACCGTCCGGGCGATGGCCCGAACGGTCTTTATTCAGTACCAACGTCCGACTGCGATCACTGTTGGCGCTATACTGGTAGCGTCCAAGGATGGAGCCATCACCTGATACGTCGCTTGAGTTTCTGAAGGTGCGTCAAACCCCATAAATCGGCCAATACCGCCGCCGTTCCCGCTGAGAGCGGGAGAACTGCTGTCAGCAAAGGCAATAGGGAAATCCCAATTGGCGGTACCGCTGGCGAACATACTACCAGTTGCGGTCGTGCAGGCCACCGCACTTAGAACGGCGGTGCAAATCTGGGTTCCGTCAGCAAAGCGCGTGTAGTCACCATTTGCATTGCTGCCCCTCTCGATCACCGCTCCGCTGGGTACACCGCTGCTTTCGGATACGGTGCCCAGCACATTGCCCGGTCCGTACCCGTAATCTGCCCGCATCAGGCGACCCGAGGTGGTGTCATCGGCGCTGCTTTGCACAGCCGCTCCGCTGGCTGTTCCGGTTGTGGCGTCAAACCGCAAAGCATCGACCCAGCTTCCGCCATCCTGCGAGACCTTGATTGAAAAATTTGTATCGCCGGATAGGCCCATTTCGGCATGGCCGGTCCAGTTCGATTGAAACAGCAGCGAGGCAGTATCACCGGCACCAGCCTTGTTGATCTTGAGTTGGTGGCCAGCGCCCTCATGCGTCAACAAGGTGGCAGGGCTACGTACGGCCAGACGGTTTGTGCTGTCTGATCCGGTTGCGATGCCGATCCCGGAAAGGTTCTGTGTATTGACCGGCGGGTCGATCCACGCCGAC
This sequence comes from Ruegeria sp. AM5, assembly GCF_056540645.1. Classification (NCBI taxonomy): domain Bacteria; kingdom Pseudomonadati; phylum Pseudomonadota; class Alphaproteobacteria; order Rhodobacterales; family Roseobacteraceae; genus Ruegeria; species Ruegeria sp. AM5. The sequence continues at coordinate 454,353 of NZ_JBQFXC010000002.1, read as the reverse complement.
CCGTCCCAGACTTTCAACAGCCCTGCATTTTGATCCCAAGCCCGCCAGCCCATGTCGGGCGTCAAGAAATGCCACCCGTTGTTCAACCAAGCCGCCAGTTTTCCATCCTGTCCGGACCATGCCCCGGTCGGAGACGTGCCCAATGCATAGGTTTCACCCTGATCAGGAGCAGCTGGTGGGATCGTCGCGTTAACGGACGCAACGCTTAGCTGCACCACCAGATCTAGCGCACGCAGCGCTTCGTTATGGGTCACATGTTTTTGGGCCTGCGCGGGTTGCAGATAGGGCAGATTTAGACGGGGAGAGTTCTGTGGCATGGGCATCCTCCTGTGGTGTCGGTCCGATGATGATTGCGCGCCACACTGCCGTGATGTGCGTAAATCCCGCCTGACCCAGCCGAACGCCCAGGTTTCGAATTTTTAAGATTTGGTCTCAGATATATGGAGACATCTGACTTGCAGATGCCCCAAACTTGGATCAGTTCTTGAAATCAGATCTCAGTCACGCGCGTAGACATCTTCGTAGCGAATAATGTCATCTTCACCCAAATAGGTCCCGGTCTGCACCTCGATAAGAACCATTGGCACTTTGCCTGGGTTTACCATCCGGTGCACGGCCCCGAGCGGCACATAGACGGATTCATTCTCAGACACGAGCTGTACCTTGTCGTCAATAGTCACCTCGGCGGTGCCTTCCACGACAATCCAATGCTCGGACCGATGGTGATGCGATTGCAAGCTCAGCGAAGCGCCGGGATGGACGTGAATGCGTTTGACCTGAAACCGATCGCCGATGACGAGGCTTTCGAACCATCCCCAAGGGCGATGATCAACGGGCAATGCTACCGCCTGCTTGGCGCCTTTTGCCTTCAATGCTGCGACGGCCTGCTTGACGTCTTGCGTCCGGTCCATGCTGGCGACTAAAACCGCGTCAGGCATAGCCACGGTGATTACGTTCTCTAACCCCATTGCAACAACTTCTAGCGCGGGCGATTCAGAACGCACAAGCACGTTGCGACAATCTATGGCGGTCACTTCACCGGCAGTTGCAACGCCGTCTGGATCGGGGTTGCTCAGCTCTTGTACGGCAGACCAGCTGCCCACGTCTGACCACCCGGCGGCATAAGGGACAACGCTGAGATTGTCGGCCTTCTCCATAACCGCATAGTCGATAGAGATGTCTTGAACCGTCGCCCAGGCCTCGGGATCTAACCGCAGGAAGCCCAGATCACACTGCGCATGCTCAACCGCCTTCTGAACGGGCGCAATTAGATCATGTGCATGCTGGTCGAACGCCTCAAGGATATCTCTGACCGCGAATAAAAAGATGCCCGAGTTCCAAAGATAACTCCCTTCAGCCACCATTGCCCTGGCGTTTTCAAGATCGGGTTTTTCAACGAACCGGTCAAGTTGCACAGAAGCGCCCGACGAGTCCGGTGCTTGGGCGAGCTTAAGGTAGCCATACCCGGTTTCGGGTCGGTCGGGTGTGATCCCAAACGTCACCAGATCTCCACGCTCGACTATTGTTCGGACACCTTCGGTGACGGCCTCGTGAAAGGCCGCACTGTCTGGAATGACGTGATCCGACGCGGCTACCAGCATCATCCCGTCGGGATCAATGGATGAAAGGTGCAGGGCAGCGACCAGCACCGCAGGTGCTGTATTGTGTCCTTCGGGTTCGATCAAGATCGGCCCCGGATCGATTCCTATGGCCATCAACTGTTCAGGGACAACAAAGCGGAAAGCCTCGTTGGTCAGGATCAGAGGTTTGGCGTAAGGCGTATCGGTCGGGCCTTTCAACCGCTCGGCACATTGCTGCAGCAGGCTGGTTTCACCGATCAGCGGAACAAATTGTTTAGGGTAGCTTTTACGCGACAACGGCCAAAGCCGAGCACCTGACCCGCCACATAGAATTACAGGATAGACTGTGCTCATAATGTCTGCCCCTTCTGAACTATAAAGCTAAAATTACTGAATTGAATACAGAATGGCTGACACGGCTAGGCCTATTGTGCGGCCCGTTCAGAGGCCACGACTTCATGCAGATATTGGTTTAAGTCGTCGCGCAGATCATCGCGGGCCAACGCGAACGAGACCGTTGCCTGTAGAAAGCCAGCCTTTGAACCACAATCGAACCGCTGTCCGTCAAACTTGTAGCCAAAGACAGGGACACCATTGCCAATATCCTCAGCAATTGCGTCGGTCAGTTGGATTTCGCCACCACTTCCCTTCTTTTTCTGGTTCAGATTGTACAGAACCGAAGGACCCAAGATGTAACGACCGATCACCGCAAGATTGGATGGCGCGTTCTCTGGTCTCGGTTTTTCCACCATTCCTTTGGCACGGACAACCGTTCCAACAATCTGGCCGGTATCCAGAATACCGTAGGAGCTGGTTTTTTCGTTGGGAACTTCCATCGCGGCGACCATGTTGCCGCCGGTTTCCTCATAGGCTTCGACCATCTGCTGTAGGCAGGGTTTGTCGGCGGCAATCACATCGTCGGGCAGCATCACGGCAAAGGGTTCATCCCCGATCAGTCGACGGGCGCACCAGACCGCATGCCCCAATCCCAAAGCCTTGTGTTGACGGATATAGGCAATCGCTCCGCTTTCCATATTGGTTGCGTTCAATACTTCAAGCAGTTCGTCTTTGCCCTTGGATTTGAGGTCTTGTTCCAGCACCAGATTGTGATCGAAATAATCCTCAAGCGCTGATTTTCCGCGCGATGTCACGAAGATGAATTCAGTGATCCCGGCCGCACGCGCTTCGTCGATGGCATATTGGACCAGCGGACGATCAACCAATGTCATGATTTCCTTTGGCACCGACTTTGTCGCCGGAAGAAACCGAGTGCCCATTCCCGCTACGGGAAATATCGCCTTGGTGACTTTGCGTACCATATTACCTCACTAATTCTATATATTGCCGACGACTCTCGGTGATGCCGGAGCCCCCACATATAATCTAAAATCCTACCAATCAATCACACCCGGCTGGTCTGGTACGGGTTTGCTGGAATCTGCCATTAACTTAAGGGCAGAGTCAAAACGAAACACGACCGAATGCGGGATCAAGGAACTAATCCACTAATCACTTGTTCTATGAAGTTTAAGACGCGCCCGATAGATCGGATCGGGCGCGTAAGCTTATGCATTGGCCATAATCGCCTCAAGCGGATCGTGTTCGGCGACGAAGTGATCCGGGGCAATCTCACTGAGTTGAGGTACATAGTCGGTCTCACCCATAGACAATCTGCTGGGCAAAAAGCGCAAAGCTGCTTTCGGATCCATGGGAGAAGGCAATTCTCCCGGTAGTTTAAGCCTTTGGCGGCTGCGCTCGACATCCGGATCAGGGATCGGAACCGCCGAGATCAGGGACTGAGTGTAAGGATGTTTCGGTTCGGAGCAGATCACTTCACCATCGCCCAATTCAACGATGCGGCCCAGATATAGAACCATGATCCGGTTCGAAACCGCACGTACCACAGACAAATCGTGGCTGATGAAGATCATCGATAGGCCAAACTCTTGTTGCAGTTCACGCAACAATCCTACGATCTGGGCTTGAATGGACACATCCAGCGCAGAGACTGCCTCGTCACAGATAATCAGTTTTGGTTTGTTGATCATGGCACGCGCGATTCCAACACGCTGGTTTTGCCCCCCGGATAGTTCGTGCGGATATCGGTTGATCATGTTGGCCTTCAAGCCAACACGCTCCATCATCTCGGCGACCAACTCTTTGCGTTCCCGCTCGGTCAGATCCGGGCGATAGGTTTTCAGCGGTTCCGCGATCGAGGCCGAGATCGTCATCCGTGGATCAAGGCTCGCCAGCGGGTCCTGAAACACGATCTGCAGGTCCTTGCGGTACTTGTTCAACTCGGCCCGTTTCAGCCCGACGATCGGATGCCCCAGCCAGCTGACATTACCCGCGCTAGGTTCGATCAATTGCAGCACAGCCCGGGCCAGCGTGGATTTGCCACAGCCGGATTCTCCAACAACACCCAGGGTCTCGCCCTTTCGAATGTCGAAACTCACGCCATCTACGGCTTTCAGCGGCACCTTATGTCCAAAAAGGCCGCCCGAGACATGGATCGGGAAATGCACCTTGACGTCATCCACTTTCAGTAACGGTTCTTCCGTCTGCGAAAGAGCTTTCGGAGCATCGCCCGCATCAATTCGCGGCATCGCCTCAAGTAGCGTGCGGGTATAATCATGCTGAGGAGAACGAAAGACTTCGCGCGTGTCACCGGCCTCCACAAACTCACCCATACGCATGACTTGAATATTGTCGCACATGCGCGCGACAACACCCATGTCATGGGTGATCAGAGCTATGGCCGTACCTTCATCCTTTTGCAACCGTACCATCAGGTCCAAAATGTCGGCCTGAACGGTCACATCCAACGCAGTAGTCGGCTCATCCGCGATCAACAGTTTGGGATTACACAGCATCGACATGGCAATCATCACGCGCTGGCGCATGCCGCCAGACAACTCGTGCGGATACTGATCCAGACGTCGTGCCGCTTCGGGAATGCGCACGCGGTTGAGCCAGTCAAGGCAACGTTGGCGGGCAGCCGAGCCTTGCAAGCCCTCGTGAACTTGCAGCACCTCGCGCATTTGCTGGCCAACTCGCAGATGAGGGGTCAGCGCGGTCAGCGGATCCTGAAAGATCATGCCGACGTCAGAGCCTCGGATTTTGTTGATTTTGTTCACGGGCAGATTCAGGATTTCCTGACCATTCAGCATTGCGGAACCGGTCGCGTGGCCAGCGGTGGGCAATAGCCCCATCGCTGCCATGAACGTCTGGCTTTTGCCCGAGCCACTTTCGCCGACGATGCCCAGACATTCGCCGGGATCAATGTCGAAACTGATGCCTTTTACAGCCTCAACCACGCCATCGGGCGTATCAAATCGGACGCTCAGGTCCTTGACTGAAAACAGACTCATATCAGCGATCCTTCGGGTCCAAAGCGTCGCGTAGCCCGTCACCGATGAAGAACATGGTGATGATGATGGCGACATAAAAAGTAAGAGGGAACATCAGCTGCCATAGCGTACCATACGCCATGGTGCCAGCCCCTTCAGCGATCAGGCGGCCCAACGATGTGTAGGGTTCTGAGATCCCGAGGCCCAGGAACGAGATGAAACTTTCCGTCAGGATCATCTCGGGCACCAGCAGCGAAGCGTACACGATCACAACGCCCAACAGGTTGGGCAGAATGTGTCGGTACATGATGGTGAACTCACTGACACCGGCGGCGCGCGCGGCTTCGATAAACTCGCGGTTCTTGAGGGTCAGGGTTTGCCCCCGAACAATCCGTGCCATCGTCAGCCAACCAACAGCGCCCAAGGCGATGAACAGCATGAAAAAGGATCTTCCCGCCACGACAAGCAGCAAAATGATGATCAGTGTTGCCGGAATTGCAAGCAGGATGTCCACGAACCGCATCATGGCACTGTCGGTGCGCCCGCCAATATATCCAGCGGTGATGCCATAGCAGGTGCCGACGATCAGAGCGGTCGCGGCCCCGATCAAACCGACCAGCAGCGATGTGGTGGTGGCCTGAATGACACGGCTGTATAGGTCGCGCCCCAGATCATCGACGCCGAAAAAGTGTCCGGTTTCCATGGACGGCATACCCATGCCGCGCACGTCCCCCATGACGTTCCAGTCGATCTCTTCATTGTTCCAGACTGCGAAGTAAGGGCCAACAATCGTGAACAACACGATCAGACCCAGAATGAAAACGCTGGCCATAGCGGCCTTGTTGCGGACAAAACGTATCCGTGCGTCCTGCCAAAGCGAGCGCCCCTGAATGACCGTGTAATCAGTGATTTCCTCGGCCAGATGGGCGGCTTTTTGTGATTTTCCAAGCATTGCCTGCCCCTCAGTAACGGATTTTCGGATCGAACCAGGCATAAGCCAGGTCGGTCAGAAGATTCACAACCACGGTCAACGCGCCGTAAAGGATGGTGACCCCCAGCAGCACAGCATAGTCGCGAGACAAAGCCGAGCCGACATAGGCCTGCCCCAGACCGCCGGTTGAGAAATAGATGTCGACAAAAACCGAACCGGTCAGAACGTAGACAAAAACCGGCCCGAGGTACGAGACCACGGGAAGCAATGTCGGCTTAAGCGCATGGCGCCAGATCACGGTTCTTGTCGGCAATCCCTTGGCCCGTGCAGTTCGAATGAAGTTCGAGTTCAGAACCTCCAGCATCGATGACCGCGTAATCCTTGCGATCGATCCCATGTAGGAGGTCGCCAACGCAATCACCGGCATCACCAGATACTGCCATTGACCGCCATGCCAGCCGCCACCCGGCAGCCACCCCAGCCACAGGGTAAAGGTCAGGATCAGGATCGGCCCCATGATGAAGTTAGGAAGCGCCTGAGCGGCAATACCCAGACCCACCGCAAAGTAATCAATCCAGCTATTGTGTTTGATTGCAGCGGCAATTCCCAGCGCGACGCCAACGGAAGTTGCCACCAGGAAAGACAACGAACCATAGGTCAGCGAAATCGGGAAACCCTGTGCGATGATGTCGTTCACATCCCGATCCTTGAATTTGAAGGACGGTCCGAAATCGAAATGCACCACGATGTTATACAGATAGTCCCAAAGCTGTTTCCACAACGGTTGGTCCAATCCATAGCGCGCCTCGATATTGGCCAGAACCTGCGGCGGCAATGGCCGTTCCGAGGTGAATGGCCCGCCAGGCGCGATGTGCATGAGGAAAAAGCAGGCGACGATCAATAACAGGATCGTCGGAATAGCGACCAGCAGCCGCTTTAAACTGTAGGCAAGCATTTCATGCCCCCGTGTTTATTGGCCCTGCCCCGGATGTTTCCGGGGCAGGGCGTGGTTCAAAGACGATTATTCAGCGAGCTTGTAGAGGTTCTTCGAGTACCAGTTCTGCTCGACGTTGTTCACCGGCCAGTTGCCTACATCGCTGTCCATCATATAGACGCCTGCGTAGTGATAGATCGGGATCACAGGCGTTTCTTGGGCGATGATGCGTTCAACTTCGGTGTAAAGCGGAGCCGGATCGTCCGAGGTTTTGGCCTCGGCCAACAGCTCATCAACGCGCGTGTTGGCATATTTGCCGTCATTATAGCCCGAGTCCGACTGCAGCAGGTCCAGGAAGGTCGACGCTTCGTTGTAGTCTCCGCACCAAGCACCACGTGCCAGCTCAAAGTTTTGGTTGCCGCGCTCCTCGAGGAAGACTTTCCACTCCATATTTGCCAGTTCGGCGTTCACGCCAAGCTTCTGCTTCCACATCTGGCTCAGCGCAACGGCGACCTTCTTGTGGTTTTCCGCGGTGTTATAAACCATCTGGAAGCTCAGAGGGTTGTCAGGCCCATAACCTGCTTCTGCTAGAAGCTCCTTCGCCAACTCGTCGCGTTCGGCTTGGGACATGGATGCCATTTCAACGGCCGGTACGGTGAAGCCTGCGGTTGCTTCGGGGGCGAAGGTGTAGGCTTCGGGCTGACCGCCTGCCATCACTTTTTCGGTGATAATCGCACGATCAACGGCCAGTGACAGGGCTTGGCGGACGTTCGGGTCCTTGAAAGCCTCGGGGCCACCATCAGACAGATTGAAGGTGTAATAATAATTGCACAGGCGTGGAAAGCTGATGGCTTCTACGGGGTGCTCTTCCTTCAGACGTGGGTACTGGCCGGCTGGAATTTCGGTGCGGTCCAGTTCGCCAGCCAAATAGCGGGTCAGGGCGACGTTTTCATCATTGATGACCAGCGCCACGACCTTGTCGATGATGGTGTTATCGTTGTCCCAATAGGCGGTGTTGCGCTCACGTACCGAGCGTTCCTGCGGCAGGTGCTCGGTCAGAACATAAGCGCCGTTCGAGACGATGTTTTCCGGTTTGGTCCAGGCGTCACCAAATTCTTCGATCACTTTCTGCGGTGCCGGGAAGGTTGTCGAATGTGTGGTCATCTGCGGGAAATAGGGAAGGGGGGCGCTCAGGCGGACTTCCAGCGTTTTGTCGTCGATGGCTTTGACACCCAACTCATTTACCGGTTTTTCGCCCGCGATGATCTCGGCAGCGTTTTCGATCGACATCAGTTCCATGAACCACGCATAGGGCGACGACAGTTCGGGATCGACGGCGCGCTTCCAGGCATACACAAAGTCACCTGCGGTCACCGGATCACCATTCGACCACTTCGCTTCATCGCGCAGGGTAAAGGTGTAAACGTCCTTGGTATCGTTGACCGAGAATTCGGTGGCGACACCAGGAACCAGGTTACCGTCCTCATCCTGATTCATCAGGCCTTCAAACAGATCGCGAACAATTTCTGCACCCGACACATCTTCTACGACTTGCGGGTCGACCGAGCTGTGTTCATCGAGAATCCGATAGGTGAAGGTCTGATCGTCGGCCAGGGCTTCTCCGGTTTCGGGATGTGTACCGGCAGCAATTGCAGCACCGGTAATGATGGTCGAGGACAACAGTCCTGCCAAAGAGGTTCTGATTATTTTGTTCATGTGTTTACTCCCATTTTGTATGGTTTCGAACGTCCAAACCGCATTCGCGGTGGGCGCTTGTCTGCCATTTTGTCTCCGGCAATTGTCTGGACTTTACCTTGATCTAGATCGTGCCAAGATCGATAATTTCGGCATTCATGCATCAGGCAATGTCGGAGATCCGAATGCGAAAGCTATCTTTCACTGCCCATGAACCTGTCAGTTTTGAAGCAAAGGTAAAGGGTTTTGCGGTGGGTGAAGACCACAAAGGCTGATTAGAACCGCAGCCGGCGGAGGTGTTAAAATTTTATTTTGAAACGCTTCGTGGCAGTGACATTTTCGTGAAGCTCAACATATCACCGTGGGTGAATGTGTTCGCAGTGATGCTCGTAAATGGCGAATCAGTACGCTGCTACGGCTTCAGAACGGCCTTCAATGAGGCATCGGGGAAGCAGGTTGATGTGCTTCCAGAAGCCTCTTGCCAGCGCCCGATCGAGCGTCGGGTTTTGTATCCGGGCAGGCCATCGACGCCACCGACGTCATGACCCTGTTGAACAAGCACCTGCTGCATGCTGGCGACATCTGAACGATAGAGATTGCCGACATCGCCCCAACGACCCCGAAAATCGCCAACTCCGTATTGGATGCGATCACCGACATGTCCCACAAACAGCGCATAAAGGTCGCTGGTGTTATAGTCTTTGAGGACATAGAAATTGGGCGTTACGATAAAGGCCGGACCGCTACGACCGGCAGGCATCATAAGATAGCCCTCGGCATCAAGTTCATGTGCCGGAAAAGGTTTGCCGGAAACGCGATTTACGCCCATGGCGACCCAATCGCGGATCAACCGCCCCTGATCAGGGCCCTCCAACGCGCAAGAAACGGTCGTGGGTAGGATAACTTCGAACCCCCAGTCGCGGCCTGTCACCCATCCGTGCTCGTCAAGATACGCGCCGATCGATGCAATCGTGTCCGAGGCTGAGCCCCAGATATCAGTTCGGCCATCCCCATCGCCATCGCGCGCGTAAGTCAGAAAATTTGTGGGCATGAACTGAGGCTGCCCCAAGGCACCCGCCCAACTGCTTTTCAGTGCGTGGCCTTGGCCGTGACCGGATTCAGCGATCTGTAGCGCAGCAATCAGTTCAGCCGTGAAATACTCTGCCCGTGTGCTCATGAACCCTTTGGTGCCCAGCACCTGAAACGCATTATGGCGGATCGGGACTTGTCCGTATCCGCTTTCGCGGCCCCAGATGGCCAGTATGATACGGGCAGGTACGCCGGTTTCTTTCTCGACACGTGATAGCGTGTCCGCGTGGCGCCTAGCCATCTTGCGACCGACGGAGGTGGCACCCTGGACTGATCCGGCATTGAAATATCGACCAGGTGAGCCGAACTCGGCCTGCCGTTGTTGCTTGGGTGTCTTTTTGGGGCTGCCCGGCGGAACCAGGTCAGGAAGGTCCCAGTTTAGCGTTACCCCGTCAAAGGCACTTTGGAACGTGCGTTTCGAAACGCCCTTGGCTTTTGCCCGAGGCCATATGGCTTGGTGCAGCCAGTTCTGGAACTGACGTTCAACCTCAGCGCGATCTTGCGCTACCGAGGGGGCGGCAAGACAAACCAGGGAGACTATAGCAAGAACCAAACGCATATGATTGGTCTCGCGCGCGCTTGACCTCATGTCAACAGCGGCGCCGCAGGGTGATTTTGGAAAAGTTCTTGAGAAAATCCGTGACTCTGCCGATAGTTGCCGGGAAACCCCGCCGCAAGAGGATCATCAGGTGTGACCTTGTCTCGGATACATTCAGTCGCTGTGCCAGCCTTGGTGATCTTTGTTGCTCTGTTGTTGACGGCTGAGTCTGCCGGGGCGAGTGATAGCTTCATGGACCCCCAAGGCCCGATTGCAGCGGTGCAAAAGACACACCTTTTGCGCGCGACGGCTCTTATCCTGATCGCTGTGATACCGGTTCTGGCTCTGGTGCCGCTGATTGCCCTGCGTTATCGCCGACGTAAGGGTGGAAATGCTGCATACACGCCGCATTGGGATTTTTCGGCGAAGCTTGAATTTGTGATGTGGGGCGTCCCGGTCGTGATCGTGATGATCCTGTCTTTCTATCTCTGGAAAGCGACACATCGTCTTGACCCTTATTCGGCCCCTTTTGGAGAAGAGCCTGCCCTAAATGTGCAGGTGGTTGGCCTCGATTGGAAATGGCTGTTCATCTATCCAGATCATGGCATCGCAACGGTGGGAGAACTGGGCATACCGATCAAACAGCAAGTTGCGATGACGCTGACCACAGACACGGTGATGCAGTCGTTCATGATCCCGGCGCTGGCGGGGCAAATCTATGCCATGCCGGGGATGACGACTCGGCTACACCTGGTGGCAGACTCGCCTGAAACGATGCAAGGCGAGAACACACAGTATAATGGCCGAGGATTCACAAAGCAGAAATTCCTGGCGCAAGCCATGCAGCCCGAGGATTTTCAGGCATGGGTCGCCAGCGTAAAAGCGCATGGCATACCGTTGACCGAAAGCACTTATCGGACGTTGGCGATGCGTACGGATCGGGATGAGGTGCAGGCGGCATTGGGCACCGAACTCATGCCGCTGAATGCGCTTTATTTCACGCTGGAAGAGGGCGACCTATTCCATTCGATCCTGCGTCGTTATCACAGCGGCGAGCCTCTGCAGTTGGATCAGCAACCCGGAACGGCTGAATACGGGCAGGAGGCAAGCCAATGACAAATGCCGAGACCGGTTTCTTCGGTCGCCTGAGCTGGGATGCCTTTCCCATCGCTGGACTGATCCAGAACCCTGGCGCAAATGAGATCATTGCAAACGCTGCTGCTGCTATTGTGATCGTGGGCGTAGTGGTAGTGATTGGCATCCTGACGTGGTTCCGGTTGTGGGGTCCGCTCTGGCGCGATTGGCTGACCAGCGCTGATCACAAGAAGATCGGCATCATGTACATTGTCTTCGCCATCGTCATGCTGGCGCGGGGCGTCTTGGAAGGCGTGGTGATGCGGGCCCAACAGGCGGCGGGACCGGGGGACGGATTCCTGGAACCCGAGCATTTCGCGGAACTGTTTAGCACTCATGGCACCATAATGGTGTTCTTCGTCGCGGTACCTTTTGTCTTTGGCGTCGCTAATTACATAATTCCGCTCATGATAGGCGCGCGCGACGTGGCCTTTCCGGTGATGAACCAGATCGGGCTTGGTCTGACCGTCTCGGCCGGGCTGATGCTGATGGTCTCGCTGGTGGTGGGCGAATTCTCAACAGGTGGTTGGACCGCCTATCCGCCCTATACCGGGGCCGCGTTCAATCCCGGCGTTGGGCCGGATTACTGGATCTGGGCCATCGTGGTCTCGGGCGTGGGCACAACACTGACTGGCATCAACTTTGCCGTCACGATCTACAAGCTGCGTGCGCCGGGGATGAAGTTCATGCGGTTGCCCATGTATTGCTGGACGATCATTTGCAGCTCGATCCTGATCATCTTTGCTATGCCGCCCCTAGGCGTTGCCGCGTTGCTGCTGGCCGCGGATCGCTATCTGGATTTTCACTTCTTCACCAATGACCTTGGCGGCAACATGATGAACTATGCCAACCTGTTCTGGCTGTTTGGCCACCCCGAGGTCTACCTGTTGGTCCTGCCTGCATATGGAATCTATTCTGAGGTCTTTGCCACCTTTTCGGCCAAGCGTCTCTATGGTTACAACTCACTGGTCATCGCAACAATGTCGATTGCCGTCATGTCCTTCACGGTTTGGTTGCATCATTTCTTCACCATGGGGCAAAGCGCTCTGATCAACGCGGTGTTCGGGATTGCCACGATGCTGATCGCCATTCCGACCGGGGTTAAGGTCTATGACTGGATGGCGACTCTGTACCGTGGGCGCATTCGATTCTCGGTCCCGATGCTTTATGGCCTTGCGTTCTTGATGTTGTTCGTCATCGGCGGCCTCAGCGGAGTGGTTCTTGCCAATCCAACCGTCGACTATCAGGTCCATAATACGCTGTTTCTGGTTGCGCATTTCCACAACGCGTTGCTACCCGGTGTGCTGTTCGGGTTGCTAGCCGGCTATAACTACTGGTTTCCCAAGGCCTTTGGGTTCCGTCTAAACGAGTTCTGGGGCCGCGTTTCGGTTTTCTGCTGGACGGTTGGGTTTCTGCTGACCTTCATGCCGCTCTACTTCGTTGGTCTGATGGGCATGCCCCGCCGGTCGTTCAGTTGGGAGGATCCCAGCTTTCACCCCTACATGATCACCGCCGCCATAGGATCGCTGGTGATTACTTGCGGGTTGCTTTCGATCCTGGTCCAATTGTGGGTCAGTATACGCGACCGAGAACAGACCCGCGCACCGGTCGGTGATCCTTGGGACGGGCGCACGCTGGAATGGTCGATCCCGTCTCCGCCGCCGCCCTACAACTTCGCTATTATTCCGCAGGTTAGTGACCGCGATGACTTTGCTGCAGCTAAGGAGCGCGGACAAGCCTATCCTGCACCCGCGACCTACGAAGATATCGAGATGCCGCGCAACACCGGCATCGGGTTTATCCTCTGCGTGCTCAGTGGCATCTGGATGTTCTCTCTGGTCTGGTGGATCTGGTGGCTGGCAGCACTGATGACCATCGCGATGATCCTCGCCATTATCATCTGGAGTTTCGACACCAGCACCGAGGTCATCATCCCCGCCGAAGAGGTCCGCAAAGAACACGAGGCGTGGTTGGCGCTGGTCCACAGCACCGCCGCTGTGGATCGCGATCATGAAAGTACACCGGAAAATCGCGGCCTCGCCCGCCCGGATATGGAGGCCGTGACATGAGGCGCGCACCCAAGCACAGCTATCCGGGGATAAACCTCGGCGAGGACCACGCCAGCGCCCACAAGGCGACCGAGGTCGTCACTTTCGGCTTCTGGGTCTTCCTGATGAGCGATCTGGTCTATTTCGGCCTGATGTTCGCGATCTATATCACCATGATAGACGCGCAGGCCGGCGGTCTAGGCCCGCATGAGCTGTTCGACCTTAAAAGCATCTTTGCCCAGACTCTCATTCTGCTGACCAGCAGTTTGACCGTCGGGCTGGCGATGTTGGCGCTGAAATACAACCTGCCTCGGGCACGGATCGTGCTGTGGTTCGGAGTGACTCTGTTGCTGGGGCTCAGTTTTCTGGTTTTGGAAATCCGTGATTTCATGAACATGGCAGCCCAAGGCGGTATCCCACAGCGTAGCGGGTTTTTGTCGGCCTTCTATGGTCTCGTACCGCTCCACGGCTTGCATGTTGCAGCCGGGTGTCTGTGGCTAATCGTGCTGGGTATTCAGCTGCGTATGTTCGGGCTGACCGATCTGCTGATGTCGCGTATGGTGCGGTTGGCGCTATTCTGGCATTTCCTCGATCTTATCTGGATCGGCATAATAACCATCGTGTATTTCGGAGGGCTGGCCTATGGATAAACGATCCGAGATGCATCACCGCGAACGGCGGCGTTACGTGATTGGCTATGGTGGGTCACTGCTGCTCACGCTGGTGGTATTTGTGATCGCCTATCATTTCGGTATTGAAACACCAGGCGTCTATATGACCATAGGCCTTCTGGGGTTGGCACAACTGGTTGTTCAACTGATCTATTTTCTACACATCGACCGCCGCCGCAGCAGCCGAGAGGATCTGGACCTGGTTCTGTTCTCGACACTTGTTCTGCTGATTATCATCGGCGGGACAGTTTGGATTCTGGGCAATCTGGCCATGCGCATGCATATGCAGGTGATGTGAGGTCGCTCGCTTAGGCACCAAAAAGGAAGCTGCTTATGAAGTCATTCAAGGCAATTGCCGCCGCAGGGATCCTGGTCACGATTGCTGTTGGATTGTTCCTTTTCTGGCGGCATGAAGAGCGGTATCCGTCAACAAAAGACGCTTATATCGGCGCGAATATCATCTATGTGGCCGCACAGGTGACCGGGCAGGTTTCAGACGTTGCGGTGGTCGAAAACCAGCCGGTCAATGCAGGCGATTTGCTGTTCTCGATTGATCCGACACAGTTCCAAGCCTCGGTCGATCAGGCCAAAGCTAATCTGGACAGTGCCATTCAGCAGGCTGACTCCTTCTCGAACCAGATCACCGCTGCACAGGCCGCTGTCGAAAGCGCCAACTCGTTCTACGAAACGGCTCAGAGCAATCTTGAACGCGCCCGAGCTTTGTTTTCGGACGGGGACCTCGCGCAGGCCTCGCTGGACCAAACTACATCCGAATTCGCACAGGCTTCGGCCCGGTTGACCACCAGCCGGTCCGAGCTTTCCGCATTGCAAAGTGGTCTCGCGGCCCGGCAGGACAATGTGTTGTCCTCACAGGCTGCGTTGGAAATCGCGCAGGCCGATCTTGTCTGGACCAAGGTCTATGCCGCGGCCGATGGCTGGATCGCAAATCTGACACTGCGGCCAGGGTCGTCTGTCTCGGCCAATGCGCCGCAATTTTCCATTGTCGAGTCGTCTGACTGGTGGGTCGATGCAAATTTCAAGGAAACATCACTGCCACGCATCCGACCCGGTCAGCCGGTCACAGTGCAGGTGGATATGCTTCCAGACACGACCCTGACCGGCAAGGTTGCGTCGATCGGTCGAGGCTCGGGCGATACGTTTTCGTTGTTGCCGTCCGAAAACTCCAGCGGCAACTGGGTCAAGGTCACTCGACGGTTTGCGGTGCGGATCGAGCTTGATCCAACCGACGCCCCGCTGCGTGTTGGAGGCAGCAGCAAAGTTACGGTGGATACAACCGGAACCAGCCAATGACTGATGCCGGCCACATCAATCGCGTGATTGTCGTGGCCGTCGTGCTCAGTGCAATTCTCGAAGTTCTGGACAGTACCATCGTCAATGTTGCGTTGCCGCATATTCAGGCGGCTTTTGGGGCCACAACCGATCAGGCGACATGGATCTTAACCAGCTATATCGTCTCAGCCGTTGTGGTCATGCCGCTGACCGGGTTTGTCGCGCGTCGGGTCGGGCGGCGCAGGCTGATCCTGACTGCGGTCACGGGTTTTGCCACAATGTCTGTCATGTGCGGCCTGTCATGGAGTCTTCAGACTATCGTCGCGTTCCGCCTGGCGCAGGGCATGTTCGGCGCGTTCCTGATCCCGTTGTCGCAGTCCATCCTGTTTGACGCCTTTCCACGTGAAAAACGGGGGCAGGCCATGGCGGTCTTTGGCTTGGGCGTGGTGGTCGCACCGGTGTTGGGCCCAACTGTAGGCGCAGTCCTGACGGAGTATTTTTCGTGGCGAATGGTGTTTTTCGTCAATCTTCCGGTCGCTGCCATGGCCCTGCTGCTTTTGGCGGGCGAGTTGCCGGACGACAAAACCGAAGAGGTGCGCATCGACTGGAAAGGCCTGGCGCTGCTGGCAGTTGGCATTGGATGCCTTCAATTCATTCTTGACCAAGGTGAGACCAAGGACTGGCTGTCATCGAGGATGATACAGCTGGCGCTGATCGCTTCGGTTCTTGGGGCGCTGGGGTTCATCGTCCATTCTCTGACATCCCGGCATTCTGTCGTTGATTTGCGCCTTTTTGCGGATCGCAACTTTGCCCTGTGCAACCTAGTGATAGCGGGGTTCGCGATCTCATTGTTTGGCGGGATCGCCATACTGCCAACCTTTGTGCAAAGCCTGCTCGATTACCCCGTGATCGAATCCGGTCATTTGTTCATACCGCGCGGGATCGCCGCAGGTGCATCGATGGTGCTGACCGGGGCCGTACTGGTCACCCGGTTTGATCCACGAGTTTTAGCCGGGTTGGGGATGCTGTTGACAGCACTGGGGAATTTCATGTTGGGCACGCTCAACCTCGACGCCGGTTTCTGGCAACTGGCTTGGCCGGGCTTTGTCAGTGGTCTGGGGATGGGGCTGGTGTTTGTGCCGATGTCTATTCTGGCATTCGAGAGCATCAGTAAATCAAGGCAGGATGAGGCCTCGGGCCTATTCAACGTCACCAGGCAGCTTGGCTCTTCGGTAGGTATTTCATTAGTGGGGACTTGGGTCGTGCGAGGCCTGCAAACCAATACGGCAGTGCTCAGCCAGAATGTGACACCCTACAATCCTGCTGCACAAGCTTATCTTGCGCCGCTGGGGCTGACACCCGATAGCGCCCAGGGTGCCTCCATTCTGGGGCAAGAAATTTCTCGACAGGCCGAGATGATCTCGTACCTTACTGTATTCAACAATCTTGGACTGCTGGCGTTGGCCACGATCCCACTGTTGTTCTTCTGCCGCGCGCCCAGGCCCGATCAAAGGGCTGCAGCACCCGTTCACTAGCGCGTCAGAACAAGGCCCAGCCATAGCGCGAACCAGCACAAGACGAGGCTGAGAACGATGTTACCGGCGGCAAATACGATCGTCCGTTCACGGTGCAATTGGAGCGATTGATAGGCGAAGCTTGAGAATGTGGTAAAGCCGCCGCAAAACCCGAATACAAGACGTTTTTCCTCTTCGCCCATTTCCGCAGAGCCACCCAGATAACCAATCCATAGACCCAGCAGAAGGCTGCCCAGAACATTCACGATCAGGGTCGAGTACGGCAGATCATGCGTCACCCGAAGCGCCAGCCAATGCCGCAGTACAGCCCCCAATCCTCCGCCCAATGCGAACATGGCATGCAGATACAAGGTCGTCATTCCGATGTTTCCCGGGAATGATGCCGCCGACCCAGCGCTTCCCCAAGAACCGCCGCCGTAAGACCAAATGCGATCTCCGCGCTTACGGCGATAACCACAAACCAATTCCCGGTTTCTGCCAGTCTTTCCAGCTCGGCGACGAATGAGGAAAACGTCGATAGCCCACCGCAAAATCCAACGGCCCCTAGATGCAGGACGTGGGCGTGGACACGATTTCGAATGGCATAGAGCCAACCTAGAACGAAACAGGCCGCAACATTGATGCCGAAAGTCGCGGTTAGGAACGGAGCGCCGGGGATCTCCAGCGAAAATAGCTCGCGCAGCAACGACCCTGCAGCACCCCCCACAAAGACGGCTGTATACATCAGGGCGCGATGCCCGAATACAGGCGCTGTTTTCGACACTGCGGTTGATCCTGCTCTGACCAGCGTTTCATTTTGCATACAGACTGCTTTTGCTTGGTTCAACCGGCCTCGCTAACCCAACCGTTATCTTTGTTTGATTGGCAAGGGCTTGCGCAAACAGGTCAATTTGTTCCACGTTCTGGATGAAGAGCAGGGTCATGGACCCAATGCCCATTCAAGGTCACGCTGTAACAGCGCTACTCAGGGAGATAGAAAATGATTGTTCGCAGGCTCTACTATTTCCTCAGCTATGTCTGCTTGCCTTTGACTTTGCTTTGGGGTTTTTTCTGGCCACCCGCCCACTGGTTGCTGATCATACTGATCCCCTATGCGGTTGTCGGTCTCTACGATATGCTGACAACCAAGCATAATGTGCTGAACAACTACCCGGTACTGGGTCACTTCCGATATATGTTGGAGTTTGTCAGCCCTGAAATCCGGCAGTATTTCGTTGAAACCAATGAGAGCGGGCGGCCCTATAATCGGATTATCCGCAGTCTGGTCTATTCCCGCGCCAAGGGGCAGGTGGATACTCAGGCGTTTGGCACTCAGTACGATATCATGACGGTAGGTTATCACCGCGCTGATCACTCGCTATCCCCCAGGCACGTTGAAGAGAGCGAAGAACGGGTGATACTGGGCGGCCCTCAGTGCGACAAACCCTACAATGCGTCGCGTCTGAACGTATCAGCAATGAGTTTCGGTGCACTCAGCGCCAACGCAATCCGTGCTTTGAATGGCGGTGCAAAAGATGGGGGTTTTGCGCATAACACGGGCGAAGGCGGACTGTCCCCCCACCATCTGGCAGAAGGTGGAGACATCATCTGGCAAATCGGAACAGGATATTTTGGATGCCGCACGCCTGAAGGTGGGTTCGATAAGGACCTGTTTGCCGAAAAGGCCAAGAAAGATGTCGTCAAGGCGATCGAGATCAAACTATCGCAAGGGGCGAAGCCGTCTCATGGCGGGGTCCTACCGGCAGCAAAGGTGGATGAAGAAATCGCCGAGATTCGTGGGGTTCCAGTACATCAGGATGTGATTTCCCCACCTATTCATTCGGCCTTTGATGGACCGACTGGATTGATGCATTTCGTTCAGCATCTGCGAGAGATGTCAGGTGGCAAGCCCGTGGGCTTCAAACTGTGCATCGGTCGTCGATCCGAGTTTATGGCGATTTGCAAAGCGATGTTGGAAACTGAGATTCTGCCTGACTTCATCACGGTGGACGGCGCGGAAGGGGGCACTGGCGCTGCCCCGGTCGAGTTCACCAACCGATTGGGGATGCCGCTTAACGAGGCACTGATATTTGTAAACAACTGTCTGCGCGGTATCGGGGTCCGCGACAAGGTGCGGGTGATCTGTTCGGGCAAAGTGGCCACTGGGTTCGATATGGTCGAGAAATTCGCTTTGGGTGCGGATATGTGTAATGCGGCGCGGGCGATGATGTTTGCGGTGGGGTGCATTCAGGCGCTGCATTGCAACACCAACAGGTGCCCATCGGGGGTGGCAACGCAAGATCCGATCCGTGGGCGGGCGGTGAATGTGCCACAGAAACGACAGCGCGTGCATCGGTTTCATGACGCGACGCTTGAAAGTTTCCGCGAGATATTAGGGGCTATGGGCAAAGCAAAAGTTTCCGACCTGCGCCCTGCTGACATCCGGCGCCGAAATGCGGATGAACGAGAGCGGTCTTATGCCGAGCTATATAGCTTTCTGGATGACGGCTCTCTGTTGGGCAAGACCATCCCCGAAGAGTTCGCCGCTGACTGGCAAGTCGCCTCAGCGAGCCAGTTCTAGCGACCACTAGCTAGGTCTTGATCGCGGGTTATTGAGCGTATGCGTATGGATTTTGCGGATACTCCATTCCACGGCATCCCGCATTGTCTTGCCCAAGGCGATATCAAAGGCCTCAACCAGTTCGGGTGTTTTATCGCTGGTCGCCAGCACTGCTTCCTGGAATGAGCTTGAAGCGATGATCTTGTCCTCGTACTCATCGATAATCTTGATATTGATGCGCACTTCTACGCGGACCGTCTTCGTGTCTTCGGTTTCGCTGATGACGATGCCCTGAAATTCGCGCAGATCAGGCGCGATCACATAGTCCGCTCTCAGGCCTACGGTCGAACGTCCTACGGCCGCGACCTTGCCGGAATTTTCATAGCTTTCGACCATCAGCGCCTGCACAATTAACGGCGCGCGATCCACCCATCGAGCCCGCGGCAGATACTGAACCTGAAGCAAGGTGGGCTGCACGGCGATCTGATCGGTGTTCACGGCCGCCGTCGCTGTGGGCTCTTCGACAACGATCTGTTTTTGGATACGCGGCAGCGATGACGAGAACGTGCTTTTGGGTGTCAGCAAATACAAATCATTGGGCTTAGAAGCCTGCCGCAGCGTGCCCAAGCCCGTGCAGCCTGTTAATGCGGCCAAAACCAGAGTCAATATTAAGGGCCGTATCATTGACGAAACTCCGATGCTTGGGTGCCTAACAAAAAGCGGGCCGGGTCGCGTTCGACCTTGTCGACCAATCTATCCAGACTGATGACCAGACGTTGTGATTCCTCGATGAACCGGATGAACTGAGGCAACCCAACGCGCAAGAAGTCCGAAACCTGACGGCGGTTGTCCTGAACGATCCCGTCGATGGTTCCCAGCAGATCCGACGCCGATTGGGAGGCGCTGAGAACATCGTCGGAAATCTTGTCAATCTTTTCGGTGATATTCGAGACGGTTTCCGCAACCTGATTAGCCGCCTTACTCACATCTTCAGCGACAGGTGAAATATCCTCGTCCATCACGCGGTTTGCCGAGTCAAACGCCCTCTCTGCTGAATCGAGCGCCCCTTTGGCTGAATCCATAGTCGATGTAACCGATTCAAGGGTGGTGTTTGCATTCAGAACAGTCTCGCTGATTACCTCAAGCGTAACGCTGCCTTCATCTGACAGCCGAGTCAGCCTTTCGGCCAGGATTGACCCGCGTTCGATAAAGGGCCGGATATCTTCCTGAATCACGCTTTCAGCACTGGCAATGGCGTTATTTGCAGTCTCTAGCGTTGTTTTGGCGGATTCTGAGGTCTCTTTGATGCTCTTCAGCGTGTCCGTTCCTGTGCTCAACGTCGTCTCGGCCGTGTTCGCCAACGTATCCAGTCTCTTGGTAAATTCTCCAACGTCTTTGGCCGCACCGCCCAAATCGGACGAGAGCGACTGGAAATCCGTCAGAGTTTTATCCAGCTTGCCCGACGCTTCTGCCAGATTGTTCAGGATATCCGACACCGCCTTTCGGTTTTTGTCATCAACAACCGAATTGAGGTTCTCCAACAGGGTGACCGCCTTTTCCAGAACCTCTGGCGCACCCTCAAGCAAGGATTGAATCGAACTGCGCTTGCTTGGGATGACACTGTTCTGGGCCAGCCTTTCTGCGGTTGGGGACCCGCCGGAAAGCTCAACATAAGCAACCCCTGTCACACCCAGAGATTGCAACTGTGCGATGGTTTCTTTGGTAACAGGGATGTCGGCATCAACCTCAAGCCGCACTCGCACCTTTGACGGGTCATCTTTGTCCAAGTCCAGGGAAACCACCTGACCCACGGGCAAGCCGTTGTAATTTACGCCACCTGCAGCCGACAGGCCCGAGACATTGTCGAACAACACATCATAATAGGCGTATTGCCGAGTCACTTCGAATTTGGCGAGCCACAGAAAGAACCCGAAGGCACCAAGGATGCCCGCCAGGGTGAACGCACCGATCAGGATGTAATTCGCTCGGGTCTCCATCGCCTCTACCTGTCCTGCCCCTTCTGTTGTGCCGCACGGGCGCGGGGGCCTGTGAAATATTCCTGAACCCAAGGATGGTCGACCTTGGTCATCTCTTCTATCGGACCTTCAACCAGCACGCGTTTTTCCGCAAGTACCGCGACGCGATCACATATGGCATAAAGGCTGTCCAGATCATGCGTTACCATGAACACGGTCAGCCCCAACGTGTGCTGAAGTTCCCCGATCAGGTCATCATATGCGGCGGCCCCGATCGGGTCCAACCCGGCAGTTGGTTCGTCCAGAAAAACGATTTCCGGGTCCAGCGACAGGGCGCGGGCCAACGCAGCGCGTTTGCGCATTCCACCGGACAGTTCCGAGGGGAACTTGCTGCAACTTAGTTGAGGCAAGCCAACGAGACTGATCTTCAGCCCACCTAGTGCGGCCATCAATTTTTCACTGATACCCGTGTGCTCGCGCAGAGGCGCCATCACGTTCTGCAATACAGTCAGTGAGGAAAACAGCGCACCGTCCTGAAATGCCACGCCCCAGCTTCTTTCGATCCGCTGACGTTCTTCTTCGGGGCCATTAAGAACATCGACGCCAAGAACCTCAATACTTCCCGACTTGGGCTTGTTCAGCCCGACGATCGTACGCAAAAGCACGGACTTCCCAGTGCCCGATCCACCGACAACACCCAGCACTTCACCGCGCCAGACATCGAGGTTGAGGTTGTCGTGGACCACTTGCTCGCCGAACTGGTTGGTTAAATTGCGCACACGAATAACGGCCTCGCGTTTCGCGTCGGATTGGGGCTTGTCCTGAAGCGCGGCTCCATCCATGTCAGATCCCCAACTCTGAGAAGAAGATCGAAAACAGGGCGTCGATGGCGATGACCATAAAGATCGATTGCACGACCGAGGCTGTCGTCCGCTGACCAACGCTTTCGGATGAACCTTTGACCTGCATAGCCTGCCAGCAGGCAATGACACCGATCACCAGTGCAAAGAACGGTGCCTTGATCATCCCGACGGCAAGCTGTGCGACGCCGGTATTTTCCTTCAACCGGGTCAGGAACATGCCGGGGCTGACACCGAGGTCAATCCAACTCATCAACGCTCCGCCGATCAGGCCAGCCATATCAGCAACAAAGCCAAGAATGGGCAACATGATCAACAGCGCCAGAACACGGGGAATGACCAGAACTTCAATCGGATCCAACCCCAGGGTGCGCATCGCATCAATCTCTTCCTGCACCTTCATCGAGCCAATCGAAGCCGTAAAAGCCGAACCGGAGCGACCAGCGACGATGATCGCTGTCAGCAGGATACCAAGCTCACGCAGGATCGAGATGGAGATCAATTCGACAACAAAGATCTCAGCCCCGAACTGTTTCAACTGCGTCGCGCCCTGAAAGGCCAGAACGACGCCGATCAGGAAACCCATCAAGGACACAATCGGCAGCGCCTTGAAGCCGACTTGTTCCATCTGTGACACCAACGCAGCACGACGCAGTCGCCATGGCATGATCAGAGTCCGGACCAATCGATGCAGAGTAAGGCCAAGAAAGCCGATGATTGATAATGTGTCCTGCCAGGCGCCAAAAGTTTTTTGCCCAATCCGGGCAACCCAATTCACAAAGCCATGCGGCGGCAGTTCTTCTCCTGTAACCTCGGGTATGTTGTGCGATACTGTTTCGATCAATGACGAATGCGCAGGGGCCAACCCTTCGAGCTGGACCTGAGCGCCTTCGCTTCCCATCCGCTGCACCAAATTGGCGACTAGCCAGGCCCCTCCGGTATCCAGTGATTCAACTTGCGACATGTCCACAATGACATCTTGGCCGTTGGGCTTTTGTGCAGCAAAACCCGCTTCGACACGATCCAACGATTGAGTGCGCAGATCTCCGGCAAGGCGGATACAAACGCCGGTTGCGCTGGTCTCGGAAATAATCGTCGGCCGTGTCATAGCGGTATGTGATGGCAAACACCGGGTCGCTGCAATGGATTTGTTCGAACCCCTCAGGATTTTGCGCCCGCGCATTGCGGTAGAGCGACAGTGAAGCCCATGGTTCCGGTTCTGGAGCAAGCAGAGCGAGTGAGCCATGCGTTTCGCGTGTTTGCATTGTGGGGCAGGCTCAGTCGGGGTGTTCTGAATGAGGGCGGACAAGCAGAACGATTAATATTCAGATAATTATAGACAAATGTCCTTTGTAAGGTATCGTGAGGCCGAAGTTTTCCTGTTGCGGTTGTGTGTTCGAACAGGCGGCTTGGTCGGGCAGCAAGTGGGCCAATTGGGCGCTTCTTCACCTTGTCTCCGGCTTTTGCCTCAAATGCCTGTCAGGCGCGGATTGAGAGGTGATTGATGGTCGATTGGCTGGTGCATATTCTTCAAAACTACCCTGAATTGGCGGTGTTCCTGTCCATCGGTATCGGCTTTCTCGTTGGTCCCTGGAAACTGATCGGGTTCAGTCTGGGCACGGTCACGGCAACGTTGTTGGCGGCGGTGGTGATCGGACAGGCCCAGATTGAAATCGACTCGGCGGTCAAATCGACTTTCTTCATCTTGTTCATCTTTGCTGTGGGCTACGGTGTCGGACCTCAGTTCATCCGCGGCCTGAAAGCAGACGGCGCGCGCGAGGTGTTCTTTGCGCTCAGCGTGCTCGCACTTTGCCTTGTAATCCCGATCATCGCAGCCAAGGTCGCGGGTCTGGAACTTGGCTATGCCGCGGGGCTTTATGCCGGATCACAGACGATTTCAGCGGCGATCGGTGTTGCCACCGACCAAATCGGCCAGCTGGGCCTGTCGGCGGAACAGGCCAAAACCTATGCGAACCAGATTCCGATTGCCTATGCGGTGACCTATATTTACGGCACAATCGGGTCGGCGATCATTCTGGCCAAGATCGGCCCGCGCCTGATTGGCGTCGATCTGGTCGCGGCCTGCAAGGAATATGAGGCTAAGCTGGGAGGCACGACGTCGGTCGAAACCGGTGATGGCATCGTCTCGGCATATCGCGCGATCGAGGCGCGGGCCTTTGAGATCCCAGAAGGTAGCGATCTGCTGGGGCAACCGGTCAAAGATCTGATGCCGGGTATCCGCATCTATGCCGAACGCCTGAGACGTGACGGGAAGATCATAGAGGTAGATGATAACACCGTATTGCAGGCCGGAGATGTTGTGATGTTCTCAGGCCGCCGCGCTGATCTGGTGGGTTTGCTTGAGACCAATCTTACAGAAGCTGACGCGCCTGATCTGCTGAGCATACCGTCGGAAAAACTGGATGTGCTGATCACCAGCAAAGAGGTTCATAACAAGACGCTTGAAGAGCTAAGCAAACTGTCGATCGCGCGGGGCATTTATGTCTCGAAACTGATGCGAAACATGCAGGATTTGCCGCTGCTACCCGGGACAGTCGTGCATCGTGGTGACATCGTCACAATTCAGGGCAGCAAGCGTCATGTCGAGGCCGCAGTTGCCCAGATTGGCTATGCCGACCGCCCGGTAGACACCACAGATCTGGCCTTTGTAGGCTGGGGGATTTTCATCGGTGGCATCATTGGAACACTGTCAGTCATGATGGGTGGTTTCCCGATCAGCCTTTCCACCACCGGAGGCGCGCTGCTGGCTGGGCTGGTGCTGGGTTGGCTGCGTACGGTGCACCCGACCTTTGGGCGCATCCCGGGTCCGGCACTGTGGTTGATGAACACGCTGGGCCTGAACGTCTTTATCGCGGTGATCGGGATCACCGCAGGGCCGGGATTTGTCGCGGGACTGCAACAGGCCGGTATTGCGCTGCTGCTATGGGGAATCGTCGCGACTTCGCTACCAATGATCTTTGCAGTTTACGTCGGGCATTACGTGTTCAAATTCCACCCGGCCATTCTGTTTGGTGCCTGCGCAGGTGCGCGCACCACGACAGCGGCGTTGGGAATGATCCAGGAAGCCGCGCAAAGTCGCATCCCGGCGCTTGGCTACGGAATGCCGTATGCGATTGGAAATACATTATTGACCATCTTTGGGATGGTCGTTGTTTTGATCCTAAGCTGATTTGGAGAGGTTCACGTTATGGATAGAGTAACGCTGCACGATTACGAAGCACTCAGCCCGTTTCAGATCAAGGATGAGCTGATTAAACTGGCCTCGGCCGAGGCGCGTAAGGCCAATAGTGCTTTCCTGAACGCGGGGCGCGGCAATCCTAACTGGGTTGCCACCCGTCCGCGTGAGGCGTTCTTTGCCCTTGGTCAATTTGCCATAACTGAATCCAAACGTGTGATGGATCACCCCGCTGGTTTAGGCGGAATGCCGGCGCAAAAAGGTTGCCATGGACGGCTGCAAAGCTGGGCGTCTGATAATTCCAAAACGCCGGGCGTCGATACGCTGCTTGAGCTCGTGGCGCATGCCATATCCGCATTTGATTTCGATGCGGACGAGTTTGTGCATGAACTGACGGATTCGATCATCGGTGATAACTATCCAGTGCCTGACCGCATCCTGAAACACAATGCCACCATTGCCCATGAATACCTGATGTGGTCCATGTGTCGAGGCCACCGGCCTGACGCTCAGTTCGATCTGTTCGCAGTCGAAGGCGGCACGGCGGCGATGTGCTACATCTTCAAGACGCTCAAAGCCAACCGATTGCTGAACCCGGGTGACACGATAGCTCTGTGCACTCCGATCTTCACGCCTTACTTGGAAATGCCTGAGTTGGAGGATTACAGCCTTGAATCCGTGCATGTGGAAACCGATGAAGAGGATGGTTTTCAACTGACCGACCAAGCAGTGGAAAAGTTGAAAGATCCCAAGGTAAAGGCGTTCTTCCTAGTCAATCCCGGCAATCCGTCTTCGGTCGCGCTCAGTACCGCGTCACTTCGCAAACTAGCGGATCTGGTTGAAAATCACCGGCCTGATCTGATCGTGCTAACGGATGATGTCTACGGCACCTTTGTGCACGATTTTACCTCGGTCATGGGCCATCTGCCGCGCAACACAATCGGTGTGTATTCCTACTCGAAGTATTTTGGCTGCACCGGCTGGCGTCTCGGCGTGATTGCCGTGGCGCAAGATAACATCTTCGATCTCAAGCTGGCGGATCATCCGGATGAGATCAAACAGTCCCTGGACAAGCGCTACGGCACGCTCAGCCTGACACCGCGTGACATTCGCTTTATCGACCGGCTTGTGGCCGATAGCCGCGATGTGGCCCTGAACCACACGGCAGGCCTGTCGCTGCCGCAGCAGGTGATGATGACGCTCTTTTCACTCAGTGAATTGGTCGACAGCAAGAAAATCTATCAGACCGCTTGCATGGAGCTGGTTCATCGCCGTTTCAAACTGCTGACCGAAGCGATGGGCGTCGAGGTGCAGGCAGGTGAGCAATACGACGCCTATTACGGCATCATCGATTTCGAATACTGGTTGCGAAAATATGTCGGTGAAGATGTCGTGGCGTGGATCAAGCAGAATGTTCACCCATTGGATATTGCGTTCAAATTGGCCGAAGACTATGGGATCGTTCTACTGAACGGCAGCGGATTTGATGCTCCGGGCTGGTCGGCTCGCGTGTCCTTTGCGAACCTGCCGGACGAGGCGTATTCGCAGATCGGAACAGCCGTTCGATCAGTGGCACGCGGCTATGTTCAAGCCTACCGTGCCGCGAACAATTTGCCGCTGCACGGATAGGTAAATCTCCCTACACCTGCGCCTGATCTGGTGATACCCATGGGCGCAGGGGAGGATGAATTTGGACATTTCCGAACAGCGCATCAAGGCGATGACCACGGCTGGCCTGAACCTGATCGGTCAGGCGCTGTCAATTTATGACAGCCAATTGCGTCTCGTTGTCAGCAACCTGCGGTTTCAGGAAATGTTCGACCTGCCAAACGAACTTGTCGAGCCGGGGGCTCTGTTTCGCGACACAATTTATTTTCTCGCTAGCCGCGGGGAATACGGTTCGGTCGGCGATGTTGACGAGATGGTCGAGCTACGCGTTTCACAGGCCCTCGCGTTCGAGCCGCATTATATGGAGCGCACACGGCCCAATGGTCAGGTGATCTCGGTTGAAGGTGCACCTTTGCCCAATGGGGGTTGGGTGGCCGTCTATACCGACATAACTCGCACGAAGCGGGTAGAAGATTTGCTGCGTGCCCGTTCAGAAGAACTGTCTGACCAACTTCTGAGCCATGCCGAAGAGCTTTCTGCAACCAACCGCAAACTGGCCGCAACCATCACCGCGCTGGAAGAAGCCAAGCGTCAACTGACCGAGATCGAGGCCCGCACGCGGATGACGACCGAGATGATGCCGGCTCATATCGCGCATCTGGATGCCGATGGACGATACGATTACTCAAACCGCCGCCTCAGTTCGGTCATGCCCGGCCGTCCGTCTGACATTCTGGGCCTTCATATTTCAAAGGCTTTGGGGTCATCTGCCTATGACCGGGTAAAGCCACATCTGGAACAGGCCTATGGAGGCCAACCTTCGGTTTTCGAGTTTACCGAAGATCAGGATTCACGCCGCATTCGGGTATCATTCACCCCGGATAAAGCGGGTGGTGTTTATGTCATGTCGGTGGATATCACCGAAGAAACTCAAGCCCGTGTCGCCCTTCAGCAAACGCGGCGCAGAGCCATGGCGGCGCAGATGACAAGCGGGCTTGCCCATGACTTTTCTAATTTGCTGACCATCATTCTGGGCATGCAGGCGCGATTAGAGAGGATGAATCTGCCCGAGGAAGCCGATCAGCTAGTCACGGCTACGCAACAAACTGCCCGACGCGGGGGGCAATTGCTGAATCGCATCGCAGACATGACCGGCAATCGCACGCCTCAACCTCAGGCGACGGATATGCGCGGTTTACTTGAGGATTTGCGAATCCTTGCCACCCCGTCCTTGCCGCGGGGCATGGGGTTGTCGGTGGTCAATACTCTACCCGACAAGGCGCTGATGCTAGATCCCGGCATGGTTCAGGATGCACTGCTGAACCTGGTTCTGAATGCGCGGGATGCTTGCGGCACATCGGGCCAGATCACGATCACTGCGCATGCAATCGGGACAATATGGGTTGAGATCACGGTGTCGGACACTGGCCCGGGGTTTACCGGGGAAGCATTAAAGAAGGCGTTAAACCCATTCTTTTCCACCAAAGGCAGCGATGGCTCGGGGTTGGGACTTCCAATGGTCTACGACACGGTAAAGCTGGCGGGCGGTGACCTTAATTTGCGCAACACGCCTTCTGGTGCTTCGGTCGTGATACGTTTGCCCTACCGTCCTGCCCCGTCCGCGCAAGCGGGTCTCGTATTGTTGGTTGAAGACAGCGATGACCTGCGCAGTCAGTTCCGGGATATGCTGGTCGATTTGGGGTGTTCGGTGATCGAGGCAAGCTCGGTCGATGAAGCTTTGACCTTGACGTCGGAAATCGGTGATATCGCGCTGGTTCTATCAGATATTAAGCTGGAGGGCGAAGGCACTGGGATCGACATTGTCGACCGCCTGAATGGTGCGTTGCCCTGTATACTGATGACGTCGCTGCCACTAAATGACCCGCTACATCATCAGGCATTGACCCGTGCACCTGTCCTAAGCAAACCATTCACATCGTCGCAATTGTCGGCGTTGATCCGAACCGAGGCCGCCTGAATGACACAACCTTTGGTGACCATTCTCGATGACGAACCTGAAATCCGCCGTATCCTAACGGAAGCGCTGGAAGATGCCGGGTTTCAAACTCAAAGCTTTTCACGTGCCCGTGAATTTGAAGCTTCGCTGAAAAGGGTCACTCCAGATCTGTGTTTGGTGGATTTATCATTGCCGGATACTGATGGACTTGCACTTGTGCACAAACTTGCGCTTGAGCAAGGTGCTGCCGTCATCATCATATCAGGCCGCGCTCAGGTGCAGGACCGGGTAACGGGATTGGAGCTTGGCGCAGATGATTACATCACCAAACCATTTGATCCAGCCGAAGTAATTGCTCGGGTCCGCGCTCGGCTACGCTCTACTGGACCAGCAACGCCGAATTCAGACATAGCCGAATTCAATGGTTGGACCGCACAGTTTGATCGATATGTCTTGATCAATGCCGATGGCGCCGAGACACCTTTCAGTCATGCCGAAGGTGAGGTTCTGCGATTGTTTCTTGAAAGTCCCAAACGCCTGATCAGTCGCGCGCGCATGCAGGACATGTTGGGTGGCGGGGCAGGTGACAGCTTTGACCGCGCTATGGATGTTCGGATTTCCCGCTTGCGAACGAAGCTGGGCGAAGATCCCAAAAACCCGCGCCTTATTAAAACGATATATGGTGCGGGATATATCTTTCTTGGTGACGTGACCTGGTCTTAGTCGTCGGTCCCCCCCCGACGCCTAAGATGTCTATCGGCTGGCGCTTTGCTATCTGCTGCCCATCTGTCGTTCTCTTCAATCGCGCAGCGCCTCGTCTTTTATCTTCAGAGCAGGTTGGATCAGATAATCCAGAACTGACTTTCGCCCCGACAGAATATCGACCTGAGCGATCATTCCTGGGATGATTTCAACCGCTGTACCACCCGCATCCAACATCGTGTCTGAAGTCTGAATTTCGACGACGAAAACCTCTTCCTCACTTCGTTCCGAGCGAGTGATGGTGTCGGCACCGATGCGAACGATCACGCCATCCAGACTGCCGTACCGCGAAAAATCGTAGGCCGTGATCTTGATTTTGACCTTTTGCTCTGGGTGCAGGAAGGCGATGTCCTTGGGCCGGACATAGGCTTCCACCAACAATCTGTCGTCCAACGGAACAATCTCAATCAGTTCCTCACCGCTTTGGGCCATCCCGCCGATCGTCGTCCGGTGAATGCGGTTTACGACACCCCGTACGGGGGCTCGGATCAGCGCGCGAGACGCACGGTCACGCAAAGAGGGTAGGGCAGGTTGCAAGGCGGCAAGCTCTGCCGAAACCAAAGCCAGATCAGTTAGTGCGGCACTACGAAACCGACTGCGCGTCGCGCGGACCTTGTCATCCACTTCATCCAGCCCGGCCTTCAACCGGTTGATCATCGCCTCTGCTCTGACCTTGCGGCCTTTCCATTCCGCCTCGCTACGGCGCAGGGCCAAAAGGGTTGTTGCCGGTTCCATCTTCTGTTCGACCAATGGCACCATCATAGCGCGCTCATCGGCCAACACATTCAGGGTCTCGGTTGACGTGACCTGGTCAACCAATCCCTCTTCGTACTCGCGTTGCCGCTGTTCGCGCTGTCGAGAGAGAATTGCAATCTCAGCTTCAAGTTCTGCTTGCCGACCGTGGTACAGCGCAGTCTCCGACCGCACGACATCTGGCGCGCCAGTCAGAAGATCGTCGTCAAACTCAAGCTCAGCCCCATCGATTTCGGCACGTAGTCGTTGTGCGCGGGCCATCAAACCAAAGGCACGCTGTTGCTCTTGGCTCAACTCTCGTTCGATCTGAGTAGTATTCAGCTCCATCAGCAATGCACCAGCCTCAACCACCAGACCCTCGCGCACGTGAACGGACCGCAAAACTCCGGGTTCGGTCGCTTCGATCACCTGAATATCGCCGGATGGCACGATACGCCCATCTGCCCTCACGACATCGTCGAGTTCAGTTAAATGAGCCCAGGCGACGGCGCTTATCAAACAACTGAGTATCAGGAGCAGCAGCAATGATCCCCGCAGCGGTGACCCTCCACGCATTTCACGGGCGAGGCTTTCCAGATCAGGATGCCGCGACATTCAGATGCCTCCCGTGTTTGCGAACTGTCTGCGTCAGTATGTTTTTGGGTCCGTCCATCGCAATTTTGCCATCCTCAATCACTATGACCCGATCAACCAGTTCCAGCAGGCTGGTTCGGTGCGTCACGATGATCATCGTGGTATCTGGCGTGGTCTTTTTAAGGCGGCGTATAATTTCGGATTCGGATTTGACGTCCATCGCGCTCGTAGGCTCATCCAGCAGCAGAACAGGAGGATGCCCGATAAGCGCCCGGGCCAATGCAATCGCCTGCCTTTGACCACCTGACAATCCTTCTCCTCGTTCGGCTACAGGCTGATCATAACCCCGTGGGTGCCGCGCGATAAAATCTTCGACACCTGCAATGCGCCCTGCACGGATCAGTTCATGATCACGCGGGCGCACCGACCCGCTGGCAATGTTTTCCCGGATGGTGCCGGAAAACAGCCAGATGTCTTGCAAGACTGAACCAATGTTTCGCCGCAAGTCGCCGGGATCAATCTGGCGAATGTCCAGCCCGTCCAACATCACCGAGCCCACACGCGGTTGGTAGAGGCCCAACAAAAGTCGCGCAATCGTACTCTTGCCCGACCCGATCTGGCCCAGGACAGCGACTTTTTCACCGGGTTCGATTGTAAATGAGACACCTTTCATCGCATCTTCCGTTTGATCAGGATATGCGAAATGAACATTGTTAAACGTTATCCGCCCGGAAAACTCGGATCTGCTGATCCAAGATTTGCCTTCAGGCCGCTCATTGCTCGCCTGCATTAACGTGTCCAGATTGTGGTAGGCACTGCGTGCCTGATTGACACGTGTCAGGGTTTGCGCCAATTGTCCCAGCGGTGCCAGGGCACGGCCGGTCAGCATCACCGACGCAACAAGTGCCCCCATGCTCGTCTGGCCATCCGTGATCAGAAATACACCATAAAAGACGATAAGAACTTGCGCGGCCTGCTGAGTAAATCCAGTTAGGTTCAGGGCAAATTGAGTAACGGCCCTGCTGCGTGATCCGTAGTTTGACTGGCGTGCAATTGCACCTTCCCACCGCATTCGCATCTGCCGACTGGCGGCGGTTGTCTTGATGGTTTCCAAGCCTGATACAGCCTCAACCAGAACAGATTGCTTGGATTGTCCGTCTGCAAAACTTTGTTCAGCAAGACGCGACAGGATCGGTTGAACAGCCAGTCCGCTGAGAAGAACGACTGGTACAGCGAGTGCCGGAACAAGCGCCAGCGGGCCGCCCACCATATAGATCGCGAATATGAATACCGCGATGAATGGCAAGTCTACGACAGCGACGAGTGTGGCAGAAGTGAAGAATTCACGCAAAGTTTCGAATTCGCGGATTGTACTGGCCATTGCACCCGTTGAGCCCGTTCGAGACGACATGCGAATATTCAGCACCTGGTCAAATACTCGCCGTCCCATGGACATGTCAGCATTCTGGCCGGCGCGATCTATGAACCCCGCGCGAAGTAGCTTCAGCGCGAAGTCAAAAAGAAGCGCCAACCCCACGCCAAGCGTCAAAGCTATCAGCGACTCGGTCGCCTCGTTGGGCAAAACCCGGTCGTAGACGATCATGATAAAGACTGAGGTCGTAAGCCCCAGAACGTTTGCCATTGCCGCAGCCAGCGCCACCTGAACGTAAGACCAGCGGTTTGCGGAAAGTGCCGACCAGAACCAATGACCCCGCTGATCCGCTTGATCTGTGTTAACTTCGTCGCGGTGCAAGGGTCGAAACAACAATGCATAGCCCGTGTAGACTTCGCCCACGCCGCTTTCGGGAACCTCTCCGATACCGTCATCCAAAGCGGGGTCGTAAAGCAATAGATCGCCATTGCGCGTGCGCCCGTGGTACACAACGGCGCGATCGCCTTCCAACAACAAGATCGCAGGTGCCAGCGATGCATCAAATGCCGACAGCTTTCGCGCACCAAACCCGACCTGCAGGCCTGCTCGTTGTGCCGCGTGCATCGCATCGCGCACGGTCAACTCACCTGTATCGCCAGATTGGCAGGCGTTCAGTGCTGCAACTGTCAATGGCCGCTCAAGTGTCGCCGCGACATTCAACAAGCAAGCTTCCAATTCGGTCAGAGTTGCACGATCAACATTCATAGCGACTTATCCAGCGTGTCCATCGTGAACCCCGGAAAACCCAGAATGGTCTCGGTTCGGATCGATGAGGTGTAATTGGCCAAAGCGAAGTTCTGTTCTGCCAGAATCAGCCGTTCCTGTAGCTGCATGTCGTTGCGTTTCGTACCCGACACTCGGGATCTCGCAGTCAATACATCCATTTTAGGTTCATGACCTTCCGATACCCGCCAGTAAGGGGGCGCTTCACTACTATTGGAGTTCGTCTGAACGGGCCGCGCTATCAACCCCAATAAGGCCTGAGCCAAGAATGCACCGCCAGCGGCATTCTGGTAAGCTTGGATTGTCCTTGTTTTGGACCCACTTCGTGCCACAATCGAACTGCTCTGAACAGCCTGTCGCACTTGTTGGTCAAAAGCGTTCTTTGAAAGCTGTTTTGATCGTGCTGTTGCGCTTGCTCCGGTCGTTCCTCGCGTTAAAGATGTCTCGACATCGGCTAAGTTGGGCGTTGAGGTGCAGGCTGAAACTGACAGTAACCCCGCTGTTATGCCAAGGATTCCAAGCCCGAACTTAACCCATTGCATGGATCGCGCCCTCCTTGCATTGTCCGTGCCGAACCTCTTCAGCAAGTGCAGTCATGAATCCGCCAAAGGTGTCGTTTTGTTCTGAACTCGTCGTGCCTGATTGGCTCTGCGCACTGGACAGCCACACGCAATGCGACAGGGATACTTGATGAGCGTGAATCAACTGTAGCGCGTCGCTAGAAAGTAGGGCCAATTTATTAGACTCGGGCAATTGTTCCAGCAGAATTGGATCAACGCCCCAGTAACCCTCGGTCAAAGTGATGCCATTCTGTTCGCCCAGTGGTACAAGCAGACCCATTTCAGCGATCAAAGAGCAGACTTGGTCCGTTTTGTTTGCCGAGGCCAGGCGATTTTGCAGAAAGCGGCGCACACGGCAGAGATCCTGCGTCAAAAGTCCGTCCACTGTAAAAAATGGTTGGTCTTTAGGGTCATGTGTAACCAACCCTGAATCCTCGTCGACAAACAGACGTGACCGAGAGTCGCCCTTTTTCATAGCTTCTGCCTGGAATGGAAAGCAACGCAACGCTGAGGGCACATAAGGCGCAAGCCAGCGACCGTTTTGGTCGACGAAGGGCGGTGCCATTTCCGGGATGACTGAGAATAGTGCGACGGGAGAAAAACCTGTTTGGTTTGACAGGAACACAATCGGAAAAGATGTGGCAATTTGCGGAACTTCTGAGATGACGATGGGACAGGCGTCCATCTCTGCAACAAATTGGTATGATGTGAACCGGCGCCAGAATCGATTCCTGTGCCGTACAAGGCTAACTGGGAAAAGGCCGTTCTCTGCCATGTGATCCTCTTGTTTTGAAGAGGCGAGGCTACATTTGTGCATCGCCCCAAGCTACGAGCGCCGTTTAGGCTGAAGCGCCAGTTGGGTCAGTGATCAGGATGTTGTCGTCGGACAAACTGCTCAGATCGGAAAGGCCATCGAACTGTGCAAGCGCTTCGACCGACGCCGAATCTGGGCCAGAGTAGTCAACCTTCACCAGAATGCTGTCAGTGCCGTCCGTTGCCAGCAGATACATCTCATCACCTGATTGAGCACCATTCAGGTTTTCAGCTGCGCTAGTGATTGTATCCAGATCAAGGTCCGAAAGCGTGGTCTCCAGCCCGACGAACCCGGTGTTGGCACCAATTGTGCCGCCGGCCACCAAGGTCTCCACACCGGTCCCGTCGCCGCGAAGCGATGTGGTATTCAACCCCTGGAACATCAAGGCGTCAGAAACGCTGGCTGCTGGGCCCAGTGTGAACCCATTGATCGTATCAATGCCATTTAAAGATGGGTCAGCTTCGAAAACGATGACGTCTCGACCCGCCCCGGACACATCTATGGTGTCGTCGCCCTGGTTGCCGCGGATGACATCATCAACATCCGAGCCCGTAATGGTATCATTCCCACTGGTGCCGAGATGGAGCTGTGATGGCCCTCCGTCTGGAGTGGTCAACGTCAAGACGATGGGTTGGTTCGCGTCCTGAACTGTCATAGTAAATGTCACCACAGGCTGCGATAAATCCCCATAGCTCGTGGCCGCGCCCGCGAAACTGATTGCGGAACCTCCATTCGGGTTAGCCAGAAAGAGATTGAAGTCAGGGTTTTCTGTCTCGGAGCCGCTATCGTAGGTCGCCGCCGTAGGATCGAACCCCAGCTCGGCGGTAAAGGCCAGACCGCTTGAGATATCGCGATCGGAATCTGCGTAGACCTCGAACGTCACTGTCGTTCCGCTGCGACCGGCTTCAACGATGGTGTAGGCCGCCGGAACATGAGCAATTGCCTGTTCGGACACCGGATCAGGATCGGGGCCGCCTGCGACTGTCGCCTGTGCCGCGAAATCGAGGGCGTCTCCCGCTTCAATCGAGGCAAAGCTTGCAGCAGGCGCGGACAGGGTCCAGCTCCCATCGGCTGCAACTGTGGCCGAACCAAGCGAGACCGAGTTAAGCGTGACATCGACCGCTTGTCCGGCAGACAGGCCTGCGGAACTGCCTAATACGGTCATTCCAGTGTTTTGTGCATCGATCAGCGACACGGCACTATTGGCACCCACATCATTGATGTAGAGGATAGGTTTGAAATCCGTGGCCAACATGGTTGTCGCATCGGTTGCCGGGTTTCCTGCGGCGTCTTGAACCGATGCCGTGACCGCAAAATTGCCTCCATCGGCCAAACTGGCCAAATCCGCCGAAGGAATGCTTGTGCTCCACAAGCCACCAGAAACCACCGCACTGTAGGTCTGACTATTAAGGCTAATCGTTACAATCTGCCCGTCCTCGGCATTTGTTGTCCCCGACACATTGAGGTCTGTTCCCTGTTCAACGATATCCAGAACCGATCCAACCGAAAGCGGGTTCAATGCAATTGTTGGTGCGCTGAGGTCGGTGCTGAAACTGGTCGTCGCAGCATTCGTGTTGCCAGCCGCATCCGTGATTGAGGCGTTCACGTCATACGTTTGCCCGTCCTGCAGGCTGCTCAAATCGGCAGCAGCCGCTGTGAATGTCCAGATGCCACCATTTACAGTGGCCGTTCCGCCGGTCAGAACCGCACCTCCGGATTGGATGATCTGTACCGAAACTTGCGTACCATTGGCCGCATCAGAAGTTCCCGAGACCACCAGATCCGTTGCTTGTTCGGTCAGGTTGACTACTGCTCCATCTGACAGTGATGATATGGCGAGCGACGGGGCGGAGAAGTCCGTGTCGAAGCTGTTGGTCGCCTGTATCGCCGGATTGCCGGCGGCATCCGATACATCCGCTATCACGCTGATCGTAGCTCCATCGGGTAGCGCCGCCAAATCCGCCGAGGGGACACTCACCGACCACCCCCCGGTTGAGGCCTGTCCAGTGTAGGATTGGCCGTTCAGATTTACGGTGATTGTCTGACCATCTTCGGCGGATGTAGTGCCCGTAATGGTCAAGTCCGTACCACGTTCCGCAGCATTCAAAACCGCTCCGCCCGAAAAACTGTCGATACTCAGAGTTGGGGCGGTGACATCTTTGGATAAGTTGACGCTGACTTGCGGGGCGACAAGGCCGTCGGCGTCCGTCACGTCGCCCGTGATATTGAAGTCTCCACCATCGGCAAGCGCTATGAGATCGGCGCTGGGGATTGTCACACTCCAACTGCCGCCCGAGACCGAGTCGGTATAAGTCTGCCCATCAAGGGTTACTGTTACCTGCTGCCCGTCGGTTACGTTCCCTGTTGTCCCGCTTACGACCAGGTCAGATCCGGTTTCGACCGCATTCAGGATAGCCCCGACCGACAAGGGAGTGATTGCAATTGATGGGCCCGTGAGATCGACCGGAACGGATACCGATATCGGTGTTGCCGAATTGCCTGCTGTGTCGCTGACGGCAACTGAAACGGATGCGGGCACACCGGTTGCCAAACCAGACAAATCGGCATTCGGGATCGTCACTGACCAACTGCCGCCCGATACAGAACCCGTGTAATCCTGACCGTCGAAAGATACATTGACCACCTGGCCGTTTTCAGCTGTGGTCGTGCCCGACAAGACAAGATCCCCAACGACATCGGCCAGATCTATTGAACCGCCACCCACTGGGTTTAGTGTCAGATCAGGCGCGGTCAGATCAGTGTCAAAACTTCCATTGGCCTGAGCTGCTGGGTTCCCAGCGCGATCCGATACATCAGCCGTCACCGTGACGCTTGACCCGTCTGGCAGCGTGGTAAGATCTGAAGCGGGCACCGAAACGCTCCAGCCGCCGCCCGAAACGGTGCCACTATAGGATTGCCCACCAATCGCTACCATTACGGTCTGCCCATTCTCGGCATCCGTTGTGCCAGAGATTTCGAGATTTGTACCTTGTTCTGCAGCATTCATTACCGCACCCGCCGAGAATGTATCGATGGTCAGGACCGGCGGAATGGTATCAACGTCGAACCTTGCGGTTTCAGCCGATAGCTCCATCCCGCTACCATCCAGATGGCGCACGGAAACATCCGAGATCCCCTGAGGCAGGGCCGCTGCCTCGGCCTGCGTCAGTGAAACGCTCCAGCTTCCGTCGCCTGCAGGAGTGACTGATTTTGTCACCGATCCGATGGTAACTTCGACAGTCGTTGTTCCATCCGGCGCTGTTGTTTGGCTGCTGAGATTGCTCAATACGTTTGATTGCAGCTCAGCCAGGTTCAGGCTGGGCGGTCGAGGAGGTGAGGGGGTAACGGTGGGTTCGGCATCAGTTTCATCGTCGCTGTCTCCACCGCCGCCGCCTCCGCCTCCGCCACCGGCAGCTGCAGCACCGGCTATTCCCAGCCCGCCCAAGGCCAGCCCGGCACCGCTTACGCCACCTGCGGTCGCTGCGGTCGCACCTGCGGCCTCTGCGGCTAGACCTAATTGTGCAATTTCGCCGACGACTTCATCTGCAACCATTATGGTGCCGTTTTCCAGAATCTGTACGTTCTCGGCAGAGACAACAATCGTCCGCCCATCTGTCAGTTTCAGCTGCACGTCGCCATTCGAAAGCAGCTTTGCCACCCGAACGCCCGGAATTGACTCAGCAAACTGATGAGACGCAAGCTGTTCATCGGTGGCCTGCGCAAGAGCTGGTAATGCTAATAGTGTCGAGCCAAGGCCGCCAGCAACCCCGCGTCCTACCCATCGCTGAAGTTTTTTGTCGAACCATTTGCGGATATGGCGCGTACGTTGCGCATCGGGCCCGGCGTCCGTGGTCGATTTATTGGTCGAAACGGTATCTTTGGTCATTTTGCCCTCTCATTAGATGGACGCTGGTCGTTGCGTGATATGCTGTTTTCGGCCGATCTGGTCTGTGGTTTGATCTTCTGAGCCATTCGACCGCTGCGAAAAATTTGAGTTAATCTGGAACTGAAGTCCTTGTTTTCACCACATTTCTGTTCTGGTTCAGAACCGAACATCGTTTCATCCTGTATGTGTTGCCAGGGGTGGCAGGGGGTAACGGGCGATGATGCTTCAGTTCGAAAGAGTGGTGGCAACGGGGACCGCAGCGCTCGATTCAGGTATCGGCGATACGGCTTTAAAAACGTTTAACGGGGAAACGTATCTTTACAGCACGAGCGGACCCGGGGGAGGGCTCGTGTCTTGGCACCTTGTGGAGGGGGCTGGCCCACAAGAACAGGACCAACAATATTTCGATGCCTCGATTGCCCATCAGGTCGGGCGCAGCGGAACCCCGATTCATCTGGCGGGCAATAATCAACTGGTCCTCGATGTCGATACCGCCACAGGACTTGTGGGTTATGAACTAAACACGGATGGCACTATCGGTGCCTTGCAAGAAACCGATGCCTTGACGGGCGGCGGAGATATCGCTGCAGCGGTTCAGGTGACGATTGGGGCTGGCGACTTGCTTGCGCTTGCGCATGAGGACACAGGCCAGATCGGCACCTATAGTATCAATGGTGATGGATCGCTGAGCCCGGCGCATAGCATTAACGCGTCTGCCAGTACGCTTCAGACCCTGCAATCGGGGTCGAATCATTTCATTGTCGGCGCAGATGCAACCAGTGGAACAATCTCGTCATATTCGATCGATCAAGGCAGTGGCGTGCTCTCTGAGGTTGCCGGTAATGACGATATCCAAACGCTGGGCATCAGTTCTCCTACGGCGGTTGAGACAATTCAAGCCTATGGAAAGTCATGGATTGTTGTGGCCGGATCGCAGAGCAATTCGCTAAGCGTTATGGAATTGGACGCCAGCGGGCAGTTAAAGCCGACGGATCATATTCTGGATACCCTGCATACCCGGTTTGGGGCCGTACAGGATCTTTCAATTCTTGAAGTTAATGGTCGGGTTTTCGTGGTGGCTGGGGGCGGGGATGATGGGATCACGCTGTTTACAATGACGCCGGACGGGCAGCTCATCCATATGGATAGTTTTGCTGATACCCTGGACAGTGGATTGCAAAATGTCCAAACGATCAGCGTTGCGCATATGGGGGATGAGCTGCAGATATTTGTATCATCTCAACAGGATGCAGGGCTCACTCAGCTGAGCGTATCGATTGCCGACCTTGGAATTGTTGCCGAAGGGTTCGGAACAGTAACCGGAACCGCGCAGGACGACATGCTAAAAGGCGGTGTACTGGACACTATTCTGGACGGCGGAGCAGGGGACGATATGCTGATTACGGGCACCAGTTCCACGACCATGACGGGTGGTGCTGGCGCGGACATCTTTGTGATCCGTCAAACAAGTGGCCCGACTGTGATCACGGACTTTCAGGCCGGCACCGACCGTTTGGATCTGACTGATTATCCTTTTCTGCGCACCCCAGCGCAGTTGGATTTCACTTCCACCGCTCGAGGCGCCCAAATCGCTTATCGCGACGAAACGATAGAACTTGTTTCAGCTAATGGCACGTCCCTGACAAATGAGCAGGTATTCGGCGCAGGGTTTGGTGGTCCCGATCATATTCCTGTCAATCTGGGTAGCGGGCCGGATAACAACTCATCAGACGGGGTAGCTGGTGGGTTCACGCTGAATTCGACGACTCCAAACGCAGCGTTGGGAAATGCTGAAATCCGGTTCACCCCAGACGGAGGGTCTGCAGTTGTTGCGCAGGCAAATGCACAAGGTGAATTTGATCTGGATCTACCAGACGGCGCGTTTTCCGGCCAATTGAACATCATCAAATCGTATTCAACGGCAAGCAGCGAGATAACAGCGCTGGATGCATTGCAGGTTTTGCGCATGTCGGTTGGACTTGATCCGACATGGGGTCCGGCAACGGCCGAAAATTACATTGCGGCCGATATCACCCGGGACGGATCGGTAAACGCGTTGGATGCACTGGCAATTCTTCAGGTTGCGGTCGGCCAGCCTTCTGCGCACAACGCTGAGTGGGTTTTTCTGGATGCAAATGCGGATCTATCCGGAATTTCACGCAGCAACGTCACCTACGAAACCGGAGCAGAGGTCACAATTGTTGATAGTGATCTGTCGGTCGACATGACCTCAATACTGCTTGGCAATATCGAGGCAGTTTGAATGCGATTGCGTGATCGGTGCTATTCTCGAAACGCGCGGTAGAAGTAATCTGCCAATGGTTTGACCAGGTAAGAAAGCGGAGTGCGTTCATCAGTTTTGATCATGGCTTCGACAGGCATACCCGGCAACAGTTCCTGGCCATTCAAACGGTCCAGTTGTCCTTCGTCAGGCACAACTTCAGCACGGTAGAAGGTAAAGCCGCTCGTCTCATCTGTGAATGAATCTGCTGAGACATTGATCACACGGCCATTCAGCTCAGGCGTGTCGCGTTGATTGAATGCGGGAAAGCGCAAGGCGACTTCCTGTCCGCGATGTAACTGATCCACATGCAACGCATCCACCCGTGCTGCGACCAACAAGGGCGTATCCTGCGGCACTACATACATCATCGGCTCACCCGGCTGGATCACAGACTGGATGGCAAAAACCTGACTGTCGTAAACTGTGCCAGCGACGGGTGCACGGATGTCTAGACGCGACAAACGCTCGGAAAGGGAAAGACGACGTTCCGCCAGTTCTACAACGCGAGACTGCACATCCCGAAGCTCGGTGATGGCTTCTTCGCGCCGCGTGGCCTGCAATTCAACAATTTGAATTTCGGTCGTGGCGATCTGGCCTGTCAGTCGCGCAACTGTGGATTCGAGGCTGCCGATTTGCCCTGTTAGATTTGCCTCTTCCCGCTGCAATGCAGAAACGCGGCTGGCCTGTGTCAGGCCGCGATCAAGCAAACCTTGCTGATCTTCGAGCTCCGTTCTGATCAATTCGACCTGAGTATTCAGTGACGCCAATTGCGCCTGCGTCCCCTCAATCTCGTTCTGGATCTGTATCTTCTGTTTCCCAAGCTGGTCGATCTGCTGGGTCAGCGTTTCCAACCTGGCGTTGAACAGACGTTGTTGGCCTTCCAACAGATCGTCGTCGATCGATTCGCGGGCTTTGAGCTCTTGCAGATTTTGCTTTAACGTATCTGCGTTCGCACCATCCCGTTCAGCCTCTAGCCGGGTCTTTCGGGCAAGTAACTCAAATAGCTGAGATTCCACGATCGTTTGCTCCGAGGCCAAAAACGTATCGTCAAGCCGCAGCATCATGTCCCCACGCGCCACTGCGTCACCGTCACGTACGAATATCTCGCCTACAACGCCACCATCGGGGTGTTCGATGACCTGACGATTGCTCTGAACTTCGATCACACCTTGCGAGATAATAGCACCGGCCAGCTCAGTGCGGACGCTCCATAATCCCAGTCCCAGGATCAAAACTGCCAGAGCCAAAAGGCCGACAAAAGCGGGCGCTTTAATACTCCAAACGGGACGTGAACTCTTGTCTGCCATTATTCACCCACCTTGTTCAGGTGCCTTTTGATAACGTTGGCGTTTTGGACCATCGTGTTCAAAACTTCATCGCGCCCACCGGATTTGACGATCTGGCCCTTCTCGACAACGACAAGATCGTCGCATTCCGAGATCGCCTGAGGCCGGTGCGTCATGATGATCGTGGATTTGCCCGCGCTCTTGAGCTCGCGGACCGCGTTGTTCAGGGCGAGGGTTCCGTCTGCATCCAGGGCCGAGTTTGGCTCATCCAGAATCAACAATACCGGATTGCCATATAGAGCGCGCGCCAATGCAATCCGCTGTTTCTGCCCACCGGAAAGCTGGCTGTCATTGCCCTCAAGGAAGGTGTCGTATCCTTTCTCAAGCCCCAGAATCAGCTCATGTGCATTGGCTGTTTTCGCCGCTGCAACAACCGCTTCGGGATCAGGGGTTTGTGACATCCGGGCGATGTTTTCAGCAACCGTTCCGTTGAACAGCGTCACTTGCTGGGGCAAATAGCCAATATGTTGCCCAAGATCATCAGGGTCGTATTGATCAAGTGTAGCGCCGGCCAAACGAATTTCCCCTGCCGCCGGTTGCCAAAGGCCCAACAACGCTTTGGCTAGGGTCGTTTTGCCAGACCCACTTTTACCAATCACACCCAGAGCTGTGCCGGGGCGCAACTCAAGTGCCGCATTCCGTAGTGTCGGTGTCTTCGCGCCCGGAGGGATCACCGTCAGGCCCTTTGCGACAAGATGTGCTTTGGGAACGGGCAGTTTGGTGCGCGACGCCTCGGGGGGCGTTGAATCAAGAAATGTGTTCAGGTTAATCCATGCCGTGCGCGCGCGTTCGATCATCGACCATTGACCCACCGCCATTTCGACCGGAGCCAAAGCGCGACCTAGAAGGATCGTGCCAGCAATCATAGCACCGGGCGTCATTTCGTTGCGCAGAACCAGCAACGCGCCAAGCGCCAGCATGGCGGATTGCAAAAACAGCCGCAGAGACTTAGTCAACGAAGTAAAGCTGCCGGTCCAGTCGCTTGCGGATATGGATTGAGAAAGCGCCTCGGTGCGTTGGTTCAACCAGCGTTTTGAGACATCTTCCTGCATGCCCTGAGATCTGACGACCTCGGCAGCTTGTCTGGCGTGTTCAGAAAATGCATTTGCTTTGGCAGAGGCGATTTGAGCATCTGCCACTTTGCGATGGGTCAACGCTTGGTTCAGCAGCGCGATAACAATCAGAAGCGTTCCACCTGCGACGGCCAACCAGCCAAGCAACGGATGGAACAGGAAGATTGCGGCCACAAAAATCGGCGTCCAAGGGATGTCCATAACCGCCAACAAAACGGGCGAGGCGCATAACGCGCGGATCGATTCCAGATCTCGCAATGCAGTCGCAGGTGCTGATCGAACCTGTGGGAACAATGCGCGTCGCATGGTCCCTTCAAACACGCGTTCATCGAGTGCTGATTGAAATCGCGCTCCGAACCGAGCCACGATTCGGCCGCGCGCATAGTCCAACATCGCCATCAGCGCATAAAGCAGCGCGACAAGCAAAAAAAGCGCTGATAAAGTCTCGACCGAGCGCGACCCAAGGACCCGATCATACACTTGCAGCATGAACAGCGGTCCGGTCAGCATAAGCAGATTGACAAAAACGCTGAAAATGAAGGCAAGCGCCAGGAAACTGTTCCCTTGGTTGCGCACCTTTCGCAGCTCATGACGCTGAGGCGGGGTGTTGCGGTTTTTCAAGCTCACGCGTTTTGGCCCTTGATTGCTCACACTTGGAACTCGTCAACAGCCAATCTTCCTGTACCCGAAGGCGGCCTGACAATTGCCGCAACTATATCTGCGTACCTGCACAGGAACAACGCGCGTTTCATGCGCCGCCAATTGTTTAGGCGGTGTTCGTACCGATGAATTGATTGGAATGGCAGGAAAGTGCCGA
This sequence comes from Ruegeria sp. AM5, assembly GCF_056540645.1. NCBI lineage: Bacteria > Pseudomonadati > Pseudomonadota > Alphaproteobacteria > Rhodobacterales > Roseobacteraceae > Ruegeria > Ruegeria sp. AM5. Next base: position 410,399 of record NZ_JBQFXC010000002.1, on the reverse strand, counting down.
CATTTTTGCCTTGCGGGTCCAATTCTCAGCGCATTCATCCAGCGCTTAGGACACCGTCAAACCATTCAGAGTTTTGGTCCCGCGTAAGCGGTCATACGAGCGACAGCCGTTCCTAAGTACCATCCGCCAGGTGTTCCGGCCCTGCTCGGCAAAGCCGGTCGCAGTTTCATTTAAGCACGAACAATATTTTGCTCAGAGGTACGGTATTTACCGCGGGTGTCGATGAGGAGCTTCGCGTGATTTTTGATCAACTCATAATCAAAGGCATCGTGATTGGTCGCCAGAATAACTGCATCCTGCTCCGACAGAACCTCAGGGGTAAGGGTTTCAGATGACAATTCAAAGAAGTGTTCCCGCATCGTGGGAAATTCGGGCACATGGGGGTCCGAGTAGCTGAGGTCTCCTCCATTGTCTCGGATCAGCTCCATCAAGGTGACAGAAGGGCTCTCTCGCATGTCGTCGACATTTTTTTTGTACGCGATGCCCAAAACCATGATTTTACTGCCACGAATCGCTTTGCTGCGATCATTCAGCGCATTGGCGAGTTTGCCAAACACATATTCCGGCATCGCCGTGTTCACTTCACCGGCCAATTCGATGAAGCGTGTGTTGATGCCGTATTCACGTGCTTTCCAGGTCAGGTAAAATGGATCGATAGGGATGCAGTGCCCTCCAAGTCCCGGACCCGGATAGTAAGGCGTAAACCCGAAGGGTTTGGTCGCGGCCGCGTCGATAACCTCAAAAATATCGATCCCCATGCGGTCAGCAACGATTTTCATCTCGTTCACGAGGCCAATGTTTACCGCCCGGTGGATATTTTCCAGAAGCTTTGTCATCTCGGCAGTCTCGGTCGAGCTTACCGGTACGAGCTTATCAATCGCGTGCTCATAAAGCGCGATACCCGCCTTCAGGCATGCCGCTGTATGTCCGCCGACCACTTTTGGTATTGTATTGGTCGTAAAATCCGGGTTGGCGGGGTCTTCGCGTTCGGGTGAGTAGACAGCAAAAAGATCCTCACCAACCTCAAGTCCATTTTTCTCAAGCCGAGGCAAAACTTCTTCTTTGGTTGTGCCTGGATAAGTCGTGCTTTCCAGCGCAATAACCTGACCCGGACGCAAATGATCTGATATTTGGTCACACGTATCGGTGACAAAGCTCAGATCTGGCTCGCGATATTTGTTGAGTGGAGTTGGTACACACAACATAATGCCATCCGCCTCAGCGATGCGCGAGAAATCTGTAGTGGCCTCGAATCCACTTTTTCGCGCCTCTGCAATGCGGTCATCGTCGATATGCTCAATTGAGCTGTGACCGGAGTTTAAATTCTGCACCTTTGTGGTATCCAGGTCGAAGCCAATCACCCGGTATCCAATTTCGGTATATCTGAGGGCCAGGGGTTGTCCGACATATCCCAGTCCAACAATCCCGATCACAGCCTGCTTCGCAGTAAGCTTTTGTAGCAGGTTGTTTAGTGATGTCTGTGTCATGATAAAATCGCTCTTTATCTAAGTCTGCGCAGGATAGTCAGAGGGGCCCCAAATACGAAGTCGCGTCTCTACTAGTTGCTTTGTTGAAAAAGGCAATGGGTATTTGGGTCGCAAACAGATTTGGCGATTGTAATCTCGCTAGGCACAGAAGCGTTTGATACGCCTATTGGGAAATGAACGGCAGTTGGGCTCAGTACTCATAGCCAATAGATGACGGTTGCGGCGAGCGCGATTGCCGATAGGAAGACTTTGGGGCAGCGATCGTATCGGGTTGCGACATGCCTCCAATTCTTGAGCCTGCCGAACATGATCTCGATCCGGGTGCGCCGCTATTATCTTCGCATGTCGTAATTGTCCGCAGTTATTCACTGGTTTCAACCGGGGGTACAGGCCCGTATCCCTTTGTCTTTCAACGCTTCTCGAAACCAATCAGCGTCACAACCTCGGCCCCCGAGCGGTAGTCGACATCTGGCAGGCTGCTCAGCAAAGCCCGCGCACCATCATGGTCGCTGACTTGACCGGCAGCAACAGAGAGGTTTAGCGGACGCATCTGGCTGTCGCAGATGGCGTGCAGCTTAGTATTCAAGCCGCGCTTCGTGCGATCGATCAGATCACCACACCCCCTTTTTGACGCCCAAACTGTACGCCGTTCGGTGGGTTTCAAGTAGGTCGCGTCGATCATAACAATCTTCTCCTCGCCGCGCTCAGCGGCCAAATCGTTCATCATCTGTGAAAAGATACCCTTACCGCTCCACCGTTACCAACGGTTGTACAGGGTCTTGTGTGGCCGTATTCCGAAGGCGCGCACCGCCAGCGTAACTCATTGCGGTTGATGAAAATAATTCCAGTTAGGACGCGCTAATCATCAACGCAGGGTTTGCCATGGAGCTTTGGGAGATAGGGCTCGAGACGTGCCATCCGCGCGTCGTTCAACCAGAAGAGATCAGACCTATTCACCATTCGTTTTGTGAACAGTGAATCAGGCAGAAAGGCGGAAATCAATGGGTCCTGAGCCTAGGCATTAGCAGAAGTACTAAACGAGTAGATTTCCCATCCACAGTCTTTCAGTAATGTTCCGTCGAAACTCGCGCAGTCGCCTGATATTGAATTTTGCCTTAGAGTTTTCTTGCGATGTAAAAATATGCAAAATACCTTTTTCGGATAAAATGGAGCTGCGCGATAGATTGAGGGATCTCAACATTTTTTTTGCATATTTACTCTTCAGATTTTCATTTTTTTGAAGACTGTTTCCGGAATAAGGGTGATGATCATCATGATCAGCCTCCAAATCGAACGAACATAAATCACATTGCGTCCTTTGATCAGTGCGCGAGAAATGGCTTCTGCTACTTCTTCTGGCGCCGCAGTAAGACGTGCAGGCAGGTCCATGCCCTCTGTCATTCGCGTGGCCACAAAGCCTGGCAGAACCGTAAGAACATGGATATTCCGACGAGCCATGCGGTTACGCAGACCGGAAAGGAAGGCCGTGAATCCGGCTTTGGCCGAGCCGTAGACATAGTTGGTGGCACGCCCGCGCAAACCTGCAACAGAGCTGATACCAACGATTTTGCCCGAACCGCGTTGATCGAAGCGATTTGCCAAGACAGCCAGAATGCTGGCGGGCCCTTCATAGTTGGATCGCATGACTGTCACTGCAGCATCCACATCTTGTTCATTCTCTACTTGGTCACCCATTAGTCCAACCGCACAAACGGCGATCTGGGGGAGCTCGGGTAGATCGTCGACAAAACTTGCGTGAGTTTCTAATGCAAGAGCGTCAAAGGCGTGAAGAGTGACCTGTACATTATAACGCAAAAGCAAATCCTTCTGTGCCGTTTCAAATTGTGCGGGATCTCGCAGTGCGAGCTGTATTGGATGACCGCTTTTTGCGAATTCGTGGGCTATCGCAAGACCAATGTCGGATCGTGCCCCCAAGATCAGCACTGCACCTTTGCTCATAGTTTGAGCCTTTCTGATTGTTTTGAACGAAAACTGCTGCTTAGCCCGGCTTCATCGCGGTGGGCGGCGAAAGCAGCGGCGCGTGGATCAGAACGGTGCAAAGTATCGGCGGGCATTCGGCTGTCTTTAGCCAGATAGAACCGGCCGCCATGGTCCATCGTGATTTGGTCGAGCCGCAACATCAGCGAAAGCGTTCGCTGGTTTACCGGGAAATCGAGAGCCAATGTGTAGCCTAGCATTGGGAAAGAAAATGCGCTGTCTTGCTGGCCGAACCGCTTTAGCACCGCCAAGAAAGAGCCGGCCCCGGCGGCGGATGTGGCTTGAAGTAGCGCAGTTAGGCCGCGTTTGGAGTGCTCCAGAGGTAGCGCACATTGAAATTGCATTAGTCCTTTGCGCCCATAGATCTTGTTCCAGCCGAGGATAGCATCGAGTGGGTAGAAATAACTGTCCCAATCCACCAGTGTTTCGCCGCTTTCGCGAGAGCCATTCCAATAATAGAGCCCATTGAACCCTCGCACAGACAGTCTGTTTAACAGTCCTTGCGGAAAGTCGAACGGAATAGACAATTTCCTTTTCGTTGGAGTTTCGAAAGGATACCTCAACTTGTCCCCTGATAAATCGGCGCGCGTGGCGTGCTCCCCCAGCATCAAAAGAGAACGACCGAGTTTGTCATCCCGGCTTAGGCAGTCGATCCACGCTACCGAATAAGTTGCGTCCTGAGTTGCTTCAAATGCATCAAGCGCTGCATCTAGATTTGGCAACGGTCGCAAGGTTTGACGTATCCAGGCGCTTTCGACTGGGCGTAGACGAAGAGCTGCGCGCAAGATGATACCCGTAAGCCCCATTCCACCGGTGGTCCAGTTGAACAAATCTGCATTTTCCTGCGGCGAACAGCGCTCTATCCTACCTGCTGGTGTGACGACATCAAGCCAGTCCACAAAAGCGCCAATACTGCCCTCTTTGTGGTGGTTCTTTCCATGCACGTCTGCAGCGATCATGCCTCCGAGCGTGACAAATTTCGTCCCCGGTGTCACAGAAGGAAACCAACCTCGTGGGAGGAATGTTGATATCACATCAGCCAGCAATACACCCGCCTCGGCGACTAGAATGCCAGCCGACGCATCAAATGAGAGCATCCGATTGAAATGACGCATCGAAACGGTCTTATTCGATCCTATGGCGCTGTCCCCATAGGCACGGCCATTTCCACGGGCAATGACGGCATGCTCAGATACCAATGCAGACAATGCCGCCTCGTTCCGCGGAGCCTCGGAAGTGCCCTGATAGACGGGAAATCTGCCCCATCCTTCAAGCGTCATGCTGGTTTCGCTCTCTGCGAGTCTGTGAAGACAAATCGGCGATCTAAATGGTATTTAACCACATAACCAATTGTCAGGCCGATGATCGCTCCGATTTCTCTCATCAAGTTGGATTTCCAGATCACCCAGAACGTGGTTTCTGTTGCCCAGAAAATCAATGTCGTGACAATTCCCATGGTGGTATAGAGAGTAAATTTCCGACTGTGTGCGCGGATGCTGCGTGATGTATCGGCGAAGATCCAGCGCTTGTCTAGGAAGTACTTAATTAGAAGCCCCACAAGCGTGCCGCAAAAGACAGCAGATGCAAATCCCCAGGTTGACGAATTGATCGACAGTACCAAGCGTTGCATCCCCAAATTGGCTATGGTCGCCAAGACTGCGAAGACCGTATACCGAAATACTAGGACCTCCACACTCACAATACTGCACCTCCGATAACAAAGCTAACCATCAGGATAACGCAAATCTGGCTTGTGCGGTCACGTGCTGCAAACACAACTGGATCATCGTGCATTTGTCCTCGATGCGTTAGCATCGCTATCCGTGATATCCAATAAAACAAGATGCCGCAAATCGCTCCCAAAACTAGGGGTTCGGAGTAGAGAACCATCACGGAAGGAGAATTGATATAGAGCGCCATCACCAATATCGAAACGTAGCCGGAGGCAACTGACATCATTGAGACTACAGGCAAATCTTCGACCTGGTACCCCCTGCCTTCAGCCTTCAACTTGCCACGTGCTGCATTGTCGATTAGTTCGGCCTGCCGCTTGACGGCAGCCAATGAAAAAAAGAAGAATGAAGAAAATACTAGGAGCCATACCGATAGCGGAATGCCTGTGGCCACAGCCCCTGCGGTGATCCTCATCGTATACAGGGCGGCCAGCGTACAAATATCGATGATCATACGGCGCTTCAGCGATAGCGAATATGCCGTTGTAATGATGAAGTACACTGCCATAACAAATACAAAGGGCCAACCCAGGAGCGTGGCTATTCCCGTTCCCGCCCCCATAAGCACCACGAGCATCAGCGCGCCATGCGAAATGGGTAACGCACCTGATGCAAACGGTCTTTCTCGTTTACGCGGATGGGCTCGATCTGCGCGTAGATCCAGAAGGTCGTTCGTCACATACACGCTTGATGCGATTAGTGAAAACGCAACGAAAGCCCCGAGGCTATGTAATATCGCAGAAGCCGAAAAATCATGTGCCGCAAAGGCTGGTAAGAAAACGAGAATATTCTTCAGCCATTGATGTGGCCGGATCGCCCGTAGGTAAGAGCTAAAGCTAGTTTGACTAGTTTGGAGGTGTTCAACACGCGTATCAATCGAGTCGACGACTTTGCGCAGAGACGGTGAGACATTCACCGTAACTGCTTGGCTGGAATGTTCCCAGATGGGCAAATCCGCTGTCGCATCACCCATATAGGCATAACGCCCCGAACCGAAATGCTCCTCCAAGAAAGTGGCCTTGTTAGCCCCTTTGAGGTTCTGCTTTCCATTTGAGCCATGTACTTCGTCGAAGATATTAAGATACTTCGCGATGCAATCGGCAATTTTTTGATCGCTAGCAGTAACCAGGGCGGTTCGCCCTCCCGCTCTACGCCAACTCTCGATATATTCAATGACCTTCAAATCATAGGGGAGGGTTGACGAGTCGATATCTGCGTGCGCGGCCAGTTCGCGTTTTAGAGCTGATCTGCCCGCGCCCAACGCCTTTATTGCGCGAAACGGTGTGCGCCAGTTTGACGAGAAAGCTGCCCAGAAACTTTCGTGCAGCATATCTGATCTGAGCAGGGTGCCGTCGAGATCAACCACCAAGGTGTCTGGAGATGTGGTTTGCCGGTTTAACATAATACAGTCTTGCTCCAGACAGCATGAGGTTTCACGTTTGAAATCAACTCCTTGAAATCGGCAAAATATATTTGATTCAAGCCCGTGCAGCTATTTGCGATAATGAAGTGGGGGTGATTTAGATGCATTGCTAATCTCTGGCCAATTTGACGCTACAATGCGTAGGTGCCACTCGGGTTGCTTCTTCTGGCACCGGTTTATTGCAAAGCATCCGGTAGCTTCTTCTAGCTGGCAAAGTTACAAGCGCGTAGGCTCAGGTGTACTAATTTAACAAGTATCTTAGGCAATAATAAAATACTAGCAAGATAACTCCTCAAAGCTGTCTAAGTATCATTTGTGCGTCTAAGCTAAGCTCCCGCGGTGTCGCGAGAAACGTCGCATTTGACGCATGTATCAGCCAATAAAATTGGATCCGAAATCGGGCCCGAGTGAAGAATATGGCATATGGAAGCGCTACACCGACACAGAGTACCAGAAACAAGTACTCTATGCGTGGAAACGGGATTCGTCGTCGCATGGCCAAAAGGGCTGTTAGTGGTAGTATCAGGTTTATATAGCTGACAGCAGGATCGCCTCACGCGTATCAATTCTAGTGTCACGATGCATCGATTTTGTTAGCACTGTATATTTAGCAGCTCGGATAGCTGAGCTTTGATATGAGCGGTCCTTTCGACGCTCTGTAGCCGATGGAAACTTAGGAACGAGAAAGGCATCTTCGCGCGGATGATGGCTGGGCTCGCTGCCGAACACTGCAAGCAAAAGACTGTTATGATCGTGCAATCCATCCGAAATTGCACCATACCGCGACGAGTATGGCTGCCAAAATGGGATGTGGTCGTCTGATTGGTCAAACCAAGGGCGGTATGAACACCAAGCTGCGTGCGATCTGCGATAGCTAGTGGCTACCGGTCAATCTGCTTGTCACCGCCGGACAATTCAGCGACGACGTTGGTGCACACTCGCTGCTTGGCAGCTTTCCTAATTCGAATGGCAGTTCGGGGATCGCGGCTACGATGCTGACTGGACCCGAGAAGCGTTGTGAGACGAGGGGGCACGTGCCTGCATTTCGGGTCGAAAGCAACGCAAGACCCCAGTCAAATATGCCAAAACGCAGATACGAGCGGTGAAACCGCATCGAGATCGTGTTCGGCGGGCTAAAGGGCTGCAGGCGCTTGGCGACGCGCTTCAAGCGCTGTCCAGAGGTCTGTCCCTTTACCATTGCTCTCGTGGCGGCCGTCATCTGTTGGTTATGAAGGTTGACCCTACTGTTAAGTTAATCTGAACCCGCGTCAGTAAATCAGTCACGAGATATCACGTGGAATTTATACTGGCCGTGTGTTAGCGCGGTTTTAGGCAATTATTTATTTGGAGCTACCGTGAAAATCGCAGTTGTAGTTGGCGCGCGCCCTCAGTTTATTAAATTGGCTCCGGTGAGCAGAGCACTTCGTTCCATGCCGGGAGTAACAGAGGTGCTGATTCACACAGGACAGCACTATGACGATTCGATGTCTAAGATTTTTTTCGACGAACTAGAAATTGCAAAACCCGACATCAACCTATCGGTGAACTCAGGCAGTCATGGTGCCATGACAGGACTGATGATGCAGAAACTTGAACCCGTCATTCAAGAACATGAACCAGATGCGCTCCTTGTTTTTGGAGATACGAATTCAACATTGGCTGGTGCATTGGTCGCCTCAAAACTTCATATCCCGGTGGCGCACGTAGAGGCCGGGCTGCGCTCATTTAATCGAAAGATGCCCGAAGAAACGAACCGAGTTCTAACGGATCACGTTTCCGACCTTCTGTTCACGACTTCCAGCGACGCTGTGGAAAATCTGCGAAGAGAAAGCATTTCGGAGAGCAAAATTTTTGAAGTCGGTGACGTGATGTTCGACGCAGCACTACACTTCGGTGAAAAGGCCAAGCAGAAATCAACAATTTTGGCTGACATTGGGTTAGACGCAAACGGATTCATACTTGCGACGATCCATAGAGCTGAAAATACGGATTCGCCAGAAACGTTAACAAACATTGTTGATGGTCTGGAGGCGGTTGCAAAACAACATCCGGTTGTCTTGCCATTGCATCCACGTACTGCCGCAAGGATAAAAGGAATCGGTCGTAAATTCGAACATGTCCAAACGATAGACCCAGTCGGTTACTTGGATATGGTCGCTCTAGAAAGCAATGCGGTGCTGGTTGCTACGGACTCTGGCGGAGTGCAGAAAGAAGCGTATTTCTACGGCGTCCCTTGCGTAACTCTTAGAACGGAAACAGAATGGGTTGAGCTTGTTGAAAGCGGCTGGAATCGTATCGTTTCGCCCATAGAAGGGGATATCGAGGATGGTATCCTAAGTGCGATAGGGACTAGCGGAAATCAGATAGAAATCTATGGTGATGGAACCGCTTCGCAACAAATCGCACAGATACTTGCCGCGCGAGTTTAAATACCTTCATAGAGCGCCGCCAACTTCTTGGCTTGCGCAGGCCAGCTGTAGGTCTCCCAAAGCTTCCTTCTGTTGTCGACGCTTAACGTAAAGCGTTCGGGATGGTCCAAGACATCCCGAATAGCTTCAGCAATGCTCTGAGGATCTGTTTCGTCCATTGCTCGTCCGAAACCGAGAGACTCCGCAAACCGACGCATCTCTGGAAGATCTGAAACACATATTGGTACGCCAGCAAATGCGGCTTCAAAAAGCTTGTTAGGCATTGCGTAGCGGTGATTGAGCGATACGTTCTGAAACGGGCATATAGCGAGGTCTGCTGTACTAATTGCGACTGGTACATCTGGAGCTGCCACAGGTGGAAGCAAGGTAACGCGATCATCCACACCTAGGTCATGAGCGACACTCATGAACCACTTGTCGTTTCGGAGGTGCCGTGGGCCCATCGAAGCTAACTTGACTTCGGGAAGATGAACCAAAGCCTCAAGAACTTTATCTAACCCACGATGTGACATTTGAATGCCACCAGTAAAAATAATCAAGGGCGCCCCGTCAGCAACGTTTGCCTGAGCACGGATAGAAAGCTGATCCAACGCCTTTTCTTTACGACTATCCATGTAGTCGACATCTATCTCTGGAGCATTGAGGATAAGTGTCGGACTATCTTTGAAGCGTTTGGCATACAAATCTGCGATGGACGAAGATACGGTGATCATATAATCGACGAAGGGGAGGCAATCGTCTTCTAGGTTTTCTGCAAAGTTCGATCCATTCGACGGATTCTTTGTAGCGCGCGCGGGCTCATACTCATGGGCGTCATAAACAAGTTTTGCGTTGAACTGCTTGGCAAGTACGACGCCTGCAGGGAGACAATAAATATCATGAGCGTGGATGACATCAGGGACCTCATCAAATTTAAGGTGGCAAAGGTTTTCTGCGTAAATCAATGATTCCAACTGATAGAGTTTAAAGAAATTTTCTCTGACTTTTCGGGCCATCAACATAAATGACTTGAGGTTTTTCGGGCCTTTTCCGAATCCAAGTCCAAGCCGTGTTTTCCAAAGCAGTCGCTTGTGTACGAGTTTTCTAGCCCGCCTTTCATCACCGCCGAAGTTTTTATAGTACATCGGGTCAAGCTTTTGGACGTCTTCGTCCGTGAGGAAAGTCTTCAACCAGGTTTTCAAAGAATTCAGCTGAATAGCGGATTCGACATACGGTACGACACGTTGCTCGACTTGAGCGGACGTGCGCTCCATAAACGAGAAACGTTTAAGCAATTTTTCAGTGATGTTGTCACAAGACTGCCAGTTGAATCGAGTGATCCGAATGCCATCGGTGCTGTCTTCTTGCGGCAAGCCCCCTGGCCAGTCGCAGAAGATATGTACGTTATGGCCCGCTGCATGAAGTGCGCGCGCTTCTTTAAGAACGCGCGCATCCGCCGTTATCTCGTGGTAGGTAAGACAGAATACGGTTTTTTGAGATTTGGGGCGGGTGTCTGACATCGGTCGAAGATCAATCTAGCTCTGACAATTCCGAACCGCTCTAACAGAGGTTGATCGGGGTTTCCAGCTTGATTGGTGATGCTTGAAATGCCTTCCACTATTGACTTCCCAAAGAATTTCTTGGAAGCGCTGTAGCACAATTTGAGCACTTGGGACGCACCGAATGAGCAACTTTGCATTAATAGGAACCGCAGGATACATCGCGCCGCGCCACATGAAGGCGATAACGGATACCGGAAACACGTTGTTGGCTGCTCTGGACACAAGCGACTCCGTTGGAATTATCGATAGCCACTTCCCCGATGCACATTTTTTCACAGAGTTTGAGCGTTTTGATCGCTATGTTGACATGTTACGTCGCAGCGAAGCGGGCAAAATTGATTATGTCTCGATCTGCTCGCCGAATTACCTCCATGACAGCCACATGCGGTTTGCATTGCGTTCTGGCGCCGATGCGATCTGTGAGAAGCCGCTGGTGTTGAACCCAGAGGATATTGATGGCCTGGAAGCGATTGAGCAAGCGACTGGACAGACCGTAAACACGATCCTGCAGTTGCGCGTACATCCCTCGATCATTGCTCTTAGGGACAAGATTCGAAACAGCCCCAAGGATACCAAGTACGAGGTCGATCTGACTTACATCACGTCCCGTGGACGTTGGTATCTGGAGAGCTGGAAAGGGGATGTCCGCAAATCTGGCGGTATTGCCACCAACATCGGCGTGCATTTCTTTGACATGCTGCACTTCCTCTTCGGAGATCTTCAGGCGAACCATGTGCATCTCAATGCCCCGACCAAGGCAGCGGGCTATCTTGAGTTTGAACACGCCCGGTGCCGTTGGTTCTTGTCGCTGGACGTAAATGACGTTCCGGCAGAGGCGCGAGAAACCGGAGCCAGAACCTATCGCTCCATCACTATTGATGGGGAAGAGATCGAATTCTCGGGCGGATTTGCCGACTTGCACACGCGAAGCTACGAAGAGATTCTGAACGGGAACGGGTTTGGATTGAATGAAAACCGGCCTGCAATTGCGATGGTCAGCCATATCCGCAACGCCTCGATCGAAGCAAGCAAAGGTGAGCAGCATCCGAAGCTGATGAGCAGCACGGTACTCTGATCAAACGGATCGTCTGCATGTTGTCCCACCACCCATGACGTTTTTGGCACTGGGCAATACAGGGAAACGGTCCGCCCAGTTATTAGTACTGCGGTAATCCGTGCCAAACAGACCCGGTGTATTAAGTCTTTGCCGACGAATAGACATGGTCGAGCGGTGCCGGATTATGTATGGGAAACTGCAGAGGTACAGCTTGCAGAAATTCCTCAAGAACCAATAGGGCGTTTTAGCGATGCAATTTATTGACCTGGCGGAACAACAGAAACGTATCAAGGATCAGCTTGATGCTGGCATTGCCAATGTGTTGGCGCATGGAAAGTACATTCTTGGCCCAGAAGTGGCTGAACTAGAGGCACGGCTGACTGCCTTCACGGGAGCTAAACATTGCATCACCTGCGCCAATGGAACGGATGCATTGCAAATTGCCTTGATGGCGCTTGAGGTTGGGCCGGGGGATGAGGTCATCACGCCCGGATTTTCATATATCGCCACGGCTGAAGCCGTCAGATTGCTGGGCGCAAAGCCGGTTTATGTCGATATTGACCAGACTAGTTATAACCTTGATCCCAACAAGCTTGACGCTGCGATCACACCCCGGACAAAGGCAATTATACCGGTGTCGCTGTATGGCCAACCTGCTGATTTCGAACGAATTAACGAGGTAGCTGTGGCAAACGGCTTACCTGTCATCGAGGATGCTGCTCAGAGCTTTGGCGGATCGTTGCGTGGCAAACGGTCAGGAAACCTATCAACGATTTCCTGCACCAGCTTTTTCCCATCGAAACCCCTTGGCTGCTACGGCGATGGTGGTGCTATCTTCACCTCGGACGATGATCTGAGCATCATTCTTCGCCAGATAGCCCGGCACGGGCAGGACCGGCGTTATCACCATATCAGGGTTGGCGTTAACAGCCGTCTGGACACATTGCAGGCTGCGATCCTGCTGTGCAAGCTGGATATTTTCGAGGATGAACTTGTCCTGCGAGACTCCGTCGCGGACCGTTACAAAGTGCTACTGAAGGAAACCAATATCGCCGCTCCGACGCTGATGGAGGGCGCGACCAGCGCCTGGGCGCAGTACACGATACGCGTGGACAATCGTGAGGATGTGCAAGCTAAGCTCAAAGACGCCGGGGTTCCGACCGCCGTGCATTATCCACTGCCGTTGAACAAGCAACCAGCTGTTTCTGACCCAAATGCCGACTTGCCTGTTGGCGATCAGGCCGCCGCAACAGTGATTAGCCTGCCGATGCACCCGTATCTGCAGGAGAATTCGCAAGAGCAGATAATCGAGGCACTGAAAAAAGCGATCTGAACGCGCTGACGGTTTAATCGGTGCTGGGGCCGGCGAATTCAGGTTTAGGCAGGTTCGCAGGTTCTATTTACCGTAATATGCGCGATACCAGTCCACGAAGGCCTGTATGCCGTCCCTGATTTCGGTTTTTGGGCGATAACCGGTCAGGCGGTGCAGCAGATCGGCATTGGCCCAAGTTGCAGGCACATCGCCCAACTGCATCTCCATATAGTTTCGGATCGCGGGTTTGCCGAGGCTTTCTTCGATGGCGTCGATGAAATCCAACAAACGCACTTTGTCTGAATTTCCAATGTTCACTATGCGATAGGGAGCGACCGGGCTCAGGCTGTCACCTTCGGCGATGTCTTCGGGGGCTTTGGGGCGAACAGGCACAACGTCGATCAGCAGAGAGATTGCGCGCACCAGGTCATCCACATAGGTGAAATCACGATACATGTCGCCGTGGTTGTAGATGTCTATCGGGCGGTCGTTGAGGATAGCGTCCGTGAATTTGAAGAAAGCAAGGTCCGGGCGCCCCCAAGGACCGTAGACTGTGAAGAAGCGGAACATTGTCGTCGGAATATCCCAAAGATGGGCATAGGAATGCCCCATCGCTTCATTTGCCTTTTTGGTGGCTGCGTACATAGTGAGTTGATGATCTGCTTTTTCGCACTCGTCGAAGGGCATGTCAGGATTTGCCCCGTAGATCGACGAAGTCGAAGCCATCAGCAGATGCCGCACTTTGTGCCGCCGCGCAGCTTCCATCACGTTGAACGTCCCGACAACATTGCTTTCGACATAGGCGCGCGGGTTTTCCAGGCTATATCGGACGCCAGCTTGCGCTGCGAGATGGATGATCACGTCCGGTTCAAAAGCATCAGCGATCTGGTCGAACTTGGCGGTATCTTCCAGCATCCCTTCATCGCACGAAAAATTTGGGTTCTCCAGCAACAGCGCATGTCGGCTCTGTTTGAGGCGGACATCGTAATAATCAGTCATCCCGTCAAAGCCATGAACCCGGCAACCGTTCTCAAGCAAAAGTTTGGCAAGATGGAATCCGATAAATCCGGCAGTACCTGTGATCAGAACCTTTTGCATGAGGTATTTCCTTGTTTCGGGGCATCGCGCGTGCGTTCGAAGGCACATATGACGCCAAGAGCCGAAGGGCTCAAGCGGTCATTTCTTGGCTGAGCGAGCATGCATCACTGGTGGTGTGCATTGCAATCTTCAACAAGCCTTCAACCGGGCCAAGGAAGCGAGTAGGTTTTGACATTCGTAAAGAACCTGATGGCCTCGATGACCCCTTCTTTGACACCATTGCCCGAATCCTTGATGCCGCCAAAGGGGGACATTTCGATACGGTATCCGGGTTGTTCCCAGATATTGCAGGTGCCCACGTTCAGCCCATTGATATAGGCAATTGCGCGGTTCAGGTCATTTGTACATACCCCCGACGACAGGCCGTACACAGTAGAGTTCGAGATGCGCATGACCTCGTCATCGTCGTCGGGCACGCGAATGATGGGAATAATGGGGCCGAAAGTTTCCTCCATCACTAACGCAGAGTCGTGGGGAACGTCGTCGACCACGATCGGCGGCAGCAGCGCGCCCTGACGTCCGGGGTGGTAAAGGACTTGTGCTCCCGCTTTCTGGGCCAAGTGAACACGATCTTCGAAAAGCTTGGCCGCTTCCTCGTGGATCACGCAACCCAGCTCGGTCTCAGGATCCTGCGGATCTCCGAACCTGATCTTTTTGGCCTTCTCCAGCACCAAAGGCACAAAGGTGTCCGCGACACTCTCTTGCACCAGTATTCGCTTGATCGCAGTGCAGCGTTGTCCCGAATTGCCGGTGGCCCCGGCTACGGCGATCGTTGCGGCCCTGTCTAGATCGGCATCGTTGAGGTCATTCAGAACAATCAGTGGATCGTTACCGCCCAACTCCAGCGCCTGACGTTTGTAAACCGCCTTCTCTGCGATCATCTTGCCCACGGGAGCACCACCGGTGAAGGTTATGATGTCGATGTTCTCATTGACGATCATCTCATTCCCAATGTCCTGTGGCCAGCCAGTGACCACCTGAAACATCTCAGGCGGCAGGCCTGCCTCATAAAGGATATCGGCCAGCGTCAGGCAGGTCAGAGGCGTCAACTCGGTCGGTTTGCAGACCATGCAGTTATTGGTGGCGATCGACGGAGCAACCTTGTGGCTGACCATGTTGAGTGGATGGTTGAATGGAGTGATCGCGCTGATTGCGGTCACAGGCTCGCGCATCGTGAAAATCTTGCGGGCTTTACCGTTTTGGGTCAGATCGCACGCAAAGATTTCGCCATCATCCTTCAGTGCCTCGGCCGCTGCAAATTGAAAGACATCCTGCGCGCGCTTGGTCTCGTAGATCGCGTGTTGATGGCAGATGCCAAGCTCAAGCACCAGCCATTTGGTGAGGTAATCGCGACGTTCACCAATCAGCTCTCCAGCCCGTTGCAGGATTTGGCTGCGTTCATAGCGGGTCAGTTCGGGCTTGTAGTGGGCCGCAATTTCGAGGGCGCGGCGCGCGTGTTCAGCCTGCCCTGCGGGCACATGGCCCACGACCTCATTGGTATAGGGGTAGTGAACCGGGATGGTCTCAGCGGTAATGATGATCTTGCCACCAATTCGCATCCCTTCATTACGGATTTCGGTGACTGCCATGGCAAGAACCATCCAATGAAATCGGACCGCGTACCGGTCTATTACTCTGAAAACACATCAAACGCCTTCAACGCCTTGGCGCTGTAGGCGTAAGACGGGCCGCCGCCCATATAGGTGGCCATAGCCAGCGCTTCGCACAGCTCTTCGCGGGTAGCACCCAGCCGCACCAATGAGCGGATATGGAAGCCGATGCAGCTGTCGCAGCGCGTCGCGATGGCAATCCCCAACGCCATGAATTCCTTTGTCTTTTCACTCAGCGCACCATCTGTTTTGGCGGCCTTACCCATGATGCCAAAACCACGGACGGTTTCGGGCACTTCTTTCGAGAATGCACCAATATTGGCCTCGGTCTCGGCCATGAAGTCTTTCCAGTCCATTTCTCTGCTCCTTATCCGCGCTCATCTGCACCCATCCGGCGCTCGAGCCAACGCACACCGGCGCTGATGATCAGTACCAGCACCAGATACTCGAAGATCAACAAGGTATAGATCTCAAGCGGGCGGTATTCCGTCACTACCAGCTCATTCGCACGGCGTGTCAGTTCTTGCATGCCGATGACGCTGGCGAAAGCGCTCATCTTCACAATGTAGATAAATTGGTTGGCCAGCGGCGGCAGAATGCGCCGGATCGCTTGCGGCAGGATCACATAGCGCATGGTCTGAAAATAGTTCAGGCCAATCGTTTGCGCCGCCTCGCTTTGCCCTTTTGCGATAGATTGTATACCGGCACGGTAGATCTCGGCGGTAAAGGCGCTGTCCGATATCGCAAGGGTGATAATTGCGCCCCAGAAGGGTTCGATTGGGATGTCCATACCCATCGACTGAAAGACAATCGGCAACCCGTAGAACACCCAAAACAGCATAGGCAACAGAGGGATCGAGCGGACAAATTCGACATATACCCGGTTTACCAGCCGCCAGCCGCGCTTTTCCGACAGACCCGGCAGGGCAACCAGCAATCCAATGACAATCGACAAAATCGCCGCAATCAGCGAAATCTGAATGGTCGCACCCATGCCCGAAATTAGGAATTTTACATTGGTCCAGCCTGAAGCCGTGGTTGGGTCAATGACGTACCAACCCCAGGTCTGTGAGGACGAACAGCCCGTGATCAGCAAGAAAAGGGGAAGGAAGAGAAGTGATTTTTTCATCGGACCCAACTCAATGCTGCAGAATTTGGCTCAGGAATTTCTGACACCGCTCAGACTTTGGATTGGTGAAGAAATGCTCGGGCTTACCTTGTTCGACAATCTCGCCTGCGTCCATGAACACCATGTTGTCGGCCACTTTTCGGGCAAATCCCATCTCATGGGTCACCACAACCATGGTCATGCCTTCCTCGGCAAGTTCGACCATCACGTCGAGCACCTCGGAGATCATCTCAGGGTCGAGCGCCGAGGTGGGTTCGTCGAACAAAAGGACCCGGGGTTCCATGCAAAGCGAACGGGCGATTGCCACTCGCTGCTGCTGTCCACCCGAAAGCTGTATCGGGCGCTTGTCGGCCTGATCGGGTATATGAACACGTTCGAGGTAGTGGCGCGCTTTGTCTTCGGCTTCTTTTCGGCTCAACCCGCGGGCCTTGATCGGACCAAGGGTCAGGTTTTCCAGCACTGTTAGATGCGGGAACAGATTGAATTGCTGGAACACCATACCAACTTCTGAGCGGATGGTGGCTGCAGATTTGGCATCATCGTTCAGTTCGACCCCATCGATGCGGATGGTGCCCTTTTGATGTTTCTCAAGCTGATTGATGCATCTTACGACCGTTGATTTACCCGATCCGGATGGGCCGCAGATCACAACCTTTTCACCACTTTTGACTGTCAGGTTGATGTTCTTGAGCACGTGAAATGTGCCAAACCACTTGTCTACGTCGACAAGCTCGATCGCTGCGTTTGGCATCTGCTGGCCCACTTGTGATTACTATGAGTTAATTAGTTGCTTGAGGTTATCTTTTTCTTTACGCTTAAATCAAGAAGCAATGTCGTGATAAAAAGACTAACGCCACCAACGGGAGAACCACATGAAACGTTTTGTTAAAGTCGCGGCTGCGGCTGCGCTCGGTCTTGTGATCAGCGGCGCTGCGCAAGCACAGTCGGCTCTGAATGAAATTTTGGATGACGGCGTGCTGAAAGTGGGGACAACCGGTGACTGGAACCCGATGTCACTGCGCGACCCGGCGACTAACAGCTATAAAGGCTATGATATCGACATCATGAACGCGCTGGCCGCTGATCTGGGTGTTGAGGTCGAATATGTGCCCACCGACTGGAAAACATTGGTCAATGGTGTGGTAGCGGGGAAGTACCACATCACCGGTTCGGCTTCTATCTCACCTCCGCGCATGAAAGTTGCAGGGTTTTCCGACAGTTACATCGCGGTTGAGTTGTTTCCTTACACAACCAAGGAAAAGGCCGACAAATTTGATGGCTACGACTCGATCAACAAGCCAGACGTGAAGGTTGCTACTACCCTGGGCACCACCTTTGAAAAGCGCGTGCGCGAATGGTTCCCCGATGCGGATATCAAAGTGGTCGAAGCTCCAGCGCGTGGTTTTCAGGAGGTCTTGGCCGGTCGTGCAGATGTGTTCATAACCTCGAATATCGAGGGATCGACCCTTGAAGCAAAGTTCCCGGTCGTCCGCGTCAAGAATGCCGGGCCGCGTTCTCCTTCTCCCATCGCGATGCTGTTGCCGCAAAGTGATCAGGTCTGGATCAACTATGTGAACAACTGGATTGAAGTGAAAAAAGCCCAAGGCTTCTTTGACGAAAACCGGGAACGCTGGGGTCTCTGATCAGAGGCCCTAGTAACTGGAGCGCCTGCGAGAGTTTTCAAAGTCATGAAACTTGAGCACATGACATGGTACGAGGTTGACACTCGTATCAATGCCGGTGCGGCCGTGTTGCTGCCGGTTGGATCGACCGAGCAGCACGGCCCGATGGGTCGCATTGGCACCGACACGATTTGCGCCGAGGCTGTCGCACTCGCTGCCGCCATGCAATGCGAGGGTATCGTCGCTCCGGCGCTGGCCTACACGCCAGCGCCTTTCAACGTGGGATTTCCCGGAACGGTGTCTATTTCAGCCGAAACCTTTCGCACCATCGCAGATGAGGTGATCCGGGGGCTCTTGGAGCAAGGTTTCGTTGGAGTGTTCATAGTGAATGGGCACGGGGCCAATCTGGCGCCTCTTCGGCAGATCGAAAGCGAAATTGCCGGTGGTCAATTGCTGATCCGTAGCTGGTGGGAGCCGAACGCAGTGAATGTTCTGCGACAGCAGCTCTATGGAGATTGGGAAGGGATGCACGCCACCCCCTCGGAGATTGCCATAACCCAGTCTTTGCTTGGACCATTGCCTGCCAATCAGGCCGCTGAGCCGCCCCAGAAACTCAGCGCCGAATACATCCGGGATCACGCAGGTGATCGCCATGGTCCACCCGACGAGCATCGCGCGGACTTCCCGGATGGCCGCGTTGGATCGCATTCAGCTTTGGCCAATCCTCAGGATGGCGAGCGTCTGCTGGCGATAGCAGCTGCGGCTATCGCTGCCGAGTTCCGGGCATTCGAACAAGGCTTCTAGTCACGGAGCGCCTGCAACGGGTGTCGCGGCCTTATTCTGCTTCGACCCCAAGCCCGTCAGTCGACAGGTCATCGAGTTTTGGCATCAACCGCAACAGTTCTTGCGCGTATTCGGTATTCGGACTGGCAAACAGATCGCTGGTGTCCTGAACCTCGACGATTTGTCCCTGTTTCATGACCGCAACTCGGTCACACATCTGGCGCACCACCGGTAGGTCGTGGCTAATGAACAGCATGGTCAGGCCCAGATGCTCTTGCAGGTCTTTCAGGATGTTCAATATCTGCGCCTGGATCGAAACGTCGAGCGCGCTTGTGGGCTCATCGCAGATCAGGAACCGGGGTTGTGTCGCCAATGCGCGGGCAATCGAAATACGCTGGCGCTGACCGCCCGAGAACTCATGTGGATATTTCAGCCCGGCCTCTGACCCCAACCCCACTTGATCCAGCAATTCGTCCACGCGGCGCTTGACGTCGGCACCTTCCATCAGGCGGTGATGGCGGATCGGCTCCGCCACAATTTCATCCACCCGCATACGCGGATTGAGAGACGAGTAGGGGTCCTGAAAGATCATCTGGATGTTTTTGCGGTACTCTTCCTGCACCGTACGATTACTCAGATCGCTTACCAGTTGCCCGTCAAAGGTTATGGTACCACCATCCACAGGATAGAGCCCCGCAATCATCCGCGCGACGGTGGACTTGCCCGATCCGGACTCACCGACAACCCCAAAGACCTCACCTGCGCGAATGTCAAAGCTGACGTTGTCGACAGCGGTGAAGTAGGTACGATCCCAAGGCAGTAATCCACGCTTTTGCAGGAATTTCTTGGTCAGATCGCGGATTTCAAAGATCGGTTTGCTGGCGTCGTTATCCACCTTGGGCCAGTGGCGTGCCATATCCTCGATCGCGAAACGCGTTTCACGCCCGCCATAGCTGATCTGAGGGAAGCGATGCAGTTTCAGCGTCGGGCGTGGTACGGCGGCGATCAGGGACTTGGTGTATTCGTGTTGCGGCTGGCCCATCACCTGTGCCGTGGTGCCGCTTTCAACCACCTTGCCCGCATACATCACGGTCACGCGGTCAGTTGTATCGGCGATCACGCCCATGTCATGGGTGATCAGGATGACACCCACCTGACGCTCTTGTGCCAGTTCCTTGATCAGGTCCAAAATCTGGGCCTGAACCGAAACATCCAAAGCCGTCGTGGGTTCATCGGCGATGATCACATCCGGTTCGGTGCAAAGTGCCAGAGCAATCACTACGCGTTGCCGCATGCCGCCCGAGAACTGGTGCGGGTACTGATCCAGCCGAGTATCCGGGTCTGGGATGCCAACGCGGTCGATCAAATCACGGGCGCGCTTGCTTGCTTCGGCCTCGGAACCACCCAGATGGGTCTGGATCGTCTCGACCAGTTGTTCGCGCACTGTAAATAGCGGGTTCAGCGACGTAAGCGGGTCTTGAAAGATCATCGAGATCTTCTTGCCGCGCAGCCCGCGCATCGCCTCGGCATCGATGCCGCTGACCTTATCGCCGCCCAGCTTAATCTGGCCGCTGGCAATGCGACCTGGGCGTTCCAGAAGGCCCATCACGGCAGCGCCGATGGTGGATTTACCTGCCCCGGATTCGCCCACAAGTCCGTGGATTTCGCCGGGTTCTACAGAAAGGCTGGCGTGGTCCACTGCGGTAAACAGCTGGCGGCGGGTCGGGAATTCGACGGTGAGGTCTTGGATGGTCAGAAGGCTCATGAAATCACCGCAGTTTTGGGTTCAGCGCGTCGCGCAGCCAGTCGCCCAACAAGTTGACCGACAGGGCGAGGGCCAGAAGCGTGCAGGCCGGGAAGAACAAAATCCACCATTC
This sequence comes from Ruegeria sp. AM5, assembly GCF_056540645.1. Classification (NCBI taxonomy): domain Bacteria; kingdom Pseudomonadati; phylum Pseudomonadota; class Alphaproteobacteria; order Rhodobacterales; family Roseobacteraceae; genus Ruegeria; species Ruegeria sp. AM5. Next base: position 389,300 of record NZ_JBQFXC010000002.1, on the reverse strand, counting down.
GCCCGAGAACAAGAAACCTTGCCCGATCCGGATTAGTGTTCCCAGCGACGGCTGGGTCGGGGGGGCGCCCACACCCAGAAAACTCAATGTGGCCTCAGCAATGATTGCCAGCGCCAGCGAGATGGTCGCAATAACAAGAACAGGGCTAAGGACATTGGGTAGGATGTGACGGAACATGATCGGGAACGATCCACGCCCGATCAGGCGCGCGGCTTGTACATATTCCTTGTTTTTCTCAACCAGAGCAGCACCACGGACGACGCGTGCGAACTGCACCCAGTCCGACAACGCAATTGCGATGATGAGAACATAGATTGCCATCTCATCGCGGTATTCCGGCGGAGTGATCCCTTTGGCGATCCCAAAGATTAGCATCGCGACCAGAATGGCCGGGAACGTCAGCTGCACGTCTGCGATACGCATGATCAGCGTCTCGATCCAACCTCCGAAATACGCAGCGATCAGACCGAGGATCACGCCGATGATCAAGGCAAGAAGCACAGCAGAGGCACCTACGAACAATGAAATGCGCAACCCGTAGAGGATGGTCGAGAACACATCGCGCCCTTGGTCATCTGTGCCTAGCAAAAAGGTCTCTTGCGTAAACGCATTGGGCGTACCTGGTGGTGTGAACCCGTTCATCAGGTTCAGTGTTGCTGGATCGAACGGGTTATATGGCGCGATCAGCGGGGCAAAGATCGCCGCCAGCACCAGAATGACCACGACCAAAGATGCGATCATGGCTACGGGAGAGTGCCGGAACGACCAAGCGAAATCGCTATCCCAGAACTTGGCCGTGCGCGATTTAGGCGCGACTTTCGGGGTTTCCATCGTTTCGGTCATGTGGTCCTCGCGTCGACACGCAGGCGCGGGTCAATGGCATAGTACAGAAGGTCGACAATCAGGTTGATTGTCACGAACATCACCGAGATCAGCATCAGATAGGCAGCCATAACGGGGATATCCACGAACTGGATCGCGTTAATGAACAGCAGTCCCACGCCCGGCCATTGGAACACCGTTTCGGTGATGATGGCAAAAGCGATGATCGACCCCAGCTGCAGGCCCGTGATGGTGATCACTGGCACAAGAGTGTTCTTCAGCGCGTGGCGGAAATTGATCACCCGGTCCGACAGCCCTCGGGCGCGGGCAAAGCGGACATAGTCAGCGCGCAGAACCTCCAGCATCTCGGACCGGACAAGCCGCATAATCAGTGTCATTTGATAGAGGCCCAGCGTGATTGCAGGCAATATCAACGCCTTGAGCCCCGAGGTCGTCAGAAACCCGGTGGACCAACTGCCAATCATAACCGTCTCGCCCCTCCCGAAACTGGGCAGTAAGTCAAGTTCAACCGAGAAAACATAGATCAGTAGGATACCTATGAGGAACGTCGGCAGCGAAACCCCGATCAAGGAAACGGTCATGATCACATTGGCAGCGATCCCTTGTCGTCGGATTGCAGTAAAGACACCGAGGGCAATGCCCATCGTGATCGCAAGAAAGCCGGACACAAAGGCCAATTCCAACGTCGCCGGGGCGCGTTCCACCAGGATGGTCGAGACCGGTCGCCCCTGGCGATAAGACACACCGAAATTGCCCTGAACAGCGCCTTGCAGGAACTTGGCGTATTGCACAACAAAGGGTTGGTCCAACCCAAGTTCGGTCCGTAGTCGGTCAATGTCGGCCTGCGTGCGCTCCTGCCCCAGCATGTTGTCGATCGGGTCGCCAACAAATCGGAACATCGAAAAGGCGACCAACCCCACGACCAACAGCACTATGACGGACTGGAACATCCGTCTGACGATATATGCGAACATATGTTTCCCTCGTAGATCGGTCTCTCTAGGCCGACCTTGACCAGATGGTCAAGAGAGTGCTGTCAACTCAACGCGACGTTGCCGCCGATCAATTCACATTCACCCAACGCAGCAGGAAGAAGTTGTCCGGACGCTGCGTGACCTCGACATTGCTGCGCGTGCCCCAAACCAGCGGCTGGACATACATCGGCACATAAACGTGTTCGTCCTGATAGATTTGGGTAACCTCGTCCAGCATCGCCTGACGCTTGGCCTCATCCAGTTCTGACTGGATCATCGGCAACAGCTCATCGACACGTGCATTCGAGAAGCCGCCGAAGTTCCAGCTACCCAGCTTTTTCTCTTCGTTGGGGGTTGCGACAAGGAACCGGACCGGATGCTCGGCGTCGAACGTACCGGGGCTCCAGCCCAGCAGGTACATGTCGTAATTATCTTCGCGCAGTTCCGGCCAATAGTTCCGCACTGGCATCGCGTCCAGCTCGGCGGTGATCCCGATCTGAGCCAGCATACCAACGACGGCCTGACAGACGGCCTCGTCATTAAGGTAGCGGTCATTGGGGCATTTCAGGCCAAATGAGAAACCATCTGCATATCCGGCCTCGGCCAGCAGCGCCTTTGCCGATTCCACATCAAACGCGGGGCGTCCGGCGTTGGCTTCGGAAAACCCGCTCATGGCTGGGCTGACGAGCTGCGATGCGGGCTCGGCATTTCCGCGCATGATCGTGGCCAGAATGGCGTCGACATTCACCGCTTGCGCAACTGCCTGCCGCACGCGCGCGTCACGGAACGGGTTGGGTTTGCCCGCATCGTCTGTGTATTTCAGCGTGTCAGCCTCGTGGTCGAAGCCCAGCATGATCACGCGCGCCTCAATGCCCTGGATGACATCGACCTCTGCGTTCTGCTGCAGCCGTGCGACGTCCTGAATGGGGACCGGGTTGATCATGTCCACATCGCCCGATAGCAGCGCCGCTACGGCCGTGGCAGGATTCTGGATCGGATTAAATTCCGCGCGAGTGATGTTGTGTTCAACATCCCCCCACCAGCCTTCATAAGGTTCCAACACGGTCTTAAGACCCGGCTCGCGCTCGGTCACCTTGAATGCGCCGGTGCCGTTGGCGTTGATGGTGGCGTAGTTTCCGGTTTCTTTGTCGGGGACCACGGCGTCGTTGGCCTCAGTCCAGTCTTGATCCATGATCATCCAGTTGGCAATCGATGACGGAAACAGCGGGTTAGGTGCTGTGGTCATGATATCAACGGTGTAGTCATCAACTACAATGACGTCACTGACAGGAGCGAACCAACTGCGCGTGTCCGCCGCCTCACCCGAGGCGCGTTGGTAGCTGAACAGCACATCTTGCGCGTCAAAGCTGCTTCCGTCGTGAAAGGTCACGCCCTGACGCAGATTGAACCGCCATCCTTCGCCGTCGCCGATCGGCTCCCAACTGACAGCCAACGCGGGCTCAACGCTCATATCCTTTCCGCGGCGGACCAGCCCTTCGTAGACGTTGTTCAGGAACCCGAGAACTGGGGCCGAGTTGACCGCGTGAGGGTCCATCGTCTGCGGATCGGTGGTCGAGGCCCACTTAAATTCGGCCGCCTGTGCGGCGCTTGCAAGCAACATGGTCAGGCCGATTGCACTGTTTCTGAGGATCATGGCGAAATCTCCCTGTTAGCGCTGAAACAATCCAGCTTTTTCGCTGCCACGTAAAGCCGTTCCTGCGCCGAGATCACATGTCCGTTACCGACGGCGCAAACAAGAACAGGGCGCGTTTCCGCGCCCTGCATACCATCACAAAGGATAGTTTAGTTCATCTCAAAGTACTTGATCTTCGGTGAATCTTCCGGCTCGACGATGGTGCCCACGCCCGATTTCATGCCCCAGTTCAGCACCTGATGGTGGATCGGGATATAAAGCTGTTCGTCCTGAACAACCTGCCAGATATCACCGATCTGCTGATCACGTGCGGGCAGATCAGTTTCAGAGGCAAGGGCCACGATTTTGGCATCCAGATCCGGGTTGGAATAGCGTGTGCCATTCCACGAGCCGTACTTTTCGCCCTTCGAATGGACGAGGAAGTTGAAGATGTACTCCGAGTCATAAGTCGGAACACCCCAGCCCAGCATGTAGAAATCTGTTTCTAGGTTGTTGATCAACGGGAAATGCTGGGCTTTCGGTTTGGCGTCCAGGTTAACTGTGACGCCGATCTGGGCCAGCATTCCAACCGCTGCCTGACAGATCGCCTCATCATTGATGTAGCGGTCATTCGGGCAGTTCAGGGTCAGCGAGAATCCATCAGGATAGCCTGCTTCGGCCATCAACGCCTTGGCCCCTTCGATATCGGTTGACGAGGACGCATCCATATCTGCATCCCAACCATTCACAAACGGAGGTGAGATCATGCCAGCAGGAGCAGACTGACCACGCATCACGACCTGTTTGATCGCATCACGATTGATCGCTTTTGACATCGCCTGTCGAACGCGGACATCAGCCAGCGGGTTCTTACCATCCACATTGTCCGAGGTCAGATCAGCATCGCCCATGTTCATGCCAAAGAAAATTACCCGGTTCTGCGGCGCGGTGCGTACGTCCAGACCATCGGTTCCGGCTACACGCTCGAGGTCCTGTACGGGCACGTCCTGAATGAAATCAACCTCACCCGAAAGCAGCGCGGCAACACGGGTCGCGGCGTTCTGGATCGGGGTATAGATGATCTCGGTTACCTGCAGCGGGAACTCATCCTTGCCCCAATAGCCGTCATAGGCTGCCAGGACGGTTTTCACGTCGGGCTCGCGGCTGACCAGCTTGTAGGGACCTGTGCCATTGGCGTTCTTGGCCGCAAACGTGTCTTCGCCGCCCTCATAGTCCTGAACCTTGACGGCGTTGTTTGCCTCGGCCCAACCTTTGTCCATCATGAACATGTTGGTCAGGTTGTTGGGCATGATCGGGTTCGGGCCGTCAGTTTCGATCTCGATCGTGAACTTGTCGGGCGCACGCACCTCTTTCACAGAGGCCAACAGTTCCTTGTAATCCGAATCCGGCGTCATCGCGCGGTTCAGCGAAAACACGACATCCTCGCTGTCGAACTCGGCACCGTCGTGGAAGGTAACGCCCTCGCGCAGTTTGAACACCCAGACATTCGGATTTTCTTCCGATGGTGCCCATTCGGTCGCCAGAGATGGAACCAGTGCACCTGAGTGATCACGCATCACCAGCGTTTCCATGATCTGGTGCGCCATGGCCGAGGTCGGGCCTTCGTTTTGCGCATGCGGGTCCAGCGTAAGCGCGTCACCTGCACGGGCCCATCGCAGCGTCTCCGCCGAAGCGCCCGCCGCGATCATCGCCGTTGCACTGGCGGCAAGCATCAGAGTTTTGAATGACATAAGTCGTCTCCCCATTTTTTGTTGTGGCCGCATTTTCATACGGTTGGCCGAATTTTTCGGCCATCATGGGCCAGCATCATCCAGATCATGGTCCGAGTTGCAACACCCGAATGTTAGCGCCCTGCTTTTCTTTCTGTCTGCCGGGGCTTAGGTGAATGTAGGTCTTGCAGAAACACGCCTCGTATTTAGCCCTATGACAGGGTTGCCGCCTAACGTTTATTGAAGGCGTCTCTAAGAGCGTCACCAAAGGCCCCGTTCTGGGTGCTCTGACCCCCATGGCTGCGCCGCTGTTCCCCTGGCTTGGGTGTTCGTGCCGGTTTGCCCTTGCCACGAAGTGCATTGCCCTCGCGTGCCGAAGCACCACCGTCCTTGCGCATGGACAGCCCAATGCGCTTACGTGGAACGTCGACTTCGACCACCGTCACTTTGACAACTTGCCCGGTTTTGACCACCTCATGCGGGTCCTTCACGAACCGATCGGCCAGTTGGCTGACATGAACCAACCCGTCATGATGCACGCCAATGTCGACAAACGCGCCGAAGGCGGCGACGTTGGTGACGGTACCCTCCAGCACCAATCCGGGCTTCAGGTCCGTGATTTCCTCAACCCCGTCCGTAAACGACGCCGTTTTGAAACTGGGTCGCGGGTCTCGGCCGGGCTTCTCCAATTCGGTGAAAATATCCCGAACCGTAGGCAAGCCGAAAGTGTCACTCACAAACTGCTCGGCGCGCAGATCTTTCAGCGCGCCTTCATGCCCCATGATTTGGCGAATGTCGCGCCCACATGCTGCCACTACCCGACGGGCGACATCGTAAGCCTCGGGGTGAACCGAGGAGGCGTCCAAAGGTTCCGACCCGTCACGAACTCGCAGGAAACCTGCACACTGCTCGAAGGCGCGCGGACCAAGGCGGGCCACCTTCAGCAAATCCTTGCGAGAGGCAAAGGCACCATGAATATCTCGGTGCGTGACAATCGCCTCGGCCAATCCCGGTCCCAGACCCGAGACGTGCGAAAGCAAGGGGGCTGAAGCTGTATTCAGATCCACGCCCACAGCGTTCACTACATCTTCGATCACCGACTCCAGTGACTGTGACAAGCGGTGCTGATCCACATCGTGCTGATACTGGCCGACCCCGATGCTCTTGGGTTCTATCTTGACCAGTTCAGCCAAGGGATCCTGCAGCCGGCGGGCAATCGAGACCGCTCCACGTAGCGAGACGTCGAGGTCGGGAAATTCGCGCGCGGCAAGCTCGGATGCCGAGTAGACCGAGGCTCCAGCCTCGGACACGACGACCTTGGTGGGCGCTTTGACGGTCTTGGGCAGAAGCGACAGCGTATCGGCCACCAAACGCTCAGTCTCGCGGCTGGCTGTGCCGTTGCCGATGGCAATAAGCTCGATTTTATGTGTAGCGATAAGGTTCAGGATTGCCGCTTGTGCACCACGCAGATCATTCTTGGGCTGAAACGGATATAGCGTATCCGTTGCAACCACCTTGCCGGTTGCATCCACCACGGCGGCTTTAACCCCGGTGCGAATGCCGGGATCCAACCCAAGCGTCGGACGTGCCCCCGCCGGAGCAGCGAATAGCAGATCCTTTAGGTTGCGCGAAAACACTTGAATTGCCTCGTCTTGTGCGCGGCTGCGCAGGTCGGCCATTAGCTCGACCATCATCGACAGCGATAGCTTGACCCGCCATGTCCAGCCCGCGACCTTGCGTAGCCACTTGTCACCAGGAGTATCACCGCGCGTGTTCAGATGAGCCGCAACCATGGCCTCGGCCCGCGCGGCTCCCGCTTCGGGTTCGGGAGCAATGTCTAGCGTTACGATCCCTTCCTTTGAGGCGCGCAACATTGCCAGCGCTCGATGTGACGGGGTTTTCGACCAAAGCTCGGAATGATCAAAGTAATCGCTGAACTTGGCACCTTCCTGTTCCTTGCCCTCGACGACCTTTGCGCTCAGCAACGCCTCACGTTGCATGAAGTTTCGGAGCTCTCCTAGCAAAGCAGCGTTTTCGGTAAGCCGCTCTGTGATGATGTCCCGTGCACCATTCAGCGCGTCTTTGGTCGTGGGGACAGCCTCAATCAGATACCCTTCAGCCAGCCCTTCTGGTTCAGCCAACCGGTCCGCCAGAATCGCATCGGCCAGCGGCTCCAGACCATTCTCGCGGGCAATCATCGCCTTGGTCCGGCGTTTGGGCTTGTACGGCAGATAAATATCTTCCAACTGCGCCTTGGTTTCGGCTTGGGCGATCGATTTCACCAGATCGTCCGTCAGTTTCCCCTGATCCTTGATCGAGGACAGAATCGCCTCGCGCCGGGCCTCAAGCTCACGCAGATAATTCAGTCGGTCGGAAAGGGTGCGCAATTGGGTATCATCCAGCCCGCCGGTCACTTCCTTCCGATAACGGGCGACAAAGGGCACGGTCGCACCTTCATCCAACAACCTGACCGCGGCCCCAACCTGTTCCGCGCGGGCGTTAATCTCGGTGGCGATGGTGCGGGCGATACGGTCCAAAGGGGCCTCCTGACTTGCGGTTGGAAGATCGTCTTAGCCACCGGCACGCACAAGGGGAAGAGGCTGTGCTGCGAAAAGCACCTCTGCACAAAAAATGCACGACCCTTACGCGGTGATCTGCACCTGCCTAGGCCAGACAGAACCAGCATAAACAAGGAGCAGTTTTATGGGACAGTTCATCGTGCGCGGCGTACCGGCATCAGTTTTACAAGATAGTTGGTGGCTGGACACCCCTGATCGAGGCGCAAACCGAGCCGATGGCTTAGCGGAACCCAGCAATCGCCACGCTTTTTTGGGTTTGGTGTTTCTGGTTGCGCTCGCCGATTTTCTGTTTTTCGACCATTCTCCTGGCCTTTCAATCGCACTCTTTACGTTGGCGGTTTCCGCTGTAGTGTTTGCCTTGCTGCGCCGCCGTGGTGGACTTGTCGGGCCAACCCTTCTTTTGCTGCTTAGCATTCTTCCGGTGGTGGAATATGTTCAGGCCCTGTCCATAGCTTTCTTGCTGGGTGGATCGACCATTGCGCTGTGTTGGGCCGTGCTGGGCAATCATGAGGTCGCTTCGGTTCGCCGGTTTCTGTCTCTGTTTCCAATATTGGCGCTCAGACACGGGATAGAGGCGGTTCAGAAAGGTCATTCGGTTTCCCGCATTGACGGGGTTGCCCTTCGTGCACTGCGCAACTGGAGTTTCCCGATCGGAGGCGCACTGATCCTTGCTTCGCTGATGGTTGCGGCCAATCCGGTCTTGTCTGATTGGATCGATCGGATTTGGCGATTTGATCTGCGGTTCGACCGACTGCTATTCTGGATCGGGGCGGCAATCACGATCTGGCCCTTTCTTGCGGTCACCCTGCGGCCTGACTTGCTTGCCCCCCGATTTGGCCCCGGACGCAAGCGCCCATTGCCTGCCTTTGGCTTGAATGCCCAATCCGTTGCCAATGCGCTAATGGTGTTCAACTTGCTGCTGGCGGTGCAAACTGGGATGGACATGGTCTTTCTCTGGGGCAATGCCAAGTTGCCCGAGGGGATGACCTATGCTGAATATGCTCATCGCGGGGCATATCCACTCTTGGTCACAGCTTTGCTGGCGGGCGCATTTGCCTTGGCCGCGCGACCCTATCTGAACGAGCGGCAGGGGCTGACAAGATGGATGATGCTGTGGCTGGCGCAGAATGTACTGCTGGTGATCTCATCGCTGATGCGCCTGTCGCTTTACGTTGATTTCTACGGGCTGACCTATTTGCGTGTTCATGCGGCAATATGGATGGCGCTGGTTGCTGTGGGCTTGTGTCTGACCGGTTGGCAAATTTTGCTGGGTAAATCGAACCGTTGGTTATTGCTGCGATCTGCGATCCTGGGGATTGGCGTGCTCTATGCATGCTGCTTCGTGAATTTTTCAGCCTTAATCGCCCGTTGGAATCTGGAAAATCCGATACGGTTTGATGCCTACTACGCATGTCAGCTCAATGAGATGGCGGCGGCAGAGTTGCTGAAGGACAAACGGGTACGCAATTGCGTAACCCCTCCGGTCGTCGACAATTGGAGGAATTGGGGCTTTCGCGCAGATCGGGTGATCCGTAATCTGGCCGTCGAACCCATGCCGGAGAAGGTAGATGAAAATCCTCGTCGTGGATGATGATCCACGCCTGCGAGAGCTGGTCTCGATCACGCTTGAGCGCGTGGGCTACCAAACGGTTACCGCCCGCGATGGCCAAATGGCGCTAACCCACGCGATGCGGGAAGCGCCTGATCTTGTCGTGCTGGATGTCGGCCTGCCTGAGATCGATGGGCTTGAGGTTTGTCGCCGCTTGCGGGCACGCTCGGACGTACCAATCTTGTTCCTGACCGCGCGTGATGACGAGATTGATCGCATTTTGGGCCTCGAGTTGGGAGCGGATGATTACGTGACCAAACCTTTCAGCCCCCGTGAGTTGGTTGCACGGATCAAAGCCATCCTGAAACGCAGCAAACCGGGTGCTGCAGAGCTTCTCCTGCGGCATGGCCCGGTTGAAATGGATGTGTCGGCGCATTTGGTTCGGGTCGACGGCAATGCGCTTGCCTTAACCGCAACCGAGCTGTCGATTTTGCGTCGCCTGATGCAAACGCCCGCCGCCATCGTCTCGCGACCACAATTGGTTGATGCGATTTATGGCGCAGGCAGTCCGGTCTCGGATAGGACACTGGATAGTCATTTGCGGAACTTACGACGCAAGTTGGGGGATCAGGGCTGGGCCGGTGCCATCGAAACCGTGCATGGGATCGGATTGCGGATGGGTGCATGGCCGGGCTGAGACGCAAATGGCGCCCTTCGCTGGGTTTTGTTCTTGGCGGAGGTCTCGCGGGTACGCTCGCCCTGTCTCTGCTGGGTCTGATCGCGCTGCGGTATCTTGGACCTGAGATCGGGTTTCGAAACGCTGCGGGCTTGCTGGCGATCGTGATCGGATGTGCGACCGGAGTAGTCGGATACCTTATGGTTCGGCTTCTGCTCCGCCCCATAACGTCGCTGGCGACCTATTCAGGGGCCATTGAACAAGGGCAACGCGCCGAGCCGCCCGATCACTACGGCACACAAGAACTGTCGCGCCTCGCCGGTTCGGTTCTGAGCATGGCGGATACGCTGCAACGGCGCGAAGCTTCGATCCGCGTCTTTGCAGATCATGTCACGCATGAGTTGAAAACCCCTGTCACCGCGATCCGTGCGGCAGGAGAGTTGTTGGCCGAGGCCGAAACGCTCTCGGACCAGGATCACGCATTGCTGCAACAGATATTGGGCGCAAGCGATCAGATGCAAACGCAGCTCAGCGCTCTTAACACGGTTGCACAGGCACGAGTGCCGGAACATCATGGGGAGGCAAGCCTGAACGATCTTGCCGATCAGTTGCGCGCTTCGTTTCCCGAACTGGACATCAGCATAGAAGGCGGTGATCAGGCATTGAACCTTGCAGCCTCTGGCCTGAAAATTGCCCTGCAACATCTTCTGGACAATGCATGCCGTCACGGGGCAAGGCAGGTGGTCCTGCACGCAGAACTCGGTCGATTGGTTGTCCAAGACGATGGTTCCGGCATATCCGACGGTAATCGGGACCGCATCTTCAACCCATTCTTCACAACCGCGCGCGAGAAGGGAGGGACCGGGATGGGCCTGACCATCGTTACAAACCTGTTGGGGGCACATGGCGGGCGGATTTTGCTGGTGCCTTCCAAGACCGGTGCGCGATTTGAGTTGGTGTTTCCGGGTGCGTGATATCACTCAACAGCCCAAACTAATTCGACCCGTGTCAATTTGCGCCGCTCAATACGATTGATCCCAAGCCAATCCTCATTTAAGGGAGGCCCTGTCAAATCAGAGTCACCCGTGGGGCCGTCATGTCACCTTTGGGATTGGTGCCTATGTCACGGCGGCACATGCTCTTGGATCGCACGCCCCTGAAAGGCTTAAAAAAGGTAAGGGAATATGGCAGAAAAATCGAACTTCGACGTATTGTATACCATTGTAGACGAAGCGCCCGAGCTGGCGAGCGCCTCGTTCCTGCCCATTATCCGCAAGTTTGCGTCAGCAGCCGGTGTCAGCGTCGGAACCAAAGACATTTCGCTGGCCGGGCGTATTATCGCGACCTTCCCCGAAAAGCTGACAGACGAACAGCGTATTACTGATGATCTGGCTGCTTTAGGTGAGCTGGTGAAAACACCGGACGCAAATGTCATTAAACTGCCCAACATCTCGGCGTCGGTGCCCCAGCTGGTGGCAGCCATCGAAGAGCTGCAATCACAGGGTTATGACATTCCGAACTACCCCGAAGAGCCTTCGACGGACGACGAAAAGGCGATCCGTGCGCGTTATGACGCCATCAAGGGTTCGGCCGTGAACCCGGTCCTCCGCGAAGGCAACAGCGATCGCCGCGCAGCGCGCGCTGTGAAGAATTATGCCCAGAAGAACCCTCATTCGATGGGAGAGTGGAGCGCGGACAGCAAGACCAAAGTGTCTTCGATGCCGGGCAATGATTTTTACGCCAATGAGAAATCGGCAACGATCACTGCGGCGCAAGCCGGCGATGCCAAAATTGAGTTTGTGGGCAAAGATGGCAGCGTTACGGTTCTGAAAGACGCTTGGCCACTGGCCGAAGGAACTGTGGCCGACGCAACATTCATGTCGGTCAAGGCGCTGTCGTCGTTCCTGACCGAAGCCATTGAGGACACCAAGAAAGACGGCACCATGTTCTCGTTGCACATGAAGGCGACGATGATGAAGGTCAGTGACCCGATTATCTTCGGCTATGCAGTCAAGGCCTGGCTTGCCCCCGTGTTCGAAAAATTCGGTGCAGAGCTGGACGCACTGGGTGTAAACCCGAACTCGGGTCTGGGGGACCTGCTTGAGCGGGTTCAGGGCAACGCAGACATCGTCGCCGCAATCAATGCGATCGAAGGGGATCGTCCGTCGATGTATATGGTGGATTCGGACCGTGGCATCACCAACCTGCATGTCCCGTCTGATGTTATCATCGACGCCTCGATGCCCGCAGTGATCCGTGCTGGCGGCAAGGGTTGGGACGAAACCGGCGCCAAGGGCGATACTAACTGTGTGATCCCTGACCGTTGCTATGCATCGGTGTATGATGAGGCCATCAATTTCTTCAAAGCCAATGGTGCACTGAACCCAGCCACCGCAGGAGCCGTCGCCAACGTTGGATTGATGGCGCAGAAGGCCGAGGAGTACGGCTCGCACCCGACGACGTTTGAAGCGCCCGCAGATGGTACAATCCGTATCGTTCTGGCCAATGGCGAAACGCTGCATTCCCATGACGTCGAAAAGGGCGACATCTGGCGCGCCTGCACCGTCAAGAAGGCCCCGATCGAGAACTGGATCCAGCTGGCGATGGACCGTCAGCGCCTGACCGGGTCCGAGGCGATCTTTTGGCTGGATGCCAACCGCGCACATGACGCCGAGCTGATCAAGTATGTCAAACCAGCGCTTGAAGCTGCAGGCGTGGCCGACAAGTTCTTGACTATGGCCCCGCGTGAAGCAACCCGCCAGTCGCTGGAAACTATCACGGCGGGCAAGGACAGCATCGCCATCACCGGTAACGTATTGCGGGATTATCTGACCGACTTGTTCCCGATCCTCGAACTGGGGACGTCGGCCAAGATGCTATCAATCGTTAAACTGATGAATGGCGGCGGTCTGTTCGAAACCGGTGCAGGTGGTTCGGCGCCGAAACATGTTCAGCAACTGGTTGAAGAAAACCACTTGCGCTGGGACTCCATGGGTGAATTCTGTGCGCTCGGAGAATCCCTGAACTTCCTCGCTGACAGCAAGGGCAACGCCAAAGCGGGCGTCCTGGGCGCCGCTGCCGAGGCTGCCACGCAGGGAATTTTGGATAACAACAAGTCACCCAGCCGCAAAGTCGGCCAGCCGGATAACCGCGATAGCCACTACTGGTTCGCTCGTTACTGGGCCGAAGCTTTGGCGGGGCAATCCGATGATGCTGGGCTTGCCGCCGAGTTTGCACCGCTCGCGAAAGAGTTGGCGGACAAAGAAGAACAGATTTTGTCCGAGTTGGCGGCAGCGCAGGGCGCACCCGCCGATCTGGGTGGATACTACCACACTGATCCGGCCAAAGCGGCTGCGGTGATGCGGCCAAGTGCAACCCTGAATGCGATCATCGGATAAGCCGAGGGTTGCATAAACGCCTAAAAAGAAACCGGTCCGAAGAGGGCCGGTTTTTTCATGCCCTGAAAAAGAAAAAGGCCAGCCCCCATAGCCAGCCTCTTTCTGAGTGAGTGGTGGGGCTTACGCCTCACCGGTGCAGTTGAGTTCATCCTACGCTTATCGTTCACGCTGAATATTCGGGGATTCCCGTAGACGGCCGCCTTTTATGAGCGATTAAGGATAAAAATAATCATTATGTATGTGCAAATAAGACCAAATGCTGACTGCGCCACGTCTGAGGCCTAGTCAGTTGGCTTTGCCGTTATCATTGAAGATTCTGACCCACCGACAAAAAAAGGGCCAGTCCGAAGACCGGCCCCTAAGAAAGGTCATAACGACCGAGGGATTAGTTTGATGCTGCGTTCAGCTTTTCATTTTGTTCGCGCAGCGTGTCGGAAATAATCGCGTACCATTCGCCGGATTCGCGCATCTCGATCAAACCCTTGTTCATCATCGCGATGTACTCGCGCGCGAATGGATTGGTGCGGTGTGCAAGGAAGCTCATCGAAGACAGTGTCGAGACATACGGGTTCTCAACAATATCCGCCGAGGTCAAACCCATGTCTTTCATTGTCGAGGCAAACAGATCGACTTCGAATGCAGCCACATCTGCCGTACCGGTCAATACGGCATCGAGACATTCGCGGGCCGAATTGGGTTGGACTACGGTTGTGTTCTCGCGGTTCAGCCCTTGTTCTTCCAGCACCACCATGCTCCAGCCTGCCATGCGGCAAACGGTCGAGCCCTCAAGGTCGGAGAAATCTGTCGCCTTTGCGTATTCGCTTTCAGGCAAAGTGAAGAAACCTCCGACAATGTCATATACCGGAACAGAAGCGACAAATTGGGTACACCGGGCTTCGGTCTCTGCAGACCACTCATAGGAGCGGTTGGTACAATCCGGTACAGTCCACGCGATCGAAATATCAAACGCACCCAATGGCAACAGTGTGTCCAGATGCGAACTCCAGTCATCTACAAAGCTGACCGAGAAATCGCGGCTGTTACCAGCACGCTGAAGGCTTGTCGTCGCCAGACGGGTCATGATGCCACCGCCGCTCAGATCTTCAGTAGTGAACGGTTCCCAACCGTTGCCAGCGACCATCTTGATCGGAGGCGCGTAGACATTCGAGCGCTTGACGCTTGCAGCACGTTGTTCTTCTGCCGCGATCAGTTCTTGCGCGCTCTGACCGTTGGGCAGGCTGCCATCCTCACAGGGCAGCGCCAGTACCAGACCGGGGGTTAGCGAACCGGGATTGGTGATTGCGTTGCGGTTAGCGTTAAAGATCGGCTGATAGTTTGAGGTGCCGTAGGCGGCAATGGCGATGGTCGCCAATGTGTCACCATCCTGAACCGTATAGTTGGAGCAGGCCTCTTGAGCGGCGGCTGCACCTGCGCTCAGGGCGGTGAAGGCTGATGCCGACAGTACTGCTTTCTTCAATTTCTTGTTAAACATGTCCACTTCCTCCAGACTTTGTTTCGTTGGGCCAATCAAGGCCTTAGCCATTTTCCATTTGATAGCGCAGAGCGGTTGATACGATGTCGCGCCACTCGCCGGATTGCTGCATGATCGCCAGACCCTGGTTGAGCGTTTCAAGGATCGCTTCCCCATCCGGATTATCTTTGTGGGTCATAACGTTAAGCGACTTGATTGCCGCAAGGTTGGGGTTTTCGATGATCTGATGTTCGTAGCCCAGACGCCCGATCGCCTCGACCGCCAGATGGGCTTCGATCGCGACGATGTCGGCTGTGCCGTCCATGACTGCGTGAAAGCACTCATCAGGTGAAACCGGGCGCATCAGTTTGATTGCAGGTTCATAAAGACCAACCGCATCCATATGCGACAGCGACCACCCTTCGGGTCGGCAAATCGTCGAGCCCGCGAAATCTGCGTAAGTCAGGGTCTCTTCATATCCCGAGCCGCTTTTGGCAAAGAACGTGTCCACGACCTCGTAAAACGGGTTCGAGAAATTATAGGTTTCGCACCGCGAGCGATCGTTTTCCGACAACGCTGCGGCTTCTTCACAGTTCGGCCGCGACCACGGGAATGTCGCGTCAAAAGCGAGGGTCGGCATCAGCAGGTCCAGATGCGACGACCAGTCATTGACGAACTGAATCTTATAAGATTGCTCAGGCGCGGCCCGCAGCATCGCGGTTTCGACCAGATTGGTGTAAAGCCCGCGATTTGGCAGGGCTTCATCCGTAAACGGTGCGTAGTTGCCACCCGTAATCAACAAAATCTGACGGTCACGAATTTCAGGGCGTTCGCCACCATCCGCGTTGCGGATCAGCGCGGCACCTTCCGCACGCGCGGCTTCAATCTCTTTCTTGGCAGCTGCCTTGGCCGCGATCACAGCTTCTTCGCTGGTCTTTTTGGCTTCGGCCTCAGCGGCGGCGACGCGGGCTTCGGCCTCGGCGATTGCTTTCTCCGCCCGTTCCTCGGCAGCTTTGACCAGTTCGGACGCCATTTCAGCGGCCATGCGGCCCGCTTCGGTATCCGGCAGCTGCGCTGTGCGCCCGATATCTTCAAGGCAAGGGAAAGTCAGAATGTCACCAACGCGAATGATGTTGGGGTTCGACCCGATCGTTTCCCGGTTCGCATCGTAGATGACCCGGTAATCCTCCGTCGCGTAGACCGCAATTGCCAGTTCCCGCAAGCTGTCACCGCGCTGGATTTCATAGGTTGAGCACGCCTCTTGCGCCGATGCTGCCCCTGCTGCAGCGGCAAGCGCGAGGCTGGATATGATAAGATGGTTTCTCATTTTGTCCTGTTTCACTGCCTGTCTATGTCTGTGCCGGTTTGACCACGGCGATTGAGATGTTGTCCTGATCCGGGTCCGCCTTTGCGTGCAACGCTTGAAGCAGCGCATCAGCAATATCGCGGGCCGGGGATTGAATATGCGTGCGCACCAGCGTTTCGATCTCGGAATTGCCGAGATACTGCAGGCCGTCGCTGCCAAGGATCAGAACATCTGCCGCAACCAGCGCCAGCGGTTGTTCCGGGCAATCCACTTTTGGGATCGCAGCCCCCATGATCACCGAAGTCAGCTGGTTACGGTCCGGATGCCGCCGCGCCTCTTCCGCGCTCAACAAGCCCTGCGCGAGCTGTTCATCGATCATCGGGGCCATCGAGTGATCCTCGTTGATCTGTAACAGGGCATCATTGCGGAACAGATACAGCGGACTGTCACCGATCGAGATCCAGAACAGCCGTTGATCCAGCATCAGCATGCCCAGAAGGGTAGAGCCCAGATTGACCTGGTTTTCCTCGCTATGGCTAGCCATAGCGGCGTTGGCCTGCATTGCGGCCATCGGCAGAGCGTCGAGCAGGGCGCTCTCGGCAAGGTCGGGCCCATCCAACTGGGCATCCATTGTGTCGCGCCATGCTGAAATGACCAACTGCGAAGCGACTTCGCCCGCTTCATGGCCACCCATTCCATCGGCAACTACGACATATCCCGCGTCTGCCGTGTCAGAGACCCGCGCAGCAATCGCGTCTTCCTGCGAGTCGCGCTGACCCTGGTCCAGGATCAGGGCAATATCATATGCAGGGGTCGCCAGCATTAATCGGCATCCCGCCAGTCAAAGCCGTCATCGCAGAAAGCGGTAAAGCGGATCGAGGTTTCGCTGATCCGGATCAGGTCACCGTTGGACAAAGCGATGGTGCTGAGCACTGGTTTGCCATTCAGGCGCACAAGGTTGGCCTTGCCGCCATGGCCCAGATAGCATTTCCGGTCCTCTGGGTCATATGCGATGACGGCGTGATTGCTGCGAGAGATCCCGGTGTCGCCGAAATCCAGCTGAATAGCCTGATCGTCATTCCGACCGATCTGCATCAATCCCTCGGTCAAGGTAATCGCGGCACCCCGACCCGGTCCGGCGGTCACGACCAGCCAGCCAACCGGGAATGTCTGTTCGGCCGCTTCTGTCTTTTCAACGGGCTCAGCTGTTTCCATCAGCTCCTGAACATGCGTGTCTGCACGCTCGAAACCCAAAAACGTCGTCTTCACACGAGAACGCCGATCTTCAGCCGGTGCAGGTGCAGGTGCGACCATGGCGGGTTCCGGGGTTACATCAACAGGCTCCGGTTCCGGTGTGGGTTCTCCGACGATTTCCACCTCGCCCGCAACTTCAGATACGACTTCAGGTTCGATGGCCTCTGGTTCTTCTACGGTGACTTCGGGTTCATCGTCCTGAACCTCGTCTTCCGCAGTCAGATGAAGCGTGACAATCTGTTCATCTTCTTCGACCTCTTGAATCTCGGCCACTTCTTCTTCGGTCGCCTGATCTTCGATCTGGTCTTCCGAAAACTCGGGCATCGGTTCTTCGGGGATCAGTTCGTCTGCTTCCTCGTAGCTGTCCGAGCTAACGTTTCCACCCGCAAGGGCCGCGCGCAGGGCGTTGAAATCCGCAATCGGAGCAGCGCTTTCTGTTTCGACCGCTTCCGCAACGGTTTCGGTTTCGGTTTCCACCGCATCTTCTTCTTTCGGTTTTCCGGCACCTTCTAGAAGCCGGCTCAGAGGGCTTTTGTATTTGAACATGGTGTCGTCACCTTCTTTGATTTCTGATGCGGGGTTTTACCCGCGGGACTGCTACAAACCGCTTCGCCGTAGGCGCAGGGCACTGATGAAGAGGAAACAGAGAAACATTTACGTCGCGACGGGTTGGTCCCCGACGGGGTGACGCGATGGGCGGCACCCCCAGCACACTGACCTGGCGATAGTCACATCAACTGGGCGATCACTCCTGCGTTAGTTGCATGACCGCAGTACTTTCAGCTCCGTTGCGCAGAATGCTTAGGCGCGCCTCGGGTTGGTTGTCGGAAACAAGTTGAGCAAGGATGCCGTCCAGACTCTCGGGCTCATTGATCGAGACTCCAGTCTGTGTTTCGCGCAGCAGCACATCCCCCCGCTGCAAACTGCCAGCAACTTCTTCCGGAACAGATGCGACGACGGTTTGCCAACCTGCCTCGCCCGCATGAGCCACATCAAACGAATAACCGTTCAGAAGGCCAAAACTGCGGAAGGCGGGCAGGGCCAGCAATCCATTCTGCGCGCGCGTTTCGCCCAGACTGCGATAGCGCGCTGCTACACGGATATACCCGTCTGGGTCGACCGAGAAATTATCTAGAACATACGATGCAAGCGTTGTGTCCGGACGAATAGGTTCACCATTCAGAGTAAAAATCGTAGCGCCCCGTTCGACCCAATCCCCGATCACCGACCTATCTTGACCGGCGTTCAATCCATTGATGGCAATGACACTCCCGGTCGAGCTGCGACGCTTGGACATCGTGAATGGAATCTCAATATCCCAGTGCCCAAATGCGACCTGGTTTTCGGCTAGATTTACCGGCGTCGCAGGTGCGATGGGTGTGATGTCTTCAACCGTAGGTTCCGTCACTTCAGGTTCCACTTCTTCAGGTTCCACCAAAGCGATTTCTTCGGGTTGCTGCTCTGACACAATGGCGGCTTCCGGCACCTCATTAGCCTGCTCGACAGGTTGTTCCTGCGCCGCTTCTGGTTCTGATGCCAAAGCGACTTCGGCCTGTTGCGGCTCTGTTGTGGCTTCGGCGGTCTGCTCGACGGGTTCCGGAGCTGCTTCTGCGGGCACCGGAGTAGTCGGAACCTCTGCAGTCACCGGAGTTGCCTCGGGCGATTGCTGATCGCCCGTCATTACGAAGTATCCACCTCCGGCCAGAGCCGCCAATACAATCGCGATACCCGCGATCATCTTGCCACTGCCGCCCGAGCCGCTTTTTACAACGGTGTCGACTGCAGCAACGGCCTCGTCCTGAGGTGCAAATTTAGCAAGAGTGTCTTCCGTTTTTTCCTCGTTCCCGAGGGCCAGATCAGAGTTCCCGGCCAGCAGCGCGGTCACGACGGCCTCCGCATTCTCGCTTTCGGCTTTGATCCGTTCTTTTTCGGCCTCTTCGTCTTTGCGATCCATGCCAACAATGACCGAAACCGGGCGATACGCGAAACTGTCGAACATCACACCGGGACCACGGAACATACGCAGCCAGTCCAATGCGGTTTGCACACGGTCAGTGGCGTGCACTTCCATTGCTTTGTCGATCGCCTCAAGGAACCCGTCTGGATACCCTTTGAATCGCCCTGTCAGCGGTTCATAAGGATCGTCTTGGCCGTTGTTGAACGCATTCAAACGTGTCTGGCCATCAATCGGTCGCTCGCCGCTGATCGCATGATACAGCGTTGCAGCCAGTACATAGAGGTCACTGCTGGGGCCCTGATCCGCGCCACGCACATAAAATTCGTGTGGCGAATACCCGTCCTTAATCACGCGCAGCGTCAATAGCGCCGCTGACTTGTGTGCCGCCTGCTCGCGTGCTGCGCCAAAGTCGATCAGGATGGGTTCGCCATTCTCATCGATCAGGATATTGTCGGGTGAAATATCGCGATGTAGCATGCCACTTTGGTGAATGAACGACACCGCAGACAGCATTTTTTCGGTGACCTGAACGATAAAGTCCGGTCCGCTCTTGTTTTCGGGTTTTTCGACATAATCCAGAAGATCGCATCCGCGGATCAGGTCCATCGCGATATAAGCGGTGTCGTTGTCCTCAAACACCTGATGCACGTCGACGATGTTGGGATGAACCAGCCGCGCATGGTTGCGTGCTTCCTGAATGAACAGGTCGATAATGGCGCGCAGGTCTTCTTTGTGGTCGGGGTTGGCAGGTTCGACCAGATCACCATTCCGCTGGCAGAGCGCCCCCGGATAGCATTCTTTGATGACCACATCGCGATCCAGACTATCGCGCGCGAGATAGGTGATCCCAAACCCGCCGTTGCTTAGGAACCGGAGGATTTCATACTGTCCGCGCAGCAGCTTTGCGCCTGGCTGCAATCCTTCGATCTGAGGTTCGTCGTGCGTTGCGCCGACCGCCTGGTTGTGGCTCATTTCTTCCCGCCCATTCTACTCGTTTATTGCGGCATAGATAACCAGGGCTTCAGCCCGCGAACTCACAACCAAACACAACCGCAGGACACTTAAGACGGTTAGACGTTTCAAATTTGACTTTATTGGGGCCGCCTGATGGCTTCACTATGGATCACAAAAATCGAAATCGCCTATATAGTGAGTCCAGACCCTCAGACCACAATATGTTGTGTTTGCCTGATGGAAGAAATGGATTCTATACCGCCGAAATAGACGCTTGGTCCACGAATTCGAAACAATATCGCGCTGATTCCGAACGCTTCGAATCGCTGCGATGCGGCTCAATTCAAGCGGGAAAAACTTATGTGCCGGTTTTTGGGGGCGCCGACGCAACAGAGCTGCCTGCCCAAGCCAGATTGTCGCTGAGTTGTGCGAGAATGCTTATTGCATCCTTCAGCGGTGCGTCCCCGGTTTCAAACTGCAGCAACAGCAACAGGTCAGTGGCCTTTTCAAACTCGGCCGGAATCCAGTCTGCTTTGGGATCGATTTCGGTACCAGATTCTAACCTTTCGGCAAAATCCTCGACGATTTCCTGACAGCTTTGCAGGAAGGCCGCCGGTTCAATATCTGAGCTTTCGCGCAGATCGTTGTAAATGCTGGCGATGGCCGCAAGCCAGTCTTCAAGGATTGGATTGTCCAGGGGGGGCAGGGCGGCCTCTAGGCTTGCCTGCACAGTATTGCCGTCGGCCTCAGCGCCATCTGTCGAAGCCGCACCAGTAAGGTTCTCCAGATAAGGCATAAAATCTTCAGCCAGATCTTTTTGGGCGGCCTCAAGATCATGGCGACGGTGATCAGAGGCTATGTGCAAAACCTGTTCTGCCAAGTTCTGTCCGCCACAGGTTTCCCACAAAGCAAAGTCGGGTTCAGGCTCTTGTTCCATGGCCCGTACCGCTACCGGGGTGCCGATGGTCACAACCGCGCGAAACAAATCGCCCTTCTCCTTGTTCAGGCGTGCGACTACCCGATCCAGAGCATCCCGCACCGGAGGCAAATCGGCATGTGTTACAGCCAACAAGCTGTTATCGCGCAGCTTTTGAGGGACCTGCGACCACAAATGGCGTTCGGTTTCACGCCAGGCGTTGGTGCCATTGGTGCACCAGATCGCACAATCCACATAGTCGAGCAAATTTAGAGTCTGTTTGTAGGTATCATCCAGTGCACCGGCACCGGGCAGATCAAACAGCGAAATCTCCTGCAGGGCAGGGGTGTTCAACCCGACCGAGATGAAATCGGGTTCGTCCGCCGCTGCCTTTTCCAGCGCTATACCCGAATAGACTTTGGGTTCCTTGTCCCACCAACCAACGGTTGTCTCAGGCGTATCAGCATAGGCCACGATCACCAGGGGCAATTTCAGATGCTGCGGCCCGGTGGGCAGAATGTCTGCCCCCGCCAGCATGTTGGCAAGGCTGGACTTTCCGGCTCCAAACTCCCCGGCAAAACCAATGGAAACCGCGTTCGAAAGCCGCTCGGCATGGGCCAGCGCGCGGGCGCGCATATCATCCAGCTCTGCCGATGAGTGCGCATTTTCGGTGGCGGTCAGGAAACGCTCTAGCTGGCGCACTTCCTTCTCGGTTCCGGGGAATTCAATCATTCTGCGGCCTCTGCCTGTCGAGTGTCCACGGGTGCAGTTCCGTGCACCGCCCCTAGTTCATCGCTGATGCGCCGCGCTTGGTCAACCGCACGTTGCGCTTCGGCGCGCGCGTTCGACCCATCGGGGCCTGCGCGATGTTCCAGATGCCCGGCCAGCAGCGCCATATAATGGTCAAGAACGGTTTTCATCCGTTCGATCAGGTCGCTTCTGGCGGTATCTACAAGATCGTCTCCGATCATCTCAAACTCTTGAACGATCATCCGTTCGGCGCGGTTCAACACACTGCGACGCGATATCAGTCGCGACAGCCATGTCACACGCAACTCAACCGTAATGCCACGCGTCAGCGCGCTTGTATTCGGACGGAACCAACGCACCGCGCTGGTATTCATGCGATTGTCCACGGGCTCCTGCCATCCGGGCAGGGCGCGCAAAGCAGCATTGGTCTGCATATCGATTGCGTAAAGCTCACTAAGCATACGCTGCCGCACCACCTGGGTCGCGCCCTGGACAAGCTCGCGCATCCGCTCACGCAGAGGCGTAAAGTTCAGCTCGGTATCTCCGTCTTTGGCCAGCAAAGGCGATTGCCCATCAGGGCCGCGCACAACGATCGAGACAGCCTCGGCGACGGTGTCATCCATAACGCCCCGCAAATTGGCCAATACATCGTCCATATCATTGGTGATGGCCTTGGATTTATCTTCAACTAGCGCGCGCAACTCAGAAAGCGTTTTGTTGTTTTCTTCGACATCCGCTGTGTCGGGACCATCCTTTTCTTCAATCGCACGAAGCCGCGCAGTGCTGCGCTCAAGCTCACCTTGGGCAAAACTGTTGAGGTGCTGCCACGCAATATTAAGCTGTTCTTGGCGCGGTCCTTCGGTCAGGGCTTTGGTCACATGACGGCGCAGATCGGGCAAGCCCGACGCGATCATTGCGGCAAATCGCAATACACCTTCGCGGCTGATGGGGCCGGGACCTTGTTTGATCTCTTCGACGCCGTCAAGATATTGCTTCATCTGTTCGGGATGCGCCCTCAGCCACGCCAATATTTGATCATGGTCGATTCCGGTTTCATCCCCGGTCAGCGCATAATGGGCCCATTGGGCGCTGCCCATCAGAACGTCAATCTCCGAGTTGCCAAGCGCCTGTTCGAGCCCGTCCAATACGTCAGTGCGCACCTTGCCGGCATCTTCGGCGCCACCGCCCAACTCGTCCACGCGGTTGATGAAGACCACGATCTGACCAAGCTCTAGCGCTTGCATCAGGCGGAATAGCTTCAGATCAGCCCGCGACAACGCCTGATGCGCAGACAGCACGACGACGAAAAAGTCGGATTCCTTGAGATACTGGCGCGAAATCTCTTCACGGATCAGCAGCGGGTCATTGACACCGGGTGTGTCTGTGACTGTCACCGGATACGGAAAATGGCCAATGTCAAAATAGACCTCGGCCTTACGGGTGATGTCGCTGTAAAGGCCCCGATCTGAACCGGGGTCATACTGGTCTTCATCTGTCGGGTCATCCCCGGCACAGACATAGCGCGCCAGGTCATCCGAGGTCAGTTCATCCAGATCGTGATGCTCGCCAAGCAGGTGCTTATAGCTTTCGCCCAAGCGTAGCTTGGCGCGGGTTTTCATTGCCTCGACCTGCTCTTCGATCATCTCGCGCTTGTAGCTGTCCTCTTCATCAGGGAACATGTTGCGCAACTCTTCACCTTCGGCGATCAGGGCCTGCCATTGGCGATTGTCGAAGAAATGAAACTCGGCGCCCGACGTCCGACCGGACGGATGACCGAAATGCATGTCGGTGATCACTGTCGTCCATGGGTTCACGTCCGAGGGTAGATATTCTGCATGCCCGGTGAAACCGTTGATCAAGCGCGATTTTCCGGCCTTGATTTGACCTACGAATGCTATCGAAGGCTTGAGGTTCGACAAGTCGTCAACGATGCGCGAGATGAAGTGACGCGTTTCGTCATTGCTCGTCCCGTTCATGTCTTCTGCGATGCGAATAAGCTCGCGGCGGTTTAACTCACTCATAAGATTTACCCTGGTAACTCGTATTTTGTTTAACTTTGCAAAGTGGACACTATTTGGCAGGAACGCGGTTATTCAACGGCGCTATTCAATGTTTTCCATAGGTTGACGACAGCGCCCAGCTTGCGGGCGTCATGAACGGCGGCGGCGGTTTCCTGACCGTCGCACAAGATGGCGAGACCCGCGCCTTGTCCACCTGTCGGGCGAATGACGATCAGCTGTGGATCAGTAAAAGCATCGGAACCATCGGCCTGCCATCCCGCCAGATCCCGGGTGAATCGGGCCAATATATCCGTGTCCGGATGTGCGTCTTGGCCCTGCGCACACAACCCGTCAAATTGCATCTCGTCTTCAGTCGACCCAATCAGTATTCGACCTAATGCGAACCGATCCGCGCCCTCAAAGAATTTTCCGGCAATACTGGTGGCGCCTTGTGACGCAGTTTCTGGCTGAGCTTCCGGTTTTAAGGTCTGGTCGGAAACGATGGCCATGCGCGGCTCTTCGGTTAGTTCAATCCGCGCGCAGGCCGCTTCGACCTCCGAAAAGGTAACCCCTACGTCATCAGCCTCAAGCGCCGTATCCGGGCGCAGAGAAACCAACTCAAGCGGGCCGGGTGCCGTTGCAATTTCCGACACCAATTGCGCCAGTCGTTCGATCAGTTTTTCGCGTGCTTCGGTTTCAAAATCCGGGACAGGGCCCGAAGCACAGCGGAACACGTCGGTGACCCGAGAGCTGTTGACTTCGATAGCCAAAGTTGCCCCGTCAGCCGCCGTAAATTCCAAACGCCGAGGCAAGATCGTGCCCCGGATGGCCCCCAGCATCTCATTCCGGCGTAACAGTGCGCTGCTACCCGATAGGTAGATTGCAGGCGATAAGCGCGCGACCGAAGTCCGCCCGATCCCTTCGAGCATATCCAGTATTTCACTATCCATCATGCGTGACCCCCTCTGGTCCCGTCTACACCGCGGCCGCCACCGGCCCGAGGCTGAGATGTGATTTCGTAAGCGCCAGCCCGACATTCGCGCTGTCGCGGCAGATATAGCATACCACGTGATCAGGATATTCTGTTGTCCTGAGAAAGATGTGCAGCCGGTCGTTTGAGAACACCGCGATTTCCCCAAATCCGGGGTGTTCAGTATCGTCGATTTTTGCCGCACGCAGGAGTTCTTCGAATCCCTTCATACCGCGTCCCTGAAACAGATTAGCTACTGCAAGTGCGAGATTTTCGAGCGCATCAGCGCTGTCTTGGTCCGACGCGTCGACGCCCAATAACATGCCGGTCTCCATGTCGACATACCCGGCTGCGATGCAGTCGGGTATGGTTTCGATGGCCGAAGCCAGAGCAGATTCAATCGACATTCAGATGCCCACCTTCGGGTTTAATCTAAATCGCATGCCACTCCGCTCCGCCGTTTTTGCGAGCCTCAGAAACGGCGCGCGGTATGTCTTGATTCCGCTTAGCGTCATGTTCCAACGCAATCTGGTCAAACTCGGACAAGAATGCTGCAAAGGCGCTTTTCAGGCCATTTGCATCGTCAGGCAGGTTCTCACGCGCCACGATTTCACCCCACATTGCTGCAGCACTGAGTGGCGTTTCTATGAGGCGATCGCCCAAATCATCTGCCTTGTCATCGGCTGCATCTTCAATCTCTTCGGCAGCAGCTTCACCCACCATTGATACGACGCGGTTTGGAGCCAGCGCATTCGATTCGGGCTCCGGTTCATATTCGTCTGCCGAGTTTTCCGACTGTTCCGCCAACAGGGCCGTAATCGACGAAACCGATACTTCGATATCTGATGATTCTTCGGCGTCTTCCGACGGCTCTTGTTCGGTGTCCGCAGCTTCGACTGCTTCCGCTTCGTCCTCTTCTTCGCCCAAGACGATCAGTTCGGCATCTTCCTGCTCTTCCTCATCATCGTCATCCATGAAATCAAACTCATCCACGTCGGTGATGGGATTTGCCAAGAGGTTCAGATCCAGCGGATCTTCCGTCTTGTCAGAGAACAAGGCACGTAAGTCTTCATCAGCAGGCTCCGCTTCGGTAGCCATTTTCGCGCGCATCCGCTCGGCTTCTTCTGCATCAATCCGCGCCTGTCCGGACTCCTCGGTGCGACGCTCCACGCGGGCAGGGCGTACTGGGAAACTTGTAACCACATCATTCTCGGCAGAGTCATCTTCCATCGGCGTGACAAGTTTCAGCGGTGCATCGCCAGAGGTTTTCTCGGGCCGCGATGGCTGAACTTTGGGTGCGTCTGATAGGGATTTGTCAATTTGATAGCGCGACAGCATATCCGCACGGCTGTCCATGATCTGCTCAGTGATCTCAAGGAAACTGTCGACCATCTTGCCTCCGCCGCTGCGTGACCACAGCTCGGCGTCGCCGGTTTTGTCACGGGCCATGATGGCATCACGGGCCGAGAACAGGATCGTGCGATTGAACAAATGACCCGCTTCCCGATTTACACGGCGTAAGACCTTTTGACGGTCTTTCTGATTCAAGGCATCTGCGCGCGTCACCAATAGCAGCGACTTGTGCTGCAGACGTTCTGGCAGCGAAACCCAAGTGGCACGTTCAGTCTCGCGCCAAGCTTGGGTCGAGTGCGTGCACCACAACACACCATTGGCCTGGCCAACTGCGCGTTGCCAGACGTCCGTCGAAATCTTCGGGTCCGAAATGCCGGGTGTGTCGATCAGGTCGACCGCCTCAAGAATGTCGGCTTCGAGGAAGATGCGAATGAACTGCGCGTCGTTGACACCAACCTGTTCAAGCTGATCCAATTCGATATTCTGCGTACTACCATCATGGCGTTTGATATAGGCGGGTCGATTGCCCCAACTGAACCAGATCGGCGGCAGTTGCGTGGCTGTGACCTGCGTCGGCAGTGCCTGTTTGCGCAGCAGGAAATTCATCAACGTCGATTTGCCTGCACTGAATTCCCCCATGAGCGCAAACACAGGTTTGCGGCGGGACCACTGCTCGATGCGGTTCCAAGCCTTGGGAGAGACGAAGCGGGTTTGTGATTCTTTTACCATAACTCTTCTTATGCTGCTTCGTTACTAAGGTCTTTCAGGATATCGCCCAGAATATCGTCACGTGATTTCTGCGGCTTCTGCTCGGCCATCTGGGCCGCAGCCCTTTCAGGCGATTGCGAGATGCTGAGCAGCGTGTCTTTCTGTTCGGCAATAAAGTCTGTCAGCGCGGCCCGCACGTTCTCTAGTACGGCGGCGATCTGGTTTTCCTCGATGTCTTTGGTGATCGAGTTTGCCTCGGACGCGATCAGTCGCGTATAATCTGCGGCATAGGCTTCGAACCCTTTGCGGCGTTGCCACCAACGTCGCCACCATGTGCTCTGCAGGTCCAGTGCGATTGTGCGGCCAATCCCTAATGGCGGGGGTACACGCGGCACGATCGGGGCTTCGATGTTGAATTCACCCAAGTGGTTGCCCAGCAGCTTCTGATACAGTGCCTCGACATCCGCTGCAGCAGCCGAATACAGAGCACCGGCATCCTTACGCATGGATCGGGCAAAGCTGAAATATGCCGCCTTCTGCAAGGTGCGCAGACCTGCCGGATCATATTGCCATGTACCCTGCTCACCATTCTGTTCCAGATGTGAGATCAGAGAATCCGTCGCACGTTTGACAAAATTTGCTTCCGCAGACGCAAGTCGCTCTAATACCTTGTCGCGAAGCTTGGTTGTCAGTTCCGAGGCTTTCTTTTCGTACTCAGCCGAAACCTTTGCGATCGCTTCTTCGGGCGACGCACCGTCCAGATCCCGAACGATACCGTCGGAGTTTGACAGCGTCTTGGCCACTGCAGTAGCCCGGATCTGGCTGGCGATGTTGCGCGCCCGATGGCGAACGCGATCCAAAAGACGCGTTCCTGCACCCTCAGCGATACGCTCATTCATGGCGAGCAGCAGATCAGGCAATCCTGATAGCGCCCAGATCTTATCCAGCGATGCAGCCTGATCGCCAAATCCAGCCGCCAGATAGAAGGTGTTCAACGCCTCGCGCGATTCCTCAGTTAGAATGTCCGGGTTTCCGGTTAGCGCAGCCTCGGCCCACAGAGCGCTGCCAAAAACAACGCTGGTGTTGGCGTCTATGTTGTTCTGTTTCAGTGTGTCTTGAATACGATCACGTATCTCAGGCACTTGATTGACCGGGTCTGACAATTCATCGATGCGGTTCACGAACAGGATGATCTGGCGGTTCTCGAACTGCGCGATGATCCGCATTAGTGCCATGTCCATCGTAGTCAGCGCCTGGCTGGCAGCCAAAACAACAACACACACCTCTGATCCACGCAGGCTGCGTAGGGTGATTTGTTCGCGCACCATAAAGGTATCGTTCACACCTGGGGTATCGCAGAGCTTGAGCGAGATCGGATATTGCGGGATATCCATGAACAGCTCGGCCGATTTAGTCACATCGGCGAAACGACCCGTCTTGGGGTCGATATCCGGGTCATCCTCATCCCCGAGGCAGACATACCGCTGAATCAGTTCATCGTCGAAATAATCATACTGGTGGCTCTGACCGAGAATCAGGTCAAAGTGCTTCCCAAGCCGCTCTTCTGATTTGGCCTTCATCTCGCCGATTTGACGGCGAATATCGTCCATCTCATCATCGGCACCGGCTCGATTGGCCAACTCGCCCAGACGACCGCCGCCAACCATCAGATTGTCCCATTCTTCCTGCTCGAAGAATGTGAATTTGGAACGGGTGTCGCCTTCTGTGCGGGTGTTGATGTTCAGCGTTGTAACCACCGAGGTCCACGGGTTCACATCGGAAGGCAAAAGATTTGGCCGCCCGGCCAATATGTTTACGATAGAGGATTTGCCGGCCTTCACCTGCCCCACCATCGTGACACTGGCGGTAAAATTCTCCATTTTGGTCTTGAGCGCAGCCAGCCGTGCGGAAGACCGCGCATCCGCCACCTCTGTCAATTGGTCGATCTGTGTCGTCAACGAGGTCATTGCCTCTGTCATCTCAGACAGGGACTCGTTTCCGACAGACAGAAGGTGGTCGTTACGCGCCATGGTCAGCCTCCGGTACCAGTTGCAGCGATGTGGTTCCCTGCCCCGTCAGGCAGGCTTGCAAGCGTGTCGATTCGTGCGATCAGATCCAGCGCGTTGCCGAGGATTGCGGCCTCGGTTCGCGGTGAAATCGATTCATATGCGAAAGAATCAGCCAGAACTTCGATTGAACTGAAGCCTTCACCATTTTCCAAACAAGCCACACGGCGTCCGGTCGGAAAATCATCTGTTTTGTTGGCAGGCAGCGGCATGCGGGCATTAGCCAG
The DNA here is from genome assembly GCF_056540645.1 of Ruegeria sp. AM5. Lineage (NCBI taxonomy): Bacteria > Pseudomonadati > Pseudomonadota > Alphaproteobacteria > Rhodobacterales > Roseobacteraceae > Ruegeria > Ruegeria sp. AM5. The sequence continues at coordinate 359,986 of NZ_JBQFXC010000002.1, read as the reverse complement.
CAAGTAGCGATTGCCCGAATGCGTACGGAGAGCGACGCCGAATCCTGTGCCAGGGTGCTGACGGTTCAGGGTTTTCAGTTCGCCAATAAAGCTTTCACGCGCAAGGCTGACAGCGTCTTGCTCGGAAGCAACGGATTTGATCTGGTTGGTCACGACAGAGACCCTTGTTCTGGAGTTGAGCAGAAACTCGCACGGTGCCAGAAGGCAAAAAGACTCATTAACTCCTGCGCCCAATCAATTACGATTACCGCGGTGTTATTTTGACGCGAATAGGATATTTTGGCGTTTGAAATGTGGCACAATTATGATGGCGTCTCATAGAAATACCTCAACCTATGAGAGTGTAAGCCACGACGTTGACGAGTTGCCCAAGTTTTTATGGCTTTGATTGCTTGTTAAAAAGTCCGAGATTCCGTGGCGTCAAGGATTTACACGCTGCTTCTTACATTTTGAAATATATAAAAATAATTTCTATTTCTGTGATCGAAGGAACCTCTGATTGAAATTCGATACGAAACCACTCACCTCAAGTTACACTTTTTTGAAATGTGCCCCACACAAAGTAATCTTTCAGCGACTCAACGTATGCGAGTTTAAGATAAAGAGAAAAATTGCGATAAATGTTCGCTAAATGGAAACAAAAAGAAGGACCAGAGAACGGGCCTTCACACAGGTGAAATTACGACCAAAACCAGCACCTGAGCACTGTTCGTGCTGGAAAGACTGGCCAAACCGCATTCTCACTGTCCAAGGCACGTTCTTTAACATTTGGCACATGCGAGTTCTGGTTAAACTTACTTGGGCAAAAGATTGTTTCCAGCGAGACGATAATAAACTGCCCTCTCGCTTGATTTTACCTCTCGCACTCATTCAAAAGCTTTGCTATTCAGCGCGTCGTCGCGGTGCTTCGGCATCGGGTTGCGGGTGTGGCGAAATTGGTAGACGCACCAGATTTAGGTTCTGGCGCCGCAAGGCGTGGGGGTTCAAGTCCCTCCACCCGCACCAACACGACTTCTTACCATCAAAGTGATTGATCGCTGGCGAACTTACGCAGTTCAAACGCCGTAGCGGGCCATAAACATGTCGACGGCCTGTAATGCAATCTCGTCTATCTCGTTCTGGTCAAATCGATTTTGGATACCGAACGCCGCGCGGCCCCATAGTCGGACTTTGCACAGTTCAGAAAACTGCTCGGCCGCGATGTTGACGTCTTCAACCGCCAACTCACCTTTACCAACCGCCTTGGTCAGATATTCGGCCATCTGGCGTTGGCCGTTCTTCGGCCCTGCTTCATAAAACGCTTTACCAAGCTCGGGGAATCGGTCGCGCTCGGCCACACATATTCGAAAGACTTGCTGCGCGAAGTCCGAGACGAGAAAAGCCGTAAGCTGAGTGGCTGCTATCGTCAGCACCTCGCGGGCTGGCTTGGTCTCATCGATCATCGAAAGGATGCGTTCAGACATCAGGCGACATTCGGTCTGGGCAACCTCGGTGAACAACAGTCGCTTGTCGGGGAAATAGCTGTATAGCGTTGCCTTCGAAACACCCGCCGCACGCGCGATGTCATCGACGCTTGCGCCTTCAAACCCATCCGCCATGAAAACCTCTCGGGCCCCACGTAACACCTGGTCGAATTTACGGCCTGTACGCAGGATGGTGGCGGCTTGGGTCATGATGTCTCCGAATTGCGATATCCTGCAACACTATAAACCGTTCGGTTCAGTTTCAACGCTTTTCACTCCGATAGCGGTTTTGGCACAACGTTACGGCTTCAATCGTACCGCCGACCGTGCGTCAACCTTGCGAGCCTGACCAGCCATGTTAACACGTTGCCATGGTCGAGATATTTTTGCGCACTCTCCCCTTTTTCGCAATCATCGGCCTGGGGTTCTGGGCCGGACGCAGCCGGTTTTTCCCTCCCGAGGCGACAGCATATCTAACCAAGTTCGTGTTTTTCTTTGCTTTGTCGGCTATGCTATTCCGGTTTGCCGCCACCCTGCCCTTTGCCGAAATTTTCAACGGTCGGCTGGTTATCGGGTATCTGATCGGCACTGCTGGCGTCTATGCGCTGGCGACGGCTATCGCTTATCTCCGAGGGCTGGACATCCCCACCGCCGCGGTCGAGGCGCAATGTGCTGCTATTGGCAATGTTGGGTTTCTGGGCCTGCCCATGCTTGCGCTTTTATTCTCCGAAGCTGCCATAGGTCCAGTGATGTTGGTGCTGACAGTTGATCTGGTTGTGTTTTCCTCATTGATCGTGATCCTGATCAACGGTGGCCGCGATGGTCGGCTCAGCCTGGGGACGATGCGCCTGATCGGGATTGGCCTGCTGAGAAACCCCATGATCTTGTCAATCTCCGCCGGATTGATCTGGTCTGCGTTAGAGGTGCCTGTACCAGCCCCGCTTAATGATTTTCTGACAATTCTGGGCGGTGCGGCTACGCCGGGGGCGCTGTTTGCCATCGGGGCGTCGCTGGCAGACAAATCGGCCGAGCGCATCCAGATCGCGGGCTGGTTGAGTTTTTGCAAACTGGTGCTGCATCCGTTTTTCGTGGCACTTATGGTGATTTGGCTGATCCCGGTTGCCTCATTCCCTGCGATGGTCGCAATCGCGGCGGCGTCTTTACCAGTTGCAGGCAATGTTTACATGCTGGCCGCGCACTACGGTGTGGCCCCGCAACGGGCATCTGCTGCCATCCTGTTATCTACCATCGCCAGCATTCTGACCGTCCCGCTGGCGATAGGATGGGTCAGCGGATTCTGATCTTCACCTTTTCGAAAAATGAGCTTTCCAGAGGTGGCTGCACTTTACGCCGACGCTGCAGACCGGTAGCCATGGCCCGGAAACAACGTAAGGATCAGCTTGATGGAAACCCTTTCGGAAAATGCCTGTTTTGGTGGTGTGCAGGGCGTTTATCGCCATGCTTCCTCGGCCTGCAAATGTGATATGACATTTGGCCTGTTTCTTCCAGCCGAAGCCAAGGACGGCCCCGTTCCTGTTCTGTGGTACCTGTCGGGCCTGACCTGCACCCATGAAAATGCCATGACGAAGGCGGGTGCCCAGGGCTGGGCGGCCGAACAAGGCATTGCTCTGGTATTCCCCGATACCTCGCCACGCGGCGAAGGTGTGGCGGATCACGAGGACTATGACCTTGGCCAAGGTGCAGGGTTCTATGTCAATGCCACGCAAGGCCCTTGGACGCCTCACTTCAACATGTGGGATTATGTTGCCGAAGAGTTGCCGGCCCTTCTGGCCAAGAACTTTGCGATTGATCCTGATCGTCAGGCCATCACAGGACATTCGATGGGTGGGCATGGCGCATTGACGCTGGCGATGAACCTGCCCGGGCGTTACCGCTCTGTTTCGGCCTTCTCGCCGATCTCGAACCCCATGGGGGCGGATTGGGGCCGCAAGCAACTCAGCGCGTATCTGGGCGATGATGAGACCGCATGGGCCAAGCATGACGCGTCGGCGATGATGAAAAGCACAGGCTTTGACGGACCGATCCTGATCGACACCGGTGCAAACGATCAGTTTATGGATCTGTTGCGCCCGGAGGCACTGGCGCAGGCAATTGCCGAGCGTCGCCAGCAGGCCACTTACCGACTGCAGCCCGGCTATGACCATTCCTACTATTTCGTGTCCACCTTTATGGAGGATCACATCACCTTCCACGCCGAAGCGCTGTATGGGGACTGAGGCATGAGCAAATATGACTATGACCTGATCATCATCGGCTCGGGCCCTTCAGGCCGGGCAGCGGCGATTCAGGCAGGCAAATTGCAACGCCGGGTGCTGGTGATTGACCGCAAAGACCGTTTTGGTGGCGTTTCGGTACATACCGGCACGATCCCATCGAAAACCTTGCGAGAGACGGTGCTGAACCTGTCAGGCTGGCGCGAGCGCAGTTTTTACGGGCGTTCTTACCGGGTCAAGGATCAGATCAGCGCAGAGGATCTGAAAGCACGGCTGCACATGACACTCGATCACGAGGTCGATGTGCTGGAGCATCAGTTCAACCGCAACCATGTTGAAACGCTGAACGGGTTGGCGACGTTCACGGGGCCACACGAGATCGAGGTGGCTACGGATGCAGGCGAATCCACGCGTCTGACAGCAGCCAAATTCCTGATCGCCACCGGCACCAAGACCTACCGGCCAGATTACGTGCCTTTCAATGGCAAAACTGTCGTCGATGGGGATGATTTCCTTGAGATGGAGGAAATCCCGCGTTCGCTCTGCGTGATCGGTGCGGGCGTGATCGGCGTTGAATATGCAACCATGTTCTCGGCGCTTGATGTCCGGGTGACGTTGATCGAACCGCGCGAGACGTTTCTGGATTTCATCGACAAGACACTGATCCACGATTTCACACATCAGATCCGTGAAAATGGCGTCGATCTGCGGTTGGGTGCAGCCGTCGAGAAAATAGAAGACGCCAGTAGCCATGTTGAGATCACGCTGGACAATGGGCGGCACGTCCGGGCCGAGATGCTGCTGTTTGCAGCCGGGCGGATGGGGGCAACCTCGGCGCTGAACCTGGATACGGTTGGCATTGAAACGGATCATCGCGATCGTATCAGTGTGGACCGCAAGACCTATCAGACCTCGGCGCCGCATATCTATGCCACCGGAGACGTCATCGGGCATCCGTCGTTGGCCTCAACTTCGTTGCAACAAGGGCGGGTCGCGGCCTGTCATGCGCTGGAGACTCCAACCCTGCCGGAAAGCCCCTGGTATCCGTATGGGATCTACTCGGTCCCCGAAATCTCAACCTGCGGGATGTCCGAGGAAGAACTGCAGGAGCGTGGTATTCCCTACGAAGTGGGCGTGGCCCGTTTCCGCGAAACCTCACGCGGGCACATCATGGGGTTGGAGCATGGCATGCTGAAAATGCTATTTTCGCTCAAGACCCGGCGGGTTCTAGGTGTGCAAATCGTTGGCGAAGGGGCAACCGAGCTGATCCATATTGCGCAGGCGGTGCTGAACCTGAAAGGCACGGTGGACTACTTCGTGCAGAACACGTTCAACTATCCGACCCTTGCCGAAGCTTACAAAATCGCGGGGCTGGATGCCTTTAACCGGATGCCCATTCCGGACGAATTCAAGGTGCGCAAATCGACGCCAAAGGCGAAGTCAGCCCCAAAGGTCAAAGAGGCGTGACGACGCTTTACATCGACGGGGATGCCTGCCCGGTCAAGGCCGAGGCTGAACGGGTGGCAACCCGGCACAAGGTGCCGATGGTTCTGGTCTCAAACGGAGGGCTACGCCCCTCCGCCAACCCGTTGGTGCAGGTAGTGATCGTCGCCTCGGGAGCAGATGAGGCGGATAAGTGGATTGCCGAACGCTGCGGCACCGGCGATATTGTCGTTACCTCTGATATACCGCTGGCCGCCAAGTGTATTGAAGCCGAAGCACGCGCGCTTCGGCCCAGTGGTGAGGCTTTCACCGCGGCCAATATCGGCCAGCAATTGGCAATGCGCGATCTGATGGCGGACCTTCGCGCGGCGAACCCGCTGGGGACAGGTGGCGGGGGAAAACCATTTAGCAAAGCCGACCGGTCGCGTTTTCTAGATGCGCTTGAGCGCGAGATACGCGCTGCCCTTCGCAGGTAGTGCTCCCGCCGGTCAGAGACGCATCAAAGATGCGTATCCTCCCGTTGGGCTGGGCAGCGCGTGCCGCGCGGCGGTTGGCGCTTGCATCTCTGACTTGCGCTTGGTTCAGTCGGTGGTGATTGAACTGGTATGGGATTAAGTCATGGCCGTTGAAGCCGTCATATTTGACATCGGAAATGTGCTGATCGAGTGGCAGCCCGAGCGCTATTATGATCGAATAATCGGCGAGGATCGTCGTCGCGCCATGTTTGACGAGGTCGATCTGCATGGGATGAATGATCTGGTAGATCAGGGCCATCATTTCACGGATACGATTTACAATTGGGCGGACAAGTACCCGGAATGGCGCGATGAAATCCGAATGTGGCATGACAACTGGATCGAACTGGCCGCGCCCGAGATCCCACATTCAGCGCGACTGCTGCGCGCGTTGCGGACCAAGAAGATCCCGGTCTTTGCCCTGACGAATTTTGGGGTTCAGAATTTTGACTATGCCAATACCGTTTATCCGTTTCTGAATGAGTTTGATCGTCAATACGTCTCGGGTCGGATGAAGACGGTCAAACCTCATATGCCAATTTACGAAATGGTTGAGGCCGATTGCGGCATCCCTCCCTCGGCGCTTTTGTTTGCAGATGACAGGATCGAGAATATCGAAACAGCAAGGGCGCGCGGATGGCAAACGCATCACTTCATCGATCCGCAGGGTTGGGCGGATCGATTGGTTTCTGAGGGGCTGCTGACCGCTGAAGAGGCCGCATAGCTCAGGCTGTCACGCCGGTTGGTGAGCGATTTTCGCGGATGGGCAGGTGAATGATGGCGCTGAACGCTCCGATAGCGACGCCGATCCACCAAACCATGGTGTAATCACCGAATTGGTCGTACATGCGCCCGCCTAACCAGATGCCCAGAAAACTGCCGATCTGATGGCTCAGGAATACGATCCCGTAGAGCGTGCCCATGTACCGCAGGCCGTAGAGATGTGCGACAAGGCCAGATGTTAGCGGTACGGTCGCCAACCAGAGCGACCCCATCACAAGCGAGAATGCGATCACGGACAAGGGCGTGATTGGGAACACGATGAAGGCACCTGCGGCAAGCGTTCGGCCGGTGTAAACCGCCGCGAGCAGGTACTTCTTCGGAAAGTGATTTCCAGCCCATCCGGCCAAAAGGGTTCCGCCGATATTGGCCAACCCAATCAACGAAATCGCAATCGCCCCCAAGGCTGAAGTTGTGGTGATCCCCATCGAATGTAAGAGGCCTCCAGGTTGGATCGGGCCGCACATCTCGGTGACGAAGGCGGGGAAATGGGCTGTGACAAAGCCCAGTTGATAGCCACAACTGAAAAAGCCGATCGCAATCAGCGAATAAGACGGGTCGCGGAATGCCTTGGACAGGATCTGCCCCATACTCTCCTCTAGCTCCGTCCTGCTGATGGGCTGAGGCGCGCGCATGAATGGCAATGTCAGGATCAATGCAAGGATAGCCACCGCAAAGATCAGAAACACTTGCTGCCAGGGTAAGAAAGTCAGCAACCACTCTGCTGTGGGTGCGCCAATGACTTGCCCGAAACTGCCCGCTGCGGTGACAATCGCCAATGACATCGAGCGGTTCGCATCCGATGAGGCACGACCTACGACCGCAAGGACCACGCCAAACCCCGTCCCAGCGATCCCGAAACCCACGAGCCAGGCATACATCTGATGTTCAAACGGGGTAACGGACCATGCTGTCAGGACCATTCCCGCCGTATAGGTCAGAGCGCCCAGAACGATGGCGCGCCGATCACCTATCTTCTCCGCAATGGCGCCAAAGATCGGCTGGCCGATCCCCCAAGCCAGGTTTTGTATGGCGATCGCCATCGAAAAATCGCTACGTAGCCAGCCGAACTCATCCGCAATCGGTATCTGGAACACACCAAAAGAGGCGCGTACGGCAAAACTGACTGTAATTACGATGCAGCCGACGATCAGGATCGGGTTCAGCAAACGGGTGGATTGCGACATTAAGGCTCCGAAGATTGGTTCCAGCAGACGTTAGCGGTACAACTCGGCGCGTCAATTCAGGAGTTTTGTGACGCCAGTTCAGCAAAATTGATGTGTCTGGAAAAAAGGTTTCTTTTCAACACACGAAGCGATCGGTATGGCTCAACATATGACGGTTCTAATTTCGCACTATGAAGATCTTATTACTGATGGGACGCTGACCCGGGACGACGCGCAAGAGGCTGTGCTGCCCCAGTTTGAGCGCATTCGGGCAGCCTTGGCCGAACCGGTTAAGCGTGGATTATTCCGCAAAGCGCCGCCGCCACCCAAGGGTTTGTATCTTTGGGGAGGTGTTGGGCGCGGCAAGTCGATGTTGATGGACATGTTTGTCGAGACATTGGGTGAAATCCCAGTTCGACGGGTGCATTTTCATGCGTTCATGCAGGAAATCCATACCGGTCTGCACAAGGCGCGTGAAGACGGCGTTGAGGACGCGCTGGTCCCTGTGGCCGATGCAGTCATCAAATCGGCGCGGGTGCTGGCCTTTGATGAGATGCAGATCATCGATATCACCGACGCGATGATCGTGGGGCGGTTGTTTGATCTGCTCTACAAGGGTGGTGTCGTTATCGTTACGACTTCGAACAGACATCCGGAAGATCTATATAAGGATGGGTTGAACCGGCAGCTTTTTCTGCCTTTCATTCAGCATATCAAAGAGCAACTGGAAGTGTGGGAGTTGGTTTCACCCACGGATTACCGCCAGAACCGACTTGAAGGCTCGCCGGTTTACTTCACCCCCATCGGGCCCGAAGCGCGGGAAAAGATTCGTGAGGTGTGGAATGATCTGTCGGGTGGACCGGCAGAAGAGCTGGCCCTTCAGGTGAAGGGTCGCGAAGTTGTCCTGTCCGCCTTTCGCAACGGCGTTGCACGGGCCTCGTTTTATGACCTCTGCGGACGAATGTTGGGTCCAGGAGATTACCTGGCTATCGCAGAAGCGCTGAAGGTATTGGTTCTTGAAGACATCCCGCGTTTGTCACGCAATAATTTCAATGAGGCCAAGCGCTTCGTCACCCTGATCGATGCGCTTTATGAGGCGAAAGTTCGGCTGATTTGTTCCGCCGCTGCCGAGCCCGAGATGCTCTATGTCGAAGGGGAAGGAACTTTTGAATTTGAGCGTACGGCCTCGCGCCTGCGGGAGATGCAAGACAAGGATTGGGGCAGATAGGGGGCGCTGTCCTGGCGCAGGATCTTTTCATCTGGCGGAGGATCAGGCGTTTTCTCTAAGGATGTTTCCCGCAAGATAAAGCGACCCGCAGATCAGAATGCGTGCATCAGGGGTTTGAGCGGTGATTGCGGCGAGCGCGTCTGTGACGCTGTCTGCTGTAGTGGCGGTCAGATTCACCTTAGCAGCAGCGGTGGCGGTTTCGTCCGCGCTCAGCGTATTCTGCTCACCCGGGATCGATACGGCCGTCAGGCTGTCTGCCCTTTGGGCCAATGGCGCGAGATAACCGGTGACATCTTTGGTATTCAGCATACCACAAATCATATGCGTGGGACGTTCTGGTAGTGACGCTAAAACCTCGGCCAAAGCAGTGCCTGCAGCCGCGTTGTGACCGCCATCCAACCACAACTCAGCTTGAGGGGCCTGCTCAACCAGAGGACCGATTTTTAGCCGCTGCATGCGCGCGGGCCATTCGGCCTTGGCCACAGCGGCCTCGTAGGCATCATCACCCATTTGCAGGTGGCGCAACGCAGCCAGAGCCGCGCCTGCATTTTCGATCTGATGAGCACCCAGTAGGTTTGGCATAGGCAGATCGCGCAAACCGGTTTCGTCCTGATAAATAAGGCGACCATTCTCAGTATGAACATGCCAGTGCTGCCCGTGGACCATTAGCGGAGCGCCCAGACGGGCTGCGGTATATTCGATGACTTCCAGCGCCTCATCCTGCTGCGGGCCGACGATGCAGGGAACGCCCGGCTTGATGATTCCGGCTTTTTCAGCGGCGATCTTGCCCAAAGTGTCGCCCAGGAACTGCTCATGGTCGATCGAAACGGGGGTGATGACTGTCAACTCGGGCCGTTCGATCACGTTGGTGGCGTCCAGCCGCCCGCCCAGCCCGACTTCGAGCAGCGTATAGTCAGCTTTGGTGCGGGAAAATGCCAGCAGCGCGGCGCAGGTGGTGATTTCGAAATAGGTGATGTTCTCACCGCCATTGGCGGCGTAACACTCATCCAGCACGGCGGTAAGGTCGGGTTCGGAAATCAGCTCACCTGCCAGTCGGATTCGCTCGTGAAACCGGGCCAGATGAGGTGAGGTATAGGCATGGACCGCATGCCCTGCCCCTTCAAGCCCCGCCCGGATCATGGCCTGGGTCGAGCCCTTGCCATTGGTTCCAGCGATATGAATGACCGGAGGCAGCTTAACCTGAGGATTGTCTAGTGCCGCCAGCAAACGCCATACCCTGTCCAAGGTCAGGTCGATGATCTTGGGGTGCAGCGCCATCATCCGGTCTAGGATGGCATCCGAAGATGGGGAGGTCATTTTTCGACCGCGTCCTCGGTGGGTGCCTCGGTTGGGGCTTCTTCCGGCTCGGGCGCAGGAAGGTCGCCTTTGACCGCAGGGGGCTGCTTCATCAGCATTCGGGTGATGGTGATCAGCTCATCCCGCATCTCGGTGCGTTTGGTCACTCGGTCGAGCATCCCGTGATCCAGCAGATATTCAGCGCGCTGGAATCCTTCGGGCAGTTTCTCACGAATGGTCTGTTCGATCACACGGGGTCCGGCGAAACAGATCAGGGCATTGGGTTCCGAAATATGAACGTCACCCAGCATCGCGTACGAGGCTGTAACGCCGCCTGTAGTCGGGTGGGTCAGGACAACAATATAGGGCAGGTTTGCTTCTTTGAGCATCTCCACTGCGACCGTCGTACGCGGCATTTGCATCAGGCTCAGAATGCCTTCCTGCATCCGCGCGCCGCCGGCTGCCGAAAACAGGATCAGGGGCCGCTGTAGCCTAACAGCCTCCTGTGCTGCAGCAATGATGGCATTGCCTACATACATGCCCATCGATCCGCCCATGAACGAAAAATCCTGCGCGGCAGCCACGATCGGGGTACGGCCGATTTCGCCAACGGCGACCAGCATCGCTTCTTTCTCGCCGGTCTTTTTCTGGGCCGCCTTCATACGGTCAGGGTATTTTTTCTGATCCCGAAACTGCAGGGGATCGTCTTTCGGTGCCGGGACATCAACCTCGGAAAAAATACCGCCATCAAACAGATGTTGGAACCGATCGCGCGGCGTGATTGCCATGTGATGGTCGCACTGGGTGCAGACATTCTGGTTTTCCGCCAATTCGCGGTGGAACAGCATGGTTCCACACTCATCACACTTGTGCCAAAGGTTTTCGGGCACTTCGCGGCGCGAGAAGATCGAATTGATCCGGGGGCGGACGTAGTTTGTGATCCAGTTCATGTCGGAACCTTGATAATTCGGCGTTGAAGTCAAATAAGACGCAATGCCGGGAAATGCAATCAGCGCCTAAGGACCAATCTTGCGGTGAGCCACCCCACGATCATCAGCGCAAAGTCGACTAGCAACCAAGGTCGCAACGCTTCGGCGTCCGATGCCTCATAAGGAAGATGGAACAAGGCCAGGCCACCAAGGTTGTCGGGAAGCGAAATGACAAGCAGAGCCGCGATGTTATTGAAAAAATGCAGCGCAATGGCGGGGCCCAGCGTGCCCGCTCGCGCGGTCAGATCGGCGGTCAAAAGCCCAAATGTCAGCGCCCAGATGGCAATCAAGACCGCATTGTCTCCGACCGTCGCGGGGCTGTAGTGGCCAGCTGCGAACAAGATTGATGGCAGACCCATCCAGATCAGCGGAGACCGAAACCGCGCGGCCAGGCCCTGTTGCATATAGCCTCGGAACAGGATTTCCTCGGCGCTGGTCTGAATCAGCACCGCAACAGCGGATAAGGGAAGCAGCATAAGCCATTTGGTTAACGCGAGATTCGCCACCAATGGTGCACCAAGGTCATAGGGGGGGAGTATGAATATGACTGCACCCAGCAGAAGCAATGCGCGAACAACGCGCCAAAACTGCCAGATTGCGATGGATTGTTCGCCCAGGACCGAGGCAAGTGACCGGTGCTGAAATAATCGTGCCCCCAACGCCACGCCAATAGTGACAAAAATAAAGCTGGAGAGCACAATAAGGAGCGCTGTTGGCGACGATCCATTCAAGAATGTGACCGCCGACCCTGATGAGCCAAGACTGGCAACGATTGCGAACAAGATTGCATTGAGCGTGACCACAACCACTGAGACTAGCGCAAGACCAGCCAACAAGCGCCATATCTCGGGATATCTGCGGGCGGCACCTAGCAATTGCTGATGACTTGAATAGGCACCCTGCCTTTCGTTAGTGCTCATCGGATTGCTCAGCATTTACAGAAGGCAGGTCATCCCCAATTGGAGTGTTGGGGTCACGCAACCGCTCGGACACCGTGGACAAATATCCGGCCACGGTTTCAAGCAACCTCATCGCAACGCCCGCGTCACTTTCAATCACAGCACGCAATTCCTCCGCGCCGATCCGCAGGAACGAGCAATCCGTGAGGGCCACCAAATCCAATTGTCGCGGCTCATTGGTGATAATCGCAAGATCGCCGATAAGGCGCCCGGGTTCTACTATCGAGAGCGAACGCATTTCACCGTGTTCATTCAGCCAATTCAGGCTCGCCGAACCTGAAATACACAAATATGCCGCGTCGGGAGCCTGGCCGCGTGCGAAAATGGTTTGACCTGCCGCGACCTCGTACCATTGGGCCGAAAACGCCAGAAGACGCTGGTTGCGCCCATCGACTCGTGAAAACAACTCGGTAGAAGAAATGATCTTGAGTTTCCGGCTCAGGTCGTCCGTCCCGGTGTCTTCGGCATCGGTGGACACGCGTGAGACACCATCGATCCGACCGTCCTTTATTTCAACAAACAAATCATAGGCTTCCGGATGGGCAAAATGATCCTCCATAAAAATCATGATCGAGTCGGGTAATAACTCGCGCAGCTTCAGACGGGTCCGCAGGCGGCTTTCAGAGTCGTGGCTGGCCAGTGCCTTGTCGAGTATCAGGATATCGGGGCGTTTGATCCCAGCACGAGAAAAGGCAGCACGCTCCTGAAACACTGTCGGAAGGTTATTCCCACCTAACCCGGACGGCAGGTCGTAGATGATCGCGGCGGCCCTTCGGCGCAGCCCGGCCTCGTTCAGAACCTCCGCGACCAGATCTTCGATCTCTTCTGCATGGGCACCAGCCATGATGGATACCCGACCATACAGAGCGTTTTCCATTGCTGTCAGGCGGGGAACGTAGACGTCCGGTGACACCGGCACGAACATCGCACCCATAGCGCCCCGCAGCCGTTCGGCCTGACTGTGACGAATGGAAAGGATTTTGTCCTTGTACTCCTCAGGGAAACTCGGGCCGATTTGTTCAGCGGTCAGCATGAATGGGACGGTCAACAGCAGCGCACGTTCCTGATCGCCGATGGCTTCTTCGCCCTTGGTTTTGCGGCGCTCTTCGATATCGAGCAGACGGTGGTACATGTCTTTTGACATGCCAAGCCGCAAGAACAACGGGTGATCGGCCCCATCTCGCCCGAAAGTCTGGTTTAGGGTTTCCAGAACGGCCTGAGCGATGCTGAGCGCGTCATCATCAAGGCCATTGCCCGTAAGCAACGACAGAAACCGGTGGTCCCCCGCCAGAATGTCCGGTGCGATATCATGCGTCGGTGAAGCGAACAGCAGGTTCCCGCCCAAGGGCACGGCGGGATTGAACTGGTCAGGATCGAACCGATAGACATACTTGTCCAAACCGCGCTCTTGCAGGCGTGTAGCAACGGTATCTCGCAGATCGACTATTTCTTTCGCCAGCACCGGGTGTACTTCCGGGTCGAACTGAGAGCGCAAAGTGCGCCGGAACATAAATTCATCAATGCCCATCGCTTCGACAAGCTGGAACCACCAATCACGAATATCCTCGATGTCATCAAGACCCGCGAGGCTTGGATCGATCCATTCATCGGACAATGAATCGGGTGGGTTCCCGGCGCGCACGGCTTCGATCTGGCGGCGTGAGGGGGCCTGCAATGCACCACTTTCGTGTTGAGGATGCGTGCGCAGCGGCATTAGCAGGTTATCACCCAATGTTCCGTCGAACAGGTAAGGGCGTGAATAGGCATAGCCGATCCGCGCCGCAATCACCGCCTGATGCAGGCTGTTGAGGTTGTGGCCAGCCATCAGAACCTCGCCTTGAACCGGCAGCACTTCGCGCGTCAGCAACTGCGCAAGCGCACTGCGTTCCGAAGCGTGTTTCGACTGAATCGCAACCCGAGCGCCTTGGGGAATGGTAAGATCAATATCCTCAAGTATGGTCTTGCCGTCATCATCACGAACGGTCACGTTGCGCAGTTCGATATCGCCGGTTAGGTGCGGGATTGCCTCGGGGACGCCCTCAAACAACTGTTCGGGTATCATATTCGATGGGGCAAACCGTTCGGTCACAATTTCCCAGCGCAGTGACATGTCCTGTACCTGGTTGTAGTAGGTCAGAAGATCCTTCCAAGGGCCGCTGAGGTCTTTATATGCACCCAACGCGGCGACCAATGCGCCTACTGTCACCTCGCCCGTGATCGCCAGATAGCCGCCCACTGAATAGAACAGGAAGGGTGTCATCTGAGTGATCAGATTGTTGAGGAACTTCATGAAGAACTTCTTGTTGTAGATCTTAAAGCGGATCTCGAACAAGGTTCCTAGCCGATGGCTGAATTGCGCCAGACGATAGCGCCAGCCGCCATTGGTGCGCAGATCGCTGATACCAGCAGCACTTTCGCCAATCTCAGAGCTCAGCCGCCTGACCTCCTGAATGCGATCCTTGTTCAGAAGGTTGATCTGACGCTGCAATTTGGGAATCAGCCAAGCCTGCAAAGGGATCAATGCAATACTGGCCAGACCAAACCACACGCTTTGCATGAAAAGAAACGTGACGATCGTCATCATCTGGCCGAACTGAAAAACGGGCTGCGCGATGGCATCTCCCATCAACCCGCCCATGGGTTCGGCCTCGGACGTGATCATCGATACCAGTTCACCTTGGCTGGTGGTGGCGAAATAGGATTTGGGAAAGCGCATCGAGCGGCTGATCAAGGTAAAGCGAAGGCGACGCAACATCCGCTCGGCGAGAATGCCTTTCATGGTATTGATGCGCATTTTCATCACGCCACTGGCGATGACAGTTGCCAAAAAGGCAAAGCACAGAATCAGCAGGTACTGCACCTGTGTCACGGTGATACCAAGTACTGTCACGGTGTCAGCGGGCGCACCAATCGCGTCGTTGATGATCTGCTTGGGAAGCTCCAACGAAGCGTAAAGGAACGGAAATGACAGAACGGTCAGCAATAGCAGGACCAATTGCTGTTTTTTCGAATGCTTCCATATGAATGAAAATAGGGTGGGTTCCATTCCCCTGCCTCATGATGAGCCTGTATGATCCGGGACAAATGCCGATTGCCCGAGCGACGACGGTAAGCCTCGGCCCGAGCTATTGCAAGAATGGCGGCTCTTTGCGACGCAGAAACCAGCTGGATAGGAGATCACATTTAGGATTCGGGAAGATTTATCCGCTAATCAAGTAAGACTGGTTTGTCCCCTGCCCCGACTTTGACTAAAGAGGGGCTGTCTTGAAAGATGGGGCGATGGGCAGATTACTGGATCGATATATTCAACTAAAGGCTCTGGGGCGCTGGCAGCGTGCCGCGCAGCAGTCTGACCACCTCGCACTGCCTGAGCTTCGCCGCCAACGTGATGACGCCCGGCGGTTGCGCGGCAAACTTGAACAAGCAATTCAAAAAGCTGATGCTCGACTGATCCAACCCTTGATTGGGGCGACGCAGTTTCCAAAACCCCTGGGAACGGATTGGTCGTGGCGACCGGACCTGTGGCGGACGCCACTGATCCGCAAAGGATTAGCCTCGGTCCCGCGCAAGGCGCGGATGGATGGGCAGATCATCCTGTTTCACGATTGCAGCCAGGTCGAGATCGGGCTGCAGCAAATCCGAAATCGGCGAGACAAGGATTTGGCGCCTTTCAGTCTGGCCGTTGAGGTATTTGATTTTCAGGGATCTTTCCTGTCGCTCTCCGTTGATCTGCCCACTGATGCCGCCATAAATCTGTCCCGCCAGCATCTGATGCGGGTCGACACTCTGGTTGAGTGCGAGCGTTCTACCGTTGTCTTCGCCCGCCTGAACATTCAGCATGGCCCTAATACCGAGCAGGTTCTGCGCGAACTTGATCTTTCAACACCTGCGGCGACTGTAGATTTTGATCTGGCCCATCTGAACGTGAATGAGCGTCGAATTGAAAAACTCTGGCTGGATCTGATCATTGATCAACCCGCGATGAACCGTGTGGTGTTTCGTGACCTGACATTCTGCCGTTACCACCGGGCCGATCTGTAAAGGGTACTCAATGTCTCATACCACCCTGACACCAATCCGCTTCGAAAACGGCCTGTGGGAAGGCCATTTGACCAGCGAAAGCCCCCCTCAGATCGAGGTGCTGTTTCTTGGTGAGCCCGTGAATGATGTTGAGTTGGAACCAGCAACAGATGGCTGGGCCATGCGCATCCCAGTGCCGCCCGCCGCGCTGTCGGAAGGTGTCCATACTGTAGTGATTCACGATGGAACAACAGGCCATAAGCTGGGGGATTTCACCATCATCGCCGGTTCACCCGCCGCAGATGATCTGAGGGCCGAAGTCGCTTTGTTGCGCGCCGAGCTGGACATGTTAAAGCGCGCGTTCCGCCGCTCTCAGGCATCTCAAAGCGAAACCTGACCACAGTACCGATAGGATTGTCCCTATCTTTTCAGGTCCATACGTGCATCATTGGATTGGCCTATGGATCGCAACAGCATCATAAAGGTCATCGCGCTGATGGTGACGGGTTTCGGGATCGGGATCGATTTTACCGGTGCCCTGATGCTGGTCCCGGCAATCGAAAACAGCTTTGACGCCGACATCACCAGCACCCAGTGGGTTCTGAATATTTACGCTCTGTTCTTTGCAATGACGATGGTGGCCGGAGGTCGCCTGGGTGACATGTATGGTCATCGCAAGATGATGATCATCGGTCTTTCGATCTTTCTGTTTGCGTCGGTTTTATGCTTTGTCTCACCCGGTTTGGACTACCTGATCGGCGCACGCGCCTTGCAGGGGATCGGGGCGGGATGCGTGTGGCCCTGCACACTGGCATTTGGAGCCACCAAAGTGTCGAAAGAAGAACACCGCGCATTGGTGATGGGGCTGATACTGGCGGGTGTCACCACGGGTAATGTCTTTGGACCGATGATTAGCGGCGCGGTGGTCAATCTGGGTGATTGGCGGTTGTTTTTCCTCGCCAATGTGGTGTTTTCCAGCATTTCGATGACGACTGCGATCCTGCTGATGGAGCGTGAGACCGAGCATAAGAAAGGTGAACACATCGACTTTGCCGGGATGGGCATCCTGTCTTTTGCAGTTTTGCTCTTGCTTTACGGTTTGGATGTTGGTGCCGATTGGGGCTGGACTTCGCTGCCGCTTTTGCTGCTGTTTTTTGTCAGCGCCGTTTTGTTCTTCCTGTTTCCGAAAGTCGAAAAGAGGGTCAAGGAACCCTTGCTAATGCCTCAGTTGATGCAGAACCGAGAGTTTCTGATTACCTTGGGTCTGAATATGTTCAACGTCTCGGCAGCTTTTGTCGGGCTGCTATATTTTCCGCAGTATATGCAAAAAGTCTTGGGATGGTCTGTGTTCCAATCGGCGCTGGGTTTGGCACCGCTGACGGTGTTGCTAGCGGTCGGATCGATCGTCTCGGGTACGCTGTATAACGATTTTGGGCCCAAGCGACTGCTGTTTTGGGGATATATTTGCGCCACAGTCGGGGCGGCAAGCGTTGTCATCATGCCTTCCGGGACCGGATATTTTCAGATTCTGCCCGGAATGGCGCTGATTGGTTTGGGCGCAACGCTGACGGTCGGGCCTTCGGGAACAGCCGCTGTATGCGCGGTCAAGCCGGAACGCGCCGGACTGGTTGGCGGCCTGAGTTTCATGACCCATCTTGTCTATGGGGCAATCGCGGTCGCCTGTGCGACGGCGGTCATGTATGTGACAAGCCTGTCCAGCCTGAAAACCCGATTGACCGCGTCAGGCATCAACATGTCCGACGCTGATCAGAAAGCGATCAATGGTGGAACGCTGAACACAGACTCGGCAAAAGCAGTGCTTGAAAAGTTGAATTCAGGTGAAACTGAAAAGGTTCAGGCCGCCATTGCGGCGGCCTTTGATACCGGAATGAATATGGCTTTTGTATTCGCCACGATCTCAGTCGCTGCTGGAATCGTCTTGGCGCTGATGCTGGATGAGAAGAAACTGCACAAGGTCGAAGGGTAACACTTCAGGGTGCGAGTATAGGGCCGCAGATGGCGGCCCCCCTCCCCTTTATTGTGACGGCCCGGTCGGATTGAACGCGGACAGGCCTTTGAGAATATCAATGGCATAGGCCAGTTGATAATCCTCTTCCCGCAGCTCCGCCGTGGCTTCGGCCTTGGCGCGATCTTCTTCGATCTGGCGAATCTCGTCCTCGCTGAGGCTGTCATTATTCAGGCTGCCGCGCAGATCGGCCTCGGACCGGGTGCGAGTGTTTGTATCTTCCTCTTCCTCGTCAACCGGGTTGTTGCGCGGTTGCTCGACGATGATGTCCGGGCTGACGCCAAGCGCCTGAATCGAACGACCCGAGGGCGTGTAGTAGCGAGAGGTTGTCAGACGCATAGCCCCGTCACCCCGAAGCGGCATGACCGTCTGCACCGATCCCTTGCCGAAGCTCTTAGTGCCAACCACGATGGCGCGATTGTGATCCTGCAAGGCGCCCGCGACAATTTCCGACGCCGAGGCCGAACCACCGTTGATCAGCACAACGATGGGCTTGCCTCCGGTCAGATCGCCGGGTGTTGCGTTGAATCGCTCACCATCTTCAAGATTGCGACCCCGGGTCGAGACGATTTCGCCCTCATCCAGGAACGCGTCAGAGACCTTAATGGCCTGAGTCAACAGCCCGCCGGGATTGTTACGCAGATCCAGAACGATCCCATTGACGTTTTCGATGCCCCCGGCCTCTTCAATCTGTTCTTCCAGTCCTTCCTTAAGGTTCGGATAGGTTTGGTCATTGAAGGTCGTGACACGCAACACGACACTTGTACCTTCGGTACGTGCACGAACTGCGGTCAGCTTGATCGTGTCGCGAACGATCGTTACGTCGAATGGCTCCTGCTCGCCTTCACGCACGACTGTGATCACGATTTCCGATCCCACCGGGCCGCGCATCAGGTCCACGGCTTTATCCAGCGTCAGCCCCAAAATGCTCTCGCCATCCACATGAGTGATGAAATCGCCCGCTTCGATACCAGCAGCATCCGCTGGGGTGTCATCGATGGGCGATACAACTTTGACAAAGCCTTCTTCCTGCGTGACTTCGATACCGAGCCCGCCAAATTCGCCACGTGTCTGCACGCGCATCTGCTCGGCATCATCAGGCGACAGGTAGCTGGAATGTGGGTCTAGCGAGGTCAGCATCCCGTCAATCGCAGCCTCGATCAGCTCGTCGGTTTCTACCTCTTCGACATACTGGGCGCGAATACGTTCGAAAATGTCACCGAACAGATCAAGTTGTTCATAAACGCTTGCCTTGTTCTCGGCCTCTTGCGCAAGCAGAGGGCCTGCGATCTGTGTTGTTGCGACTATCCCTGCCACGGTGCCGGCCAGTCCGGCCATCACAAATTTCTTCATACTCGTTTATCCATCCTTGTCCGTCCGGAACCATGATTCCGGGTCCACTGGGCTGTTATCCTGTCTTACTTCTATATAGAGCGTTTCTGACCAGTCAGTTCCAGTGCCATCACCGCTTGTTGACATAATAGCGCCGATTTCCGGAGTTTCACCCGGCATCAAACCTACCGGAGTACCCTCGGGTATCACTTCCCCGGTCAGACCATATACCTCTTGCAGACCTGAGAACACGAATAGCAATCCGGGCTGGGGTTCAAGGATCACAAGATTCCCGAGATCCAGCAAGGGCCCGCGGTAACGGATCGTGGCAGCCGTTGGCGCGGTGACCAATGCGCGGGGTCGCGTGCCCAGCACCAGCCCGGGGCGCGTTACCCCCGCTGCGTCCGTTTCGCCCGCCCGGTGCAGCATGACCCCTTGTGCGGGCAAGGCGATTTGACCTTTCCGGCCCGAGACATCTGCATTTGTATCTTCAATCTCACCATCGGTGATCTCGGATAACCCACTGGCAAACCCATCCAGCGTTTCGGTCGAGGATATCAGGATCGCTGTACGCACAGGATCTTCTACGAAACGGCGAGGCAGATCGGTCCGGTCCGCTATCGCCTCACTAAGCTGCGTGCGGGCATCCTGAACACCCTCCAACCCTTCGGTCAGCGTATTGGCAGCGTTTTGTTGAAGCTGTCGCAGTGTCTGTACCTCTTGCAATTCGTTTGCAAGCGCCTGAGCCTGCGCGTTCAACCCAGGCGTGACTTCGGACAACATCATACCAGTGCGCGCGGCCCCAAGTGGGCCGGACGGGTGCAGCATAAGTACCGGAGGCGCGGTGGTTTCGATCGTCTGCAGAACACCTAACAGCTGCGCCACCTCCTGCTCTTGTACCTGCAATTCTGCAGTCAATTGCGCCTCGCGCAAGGCCGCGCGGCGCAGGCCGTCGCGCATAGCGCTCAGACCGGCCTCGTAGGCTTTTATGGTTTCGGTCAGGGCTTTGACCCGGTCGCGGGCAGATTCGGCCTCAGTCAACGCGATCGAGGCTTGCTCCAGCATCTCGGCCGCTTCTAGTGCCGCCTTTGACGGGCTGGTTTGGGCGACGACAGGGGTGGCCCAAATCAGCGCTGCAGCAACGATCGGGTGCAATCTCATGTCAGCAAGCTTTCCCCTGTCATTTCAACGGGTTTCGGCAATTCCATAAGCTGCAACAAAGTTGGAGCAAGATCGGCCAAGCGCCCATCGCGCAGGCTTGAACCTTCGGGGCCGCCGACCAGAACGACAGGCACGGGGTTCAGCGTATGGGCCGTATGTGGACCGCCCGTTTCCGGATCGACCATCATTTCGCAGTTACCATGATCTGCGGTCACGATCATCGCACCCCCGACCTGCTTCAGTGCTGCAACCACCTGCCCCAGCCCTTGATCAACAGCTTCACAGGCTTCAATCGCAGCTTGCACATCACCGGTATGACCAACCATATCTGGATTGGCGTAGTTGGTGACGATCAGATCATATCCGCCGTGGATCGCCTCGACGAACTTTTCTGTCACTTCGGCCGAGGACATCTCGGGCTGCAAATCATATGTCGCCACTTTGGGCGATTTGGGCATGAAGCGATCCTCGCCACCCTCAGGCTGCTCTTTGCCACCGTTCAGGAAGAAAGTGACATGAGGGTACTTCTCGGTCTCGGCCAGCCGGAACTGGCGCAGGCCTTGCTTAGCAACCCATTCGCCCAGCGTGTTCACGATATCCCGCTTGGGAAATACGGTCGTCATATAATCGTTATGGCCATCGGAATACTCAACCATGCCCAGTAACGCCGACAACTGCGGGCGCGGACCGGAGTCGAACTCGGCAAAACCGGGCTCCCCAATTGCCCGCAGGATTTCTCGGGCACGGTCGGCGCGGAAGTTCAGGCAAAAGAACCCGTCACCGTCCTTAATACCGGAATAACCAGCAAGAACCGTGGGCGCGATAAACTCGTCGGTTTCGGATTGGGCGTAGGCATGGTCGACGGCCTCATGGGCCGAGGCCACAGTGCGCCCCTGACCTTTGACTATTGCGCCATAGGCCTCGGAGACGCGTTCCCAGCGATTATCGCGGTCCATGGCAAAGTAGCGCCCACAGACGGTGACGACCTTTGCGCCATCGGGCAACCGGTCTTCGAGTTCGGCGATGTAGGTAAAGGCCGATTTCGGGGCCACATCGCGCCCGTCGGTGATCGCATGTAGCGCCACAGGCACACCCGCATCGGTAGCCGCTTTGGCGGCAGCTACGATGTGATCCAGGTGCCCGTGCACGCCCCCATCCGATACCAGCCCCATCAGATGCGCTGTCCCGCCTGCAGCTTTCACCTTAGCGATGAAGCTCTGCAGCGCCTCATTGTGAAAGAAAGAACCGTCTTCTATGGCTAGGTCAATCTGCCCCAGATCCATCGCAACCACGCGCCCAGCCCCGATATTGGTGTGACCAACCTCGGAATTACCCATCTGACCACTAGGTAGACCCACATCCGGCCCGTGCGTTATCAGTTGCGCATGAGGACCTTCAGCCATGAGAGCATCAAAGGTTGGCGTATTTGCCAGATAAGGCGCATTGGCCTTGGTGTCGTCGGATAGGCCCCAACCATCAAGGATACAAAGGACAACGGGCTTTGGGGCGGTCATGAAAGCTCTCCGATTGAGGCGGCGTTGCTGTCTTCTACCCCCTGCCCGCTCAAGGTTGAACCGTCATTAGGGCCGCGAATGAAGAATTAATCTGTCTTGTAGTCCCCAAAGGGTCGCGCTTTGCGGTTGCGGTATTTAACGGTCAGCTCAAGCGGCATCTCGTTTTCGTCGTAAATACCGATCACCACGCCTGTTCCTCGGCTTGATCCACGCATGTTTAGCAGTTGTTCTTCCGACCGGGTCGTGCGCTGCGACTGGCGCCGCGTCCAGGTGAACAGGTGATCATACATCTCGGTGATGATGTCTGCATGCTCATCGCTTACGCCAAGGTCCGTCAGCTCATTCGGATCATTCTCTAGATCAAACAAAAGCGGGCGATAGCCCCCTTCACAATGGATCAGCTTCCATTTCTCGTTTGCAACCATGAACATGACCGCATCCCGAACCGAGGCGTTCAGTGTCTGCGCAATGGGGGATGCGGAGTAGTCGTACTCACAAATCACCACATCGCGCGGAGTGCTTTCGGCCTGACCGTGCAGGATGGGCAGCAATGAATGCCCCTCCAAAATGTGCCCCGCAGGTTCACCGCCTGCAACCTCCAGAAACGTGGGCGCTAGATCGATGGATTCGACCAATGCATCGCATGTGGTGCCGCGCGTGGCATCAGCCTCGGGCGATGGATCATAGATGATCAGCGGCATTTTGGTCGAGGCGTCATGGAAGAAGGTCTTCTCTCCCATCCAGTGATCGCCCAGAAAATCCCCGTGGTCCGAGGTCAGCACGATCATCGTGTCCTGCATTCGTCCGGTCTGTTCCATCCAGTCAAACAGCCGCCCCATTTGGTCGTCAGCCTGCTTGATCAGGCCCATATAGGCTGGAATCACGGCCTCGCGTACATCCTGACGGGAGAAGGTCTGGCCGATTTTCGTATCCATGAACGCTTTCAGCACCGGATGAGCGTTCTGCCGTTCAGCTTCGGACCGAATGACAGGCAGAATGTGTTCGGGACCATACATCGAGGCGTAGGGTTCTGGCACAATATAGGGCCAATGCGGTTTGATATAGCTGAGGTGGCAGCACCACGGCCCCTCATGGTTTTCCATGAACTCCATGCCGCGAGAGGTGAGATAAGGCGTTTCGCTGTCTTCCTCGGCGATATTCGCGGCCTCTGACGAATTTTTCAGGAACCAACCTGAAAGTACATTGCCCTCTTCATCCAGCCCCGAATTGGCGAAGTCGTGCCAGGGGTTGTCACTCTCATAGCCTTTGTCTTTCAGATACTCGTTGTACCTTTTGGCGCCATCCGGGTCATAAAACCCATCCGGCCCTTCGGGGTGCATCCCGTCATCGCGTTCAAAAACATCAAACCCGCATTCAGCGACGCGCGCGCCGATCAGGCTGTCGGGCTCAAGCCCCAAACGGGCCATGCCCTCGGCGTCTGCGCGCATATGAGTCTTGCCAACCAACCAGCAATCCATCCCTGCCTTGCGCAAGTGATCGGCCATGGTGATCTCACCAACTTTCAGCGGGATTCCATTCCATGACGCGCCGTGCGAATGCACGTAGCGGCCGGTATAGGTCGACATACGGGAACTGCCGCAGATCGGTGACTGGATGTAGGCCCGTGTGAACCGCATACCCATCGAGGCGAGACGGTCAATATTTGGCGTATGCAGATGTGGATGTCCGTAGCAGCTGAGGTAATCCCAGCGCAATTGGTCGAACATGATGAAGAGGACGTTCTTGGCTTTGTTCATGCCAAGAGGGTTATCCTAGCCTTCCATCTGTTGCAGCATCTTTTTCGCACGCTTGCACTGCAACTGGTCGCGCAGAGGGCTGTCGGGATCGATATCCTTTTGACAGACCACACATTTATCGGCACCCGAGATCGCGTTCAGGCCACCGCAGCTGCCTTTGATGGTTTTGCCCATCAACATCACACCCAGCGCCATGCCAACCATGACGATCAGCAACAGGAAAAAGGCTAGAATAAAGGTGCTCATAGCGGTTCCTACCGGTCAGTTGGTCCCCAGCGCAGCCTTGAAGGCGCTGCTTTGTACGGTGATATAGGCTTCTTCTCCGCTTGTCACATCCCGAGAGATGAAGAACACGGCAAGTTTATGCTCTTCGGCCAGTTCCAGACCCTTTTCCAGACCCAATGCTAGCATCGCCGTTGCCCACGCATCCGCCATCATGGCGTTGTCTGCTAAAACAGTAACCGAAGTGGTGCGATGAGTAATCGGGCGGCCCGTCGTCGGGTCAATGATATGCGAATAGCGCACCCCGTCCTGTTCGAAGAAGTTCTTGTAATCACCCGAGGTCGCCATTCCCAGATTGTCGAGCGGCACGATCAACTGGATTGATTGCGCGCCAGTCTCGGGTTGTTCGATCCCGATGCGCCAGCTTTCGCCTTTGTCATTCTCGCCCATGGTCACCAGATCACCACCGATCTCGACCATATAGTTCTCGATCCCGGCCTCGCGCAGCTGTGCGGCAACCGCATCGATGCCATAGCCTTTGGCGATCGCAGACAGGTTGATCCCGACTCCGGCCTCTGATTTGGCCAAAGTGCCCGCTCCGCGATCCAAGTCTAACAGCCGCGCTTGCCCCACTTGCCCAAGCGCTGTCGCGATCTCGTCATCTGCCGGAATTGGGTCTTCAGGTTTTCGCGGTCCAAACCCCCACAATTCGATCAGCGGACCAAGGGTAACATCAAACGTACCACCGGATTTCTCGTGAACCTCATTTGCGGCCTCGATGACGAAGGCAAATTCGTCTGACACTTGCATGGGGTCCGTGCTGCCTGAGGCCGAGAAGGTCGAGACCTCGGAATTCGGGTCCCAGTTGGACATCTTGGCATTGACCTGCGCCAGGGTCTCCTGAACCGCTTGCCCCAGCGCTGCTTCGTCCAAATCATCGCCGATTGCGGTGATGTTGAACGTGGTGCCCATCGTCTCGCCGGACAGGCGTACCACGTCAGGCTCTTTGCCAAACAAGCAGGCCGAAACAGTCAAAAGTAAGGCCAGTGCGATCAGTGGGCGCATGGTGCAATCTCCCGGGAGTGTTCTTGCCCGGCATATGCCAGTGAGCCTGTTCAGAGTCAAACCGACATCAAATCTTGAGCGGCAAAAACGCCAATGCAAAAAGCCCGATTGCTGCCGGGACGCCAAACAGCCAAGCGCGCTTTTGCCAACCTTCCGGTTGCTGTTTCCAAGCCATGCGAAAATTATGGCCGCAGACCACCACGATAAAGAATATCAGCGCGGCAACTGGTGGGGTCAGATACAGGTTGCTCACAAGCAATTTCCTTTTGAAGTGGCCAAGTTACGCCGGTTTTCGAAATTGCACCCTATACAGGGCCGGTCCCTGCGGTAAGGTAGGTTGTAAGGACAATACCGGTGAAAGAGGAGACCGCCCATGGCCCCAAGCTCTTACCAGCCTCCGACACGCGGCGACAAGGCCGCGGCGACAACCCGCAGTCAATCAGTTGAGACCAATCTGTCGCATACCCAGACAACGGTTGCGAAACTGATGGAAGGCAAAGGGGATGCTGTTTTTTCGGTGCGGCCCAACGACACGATTCACTCGGTCGTGGATATCTTGCGCGAAAAACGCATCGGGGCCGTTGTTGTGACGGATCAGAATGGTGCCCTGCAGGGTATCCTGTCCGAACGTGACATCGTGCGCCGTATGGCGGAAACGCCCGGCCAGACCCTACCCCAATCCGTGGCTGATCTTATGACGACCGAGGTTAAAACCTGCAGCCCCGAAGATTATCTGAACGACGTGCTGAAAACCATGACCGAAGGCCGGTTCCGGCATATGCCCGTACTGAGTGATGAAAATCTGCGCGGGGTGATCACCATTGGCGATGTGGTTCATTTCCGCTTGAAAGAACTGGAATACGAAGCACTTAGAATGAAGCAAATGATCGTCGGCTAGCGACTTACGCTGATACGCGCGCGATTCCGGTGTGCGCGGTCGAGATAAATCGGACAGAACCAGGCGAGATTTCCGCAGCCGTCAACTGATCGGTGATGAACGCACCTGTATCAATCGAAATGACATCATGCTCGACCCGAGCTTCGTCGACGATTGTATGGCCATGCACCACCCATTGCTCGTCTTTCCGGCGTTTCTTGCGGAACTGAGGATGCCCCCAAAGGCAAGTTCTGTCCTGTTGCCGATCGACCGGCTGCGATGGATCAAGCGCGGCATGAACAACCGTTACATTCCCGCTCGTCCAGGTCAGCGGCCGATCATGCAGCCAGTCCAAAAGCGGTTGTCCCATCGCTTGCTGCAGTTGTTCGGCAACGGCTTGCGGGTTGGACCGGTCAATATCAGCAAGCCCAAACGAAGCCAAAGTCTGAGCACCGCCATTATACAGCCAGACACGCTCCATCCGTGTTGGATCAGACAAAAACCCAAGCAGCATATCTTCGTGATTGCCTTTCAGGCAGATCGCCCGGGTTTCAGGGTTCGTGTCGAGGTGGTGTAGCTGACGCAACACCTGCGCGCTGTATCCGCCCCGGTCAACATAGTCGCCTACAAACACCACCGGACATTCGTTATCCAGCGCAGGTAGCAGCCGTTGTAAAAGATCCAACCTCCCATGAATGTCTCCGATTGCGTAGAATTTTTCTGTAGGCGCCAATGAATACAGATTCACCGGCTGATCAGACGGTGTTTGAAATGCGATAAGCCTTTTGATCCATCCGGTTAACATAAGACCTGCTGCCTAATGCGGAAAAATATGGAGCAGCATTCGCCAAATGCAGACGTTGATATTGGCAGCCTGCCCAACATCAGACCCAAAAATGAAAATGGTCGGTCCCAAGGGTTGGAACCGACCGATGCTGTTTATCCGCCGAAATCATCGAGCATGATGTCTTCGCGATCCACGCCCAGATCCAGCAGCATGTTGATGACCGACTGGTTCATGATTGGCGGACCACACATGTAGTATTCGCAATCCTCGGGTGCGGGGTGGTTCTTCAGATATTCCTCGAACAGAACGTTGTGGATAAAGCCAGTGTAGCCTTTCCAGTCATCCTCGGGCTGGGCGTCCGACAACGCAACGTGCCATTCGAAATTGTCGAATTCCTTGGCCAGCGTGTCGAAGTCTTCGACAAAAAACATCTCTTTCTTCGACCGCGCGCCGTACCAGAAGCTGATCTTGCGGTTGCGGTTTTCAAGGCGTTTGAGCTGGTCAAAGATATGGCTGCGCATTGGGGCCATACCAGCACCACCACCGATGAAGACCATCTCTTTTTCTGTCTCGCGAGCAAAGAACTCGCCAAAGGGACCTGAGATTGTGACCTTGTCGCCCGGTTTCAGGTTGAAAATATACGACGACATCTGACCCGGAGGGATACCTTCGGACCCAGGAGGGGGCGAAGCCACGCGGACGTTCAGCATGATCATGCCTTTTTCATCCGGATAGTTTGCCATGGAATAGGCGCGTTCGATCGGTTCGGCGACGACGGATTTGTACTGCCATAGATTGAAGCGATCCCAATCCTCGCGGTATTCTTCTTCTACGTCGAAATCCGTATAGGCGAGCTGGTGTGCAGGCGCTTCGATTTGGATGTAACCACCAGCGCGGAAGTTCACGTCCTCACCTTCCGGGAGGTCCAATGTCAGAGCCTTGATGAAGGTCGCTACGTTCTCGTTCGAGCGAACTGTGCATTCCCATTTCTTGACGCCGAAGACCTCTTCGGGAACTTCGATGTCCATATCCTGCTTGACTGCAACTTGACAGGATAGCCGGTCACCACAAGACGCCTCTCGCTTGGTGATATGGCTTTCCTCGGTCGGCAGGATCGAGCCACCGCCGGAATGCACGCGCACGCGACATTGCGCGCAGGTGCCACCGCCACCACAAGCGGAGGGCACGAATAGCTTCTCTGCGGCAAGCGTCTGCAGCAGCTTGCCACCCGCCGGGACCGAGATTGTTTTCTCACCATTGATGGTGATGTTCACGTTACCGGTTGAAACCAGCTTGGACCGCGCCGCCATGATGATGGCAACCAGACCAAGAACGATAACGGTGAAAAGGGCTACACCTAAGCCAAAGGTTTCCATTCCGCCCTCCTTACAGTTTCACGCCCGAGAAGGACATGAAGGCCATCGCCATCAGTCCAGCGGTGATGAAAGTGATGCCCAGGCCTTGCAGACCATCGGGAATGTCCGAATACTTCAGCTTTTCCCGAACACCCGCCATCGCGGTAATCGCCAGAGCCCAGCCAAAGCCAGAGGACAGACCGTAAGTCGCCGCTTCGGCAAAATTGTAGTCGCGTTCCACCATGAACAGTGAACCACCCAAAATGGCGCAGTTTACAGTGATCAGCGGCAGGAAAATCCCCAGCGCGTTGTAGAGTGGGGGGAAATACTTATCCAGCACCATCTCTAGGATCTGAACCATCGCTGCGATCACGCCGATATACGAGATCAGTCCAAGGAACGTCAGGTCCACATCCGGGAAACCTGCCCAAGCCAGAGCACCTGGTTTCAGCAGATAGTTCAGCAGCAGATTATTCGCCGGCACGGTGATGGCTTGCACCACCATGACCGAGATGCCCAGACCCAGCGCAGTTGAAATCTTCTTCGAAACAGCGATGAAGGTACACATCCCCAGAAAGAAGCTGAGCGCAAGGTTTTCGACAAAGATGGCCTTTACGGCCAGTGAAATCAGACCTTCCATCAGTGGGCCTCTACCTGCTGGATTTTGTATTCACGCTCTTCCACCTGGTTCGGCTTCCATGTGCGGAAGGCCCAGATGATCAGACCGATGATGAAGAAAGCCGAAGGCGGCAGCAGCAGCATGCCGTTGGGCACATACCAGCCGCCGTTGTTAACGGTCTCCAGAATGGTGACACCGAACAGTGACCCGGCGCCAAACAGCTCACGAATGAAGCCGACCAGCAGCAGGATCAGACCATAGCCCATGCCGTTGCCCATGCCGTCGATAAAGGACGCGACCGGGGGGTTCTTCATGGCAAACGCCTCGGCCCGGCCCATCACGATACAGTTGGTGATGATCAGGCCGACAAAGACCGAAAGGGTTTTCGAAATCTCAAACGCATAAGCCTTGAGGATCTGGTCCACCAGGATCACCAGTGAGGCAATGATAACCATCTGTACGATGATCCGGATCGAACCCGGGATTTGGTTTCGCAGGCACGAGATAAAGAAGGACGAGAACGAGGTCACGAAGATCACCGCCAGCGCCATCACCATCGACACCTGCAGCGACGAGGTCACCGCCAGCGCCGAACAGATGCCCAGCACCTGCAGCGTAATCGGGTTGTTGTCGACAAGCGGGTCGACCAGCATCTCTTTCTTGGTCTGAGACATCAAAGCTCTCCTGCTTGCAGTTTGGCCAGGAACGGAGCGTAGCCCGCGTCGCCCATCCAGAATTTCACCAGGTTGTCGACACCAACCGAAGTCAGCGTGGCGCCTGCCAGCGCATCGACATAGAAATCAGGACCTGCTGCGGGTTGCGACTTGGCGACGGTGATTTGCAGATCGCCTGCATCATCGCGCAGCTTTTTGCCATTCCACAGCGCCTTCCAGCGAGGATTGTCCACTTCGGCGCCAAGGCCCGGTGTCTCACCGTGCTGATAGAACTGCAGGCCGTAGATATCGTTGCCGTTGTTTTCCAGCGCGATGAAACCATAAAGCGTGGACCACAGGCCATAACCGTGAAGCGGCAGGATTACCTTATCAAGCGCGCCTGCATCATCACGCAGCAGATAGATCACGCGGTACTTGGACTTGCGCCCGATCCCAGCCGGGTCATCGTCCAAAGCGACGCTCAGATCTGGATCGCTGGCAGCAGCGATATCATCAAAGGTGGTCGCGTCGAACTGATCGTCAACGAATTCACCTGTAGACAATTCCAGTACATGCGGCTCAAACGCAGCGAATGCCTCGGTCACATCAATGCCCGGTTCGTAGATGCCGGCAACCTGCAGAACGTTGACTTGCTTATCCTTCAAACGGTTGATTTCCTGCACCGGGCGCAGGCTGACCGCAGCAGCAGACACGACCATCGAGGCTACAAGGCAGACGGCAACGGCAACAAAGATAGTCTTGCCAACTGAATCTGGCGAAGCAGCCAGAAACTTGGCAATCGCTCCCTTGGGTTCATTGGATTGCGTATCAGACATGGCGACGCGCCCTCCGTTTGATGTTTGCCTGGACGACGAAATAGTCGATCAGCGGCGCAAAAACGTTTCCGAACAAGATTGCCAACATCATACCTTCTGGGAAAGCTGGGTTAATGACGCGGATCATCACAACCATGATACCAATCAGCGCGCCATAGATGTAGCGGCCCATATTGGTGTGACTGGCCGAAACGGGCTCGGTTACCATGAACGCCAGACCAAAGGCGTAGCCCCCAAGAACGATATGCCAGTACCAAGGCATCGCGAACATCGGATTTGTGTCCGATCCGATAAGATTCAGCAGAAGCGTGAAGCCTATGGTGCCCGCAAGACAGCCCACTATCAGGCGATAATTGGCAATCTTGGTCATCAGCAGGAAGGCCAGGCCGATCATGCAAGCCAGCGTCGATGTCTCTCCAAAGCTACCCTGAATTTGCCCGAAGAACGCATTGGCCCAGGTGATCCCGTCGGCCGCCAGTGCTTGAACGCCTTCAGCAGCGGAGATACCCAAAGCAGTCGCACCGGAAAATCCGTCCACCGGGGTCCAGACTGAATCCCCCGACATTTGCGCGGGATAGGCGAAATATAGGAAAGCGCGTCCGACCAGCGCTGGGTTGAGGAAGTTCTTGCCCGTACCGCCAAATACTTCCTTACCGATCACGACACCGAAAATGATGCCTAACGCGACCTGCCACAATGGCGCAGTCGCAGGCATAATCAGGGTGTAAAGCATAGAGGTAACTAAAAAACCCTCATTGACCTCATGGCCGCGCACAGTGGCGAAGATGACCTCAAAAATACCGCCCGCAACCAGTGTGGTGATGTAGATCGGAAGGAAATACATCAATCCATGCATCACATTGGCGAAAATGCTGTCAGGGTTCAGCGAGATACCGAACATCTGCAGGATCGCAATCCGCCATCCTGTTGCCGAATCCGGTCCTAGCGTGGCGATGGCCGAGTTTGCCTGATAGCCGGTGTTATACATCCCCCAGAGGATTGCGGGGATCGTAGCAATCACGACGTAGGTCATGATCCGCTTCATATCCACGTAAGAGCGCGCATGCGGCGCGACGGTCGTGACGGTTTTCGGAGTGTAGATAAAACTTTCCACCATCTCGTAGATGGGGAAATATTTTTCGTACTTGCCGCCCTTGGTAAAGTTCGGCTCGATCCGATCGAAGAAGCTGCGCAAACCCATGTGGATCAGCCCTCCTTTTCAATCTTGGTGAGGCAGTCGCGCAGCGCCAGCCCATATTCATATTTCGCAGGGCAGGCAAAGCCCACAAGGCCCAGATCTTCTTCGTCCAGTTCCAGTGCACCCAGCGCCTGCGCGGTGTCGGTGTCCATCACCAGTAGCGCCCGCAGCAATTGCGTCGGCAGATAATCCTGGGGCATAAGCTCTTCGAATACACCCGTCGGCACCATCGCGCGGCGACCACCATTCAGGTTTGACGTGAATGAATAGAGCTTCTTGGTAAAAGCCGATCCCAAAACAGGCTGTACCGCATATTTCGAAGGCATAGGAAGAATCCAGCCCAGTGTGTGCTGATCATGATCTTCGCGAATAATACTAATCTGGCGCGCAAAACGGCCCAGATAGGCGGTCGGACCATCGGCATGCTGCCCCGACAAGATCGACCCCGAGATGATCCGCGCGATC
This sequence comes from Ruegeria sp. AM5, assembly GCF_056540645.1. Taxonomy (NCBI): domain Bacteria; kingdom Pseudomonadati; phylum Pseudomonadota; class Alphaproteobacteria; order Rhodobacterales; family Roseobacteraceae; genus Ruegeria; species Ruegeria sp. AM5. Next base: position 328,026 of record NZ_JBQFXC010000002.1, on the reverse strand, counting down.
CCGTCGACGTTCACTTCATCCCGGGTCAGGTCATCCGTCGACGCGCCCATCACGGTGCGGATCAGGCGCGGCTGGCGCGCGCCCGGTCCAGACAAAGCAATCACGATGTTTGAATCCAGATGACCGGTCTGCATCAGACGACCGATCGCGATCACGTCCTGGTAGCCAATGGTCCAAACCTGCTTGTCCCCTCCCAGCGGCTCAAGGAAGTGAATATGAGTTCCAGCAAGGCCCGAGGGGTGTGGGCCGGAAAACGCAGCCGCTTCTATACCTGGCAGATCGGAACCGGGGATGGATGCCCCCTCTTGCTGGCACAGATAAGTCTTGCCGTCGGTCAGGTTTGAGACAGCTGCGAGACCAGCCGCAAATGCCTCGCCCGCATCCGCAATAACCAATGCCGCATCACCTGCCAGTGGATCGCTGTCCATGGCTGTCACGAAGATTGCTGTAGGCTTGGAGCCTGGTTCGGGCATCTTTGAATAAGGACGTGTCCGGAAAGAAGTCCACAGCCCGGCCGCGCAGAGCTTAGCCGTAACACCTTCGGCAGTCTCGGCATCGCCGGTGCCCGAGAAATCTATGCCGGCGTCATTGGCATCCGAGACCTCTATCACCACGCTTTGCAATACGCGTCGCGCCCCGCGATTAATTGCCACGACCTTGCCGGTCAGCGGCGCGACCATCATCGCGTCGGGCGCATCCTTGTGGCAGAACAACGGCGTTCCTCGCTGGACCGCGTCGCCCTCTTGCACCAGCATCTTGGGCTTTAATCCGATATAATCACTGCCCAGAACGGCAACCGACGAGAATTCAGGCCCCGGCTGGATTTTCTGTTCGGGCGCGCCTTCAACCGGCAAATCCAACCCTTTTTTTAGTTTGAAAGTTTGCATGTTGCTACGTTCTTCCAAGCCTTTGTCCTGCGCCTGCTGCGCGCCATCTTACAATGATGCCAGGAAATAACACGAAATTTCCCGTCTGTCCGGTCGCGAAAGCGCCATTATCCGACCAGAATCCGCAGGCGTATTTCCGATCACGGGTCCTTTACGCGGGGATGAGTGCAAACGCAAACCTGTTACCGCCCAAAATCGAAAAGGAATGTCACATTCTTTTGAGCTTACGGTCGTTCAGAACAATTTGCCCATTTAATTTGCGTGTCGCACAGGCTGATCAACCGGTGTAAGCAACCACAATGGACAACAATGATAAATTCGAGATTTTTCTGATTGCCACTCCAGGGCTCGAAACGCCTTTGTGTGCCGAGGCCATCGAGCGCGGATTCTCAGGCGCCAGGATCGTTCCAGGTGGTGTCGTGTGCCGTGGCGATTGGCCGGAAGTCTGGCGCGCCAATCTGGAATTGCGCGGTGCCAACAAGGTTCTGGTGCGACTGGGCAGTTTCCCCGCCGTGCATTTGGCGCAATTGGACAAGCGCGCCCGAAAATTCCCGTGGGCGAGTTATCTCAGGCCAGACATTCCCGTGAAGGTCGAAGCAACCTGCCGTAAATCTCGTATCTATCATGCAGGAGCGGCGCGACAGCGCATCGAACAAGCCATATCCGAGGGGCTCGGCACCTCAATCTCACTCGATGGCAAAGTCCGCGTGCTGCTACGAATCGAAAAAGACATATGCACGATCTCCGTCGACACATCCGGCGAGCTCTTGCACAAGCGCGGTCATAAGCCTGCAGTCGCCAAGGCCCCGATGCGGGAAACAATGGCCGCGATGTTCCTGCGTGAGTGTGGGTTTGACGGGTCTGAACCGGTTCTAGACCCGATGTGTGGCTCTGGAACATTCGTTATCGAAGCGGCTGAAATCGCTCTTGGCTTGCGCCCAGGCCGTTCACGTCAGTTCGCGTTCGAAGATTTGGCAAGCTTCGATCCTGATGTCTGGCAAGATATGCGCGCCCAAACCGATCCGCCCGAAACAGAGCTCAGGTTCTATGGCTCAGATCGTAATGCAGGCGCGATTGAGGCTTCCCGCTCCAACGCCCAGCAAGCACATGTGGATCATGCCACCCGATTTCAGCACTGCTCGGTTAGTGACATCAAACCACCAGAAGGCCCAGCTGGGCTGGTCATCGTCAATCCGCCCTACGGGGCACGCATCGGTGATGAAAAGCGCCTGCGGTCGCTCTATGGCAGTTTAGGCAAGGTATTATCCAGTCGTTTCCAACGATGGCGTGTGGGCATCATCACCACCACACCCGGACTTGCCCGCGCAACGCGATTGCCAATGCTTCCCCCCGGCCCAATCGTTGATCACGGGGGAACAAAAATCCGACTGTATCGAACAAATCCGTTGCAGTAACTCAGCGAAATCGCAGATCAGGCGAAGGGTTAAAACCACCCCTCAAATCCAGCGACGACATATGTGTGTACGCCCAAAATCCCTCTTGCACATCGATATGACGAGGTATAGATCACGCGCCACGGTCGGAGTGTAGCTCAGCCTGGTAGAGCACTGTCTTCGGGAGGCAGGGGTCGGAGGTTCGAATCCTCTCACTCCGACCAATAAATCCAGGTACTTAGTCGGTTTTGTCATTACCCTTGTTAAGGCTCGGTCCGGATTTGATCCGGATTATGCGGCTTTTGAGGCGGGTTTCGGTGAGTCCAGCCCCCTCAGAAATCGAAAGGCCGCTGACTGGGCTGGCACCCGCGTCAACGGCCAAATCGAAAAGTTTGCACAGAATGGATACCAGATCGCGGGCGTGATCGCAATCGCGGGAGGGGCCGATGTCTGAGCTTCTGCCCTTCTGCAAGATCAAGCTGCAATACTTGCTGGAGATGGTCACCGACCACGAACTGGACGACAACGCCCTGCGCGTGGCGCTCTATCTGGCACTGGCACATGCCAATCATGAGACCGGCGAGAGCCGCCCGTCTTTCGAGACCATCGGCGCGGCAATCGGCAAGCACGCCAAGTCGGTCAAGCGAGCGCTGAACAAAGTCGAGGCGGCGGGTTACATGACCATCGAGCGCGGGACCAACAAGGGGAACGCGTCCCGTTATCGCCCGACCGACGCGGCTCTGAAACGAGCCACGGATCGCCGCCGGGAGCGGGACAAGGTTGTCCCGCTTAGCCGCACCAAAGGGGGACAATCCTGTCCACAAAGCGGGACAGACCTGTCCGGGAAAGGGGGACAGGATCGCCCCCCGAACAGAGAACAAGAACTTAGAATAGAACGAGGGCACGCGTCCGCGCCGGATTTGCTCGATGAAGGGCAATCCGGCGGAACACGCTCAAAACGAGCCCCGGATGGCCAGCACCTGGTCTTCGTCTCGAGGGGCATCTGCTTTGTCCGGGACTGGAACGAGAGGCTGGCCAGGGAGGGTATGACCACGCTGGAACGCAGCCTTCCCCTGTCCCCGCATGAACATCACCTGGGATTCTGGCTTCCAGCGAGAACACCGGCCCCGTTGGGCAGCGCTGAGTGGCAGGACCAGCTCCAATTGCTCAGAGATTTGATCCGCGAGACGTCAGAAAACGCGGAGCACCGCCATGCGGTCTGAGCAAACAGCAAGGCGACCCATGTCATACGCTGGCGCGGATGACATGGGACCTTGCGAGGGGCGGCAAGCCTCCCCTTCGAACCCCACCGGCGCGAGCAAGCCCCGCGCGAAGGAGCCGCTGACAGAGACCTTCGTCTTCCGTTGCACGGCGACCGAGAAGGCCGAGCTGCGCGCCAGAGCCGAGGCCGCTGGCCTGCCCGCCGCGACGCTCCTGCGGGAGGCACTTGGCCTGACCGAGGCCCGCCGTCGCAAGCCCGTGCCGCGCGTCGATCCGGCGCTGGTGCTGGCCGTGGGGCGTATCGGCGGCAACCTCAACCAGATCGCGCGTTGGCTGAACCGGGCGATGCTGGTGGGTCGCACCGACCTCGACAGCCTGGCGGTTGCTCGCCGCCTGTTGGTGATCGAACGCCAGCTTGCCCAGCTCCTCGACGAGGCGCGGCGGTGCTGATCAAGTTCTTTCCCAACGGCAAGGGCGCGGGCGCCGGGCCGGTCGGCTACCTCGTGGCTGAGCGCGTGCTGGCCTACGATGGCAACCGTGACCTGATCCGCGATGCAGACGGCCAGCCGCTGACGGTGACGCGCGATCCCTTGCCCGAGGTGCTGCGTGGCGATCCCAGCCGCACCGAGGCCCTGATCGATGCGAGCCGTCACCAGTGGACCTATCGTGCAGGCGTGATCAGCTTTGCCGCCGAGGATGCTCCCAGCGAGGCGCGGCAGGCCGAGGTAATGGACGCCTTTGAGCAACTAGCCTTCGCCGGGCTGGACGGCGAGCAGTATGACATGCTCTGGGTCCGTCACAGCCACGAAGACCGCGTCGAGCTGCATTTCTGCACCCCGCGTCTGGAGCTGACCACCGGGCGCAGCCTTAACATCGCGCCACCGGGCTACCAGGACGCCTATGACAGCCTGCGCGACCTGATGAACCAGCGCCACGGCTGGGCCGATCCAATGGAACTGGAGCGCACCCAAGAAGTGCGTGACACCATCGAAGCTCCGAACCGCGCCCAAGGCCGCGACGAACTGCATGCGTGGATCCTCGATCAGATTTCCATGGGTCTGATCGAGGATCGTGCAAGCATGATCGAGGCGCTTACCGACGCGGGCTTCGACCTACCTCGTGCGGGCAAATCCTATCTGACCGCCCAAGACCCCGCGTCCGGCGAACGCTGGCGCCTTAAAGGAGAGATTTTTCATGAAGACTGGCAAGCCGACGCGGCTGAGCGAGAAACTGAACGCGGAGCTGGACACGATACGCCAAGACTACGCCGCCTCGATGGCATCCCAGCTGGAGAGCTTCAGAACCGATTTGACAGCCATTGTGAGCGACGCGCGGCGTACCATCGAGAGCGATACGCGTCACTTCCTGAACGAGAGCAGGAGCTTGTTCGAGACACGGACCGAGCAGATCAGGCGCTGGCTGACGATCTCTCCTTGGGTGATCTCAGGGCTGATCGTGACGGGGATCGCCTCGATGATGGCCGCGAGCTGGTTTTGGATGGTTCTGCTGACACGTTCGGAGCTGGCGGAACTGGGCCTGACGCGGATCGACCAAGGGGAACAGACCTGGCTGACGCTGGACCCCGACCAGACCGAGCTGAAGACCTGCACGATGGCTGGGAGGCCGGTCATTTGCATCAAGATCGAGGAGAGATGAATGACAACGCCCCTGACAGCCTTGGAACGCGACTTGCTCGCCTGCGTCGAGCGGTTGGTGACGGCCTGCGAAACCTCAGCCAAAGAATTGAGCGGATTAGAGGCACGCTCAACGAAGAGGCTGCAAGCCCAATTGGATGGTATCGCGGCCTGCACGACGTTGCTCATACGCTCGCAGATCGCGTCAATGAGGGCGTTGCGTGGCTTGCTGAACGAAGAGGCCACTTACAACGCGCTGGACACGAAGTTGAACGAGAGCTTGAGCTTAGTGAAGGCCGCCGAAGAGAAGCTGAAGCAGAGCTGAACGAATTGCAGATCGAACGAGGCCGCAGCCATGGTCTGGAACTTTAGCGAAGAAGGGAAACCAATGAGTTTTGCACACGACCACTTCACCATGAGCTATCATCAAGCCCGCGAATACGGCATCGACTATCGCGGTTTTGAAAAGGTGGCTTGCCTTCCAGAAGGGGTTCCGCTTATTGCCGTAGCGGGTGTCTGGGGCGACTACCAGAACATCCGCTGCTTGTTTGTGGACGTTGCTGGAAATGGCTACATGCGAAATATTCGTTGGTGGGGCGATAAAGGCTATCCGATCAAGGAGTTGGGTATCAATGCGAAGGAAATTGCCGTTGGACAGCAATTTCTCCTCGCGGAAACTTAGTGATTTCTGCTCGGCCTTCCCAGCACATCAATGAGTTTGAGTGTTTCCGATTACGAAAACTTTTGGTAATTCTGCAATGCTATGGCATGGCAAAATCAAATTACTTGGCATATTGTAGTATTGCAAATCGTGTTAGAATGACATACTAAAGTATTACAATAGACGTAAATATGCAAAACCATAGGTTGGCAGATGTCCGTATCAAGCGCAAAACAGCGGCAAGCCGAAGGCAAGATAAACCAGGCTAGTCAAGTGGCTCAGGTCTTCGCCAAGCCACTTGGAGGTTGGATCGCAACCTTCCAGGAAGCCATTGGCATGAGCGCACCAACGCTAGCCGAACGGCTAAGCGTATCCAGGAACAGCGTTTACAGCTCTATCCAAAAGGAAAAAGCTGGAACAATCTCCCTTAACCAGCTGGACAAGATGGCTGAGGCGATGGGCGGTAAACTGGTCTACGCGATCATTCCGCGCAAAGGAGCGGTCGAGGAGATCGTCATGGCGCAGGCTCGCAAGAAGGCCAAACGCATCATACAACGCACCCGCGCGCACATGGCCTTGGAAGAGCAGATCGAAGGCTTGCGCAGCCAGGAAGAGATGATTGAAGAGCTTGCGAAGGAAATCGCACGTGAGAAGCCGCGGGATTTCTGGAAGTGACCTTGGAACTGCACGAACCCACCGGCGCAACACCACTGACACCGGACGAGTTGCTTGGCCTTAAGGCCAAGCACATCACCACGTGCGGCGAGCTGAATGAGCTGGAGGGTGAAAACATTATCGAAGGGCTTACCTGGCTAGATCGGCGGCCCAAGTCATTTGAAGTTATGACCGACGATGCAGCACGAGAGGTCCACAAGCGATTGTTCGGCCAAGTCTGGGATTGGGCAGGCGTCTACCGCTTGACCGAGAAGAACATCGGCGTGCCGGTCTGGCACATCTCGACCGAGATGCGCACCTGCCTCGACGACGCCCGATACTGGTGCGACAACGGCACCTACGAGCCGCTGGAAGCCACCGCGCGCTTCCACCACAAACTGGTATGGGTTCACCCCTTCGCCAACGGTAACGGACGCTGGGCTCGGATCATGGCGGATGCCTACCTAACCACGATTGATCCGGACATATTCCTCGACTGGTCAGGCAGTGGGACACTGACTGCGGACGGTGACCACCGCACACGTTACATCGCGGCACTACGGGCTGCTGATGGGTTTGATTTTGAGCCATTGATTGAGTTTGTGGGGTCGCTTAAGGCTGGGGGCGATATAGTACGCTAGCGCCGGAACGGCCATTCATGGTGTGCGCAGAGAAGGTCAGTTGCGAGCCCAACCTGTACCCTGGATTTTATTGCTGCATGCGCTTGTAGCAGTAACAACATTGCAACTGCCGAATATCTTGTGCGGCCAAGCAGCGGAAAGAACTGTCATTCATGCAAATAGCAGCGATGCTCGCGGCGGCAGTTCACAGTTTGCTCAACAAAGCCGTCCTTCACTTCATCCGCAACAGCTATCGCCTAGCTGAATTGGTGGACACGGGACCGTGGCATATGAACAGTAAACACAACAGTCGCCTTCCAACGGCTTCAAAACTGTTTTGCACGACTTGCATTCATAGAACCACTGGCAAGCATCCGTTGGCATTTGCTCGGTTTCGCTGTGGCCGCACTTCGGGCAAATCAGGGTGCTTTCTAGGACTACAGTTTGTTTTGTCATAGTCTCACATCTGCATGATCAGGTAATCGTTAATCCGTGCCTCGTTAAACACAACGACCCAAGCCACGCCGGTGATTAGAGTTGTTCCTGCAAGCCGCCATTTTAACGTCGGTAAGGAACCGCGCCGATAAGATACCAGCCACGATATCGCGACGAGCGCCGTTGAAATCGTCAGCACATAGTAACTCGCTGCCGCAACCTTCCCAAAGATTGCCAACCAACTGCCGCCCAGCCCCAGTAACATCATCATCATGGGCAAAACGCAGCAAGTCGCGACGCCAAGCGCTGATAGCGATCCCAAATAGCTGAGGCTAAGGTACTTCTGCATTCTGTTTCCCTGATGGACTACGTCGCGCGGAGTTGTAGAGACAACAACCTCTCGTATAACTTCTGTAGCCACTACAGGATCAAGACAGGAAATCTCACATGTTTGCGATTGGGGAGGCATCCCGGCAAAGCGGTGTCGGAATTGAAACTATCCGCTACTACGAACGCGAAGGGATCGTGCCGAAACCAGAAAGGGCATCGAATAATCGACGCATGTACTCTGCGCACGATGTGGGACGGCTTTGTTTTCTAAGGAAGTGCCGAGACTTGGGTTTTGCGCTTGCCGATGCAAAGGTGCTTCTCAACCTGTCCGAAGGTGATAGCGAGGATTGCCAATCCGTTAAGGAACTGGCCGAGCTTCATATCTCCAATGTGCGTATGAAGATAATCGAACTTAAGCGATTGGAGGCCGCCCTGAATGAACTTACGGCCAACTGTAACATCGGTAACGTTTCTTGCCCGATGCTTACGCAGATACGGACCTACTAATGGCACTTTGAGGCTCGCAGTCGCCCTATGCCAACGCAGCATGACCCAAGATTCGGGCCGCGCAGAATCTACCGTTCGTTAGAGAGGTCAACTCGTTGATTTAGTAATGTTTCAATCAATGAACATTTGTGCCTGGCCGCGGTGTTCTTGAAGCACGCGGCGATTTCGGACAGTGAGCCCTACCTGCCGTGCCTGAGCAATCAATTTGCTGCATACGCATTCGGCAGGTTTTATCAGAAGCCGACCTCTGATTTCCGAAACGCAGAGCAATGCGTTCTGCCTATCTTTGTCCCAAATTGGGCTAGGCAGACTCAGATCTTCTGTTGCTTTCCATTGTATCAAGGCTTGTATCGTGTGTACTCAAAGTCCATATACACAAGGCTTACGTTTTTCTTTTTCGACCTGCTGTCTCCCAAACTCGGCGTTCAGTCTTTCGATTCAGACCGACCACGCCGAGTCGCCGCAATGATGCGGGCGGCAAGTATTAGGAGACTTCCACCATGGCAAATGGCACAGTAAAATGGTTCAACTCGACCAAAGGTTTTGGCTTTATCGAGCCTGAAGATGGTAAGCGCGATGTGTTCGTGCATATCTCAGCACTTGAACGTTCCGGCATCAGCGAATTGAAAGACGGCCAGAAGGTCACTTTTGACGTCGAAGCTGGCCGTGACGGACGCGACAGCGCCGCCAATCTGGCACTGGCCTGACCTTTTACGGGCACCCTTATGGGGTGCTCGTTTGCACAACGGGCTGCTAAAAGCCCTTGGAGAACAAGTCAGTTGCAACAGCAGGAATTGACCCGGGCGCTCGCGCAATACCGTGTGCCCGATACGAAGCGTAGCGTTTTTGAACTGACAATCACTGTCATCCCCTTTTTCGCGCTATGGGGCGCAGCGTGGTTTGCGCTATCCCTTAGTATCTGGGTCACTGTTCTACTGGCCATCCTGAACGCCGCATTTCTGGTGCGTATCTTCATCATCATGCATGATTGTGGTCACGGATCTTTCTTTAGAAGCCGCAATGTTTGCAATTGGACTGGCCGGGTTCTGGGTGTTCTCGCCCTGACACCCTATGACGTCTGGCGGCAAAGCCATGCGATTCACCATGCCTCAACCGGTAACCTTGATCGGCGTGGTATGGGTGACATTCCTACATTGACCATTGAGGAATACCTGAAACGGAATTGGTTCGGGCGTGCCGCTTACAGGTTAATCCGGAACCCCTTCATCCTGTTCTGTATCGTACCGGTCTACACGTTCGTTTTTCAAAATCGCTTGCCCTTTGGTTTCATGCGGTCAGGCTGGCTGTATTGGGCAAGTGCAATGGGAACAAACGCCGCGATTGCGGTGGTCCTGGCTCTGATTTTTTGGACCGGAGGCCTGGATGTACTGGTTTTTGTATTCCTTCCAACCATGATCGTCGCCGCGTCGATTGGTATTTGGCTATTCTATATTCAACACCAGTTTGAACACACGACTTGGGAGCGGGAAGAAGTGTGGAATCTTCAGAACGCCGCATTCTATGGAAGTTCTCACTATGCCCTGCCAGGCATCCTGCGGTGGTTCTCTGCCAATATCGGTGTGCACCATGTTCACCACCTTGCCAGCCGCATACCGTTTTATCGGCTAAACGAGGTATTGCGTGACCATTCCGAGTTGGAAAATTGCCAGCGTATTACTCTATATGAGAGCCTTCATTGCGCACGATTGCATCTTTGGGATGAAGAATGTCAGCGCCTGCTGACGTTTTCTCAGGCTTTGTCGAACGCCAATCCCAACAAGAGTTTAGTGTAATCTGGCGCGGACCAAATAGGCATCGACCGTATCGCCGCCCAAGGCGCGAATGGCCTCTAATCGGTGAAGGCCTTCAATCAGCACGAACCTCTTGTTGTCCGAGCGTATCTGGATCGGGGTCTTCTGGCCGTTCTTCAGGATATCTTCGGCCAGCGTCAGAACTTTTTGTTGATCAAGCGTTTTCGCCCGTTTCACAGGTACATAGATCAGGTCGAGCGGATATGGTCTTTTCTCCAACATAAGCTACGTGAGCAACCTTTCGTGCAATTGTTCCGGTTCAGAGTTCGTTGCAAAAGCGGGGGCTGGAACGTGCGTCATAGAACCGAACGAACAGCGTCGCGCAGTTCCTGATGCATGATCCAAGTGGCTGGCTCATCGTCACTTTCGATGTGAGAAAACGCCAGGACCTGAGCGGCGCCATCATTCTGTACCGATCCGGCTTCGGGAAGTTCGAGCTCCAGATATTCTGCGATCAATAGTCCGATTTTCTTGAAGACCTTTATGGATGCCTCGCGCGATTTGTAACCGGCTGCCTGAGACAAGTGACCAATGGTCAGACCGTCCTTGCCTGCGATTGTAAGTGCTTTGAGCATTGTGACTTGCGCAGGGGTGAGCCTGATCTGGCGCAATGCCTCGGCATATTCTCTTTCACTGGGAACGAGGGTGCCGGAGTTTCCCTCCAAACGGCGTTGACCGCTACGCTTCCTGTCTCGTTCTTCGAGAACTTCTTTTAAGGCTTCAATGGCTAATGCCGGCGTTTCGCCAACTGCATCGGCAATCATTGCCTGCGTTTTAGCTGGTGGCATGGGAAATGCCCGTGCAACACTATTACCGCTCAGAACGCCAGCCTTAATCAAGTACTTTCCAAATTCTACTTCAATCACTCCTGATACGTCAGCGTTCCGCGACTTACGAACACTGCGGTCCTGAAATGCTCTTTGTTCCAAACCACGAGCTGACATATTGTAGTCCGGAAGGGTTACTTGAGGGGCATTTTTGCGCATCAGAAAAACACCACAACAATTATCGCCGTAACAAATACCGCTATCGCGATAAACATCTTTACATTGTAGGACCAGCGATGCGCCCTTTCCGCCTTGAGCCTTTTGCCCAGATTTTCGTTAATCGAGTTATGGTTCACGGCTTGGTCCTTCCGGATATTTCAGGCGGTATTGATTTCCACCAACCTATTGTCGCGGCACATTTTCGGCGCACTTGTCATTCTGTCTCGTGAACGGCCGATTACATTCCCAACCGTCACCTCTTCGATTTAAGTGAGCGTTGAAAGGGACAAAGATCGCAACACACCTGTCCTGGTTCGCGCGAAAACCACGTTCGCATTTCCATCCGGAATAGGTTTCAGGCGCAAGATATGCATGCTGTGGAACAGCCACTGGCTCACAGCCGCTCTCCGCTGCCCTGTAACCTCTGAGGCATACCCAACCATCCGAGCTTCTTTTGTCGCTCAGACGACCGTTTTTTGGGACAACTATTGCAACACACTCCTGGCTTTCCTTACGAAATCCCCAGTTGCAGTGTACTTCTTGCGCACCAAACCGCGTTTCGACGTACCCATTTTGAGGTGCAATCAGTTCTTCGCATTCTTCTCCAACACGCCGGAACAGCCGATTGCATTTCCACTGATCTCCGGTTGATACAAGAAAGGCATTTTCAGGAACTCTTATTTCCTCACAGAGTTCTCCGACATTCTGAAAACCGTGATTGCATTCCCAGCCGCTGCCATAGGAGCTACCAGTTAAATATGCGTTTTCTGGTAAGTCTATTCTTTGGCACGATCCGTTCTTGTTTTCGAAACCTTCGTCACAAACCGATCCATCGGCATTGCCTGCGACTTGGGCAGGAAGCTGCGTTCCTGAGAGCAACACCAAAAGTGTCGGGATCAAACAAAGAATGCAGCGCGTAAACACGATGAATGACAGATTGATACGGAGCGTCAGACTTGATCTATCTGGCATCAAGTACGCAATTTATGAGCCATGTGCTGTTCATACGGCGCCTTCTTTCATGGGTCACGCGATGACTGGGGCTTGTCAGGTGACGGTTGCGAATGCTTGCGAGGAACGAGCTCATAGCGAAGACCCCAGCGAAACCCGTTCCTATGCTGGGGCACATGCTACAGTTAGTCTGAAGGCCATTGGATTATCGTAACCGGCAGCATCGCGGCGGCGAGTAATTTTCACCAATGCGCTTTTGTGGTCCTTACCCAGAATAGAGTCAAGGAAGTTTCCCTCATCGCAATGGGAGCACCGCTACGGCTAGTAGTATTTGAAACTGCCGGTGACCAAGGTTCCTGGTGAACTACCGAAAGAAATTGTCTGGTATTAGTTTTTCGTTGTGTCGAATTGGGGCCAGGCTATCAGCGGGTGGCAGTTTAAGTCCGCGTTTCAGTTGCCGGGCCTGAGTGCGGCGAGAGAGGAGTATGTGATCAAGGCTTCCTCGTAACTAGGAATGACTGGCCGGACGACATTGGCTGTCAGGCGGGGATGTTCGCGCCGCTTCTGCACAAGTACCCGCGGTGCGATCAAATGGCCGCTCGGTCCGGTACCCTGTAAATTGCGCCTGTGCCGAGAAATCTGTGCTGCGAGCGTATGCAACAAGATTTTGACACTTCCGCTCAGGGCTCGCTACGTCCCCCCCCCTGCGTAAAAGAACTAGAACCGCTATGGATTGGCGACCGACAGTGCCGAACGCCAAACTGTCTCAGATGTCTATGCGCTCTGCAATGCTTAGCGCGTCTTCCAATTCAACGCCCAAGTATCGCACGGTGCTATCGACTTTTGTGTGCCCGAGCAGAAGTTGGACCGCGCGGAGATTTCCTTTCTTGCGGTAGATCTCAGCTACTTTGGTTCGGCGAAGCGAATGCGTGCCATATCCGCTCGGTTCCAATCCGATTGCGGTTACGCTTCGTCTTCAGCGCCGATTACCGACCTGGTTCCACACTAAAACGGCCCGGATTAGCGGGCTGGGTCAGCACCAATGAGGTAAAATGAGATATAATCAGAAAAGCTGGTAAGACCGGCGTCAGGTTATCAGCGACGCCGAGCTAACCCGGGGCTTATCGATACGCCATTTCGCCACGCGCTCAACCCCTTGCAGCGTCGACAAATCCGCTCTCCGAACCCTTCGCTCCAGAATGGCGTTCTGCAACGTAGGCACGGGCGTTCTTGCGGCACATCATTGTGGGCGCGAGCCACGATCGGATCTGCTTCGTTGTCGAAGTCTTCCATCAGTTCTTGGCCTCGATTTCTGTTTTGGTTTATACAGCGACTGGAAAAGAAAGTTCCGAGCCCTAAGCCTTGAGATTGAAGGAGCTGCCTGGTTCAGACTGTCCGATGGGACGGCCTGTAATCCGAGGGGTTTTATTAGGACGAACTGGCATTCCTTCGTTCTCAGCAGCTTGGACAGCGAAAGTATACCGAGAACCGTTTCCGCATCCTCGCGGTAGGGCTCGTTGATCTGATGATATGTCGTCTGCCTCAGAGATGATCGACTCCGAGTAGAGGTGCCGAAGTTGAGTCTCTGAAACGCCATCCGCTTCCATAATCAATTGCACCATGGGATCGGCCAAAAGCTGGTCGAGCAGGAATTGCGACAACTCCTTCGCAGACAATTTATCCCTTGCGCGGGCTCTCTCCAAATCAGCAAGAGAAACGGTCAAGGTTCGCGCCAGACCGGGGTGAGATTTCCGTGGATGCAGAAAGATTAGCACTGATGCTTTCCAGGCTTTTGGATCCAAATAATCTGGTGGTGCGGAAAGCTCAGTTTCTATGTCGTATTCGCCCGCCGGGAGTAATTCGTCAAAGCCAGGGAAAGTAAGCGGCCTGGAAAAGACTGCGATTGTCTTGCTGATTAGTTGGTTCATTTGGGTAGTTCTCCTTTGCTGATACCGCTCGCTCGGAGATGCAGACAAGAACAAGCCACCCACTCCCGGCAGGGTATTATCAGTTTTGGGGTTTAGGCTTTGGTTTTTCGGGGACGGTGTCCTGCCCTTTCGACGTCACTTCTTTTTTTGACGCGTCCGCATCGTTTTCCTTCAGTGCGGCAGCCGCTCTGGTCGTCAGGTCTTTGAAAGACATCATTTTGATCCTTTGATTGTCCGCACCACCCACAAGCCCAGATGGGGTGTGAAAAGTGAATGCGGCTACATCCAATATAGGGATTGGGTGCCTCATTTACTACGTAAAGCCGTAGAATAAGACGGGTGGCTGAAGCAGAGCCGAGGCGGCGGCAACCCTGGCGCGCTACTTTCGCTTCGAATATGGGCGATCAGTGTTCGCTGCGGTGCAGTCAACCAATGCGCCATCACCATGGAAGACTTTTGCTACATCGGGTGCAGCCATGCCGCGCGAGAGCGCGCTATAGTTCAATTTCAGTTTCATCTCGCCACCAGCGCGAAGCAGGCAATTGGTGGTTTCAACAACGATATGATCACTGGTGGCTCCGACGAACGTGACGCCAGTAGGGAAAATTAGACCCGCCGCATCGGTGTCCTGGTGTCCAATGGCAAGGATCGACCGAGTGTTCGAAGGACTGTCTAAAGTCACACACCGCATTGAAGGCATAGGATAAGTCATTTGCACGGGATTTGAATTTGCTTTGGTCTTCGTTTCGATCACTTCCGCCCAAAGCGTGAAAACATCTGTGTATAGCCCGTCGATCGTGTACCCCGAAATGGGGTCAGTACCCAGCAGGATGGCCTCACCCAGACGCAGGTTGTTGATCTTTCCGGTCGCCCCCTTGCCAAGCGCCCATGGCAAACTGGCTGAGCCGCCGCCTGACACTGTTTCCAGAGCGGGTCCATTTGCAAGTTCGGTGCCGACGGCAAGCGACGAAAGCAATTCCATTGCTCTTGCAGAGGGTGCCACATGACCCAGACAGGCAAAATTTGCACCAATCCCCTTCAGAGAAATCCCTTCCATTCTAAGAATTTGAGACACAGTGCTTTCAATGTGTTCAGGCAAGATGCCTTCCCGCATATCCCCCATTTCCACCATCAGGATAATATTGTGAGTAATGTTCTTTCCCAGCGCACTCACGGCCAGGCTTGCGATAATGTCCATCTCTGTGTTGAAGCTGACATTGCAGTTATCAACAACTTGCGCGACCTGGCTCAGCATGGGCGTTCGGATCAAGGATATGGAGCACGAGATCCCAGCATCGCGCATACGCATGATATTGCTGATCCGCGCGTCCGCCAGCCCTGTCGCGCCACCTTCAAGCATAGCATTCGCAATTTCAGGATGACCGCACACGGCTTTGGTCACACCTGTCACCGTAATTCCGCGGGGTCTAAGGTGGTCGACCAGGAACCGTGTGTTGTACCGAATTTTGTCCAGATCAACGTCAATACGCAGCTTGCTCATTCAATCGTCGTAGCACGTACGGGTTGCAAGCGCGGAAAGGCAGATAGAACCATATTCACCAAGTTTTTTGGAGGACGGTTCAATGCGTCAGTGACCGGGAGATACAATTTGCGGTTATAGTCTGTGATGGCCTTTGAAATCTCAATATCATTCATTCCTTCATGGTTGATCGTCATGCCAATTACCTCTGTGTTCGCAAAAGCCTCGATCAGGGTGATTTCATCGCAAGGGTCGGGCATTGTCATGTTGGGGAAATCACATCGACGTTTTCGTTTGGGCGCGTGTTGAAGAATAACTGCATGTGGCTGACTGCCTCGCAGAATGAAGGCTGATGTGCAAAAGGCCGGATGGCTTAGCGCGCCCTGGCCCTCGATCACTATGACATCCGGGTGTTCATCTTCAGATGCTGCAACAACAGCGCGCTCAAGCTCGCCACAGCAAAATTGCGGCGGCACCGAATCCATCGCGACACCATACTTGGCGCCCTGCATCAAACCAGTTTGGCCGGTACCGACCAAAACTGTTTTGATCCCATGCGCGTTAAGGGCACTTGTCAGGATTGTCGCGGTTGTACGCTTTCCAATTGCACAATCGGTGCCGAACACCGCGATGCGGATCGCCTGGACGTCTCCAACACTGCCATCTAACAGGCGCAGGTCGCGATTAGGCCGCGGCTTGCGAATGTCGCGTATCGTGACATCGTGAATTTTGGCAAATCCGGCGAGCTCTTTGTCATCGCAAAGAAATTCATGCAGCCCACTGACGATGTTCATTCCGAGCGTTATCGCATCCACAACAGCTTCGCGATCTTCAAGGGACATTCTGCCGCTGGCCGGCGCCATTCCGTAAATAAACGTGTCGGGGATAGTAGCTTCATTAGCGACGGCGGCATCAAGATCATCGAAGATGGGAACCTGAT
Organism: Ruegeria sp. AM5; assembly: GCF_056540645.1. Lineage (NCBI taxonomy): Bacteria > Pseudomonadati > Pseudomonadota > Alphaproteobacteria > Rhodobacterales > Roseobacteraceae > Ruegeria > Ruegeria sp. AM5. The sequence goes on along the minus strand of NZ_JBQFXC010000002.1, from coordinate 311,587 downwards.
TTGCGACATTATCAAGCACTTTGCCACTGTCACAACCGCCATACGTGCTGTCGATCACCGAAAGAACGCGATAGGCCTGTGAATGTCGAACGAGACCATTAGCCGTCTTGCCATCGATCTTTGCGAAGTTTCCTTCGCAATACACAATTGCAGTCGGTGTATCTGTCACAAGTGTCTTGCGGTGAAGCTCTGGAAAAACTGCTTGTTCAGGCGGCAGCTTTTGCGCATTGCTGGCAATGAACTTCCTGTCATCCGACGCAATGGGTAGGGGTTTCATATCTGTTCCTTTTGGGAGTGTGAAACGCGCCGTCCTTGGTAAGAACGGGCACAAATTGTGAAGTTTGGAAAAATGGGCTCTCTGCCTGAAACCTCAATTGTTCAGAACACACTGACCTTCTGACTGATGATAATTTCTGTGGCATTCCCACCTATTACCGGATCGGTCGATATGGGCATTTTCTGGTAACTCGATTGCATTGCAGCGATCACCGGACGCCTCGTAACCACGTTCGCATTTCCATCCAACTCCATGGATCGCGTCATCGTAGAAAGCATTTTCAGGCACAAACACGGCATCGCACTGTCCGTCGCGCTCAAAATACCCACGCTCGCACGTCCAGGGACGCCCGCTGGTTGATGCGTTCAGAAAAGCGTTTTCCGGCACCGCTACTGCCACGCATGCTTCTCCGTCTTTTTCGTAGCCACGGTTGCAACGCCATGCAGATCCATAAGTGCTATTCGTTAGGTAAGCATTATCCGGCACCACGATTTTCTGGCAGCTATCGTCTACTCTTGTGTATCCACGCAGGCACCGCCACCTCTCACCTGATGGATCGAGATATCCACCCTCAGGCACAATCACTTCAGTGCATGAGGTGCCGCCAACTTCAACAAAGCCATGCATACATGCCCACCCTGAGCCATAGGTTCTGTTTGTGGGGTAGGCATTTCCCGGCACGACAATGGCCACGCATTCTTCGCCTTTCAACCGATAGGACAAATCGCATTCCCAACCGTCGCCATACTTTTTGGGATGCGCGTTATCCGGGATCGAATTTGTTTCGGCCGATGCGGGACTTGATGAGATAAAGGAGCCCGCCAAACTGCTGAAGACGACAACAAACAACGCAGCCATTAAGTGAGCGCAAAACCGGTACTGATTTTTTCGATTTGCCCTGATGCAAACGGCGTTGTCCGAATGTTGAGTGATTGAGTTACGATCCATCCAGGTTCAGCCCCTCGATACAGGCCTGCGCCAGGTCTTTGTTAGGAGTTTGGGATCCCGGCACCGTTGCCCAGCCAGCCGCCATGACGGCATCCTTCTGCTTGAAAGAAGAAGCCTCTTTGATCGTCGTTATTTTTTCGGCGCGTTGGGCGTCAGTTCTCGCCATGTCGACGCAGACCGGAACCAACGCAGCGATTACATTATCGCGGGACATGGCGTTGGCCATCTTGTCCGCGCTACCGCCGGTCATCCATCCACCCCATGAAAATCCAACGACGCCTACGAAAACCCCGCCGATCAGAGCACCGTAGATTCCGGGTTTAAGCCATTCGGGCGTGTTCATAATCTATTCCTCCTGCGGGGAAAGCGCCGCATCGCTGTCATTGTTAGATGTGGCCAAGGTCTGGTCGTGCTTGAGCGCCAGTTCAAAATCTTCTGGGTCAATTGGGCGCATTTCCGTGCGGCCTGGCTTGCTGCCTTTGCCCCGAACTGTCAGGTAGGTTCCGGTTCTGCGATATGCTTCGAAACTCAGGCCCTGCAGTAGCTCTTCTTCGACAACTACTTCATACTCGCCTGCAGGAAGTACATCCGGGTAGCCGGACAAAGAGAACGGATTTGAAAACGTCACCAAAGAACTGGACGATCTTGTGCTCACCTTTGTCCTCCATTTAGTTTGTTGGATCTTCCCCGCGCAGTCTGCCGCGGTACACGCTCGTAAGCGCCGCGGTAGTACTGGCGTTGTAATTTAGAATAATGTGCAAATGGCAGGCGCGCGCTGATCGATGTTAGTCGGCGGCCAATGACCTGAGATTTTATTAGAATCTCAAATGCATTTGGTGTCCGAGGATCAGGTGACGCCGAAAACGAACTAACCTGCGTCAGTGCAACGATGTTTGGATTCCGGCAACGTGATGTGTGTTGGCGGGATATTTGCTAGCGTGTTCTTAACGAGTATTTAAGAAGCGCAGGAAATCCAGTACCGCAATCGGACTGTATTTATCTTGCGCTTCTTTTTCAGTGAAATCCCAAATCTGCCGAAGCGAATTCCGTCTCTAACAGGCAACGATCATCAAAATCCCGGCATCGCTGTAGGGGTGAACTTATTGCTTCAATAGTGGCCCGGCCTGATCCAGATAAGTGGGGTCAAAACCGGCCAACGTCACCAGTCCTTCATAATCATCAAATACCACTTGCCCGGATTGAAAAGTAACCAGCCCCTTCTCCCGCAGTTGCCGTAGGACACGATTAACATGCACGGCACTCAGTCCCAGCGCATCGGCAAGGTGGTATTGTGTCAGGGGGCAAGTGTATCCCGTCTTGTTTGCCATCCCGACCTGAGTCAGCCTCACACCAAGTTCCAAAAGAAAATGCGCCATGCGCTCACCCGCATCGCGCCGTCCTATGTTGACCAGGTGCTCAACCACCATCGCTTCATCTCGGGAGACCGCCCAAAGAATTGCTGTCGCCAGCCGGGGCGTCTGCGCAAATGCTTCCAGGAGATCATCCACTACTACTTCAATGGCTTGGATTTCCATGATTGGTTCTATGCTGTGATCCGAGGTGTGCAACAGAACGCTTCGCAAGCCCAGAAAGTCACCCGGTATTTGGAAATCGACGATCTGACGCGACCCGTCAGTCTGGGTTTTGTAGGAACAAACCCAGCCCGAGGCCAGAATGTAGGCCGCCTGCTCTGATTGCCCTTGATGCACAAGGTCACGTCCGGCTTCAAAGGTTCTGCGACGCTTGTGCAGGCGTGCCAATACCGCAAGTTCAACCTCAGTCAGAGCGACGAAGTTTGAAAGCTTTCGGGTGAGTGGACTATTTTTGATAGTGCGCAAGTGTTCTTCCTTCATCGATGAGCAGCCCGCGAAACTATCCGACGCCAAGACTGCTTTCGATCAGTTTAGTATACAGCAATCTATGCCAGTATGGTGCAATTCATCGTGGCGCTTCCATGCTTGGACGCCTGTTAGAAAAGGACGTCTACCATGGCTGACCGGCAAGACCATTCAGGAATGGCCGCACTCTCAATTTGTGAAGCGCTTTTGCTTGCAATTAAAGATCGTGAGCTTCTGCCCGAACATGAAATTGTGGGAGTTCTGCATGACGCAGCTGCTGTCCACGAAACAGCGGTCGGCAATAACGATGAAAAGGACATGCACCAGGCCGCCGCTGTTCTGATAAACAAGATCATTGCTTCCGGCTATCGCGTTCGGCAGTAACGTTAATTTCCTGTCAGAAAAACAAGATTACGCTCGTCAAAAAAGCATAACAACAAATAGAAGCACTATTGGTGCTTCGTTCCCGATCAATTCAAACACGAAGCAAGAACCAAAGATCCAATCTCTGCAATATCTCAACTTAATGAAAAATTCCACGACCGCGAATTACCCCCTCTTCCCCGCCACCTGCATGAGCCACAACGAGAATTTGCTTACTGGCTGAAGGCCCGCATGGCCTGTCCTGCTGCACTGCCTGCGACAACGCAAACGTTGGCTTTGTTCGGCGTCTAAGTTGCTGATCCTATGTGCCTCGAAACTACAGTTTGATAGTATCGCATCATCATAGCTTTGAATGACCGGTCTGGCGACAACAGCTGCAACGCAGCGATGAATGTGCTGCGACAGCAAATCAATGCTGCGTCAGCAATTGCCGCAATCGCACAAGTCCGGTTTGTCCGCATCTTACCAGTTCGCTCCTGTTGAAGCGAACGGCAGGTGTACGATTATGGCCCTCGCTCTGTTAAAGTCCCCGTACCAGCTAAATGATACGCGTCTGAGGATAAAATCTGTGGTCAGAAGGAAAAAGAGCACCGCCGAAGTCTGCATTCGTGCCCGTCAAATCCTGAACATGATAGTGTGACGACTCGGTGAGCACTGACCAAAATTCTTCGAGTCTGGCATGTTCGCTCCCACCGGTGTATTTCCAGTGCGCGACGAACTCGTCGATCTGTGGGGCTTTGCTCATGTGAAGTTAGTTGTTCGAAACGGGAATGCGCTCAGTTAGAAATTGTTCGAAGGTGGCGGTTTCGACCGCATATGCGCTGGTATCGCGCTTCCGGGTAATAACCTTTTCGATCACGGCACACAGGCCAAGAATTACCATGCCCGGGAAGAACCAAAGCCCCGTCGCCAATGGCATTTGCTCACTGTAGAGCAAAGTTTGGAGAAGAGGCCAAATCAAGAATGGCATGGCAGCCAAGGCTGACCACTTGACTGGTTTCATCTTTTCCTCGGCTTCCGCAGCCAACCGGGCATGAATCTCGACCAAATCGCGCTCCCATGCTAGGAATTCGTCCATGACTTGGCCAGCGATGTAGTGGTCACAACGGCAATAATCGCGTGTGATGTACTCAACCTGTCCGCAGGCTGCGCAGCGGACCGCATTGATACTATCCGCTTTCGGGCGCAGGTGTTTCTTCTGACCTTCGCGATCGGGGACTTCTTCAGCCCCGCAGACGCCTTCGAGCAGGCGCTCTATATCCTGACCAAGCCGCAGCTTTCGCGGGCGTAGTTTCAGCACTTCATCGGGAAATTCTTCATTCAACATCAGCTTACAAGCCTCAATACGCTGTCGATCCTTGTTGTGTCCGGTTCCCCGCCTTCAATCGTCAGGGCATCGGTGTTCAGGAACTCATCGAAGAGAAAATCGATGGCATCCCACTTCTTTTCAGGGGTCACAGTCAGCCCGCGTTCATTGATCCGGCGCTCGACTGCGATGCCGATCTTACGATAGGCGGCGGCGATCTCTTCGTGCCTTCGGCTCTTGCCATCTTCCGAGTCGCCTTCGAGCATCCAGAGCGGATCAACGTCGAATTCCTCGTAGACTTTCAACAGTAGTGAAGCCGTCAAATCCCGCTGGCTGCGTTCATAGTACTGGTATGCGCTCCGACTGGCGCCAAGGCGCTGCGCCATCTCCTCTTGGGAGAGGCTTGCCATGTTTCGCACAGCCGCAAGGCGATGTCCCAAACCGGGAACTGTCATAGAAAACCTTCTTAATGGTTGCATTGACCACGATACTGGTTATATGAATCACATATGACCATAAATCGTATCAACACGCTCGATTCACGTAAGATCAGCGTATGTTTGTTTCATTCTGAACGCAAAATGAAATTAACTGCCTCGATTTGTGAGCAAAGAGTTTGAGGAGGTGAAGCGTGGAAAAGCTCTTGGAAACCCCGAAAGAACTGGCCGAGCGCGTTGGCATTCCTGTGTCCAATATTCGCTACCTGATCCGCGAAGACATGCTGGACCACATCTATACGGCCCCTGGGCGTAGAAATCCGAAAATCCCTTCCGGCGCGTGGGAGCGGTACGTCGACAATTTCACGGTGAAAACATGCCCAGAAAGCCATCCCCGCCGCGCCTCGAGCGCGACCGCAAGCGTCCGTCCGAGGGCAACTGGTACATCTACTGGACCGAGGGGGGACGCAGCCGCGAGCACTCGACTGGCACTGGGGATCGCGACCAGGCTGAACTCTACTTCGCAGAGTGGAAGCTAAGGCGCTTTAGGCCAGATCGAGCAGTCGAGCCTTACGAATTCTATGTGGCCGACGCAATTTCGCACTACCTGGCAAAACGGCTTGATGACGTCTCCGATCCGGAGCGCTTGGCCAATGCGGCCAAGCCGATCATCCGATTTTTCGACGGCTACGCCGTTGGTGACATCAATGATGCGCTCATCAAGGAGTATTGCCAGAAGCGACGAAAGGGCCGGGGTGAAAAGGGTCTCAAGGACGGCACGCTCAGACGAGAACTCAGCCTGTTGTCGACCGCTATCAGGCGCGCCGAAGAAGATCAGCTGATCACGCGCAGGATAGCCGTTCGACTTCCACCGAAGCCCGAAGGTCGAATCCGGTTCCTGACGTGCGATGAAGCGATAAAACTTATAAAAGCCTCGCGAAGCTTCGATACCCCTTTGGAAGATGGTGTGCCGACGGAGTCAAAAACCGAACACCTGACCCTGTTTCTCCGTATCGGTTTACTGACGGGCCAGCGGAAGGAAGCGATCCTGTCCTTGCGTTGGTCCGATATCGATTTCAACAGCAACATCATCTACTGGAATCCGGTCGGGCGTCGACGGACCAAGAAGGAGCGCCCGAGCTCAAGGTTGCCCGCGCGCCTGAAGAAACACTTGTTGCGCAGGCGGAAGCGATTTCCGGAAGACGAATTCGTTGTCACCCATCGCGGCAAGTCCCTGCAGAATATCAAGCGTGCGTTTCGATCCGCCGTTGTAGCGGCTGGCCTCGAAGGTCAGGGAGACCGGAAAGTCGTGCCGCACACTCTGAGGCACACTTGCGCAACCTGGCTCATGCAGAAGGGTGCGCCAAAGTGGGACGCCTGCGGCTTTCTGGGGATGACCCTCGAGACGCTCGAAAAGAACTACGGGCACCACCACCCAGACCATCAGCGCGGGGCGGCGGATGCCATCTGACATCCGGATCATTTCCGGAAATAGACCATCACAAACGTTAACAAAGGAGCAGTCAAATGACAACGCATCATAATAAATACAGGGGGTTAGGCTCCGGCCTGATCCTTCGGGAGGCAGGGGTCGGAGGTTCGAATCCTCTCACTCCGACCAATAAAATCAAGTGTCAAATGCAACGGTGTATTGCGTTTTGACCGTGGATATTACCTTTCTACTAACTAATGTTGCCTGCGGCGGTTTGAATTTCTGCTATTTCGAATTTTCAATAAAATGACCTGAACCAGTCTTGGGCAAACCGTCAAGATGCTCCGATGCAGCTCGTCGTTCATGTCACTCGCTACAAGCGCGTTGGCCGCGTTCACGCGAACTCATTAACCGCTGGGCAAACCTTGCTATTGCAATTGTAAAAGGCGTGTCCGCCTCGTGCATTTCTCCAAACTGGCGCCGTGATGTCTTAAGGCGCGCTTGACCAATATTGGGATCATGTTTCCCAAGGTGGATTTGAGCCAATCTCTGTGATCAGAAAATCCATGAATACCCGAACTTTGGGGGATAATACGTTGGACTTGGGATAGATAAGCCATAAAACATTGTCTTCCGTAGCCTCAAAGTCTGGCAGAATTTGCAACAACCGGCCCGATTTCAGGTGATCATACACGCTCCATAGTGCGTTTAGGGATATTCCGGCGCCGGCCAGAGTGGCGCAGACCTGGCTTTGGCCGTCGTCTATGATCAATTGACCCTTAGCCATCGCTGGGTCAAATCCGGCTTTCTCACCTGCCTTTCCCGTTAGCGTGCGCAATTGGCGATTTTGGAAAGCGATCAGGTGGTGGCTTTTCAGATCGGCAGGTGTTTTGGGTGTGCCGTATGTGTCAAGATAGTGCGGCGCAGCGCACAGTATGCGTCGGTCATCAGCCAATTTTCGGCCTTTCAGGCTGGTGTCGACAAGCGGCGCATTTCTTAGTGCAAGGTCGTAACTCCCCTCGATAAGATCGAACTGCACATCCGACAGGCGCAAATCGAGCGTCAGATCGGGGTGCTGTTGAAGAAATTTCGGCAGGATTGGAGCAATGTAGAGCTGAGCAAAGGTGCTGGGCGCAGCGAAGCGCAATGTACCGCGGATGGTCGCTGTTTGTTTGCCCAACGCCGTAAGTGCTGCCTCTTCCTGCGCAATAATCTCTCGGGCGAAGGGCAGGAAATCGGCACCTTCAACAGACAGCGACACCTTGCGCGTTGTGCGATGTAACAGTTCGGAACCCAGGCTTTGCTCCAACTTGGCAAGCTTTGCGCTCGAGACAGCTGGAGCCATGCCCAAAGCGCGCCCCGCCGCACTGATGTTCAGCCTTTCTGCCGCCGCTACAAACAATCTCAGCGCGTCTGTATCAAGCCCCATTATATCGCAAACCCGAATTTTCAATCCATGAATGGGCAGTTTATACGCAAATAGATTAGCGTTAAATCCCCTTCATGGATGCAACTCGGCATGGGAAGGAAACGCAGATGACGCGGACAGCCACTGTCAATTACCACGTTCACAAGCCCTGGCGGCAAGCCTTTGAACTAGATGCAGGCGGGATTGCTGGTAATTTGATTTCGCCCGAACTGGCCAGCACGGCTGTTGCATTGACAGATGCCCGCACCACGAGCAACACAGTTACATTTGCGTCTGATGCTGTTGAGTTCGCGCTGCTGGAAACGCAGGTACAAGATTTTACCGGCGAGGTCTGGAAACCGACATACGATGCGGAACTAACGGCAATGCTCTCGAACAAGTTAGGTGCGCGCGAGGTTGTGGTTTTTGATCACACGGTTCGGATAGATGACCCAGGAGCGACGCGCAAACCCGCGCGCAACGTCCACAGTGACTATAGCAAGGACGGAGCCGAACAGCGGCTTGTCGATCTTTTGGGTGCCGAGGCCGCGGCCGAGTGGGCGCGCGGTCACTATGCTTTTGTTAATGTGTGGCGCCCTGTGGATCATCCTATCAACTCAGCACCCCTGGGCTTTGTTCGCCCGTCATCAGTTGAACCGTCTGATTGGATTTTGCTGGACCTGATCTATCCCGACCGCAATGGGCAAATAATGGGGCTGGTAGGAAACCCCAGGCATGAATGGATTTATCAATCGAAGATGACGCCAGATGAGGTCGCGATCTTCAACATCTATGACAATCAAGGTGCTCCGTCGATCGCGCATAGTGCGCTTGATATGGTCGAAGATTCAAACGTCAACACCATTCGCAAAAGCATCGAGAGCCGCACCTTGGTGCGCTATTAAAGGAGAGCCGGACATGTTGGATAAAATGCAGCCTGCTGATTTTGCCCAAATCAACGTGGCCTATAACCGGGTATTTCGACCGGGACGGCTGAGCGTTGGCCTTGTGTTGCCGCTCGAAGCATATGCAGTCGGTGCAGAGCCGACGCTTCGGGATCATCTGGAAGCGGCTCGGAAAGCGGAGAACCTCGGGTTTGCATCACTTTGGCTGCGCGACGTGCCATTCAACGTTCCAAGCTTTGGTGATGCAGGACAGATTTTCGATCCATTTGTCTATCTGGGTGCGCTTGCTGCGGTGACGGACCGAATTGCCCTTGGAACGGCGAGCGTGATCCTGCCATTGCGTCACCCCGCTCATGTAGCCAAGGCGGCGGCGAGCGCGGATGTGCTCTCGGGCGGACGGTTGCTCTTGGGTGTAGCCTCCGGGGACCGGCCTGAGGAGTATCCGGCAATGAACCAGAGCTATGATGACCGCGGGCCACGTTTCCGCGACAGCTTTGACTATATCCGCGCCGTTGGATTGGACTATCCCGAGCGTGAAAGTGCACAGGGTATGCTGTCTGGCGGGATTGACCTGCTGCCAAAGCCGCATGGGACCCGCCTGCCGATGATTATTACGGGTGGTAGCCAGCAATCCCCCGATTGGGTGGCGCAGAACGGCGATGGTTGGATGACCTATCCGCGCAATGCGACTGCCCAAAGGCAGGTTATTGCGGACTATCGGAGGCGCGGTAAGGAAGCGGGCCAGCCAGACAAGCCTGTCATGCAATCCCTGTATATCGATGTCGTTGCCGATCACGCCGCACCACCGCGCCCGATCCATCTCGGGTTTCAGTCTGGCACCGATTTCCTGCGTAGCTATCTACGTGAAATAGAAACGCTTGGGGTCAATCACGTTGCACTGAACCTACGGTTCAATCAAGCGCCCATCGATACGACCCTCGAACACTTGGCAGATACCGTACTGCCCGACTTTTCCTAAAGGATCAGATCAATGACCAAGACTATACTCATTACAGGTTCAACCGACGGCATTGGTTTGCTCACGGCAAAGAAGCTGGCCGCCGATGGACACAAAGTACTTCTGCATGGACGCAGTACCTCCAAATTGGACAGCGCGGCCTCCGAAGTCGGCGGCGATGTCGAAACTTATAGCGCTGATCTGAGCGATCTGTCCGCAGTGCGAGAACTGGCTGAGAGCGTAAAGGCCAAACATGACAAACTGGACGTGTTGATCAACAATGCAGGTGTGCTGAAAGCTCCGCAAACCGTGCTTGCGAATGGGCAGGACATCCGCTTTGTCGTCAACACACTCGCACCCTATCTGCTCACAGAATTGCTGATGCCGATCATTCCCGCCGCCGGGCGCGTCGTGAACCTGTCATCGGCAGCGCAGGCCCCGGTGAATATTAATGCACTGGAGGGTAGTGTCCCGCTGGCTGATATGGAGGCTTATGCGCAAAGCAAGCTGGCGATCACCATCTGGACCCGGGAATGGGCCAAATCTCTGTCCGATGCACCCGTCATGGTCGCGGTAAATCCGGGATCGCTGTTGGCCTCAAAGATGGTGAAAGAAGGATTCGGCCTAGCCGGGAACGATATGAACATCGGCGCTGATATCCTGATTGACGCAGCATTGGGTGATCGGTTCGCTGATGCGTCAGGTGCCTATTTTGACAATGACAGCGGTGCCTTCGCGAATCCACATGCCGCAGCACTGGACAAAGCACATGTTGCCGACGTCATGAACTCGATCAGAGGTTTGATTAACCAGACCAACTGACCCGCGCTGCACTAAATCCAGACGCGCTTCCAACTTTAACCTCCCTTACCCCTCGCGTGTGCCGCGTCGAGGCCCAAGAAAGGACTGTCTGATGAAATATGAGAACTTTCAAACCTTTGACGTTGCTGTTGAAAACGGCATCGCAACAGTCACATTCAACTTTGGCACCGTAAACGTGCAAGGCCAGGAAATGCTGGCCGACCTCAACAGTCTGGCCATGCGGCTAGAGCGAGACCGCGAAACCAAGGTCGTGATCTTTCAGTCCGCCAACCCGGAAATCTGGGTCTGCCACTACGATACCGAGCTGCTCAAGGATATGTCGACTGAGGCCGTATCCCGGGAGGACGCACAGCTTTTGGACCTTCAATCGGTCTGCGAGCGGATCAGCAAGGTGCCACAAGCCACCATCGCAAAGCTGGAAGGGTTCGCACGTGGTGGCGGACACGAGTTGGCGTTGGCGCTCGACATGCGATTTGCGGCGCGGGGTAAGTACAAGTTCATGCAGATGGAAGTTGGAATGGGCATCCTGCCTTGCGGCGGCGGTGCTTCGCGCATGGCACGTCAAACCGGCCTTGGAAAAGCGCTTGAGATCATCCTGAGCGCACAAGACTACGATGCGGATGATGCAGAACGTCTGGGCACCATAAACAAGGCTTTGGAGCCAGATGAGATTGGCCCGTATGTGACAGCGCTCGCCGAGCGGATCGCAAAATTCCCGGCAGAGTCGATCAATGCCTGCAAGCAGATGGTCTATGAATCCATCGACAAACCCATTGATGAAGCGCTGAAGGCCGAAGCCTATTGGCTGTATCAGGCCACAAGCAAAACCCCGGCGGTCAAACGGTTCACCATCGCGGATGAACAGGGTCTGGAACACGACATCGAAAACCAGCGCAAGTGGGGCGATCTGGTTATGCAGGTTCAGGATATCAACTGATCCGTCCTCCAACACAATGATCACGTCAGGCGTGCGCTGTTCAAAGCCGCGCCTGACACTTCGCTAAAAAAAGGAATATCCCAATGAAAGCTATGGTTCTGAACGCCTACGGACCCGATGCACCGTTCGAGCTTGTGGAAATGCCCGACCCGGTCGCAACGTCTGGGCATGTAGTCGTCAAAGTGGCCGCGGCCAGCGTCAATACCGTCGATACAATGATCCGAAGCATGGGCGCGGATCTACCTCTGTCCCCCAATTTGCCCGCGGTCCTTGGCATGGATTTTGCTGGCACAATCACCGCCGTTGGCGAAGGTGTTAGAGGTTTTTCCATAGGTGATGAAGTGTATGGCTGCGCTGGTGGTTTGATGGACCTCCATGGTTCGCTAGCCGAGTACATCAAGGCGGATGCCCGCCTGATTGCACGCAAACCCAAGACGCTGAGCATGCGAGAGGCCGCGGCGCTGCCTCTCGTAGGCATCACCGCCTACGAAGGATTGACCCGCGCCGGTGTCGGCGAAGGGCAGACCGTTCTGGTTCAAGGCGGTGCCGGTGGCGTTGGTCATGTTGCCGTTCAAGTTGCGCGCCACCTTGGCGCAGCCGTGTCGGCAACAGGTCGTGGAGCGGATCAGTTAGCCCTCATCGAGGGTCTCGGTGCGCGCCCGTTGGATTTCACAACCCAAAAGGTCGAGGACTACGTGGCCGAACACACTGATGGCGTGGGCTTCGATGTGGTGTTTGATAGCGTGGGTGGGCCTAACATGACGAACTCGTTCGAAGCGGCCAAGCTCAATGGCCAAGTCGCCTCAACCGTCGCGATGGTCGAGATTGATCTGACACCTGTGCATTTCAAAGGTCTGTCTCTGCACGTCGTCTTCATGCTGATCCCGATGATGCATGATGTCGGGCGTCAATCCCATGGTGACATCCTGAAAACTCTGGCGGAAATGGCGGATGCGTGCCAACTCAAACCAATTGTTGACGAACAGAGGCTTGGGTGGACCAATGTCGATGCAGCCTATGAGCACCTGACAAACGGAGCGGCGGTCGGAAAAGTTGTTGTAGAGCTGTGAACGGAACCGGCCGGGATTGGTGCGCAGAGATATAATTGCGCACCATTCCAGTATGGCCTGATATTGATGTCAGCCATCAGAACTCAGCTAACCTGAACGCAAGTTGCAGCACAGAGTGCTTTGAGCTCGAAGCATTTGTCGGAGCCGACTTTCAGCACATGGATCCCCATCCGCTGCTGGCAATACTAACTGATACCGCCATTGCGGTTTCCAGTACCAAGAACCTTTACTTCCAGCCAGTGGAAACCAAATGCGATCACGCCCGCGACGAGAATATAGAATACGGCCAACAGGATGAGCGGCTCGTAAATAATGAAAGTGTCGGAGCGCACACGTGAAGACACGGCGTAAATGTCGACGACAGTGATCGTCGCAACCAATGGAGTTGCTTTGAGTTGTAATATGGTTTCACCGCCCAATGTCGGCAGGACGTTGCGGATAGCCTGCGGCAACCAGATACGGCGAAACATGGTGAAACGTGGCATGCCAAATGCCTTGGCTGCCTCAAGCTGACCCTTGGCGACCCCTTTGAAGGCACCGCGCATCACCTCTCCTTCGTAGCCGGCATAGGACAACGTCAGCGCCAGTACTGCATATGGCCAGGCCTGTCGCAAATAGGGCCACAACTCGGAAGAGCGTATCCAGGGGAACTGCGGAAACAAAGACCCAAGCCCATAATACAATAACCAGAGTTGCAGCAGCAGCGGTGTGCCGCGGATGATAGTGCAAAATGCCTTGGCCGGGGCGGCAAGATACCAAGGCCCAACCGCCTGTGCCAATCCAAGAGGAACGGCGAGTAGGAAACCCAAAACTACGGTGACCACCAACAGCCAGATTGTCGTCCAAATGCCCTGAAGGGCGAGCGGCGCATATTTCGGGATCCAGTCCCACTGAAGAGAGACGGCGCACCAGACAACGATTCCAGCGAATATCAGCATCATCACAATGCGATGTGGTTGCATCAAAGATCTGAAATCAATCATCTGCCCCCTCCCTTCAGAGAGGGTTGGCCGCGACGCGCCCATTTCTCAATCCGAGCGAAGATGCCGCCCGAACACAGCGTAACCATGAGATAAAGAAATCCCGCTGCCAGAAAGAAAGTAAAATAGGCGCGTGTACTGCTTGCAGCCTGGCGGGTTTCCAGTGTCAGCTCGTTGAAACCCACAACAGCGAGCAACGCGGTATCTTTGGTTGCAATCAGCCACAGGTTGGCAAGACCTGGCACGGCGAAGCTCATCATGGCCGGGATTGTCACGCGGCGCATGGTCATGAAGGCGGGCATCCCGTAGGATTTGGCGGCTTCGATCTGACCGGGCGGAACCGCCTGAATTGCGCCGCGCAAAATCTCGGTCGCGTAAGCGCCCTGGACAACACCCAGCACCCATATGCCTGCGCCAACACCACTGACCTCAACCCGACCCCCGCCCATTGCGGCGGAGATTTTGTTTATGATGTCAGATCCCACGTAATACAGGATCAGGATCAGGACCAGCTCGGGCACGGCCCGGATCACCGTCGTGTAGATGGCGAGAAGATCGCGCGTGACCTTCCCGCCATAGAGTTTGCCGTAAGCTCCGAACAATCCGATCACGAGACCGAGGGCGTAAGCGCCGAAAGCAATCTGCAATGAGTGGGACAATCCGCGCAGCAGATTGGCCCCCCATCCCGGCGGCGAGAGCGACAAAAGCTCTGCGCTCTGCGCCAATCCAAGTGAATCCAACAGTCCGTTCACAGCAGCGGCTTAGTAAATGCTGGCCGAGAAATAGTTCGATGTGATCTTCTCGTGCGTGCCATCGGCAAGAATTGCGGCGATGCCTTTGTTCAGCGCCTCACGCAGGTCATCTTGCCCTTTGCGCACGCCAGCCCCAACGCCGCGTCCCAGAATAGCGGGATCATCTGCAACGGCGCCTTTAATTTCACAGCAAGCGCCCGCATCCGAGTTTACAAAGTCGGCCATGGCGATGCTGTCTGCTTGAGTTGCATCAATACGGCCTGCGAACAGGTCCTGATTGGCCTCATCCTGTGTCTGATAAACCCGCAGTTCAGCATCCTTGAAATATTCCTGCGCATAGGCCTGGTGGATGGTCGAAGCCTGAATGCCGACAACTTTACCCGCCAGCGACTCTGGTGTCGCTTCGATATCCATCGATTTGTCCGCAACGATCACAGCGGGTGTGTTGTAGTAAGGATCGCTGAAATCAATGGTTTTCAGCCGCTCCTCGGTGATCGACATAGAGGCCATGATGGCGTCGATTTGCTGCCCGGTCAGCGATGGGATGATACCATCCCAGGCTACAGGCGTTATAACACAGTCCAGTTCGGCAGCGGCACAGACAGCATTGATAACATCGATCTCCCATCCAACCCAGTTGCCTGAGCTGTCAAGCGAAGCGAATGGTGGATAAGGTTCAGCCGCGATACCGATCTTGACCTCTTCGGCACTGGCGACACCAACTGAAAGGATGGCGGCGGCAACTCCGGACGCAAGCAGTTTCTTAAGGTTCATTTTGTTACTCCCTTTTGGTTCATTAGTTTGTTTTGACTGAATCAGGCGACCGAGCTGAGGAACTGCCTCAACCGCTCTGATTTTGGATTACCGAAGACCTCGGCAGGTGGACCCTGCTCTTCAATGCGGCCTTCGAAAAGATAGACAACGTGGCTGGCAACTTCGCGCGCAAATTTCATTTCATGGGTGACGAGCAGCATGGTGCGTCCTTCACCAGCGAGATCACGGATCACGTTCAAAACTTCGCCGACCAACTCGGGGTCCAGCGCCGATGTGGGCTCATCGAAAAGCATCACCGAAGGATCTACGGCAAGCGCACGGGCAATGGCGGCGCGCTGTTGCTGACCGCCAGATAGATAGGCCGGAAAGGTGTCGGCCTTGTCACCAAGCCCTACCCTTTTCAACAGGTCGTGCGCCCGCGAGATAGCCTCTGCCTTTGGCACCTTTAGGACATGTATCGGCACTTCGATCACGTTCTCCAGAAGCGTGCGATGCGTCCACAGATTGAACTGCTGAAAAACCATTGCCAGCCGCGTTCGGATACGCTCGATCTGGCGGCGGTTCGCGGGGCTACCATCGGCGTGCATTTCAACCAATTCACCGCCTATGGTGATTTTTCCCGAGCTCGGCGTTTCCAAGAAGTTGATACAGCGCAGCATGGTGGATTTGCCCGAGCCTGACCCCCCGATGATTGCGACAACGTCCCCCTTGTTGGCAGTCAGGGAGACACCCTTCAGGACCTCTAGCGCACCAAAGGATTTGTGCAGGTCCTCAATCTTTATCGCCTCAATGGACGCAGTGGCTTCGGGTGTGGGTGATGCTGCTTCGGCTGTGTCCATATCTAACAATCTTCTGATTTCAGCTTGCAGTAAGCCTCGAATCTCGCAATTATGCAAGTGTATAATAACTCCATGCCATGGATGACACTGACGTGCAGGACGACAGCCGCAAATTTAAACGTGAGTCTGCTGAGTTTCGGCGCGAGGCGCTAATATTGGCGACTTTGGACCTGATCGCCGAGATGGGCGTCCGCGGTGCCACGGTGCGTGAGATTGCAGCCCGCGCGAACGTGACCCAAGGGTTGATCCGTCATTATTTCTCTTCAAAGGAAGAGTTGGTCCAGGCGGCTTATGAGCACCACATGAATACGCTAACCGATCAGACAGCAGCTTCGTCAGGAACGGGCAGCGCAGTATCTCAGTTGACCAACTTCGTTGACGCGTCGCTACGACCACCAATCGTTGATCCAAGCGCCGTGGCGTTGTGGGCCAGCTTTCTGAACAAGGTGCAACATGATTCAAAAATGCAGCGCATTCACCAGCAGACCTATAACTATTTCCGGGGTCACCTCGAGGAGCTGATCGTCGCCGCATTGCTGGAAACCGGACATTCAGTTGCTGCAACGGAGGCAACGCAACTGGCCATTGCTTGCAACGCGGTAATCGACGGCCTTTGGCTGGAAGGCGGTGCGCTTCCGGACGCGTTTTCCGAAGGGCAACTGGCGCGGATCGGCTTGGACTCCGTGAGCGCCATCCTGGGGATACCATTAAACAAAGAGGCGGAGCAGCCATGAAGACAACATCTGTGACTGTGCGTTTAGCGGGGTTGGGTGGTGCCAAATGGGGTGTACACCTGAAAGCACGTGACCTTATCAAAGCCGGAGCGGATATCGTCGAAATGACGATTGGAGAACCGGATGTGCCCGTGCCAGCCGCATTGGTAGAAGCCACCGTAACCTCCTTGCGGGCACAACGGACAGGGTATTCCAACGGGCGCGGTGAAGCCGGACTGCTTGACGCGCTTGCTTCTCGCTATTCAGCCTCTCGTGGGCGGCCCTTCGGACCCGAGAACTTTTTGTGCTTTCCCGGGACGCAAACCGCCCTTTTCGCAGTGATGTCCGGGATTGCAGAGGCTGGAGACGAGGTTTTGGTTGGTGATCCGATGTACGCGACATACGAAGGAGTCGTGCGTGCATCCGGGGCGGATATGGTGCCTGTGCCGCTTCGGCCAGAGCACGGGTTTCGCATGCAAGCCGAAGATATTGCTGCACGCATCACTCCACGCAGCCGCGCCATTCTTCTGACAACGCCACACAACCCGACAGGTGCAATTCTGACTACCGCGGAAATTGCCGAAATCGGGCAGCTCGCCATGGCGCACGATTTATGGATCATCTCGGACGAGGTCTATGAAGAACTGATCTTTGACGAGGCCGAATTTGCTTCACCATTGGCAGACCCGAAACTGGCGGATCGTGTCATAGGTGTATCATCCATCTCGAAATCACATGCTGCCCCAGGGTTTCGTAGCGGTTGGTGTGTCGGACCAGCAGCGTTTTGTGAAGCGCTGCTGCCGTATTCCGAAACAATGCTCTTTGGCAATCAGCCCTTCATCGCGGACATGACCGAAAAGGCAATCCGCGACGGGTCCGAGGTTGCCCCCGGCATGGCCGCTCGCTTCTCTGGCCGCGCCACCCTGCTGGCCGATCGTCTTGAAGCAGAAACGGATATGACGGTTCATCGCCCAGAGGCGGGAATGTTCGCCCTCATCAACGTTTCTGCCACCGGGTTTGATGGCGAAGATTATGCGTGGGATCTGTTGCAGGCCGGGGTGGCTGTCATGCCAGGGTCCGCCTTTGGCAACGGTCTGAAAGACTGGGTCCGGGTCGCGCTGACGATTAGTGACGCCGATTTTGCCAAAGCGGTTTCTCGCATCATTGATCACGCCAACAGCAAATCGCGCGAGGTTGCATGAGCGGAATGACAATCGGTGAAGCTTTGGTTGCCAAGCTTCGCCAAAGAGATGTGACCTGCGTCTTCGGAATTCCGGGCGTTCACACGGTCGAACTTTACCGCGGTCTTGCGGCTTCGGGCATTCGTCATATCACGCCCAGGCATGAACAGGGTGCTGGTTTCATGGCTGATGGCTACGCGCGTGTTTCGGGGAAACCGGGTGTGACCTTTGTGATCACCGGCCCCGGATTGACCAACACCTTGACACCGATGGCGCAGGCGCGCGCTGATTCAATTCCGATGTTGGTGGTCTCTGGTGTCAATAAAACCGCTTCACTTGGCAAGGGCTTGGGACATCTGCATGAATTGCCAGACCAACTGGGGCTGGCCAGAACAGTTGCGTTGGTGTCAGAACAAGTTCCCGACTCCAACGCTCTGGACCCGGTCTTGGACCGTGTTTTTCACGACCTTACCAACGGTCGCCCAGGGCCGGTGCATATAGGGGTCCCGTTGGATGTAGCAGCAGAAAAATATCAAAAAACACCAGTCGAGACGCTCGATCCAGCACCCCCGGTCAATCCAGACTTAATCTCACAAGCGGCAAGGCAACTGGCTGAAGCAAATAGAGTTGTCATTCTGGCGGGTGGTGGCGCGAAAAAAGCGGAAACCGATTTACAGACATTGGCTGAAACTCTCGATGCCCCCGTCGTGCAAACCGTCAACGCACGGGGCCTGATGCACGGACATCCACTGACCGTTCCGGCCAGCCCCAGCCTCAAAGCAGTACGCGAGCTGATAGAAAGCGCTGATTGCGTTTTGGCTTTGGGAACCGAATTGGGGCCAACCGACTATGACATGTACGCCACCGAACAATTTGCAGGAAGGTCAGGCCTGATCAGGGTGGATCGCTGCAGCGATCAACTGGCGCGACATGAGGCAGCGCTTACCATTCAAGGTGACGTCAATTTGGTTGTACCGGCGCTGTTTGGGGCATTGTCCAATGAGGCAAAGCAAGACGACGGTGCCGAACGCGCCAGCAAAACACGCCGCGCCGCCTGGGAGGAAATTGGTCCGGACTATCGCCATCAGGTCGAAATCCTGAACGCCATTCGCTCGGCAGTTCCGAATGCATTGATGGTCGGAGACTCAACCCAACCAATTTATGCCGGCAATCTTTTCTACGACCACGACCGGGCCGGAGGTTGGTTCAACGCAGCAACGGGATATGGCGCGCTCGGCTACGGGATACCCGCTGCCATCGGCGCGTCGATCGCCGATCCGACAGCAAG
This sequence comes from Ruegeria sp. AM5, assembly GCF_056540645.1. Lineage (NCBI taxonomy): Bacteria > Pseudomonadati > Pseudomonadota > Alphaproteobacteria > Rhodobacterales > Roseobacteraceae > Ruegeria > Ruegeria sp. AM5. The sequence continues at coordinate 292,338 of NZ_JBQFXC010000002.1, read as the reverse complement.
GGCGATCTGCATTGTCGGCGATGGAGGTGCACAGTTTTCATTGCCTGAAATCATGGCCGCAGCAGATGAAAACCTGCCGGTCACCTTCGTGATCTGGAACAATCATGGATATCAGGAAATTGCCGCGTCGATGCGGGATGTGGGTGTGACCGTCATAGGTTGTGATCCTTCGCCCCCGAATTTTTCTGCATCAGCCAAGTCTTTTGGCATTCCATTCACCAAGGTTCCGGCCGAACCACAGGCTGTCGCGCAGGCGTTGCGCGAAACTGTCGCTTTAGATGGGCCTGCAATGATCGAAGTCATCGCTCCGAAATGTGAACCTCAGAAAGATTGAAACATGTCAGACCCGACCTTTGAGTTCTCCCGCGCAATCACCCGCCGCCCGGCTGCGACCATTGCCGGCGGTTTGCGTGCAAAGGATATTGGAAACCCCGATTTCGAAGGGATGATGGCGGCACATAAGGCTTACGTGGCTGCACTGAAAAGCACCGGGGCTGAAGTAATCGAACTTGATCCCCTCGACGCGTTCCCCGACGCGCAGTTTGTCGAGGATACGGCCCTTTGCCTGCCGCAAGGCGCTGTGCTGATGCGGCCAGGCGCACCATCGCGGATGGGTGAGGTGGCAGAAATGGCGCCAAATCTTCGCGCTTGCTACGAGACGGTTCTGGAAATCAACGGCCCCGGCCATATCGAGGGCGGAGATATTCTTGTAACCGGTCGCGAAATTTTGGTGGGCAGATCAGACCGCACGGACGCTGAAGGTGTCGCCGAGCTGTCTAAAATCACCTCCGCGTGGGGTCACAAACTGCGCGAAGTGTTTACACCGGAAGGCGTTTTGCACTTCAAGACAGATTGTTCACTGATGGATGCCGAAACAATCCTGTCTACCCGAAGACTTGATGCATCAGGCTGCTTTGAGGGCTACCGAGTGCTTCATGTTGCTGATGGGGAAGAAGCTGCTGCCAACGCGATCCGCTTCAACAATCTGGTGCTGATGGCCGCAGGCTTCTCGCGCACAGCAGACATGTTGGATCGTGAAGGGTATGAGATCGTAGAAATTGACAACACCGATTGCGCCAAGCTGGATGGCGGCATGTCATGTCTCTCGCTAAGACTTTGAAGGGTTATTCGCCAACTTTTGGTCATCGGCGGTCTCTTAGTTGGAGAATGAATATCAAGCTTTTTAACCGACAGCTAATTTGTGATTGCCCTCCAAGGTACTAAAAATAGTAAGGATTATGCGGCGAAGCTTGTATAAACTGCATTCTGAGCAAGATTGGCAGTACTCCATTGACGCTCCTTCCTTGTTCAATGAACGAGATACAAAAAAACGGGTGAACCTTGCATATCCTTTAGTGGGCCCAGCGAATGAGAAATCTCATCCAAAAGACAATCCTCAGCTAGCTCGAACGCTAGTTAGGTAAAACCGATATCGATGCGCCATACTTGACGCCATTTATGGATCTGATCGAATGGGAACACTAACTACCGCCTTCCTTCAGCATGGCCTGGTTGTCACTGGATGACATACCCCAAAGCCCGTTAATCATTGCAACCGTCAACCTGCTGGCCACGACCGAAACGATGTTAGTTTGGAGAACGAACGCATCAACAAGGTTCAGATGGATATTGCGTCCTGAAAGTCCACCCTTTCTATCAGCACTGACATTGGCTGCTATCCCGCGCCAAGCCCTTTTGGAAGTTTTTGAAACATAACCTCGCTAAGAAACTCCGCTCCAGATGGCGAACTAACCGCGGTTTCAATTGTTTCAACAATATCTCGGATCACTTGATTGACACGTTCGTCGTCAATTATCACCAGACGGGTCGGACGCTCCTAAAGGCGAAGATCGTTCTTTTCGGGCGTAATTATGATACCAGCATCAACAAGGAAGCTACCGCTCGTTTCGAGGTTTGCCTTTATAGATTGGACCGAGAATATGACTGCCATCAACCATACTTAGAAAACTGAGCCGAACTGCATGTGATATCCATATGCCCGACAACAAACTCGCCTCAACCAATTGTAATCGTGTAACGACCTAAAGCTTCTGCTCCAACGGCGGTTAAGATAATAGAAAAGCGCATTTCCGACATTGGCGCAATTTGCCTTGTCAGTCACTTTTGGCTCCACAGCGGCCATCGGAGCAAATGCTGCATCCTGTGATTTTGTATTGCATCAACGCCGAGCTGTCGTTGTTGGCGGGCATGGCGGATCGGAACATCAGCCATGGAAACGCCAAACTTAACTGCTATACGCTCACTTCGTCCAGTCTGGAACGAAAGGCGTATTGCAGGTTAACAGCGCCCGCTTAAACCAAAACACGTTTGGGCGATCCAAATGCTCCACGAGCTCGCCGAAAATCATCGAGATCTAGCGCTCTTCAACATGGTAATCGATAGCAAGTTGCGCGGCTGCGATCTGATGAGGCTGAAGGTGGTCAGTGTTAGATCATCGAGTCAGATCGATCGGCCGCAAAGCCAGCGCCTAAGGAACCCGTTCAATGAGAGAACCAAGGTCACTCAGATCTACAAGATGCGCCCAGCGTACGCGGTCTTCGCAATTCGTTACATAACCGTTGGCAGCACCGGAGCGATAAAGGCATCTTTGCGCCGAGTTTGATAGAGTTGGCCGCTGATTAACGGTGAGGAAATGAGCATGATAGTTGACGCAACATATCTCGGAGTCAGTCGCACGGCGTTCAGTCTTTCGATGATAAAGGGAGCGCGGGCGCCTGATTGGCAGAACCAAGGTCGAAATGAACACAAATCTGTACGCGATCTGCAACAGCCTCGAGAGCCAAATAAACCTGTTTGAGACCGCCGGGCAGGTCAGCGATCACTTCCGTGCGCTGGCATTGATGAGCAGCCTGCCGTTAGGCGATGCGGCAGGATCATATAGCAGAAATCTGAGGCGAGTTTTCTGCGAGTTCGGTGGGGTCATAAACTGTTTCAGATCGACCTTGTCGATCTCAGACCGTCTGTATAAAACTGGGGCTTTAGATAAGATTATCTCTGCCACATAATCTCGCTTGTTTTGGCGTTTTTCATTGCCCCAGCTATACTTTCGAATACCACGAACGGTACAACATCATGGGTAGCGGACATCCGGTCGATTGCCTTGCAGTTCAGACATGTTGTTGCCTTTGAAGTCTAGTCCCGTTTGAGCCTTCCTAAGGCTCTCTGGCGCATAAAAACTTGTAATAACTTAACCAACATCAGAAAAAGCGAAGCTGACCGGCGGGTATTGCCACTTCATAAACCGCCTCGTAATTTGATCTATGCCCAGCACATCAAGGGCTCAAAATACAGGAGAGTTTATGGATCTCGGAACTTACGATTATGCAGTAGTAGGCGCCGGGATTGTCGGAGTAGCTACCGCGCTGGAGCTTTCCAGACGAGCGCCCAAAGCGCGGATATTGCTAATCGAAAAAGAAGATGCTCCAGCACGTCACCAAACCGGCCGTAACAGCGGTGTGGTCCATACTGGTGCCTACTACAAGCCGGGCAGTAAAAAGGCGCGATTTTGTCGTGAAGGACTGCTTAGAACGAAGCACTATTGCGAGACAAAGGGCTTGAAGTACGAGACACGCGGGAAGCTCTTAGTCGCCACGAACGATCAAGAGAAAGCTCGACTTGGCGACTTGGCGGATCGCGCGCGTCAGAACGGCGTAACAGTTCAAGACCTGTCTTTGGCCGACCTAACTTCCTTGGAACCCAACGTAGCGGGGTGCGCCGCTGTTCGGCTACCAGACACCGCGATTGTAGACTACTCCCAAATAGCTCGGTCACTCCTTGAGGACTTCGTGGCTAATGGAGGGACATTTCTATATTCCACCCCTTTGGTAGGCATCGATAACAGTTATGGAAAAACCGCGCTCATCACACTTAAGGGTATGATCGGGTGTGAGCATCTTGTTGTTTGTGGAGGTTTGCAATCCGACCGTATAATTCGCATGGCGGGACTTGCGTGCGATGCCAAAGTCGTACCGTTTCGGGGGGAATATTATCGTCTTCCAAAACGAAAATCCAAACTGGTCAAGCATCTGATTTATCCTGTGCCTGACCCCAACCTACCGTTTCTAGGTATCCATTTGACGCCTATGATTGATGGATCGATCAATGTCGGTCCGAATGCCATCATATCATTGGCACGCGAAAGATACTCCAAGGTGTCATTCAGCTCAGCAGACTTTCGTGAAATGGCCTTGTTCGCAGGCTTTTGGCGATCTCTTGCCAAGCATCCTTGCGCCATAGCCAATGAAATTCGAAGCGCGGTGTCAAAGCGTTACTATCTCAAACAAGTTCAGAAATACTGTCCAAAAGTTGAATTGCCGGATTTGTGTCACTACGTGGCAGGCCATCGTGCCCAGATCGTTCATCCTGACGGGCGACTTGAAGACGATTTTCTGTTCAGATCTCAGGATCGTATGACGTTCGTATTAAATGCGCCTTCGCCGGCAGCAACAAGCGCTATGCCAATCGCTCAGGAAATATGCGATCGAGTACTGAGCCAATAGCTAGTTGCAGATAAATCGATGGTCACCGCGCCAACAGAGGTTCCCGCTGTTGGCGTTGTAGTTGGTGCAAGTTTTTGATCGTAGAAATTGGTCGGGCGCGACAGCGTGCTTGAAAGGCCGGTTTGGGATGCTTCCAGAGTAATGGGCAGAAAGCGACTGGTTTTATTCAAAAACAAAGTGTTACGCGCGCAGAATGCAATGATCTGAACACGGCAAAAAACGCCTTCCCGATTAGGCTTTGCGTGTTTGTTACGGTGCGGTAAAGATATTGACCCATTTGTGTATGTTCTGGGCGGTGGCAGTGAGGGTTAATTTTTAATTTGCGCCATACGGGCCACAAAATCGGAGCCGTCCTAACCCAAGTACGCGTTTGAAGTGAGCGAAGAGCGTTTCGTTCTTCTTCCGCAGCTTCATCGAGATATCCTACCGGCGGGTCTTTCAATTAGATGACCCTGCTGCACCACGTAACAGCCGGTTCTTTTTCTTATACGGCTGAACAATGAGAACAAAAAGAAGGAGACTTTTATTTGTTCTTGGGAATTTACAGATAAAACTCAATTGCTTATAAGATGATCTTGGACAAGTTGACCGCATCAATTCACCCCGACGGGTCTGTTGGTTTCTTGCAAACTCGCCGCAGTGCCGTCCACAACATTCTAGGGAGTAATCCATGAGCAAGTGTTCAGATAACCTTAGAAATAGATGCTTGCCTAAGTGATCTTGGCGCATACTCTGACATCGCAACGGCGCCCTGTTACTGACAACAAACGAGTTGTAAACACGCGAGCAGGCAGGAACGCTCAGAAAAACCCATACTATTTCCAGCAAAACAAAAGTCGCTAGTCATCCCAGTTCAGTTCAAGCTCTTCGCGAAAGGCAAACCGTTTTAGGTGATCGGAAATCACCGTCTTCCAACTGTCTAGGTCACCGCGTTGTTGCGCCGAGGCGCAAACTTCCAGTGCTACTGGCGTAGCCTTTAGTTCAACGGCATTGCCACTGCCAAAAGAAACGGTTCCAGTATCTGCATCGAACTCGACCTGTCCCTTATGTGACCAATGTTTGCATAATTGCTGTAAGTACTTGCTGGCATTTTCTGTTGTCGCCGATCCGATTGCGTTCTGCCGCGGCAAAAGCGCGAGGCCGTTTTGCGCTTTGGCGCGCATGCTTTTTGCGAAAAGGGTGACGTCAATTTCAGTGGCCAGAAAGGTCACGCCGATCTCAAGGCACCTACGCTGCATTGCTGGGTCCAGTGTTAGGATACCCGCGGCTTTACCTGCCGCGACGATGCGGGTCAGCGCGTCTTCAATGGCCTCCACAACATCTGGATGCCCGGCGTTGCCGATATGACCCATGTCGGCGGCCAGATCTGCAGGTCCGATAAAAACTCCGTCTACTCCATCAATCGTCAGAATGTCGTCCAGAGCGGCCATGCCCGCGTTGTTCTCAACCTGCAGCAGCAGACAAATCTGCTCATCCGCCGTATCGAGGTAGTCCGGGATTTTGGCAAATTGCGAAGCCCGCGCAAGGGATGATCCCACACCTCGGACGCCGCGTGGGGGGTATTGCACCGCGCGCACCAGTTCGCGCGCCTGATCAGCGCTTTCGACCATCGGCACCAGAATACTCTGAACACCCGCATCGAGATATTGCTTGATCATCCATGTCTCACCAATCGGTAGACGTGCAACTGGCGCGCTGCCCGAACTTTCGATCACTCGCACCTGTTCAAGGGTCGAGCGCAGGTCGTTTGGTGCGTGTTCGCCATCGACCAACAACCAATCGAACCCTGCGGTCGCGGAAATTTCTGCTGCATATGCGTCGGCCATTCCGATCCAGCACCCGACCTGAGGCTTTCCAGCCTTCAATGCAGCCTTAAAGGTGTTCTTTGGTGCGGGCATGTCGCTGCTCCTTTAGGCAAAACTGATGTCGACGGATCCGAACGATCCGAAATCGGCGTGGATTTCCGCACCCGATGGGCATTCGATCGGGCGAATGAAGCTGCCGGACAGAATCACGTGGCCGGGTTCAATCCTCTGGCCGTATTGCGCCATGCGACGGGCAAGCCAGACCACACTTTCGACCGGATCATTCAATACGCCCGCACCCAGGCCGGTTTCCTCGATTTCGCCGTTGCGGAAGGTTAGGGCCCCTACCCATCGCAGGTCAAATGCATCCGCTGGGCGGCGTTCCGCCCCTAGTACAATGCCGGCATTTGCGGCGTTGTCGCTGATCGTGTCGAATACAGTGCGTGACTTTCCAGTCTCAGGGTCTGCCCGCTTTATACGAGTGTCGAGGATTTCAATGGACGGAGTAACATAGTCGGTCGCCTGCAAAACCTGATCGCGGCTCACATCGGCGCCGCCAATGGCTTCCTTCATGACAAAGGCGATCTCGGCTTCGATCCGGGGTTGGATGAAACGACCTGCGGGAACGGTCCCGCCATTTTCAAAGGCCATGTTGTCAAACAGGATACCACTGTCAGGAATGTCGATATTCAACGCATATTGCATCGCTTTCGAGGTCAGCCCGATCTTCCAGCCGATGACCTTGCGCCCTTCCGCCAATTTGGCACGATAGATGGCATTCTGCACCTCATAAGCGTCATCCATCGCCATTTCGGGATACCGCAATGTCAGTAGACCAATCTGCTGTCGCGTCCTTTCCGCGTTCAGCAGATCGGCGGCAGCGCGCGCGTGGTCTTCCGGGGTCATATCTGCTCGTCCTCGATGGTGTTGCACAGGGTGCCTATCCCATCGACGGATACCTCAACCACATCGCCGGGAGCCAGGTATTTTGGCGGATCAAATCGTGCACCTGCACCAGTTGGGGTGCCGGTGACGATGATATCGCCCGGATGAAGGGTCATAAAGGTCGAGATGTATTCGATCTCGCGCCGGATCGGGAACATCATTCGGTTCAACGTATCGTCCTGACGCAATTCACCATTCACATGAGTCTGAATGCGGGCGTCATCCAACTGGGCAGCGCCAGTGAAAGGGACCAGCCAAGGGCCGATGGCACCCGAATTGTCCCAGTTCTTGCCTTGCGTGACGTTGAACTTGGCGTGCCGAACCCAATCGCGGATTGTCCCTTCGTTGCACAGGGTCAAGGCTGCGATATGGCCATAAGCATCGTCCTGCGAAATCCGGCGGCCTGCTTTGCCGATCACGATGGCCACTTCACCCTCGTAATCCAGCGTGTGATTTTCGGGCGGGCGGATCAGAGGGCGATTATGGCCGGTAAATCCACTGGCGAAGCGCGGAAACAGCGACATGTATTTCGGCTGGGCACTGCCATCTTTGTATTCCGCGTTGCGATCTGGATAGTTCACACCAACGCACAGAATGCGACGGACATCTGGCATCACCATCTCAAAGGTGAAATCCGTATGGGTTACCGGCTTTCCTTCGGCAGCCTCGGCCAATTGGCCAAACGCACCAGCGGCGACAACCTCGTAGAGGCTTTTGAACTCGGCAAATTCGCTGTTTAGTGCGACCGCGCCTTCATCAGTGATCGCACCAAAAAATGTTTCACCGTTGGCAGTGTAGGTTGCAATGCGCATCAGGCCTCCTCGGCGTTATGGAACCCGCCCATACTAAGATGTTTTAGATCAAGCATACTTTGCTTACGGTGCGATGATGGGAGACGCAGACAGGTCTGGCTCGTTTACATCCACACCGACAAAGGATGTGCCGTGTTCAAACCAACTGCGCGGTGCCGGAGCGCCCCAGAGCGTCTGACGCTGCGGGTCCTTCAGGTCCCATTTGATCGGCTCCAGATCGGGGTCAACGGTCTGATAATCCGAGCAATAAATCTCAATCCGGTGTCCGTCGGGATCGAGAATATACAGGAAGAAAGCATTCGAAATACCATGTCGCCCCGGGCCGCGTTCGATGTTGTCCACATAGCCGGTGGTGGCCATTAGATCGAGCAAATCGATGATGTTCAGCGGTGTTGGCACCCAGAAGGCCACGTGGTGCATCCGTGGGCCTTTGCCATTGGTGAAGGCCATATCATGCACCCCACCCTTGCGGTGCATCCACGCGGCCCACAGTTTCTTGCTATCTTCGTCTTCCGTATACTCGGTCACGCGGAACCCGAAATCACTGTAGAATGCGACACTGTCATCGACATTGGTTGAGAAGCAGTTGAAGTGATCGATCCGCAGCGGTTTCACACCACGATAGAGCGCGTATTTCTGATGGATCGGCTCCAGGCGATCCATCTTGTGATAGAACTCCAGCGGTATGCCCAAATTGTCCGAGGTTAACAGAGTCCGGCCCTGATAGGGGCGATCAACCCATGAGGTCGGTCGGCCTTTGGATTGAAAATACGCCTCGGCCCGATCCAGATCCTCTTCGTCGAAGGTTTTGAAACCCATGACCTCGACAGTCGCCGGCTGATCGGAATTCTGCAGGATCACACAATGATGTCCACGTTCCTCCATAGCGCGCAGGTAGACATGTGTGTCGCTTTCGTCCGTGACCTGCAAACCCAGAACCTCCGAGTAGAATTTACGCGAAGCTGACAAATCGCTGACGTTCAGGCAAACATGGCTCAGCCGGATTGTGTTGAAGTCGGGATACAGGTTGGGGGCTGGAACGGGCATTTTAACCTCCTGTTATACGGGGAAGATGACGTTTGTCTGGCCGGTGCCGGAGCTTGGGAAATACTCAGTCACAACCTCGCATTTCTTGTCATAGGTATCCCACCCCAGCGCGCCGTAAAGCATCGACGTGTCGTGCATCGAGCCTTCGCCGCAGCAGAAATTGGCATAATCGCCCAGCATCTTCAGGAACGTGGCATGATCGCCGTTCTTCCACATCTCAAGCACATGCAGGTCCATCTGACGGTTGAATTCCGAACTGATGGTGAAAGTGCCGTTGTTGGCGGCATAGTCCTTGTTGGCCCAGATTTTGTGCGACAGCGAGCCTGACGCGACCAGCAGCACCTTTTCGTCACTGGCCTCAACCGCTTCACGGATGGCCTCGCCGACAATTCGGCTTTCTTCATGGCTATGCACCGTGGCCCAGGCCGCGACCGAGACAACCTTCATATCATGCTCGCGGCTCATGAACCGCAGCGGCACCAGTGTGCCGTATTCCAGTTCGAGGCTGTCCAGGTGATGCGCCAAAGTATAGGCGCCCTTTTCTGAAGCTATCTTAGCAATGGCGTCGCCCATTTCAGGATTTCCCGTATAGGAATACGGCAGGTCCTGAATGAATTGCGGGAACTCGTTCGACGTGAACAGGCCTTCGAACTTCTCATTGGCGTTGATGTGGAACCCGGCATTGATCACCCAATGGGTGTCACAGATGATCACCGTGGTCGCCCCCAATGCTCTGGCGCGGCGCGCGATCTCGCGGTGGCCATCAATGGCAGGCTGGCGTTTACCTTTCACCGGGCCTTCCTGCTCAGACATGAGCAGCGTCGGCACATGGGTCATTTTGGCGGCAAGAACGATTTCTCCCATGGTCTGCTCCTGGAGTTAAGGTTTTTCGCGCGATTGTCGTCTGAGGGGCCGCTAGAGCTTGCCCAGTTGCATGATCTTGTGCTGGCCTGTGGCAAAGCCGACATGCTTTTGTTCCATATAGAACTCAAAGCTCCAGTCGCCGCCATCGCGACCGATGCCGGACGCTTTGACCCCGCCAAACGGTGTGGGCAGATGGCGCACGTTTTCCGAGTTCACCCAGATCATTCCGGCCTCAAGCTTGTCCGTGAAACGTAACGCGCGGGTCAGATCGTTGGTCCAGACATAGCCGGTCAGACCATATTGCGTGTCATTTGCGATCTGCAGCGCCTCCTCCTCAGTCGAGAACGGGATCACGGTCAGGACAGGGCCAAAGATTTCCTCGCGTGCGATGCGCATTTGATTGTTAGCGTTAGTAAACAGGGTGGGCCGTACGAAGTACCCCTCTTCGCCCACCTTGACGCCACCGGCCGCGACAGTCGCGCCGTCTTCCTTGGCGATGTCGAAGTATGAAGTGACCTTGTTGTAATGCTCTTCCGTTACAAGAGGGCCAATCTCGGTTGCAGGGTCCAACGGGTGGCCGACCTTGATATTGTTCACGCGCTCGATCAGCTTGGCTTCGAACTCTTCCTTGATCGTATCCTGTACCAGCAGCCGCGAAGAAGACGTGCAGCGTTCGCCGTTGATCGAATAGATCATGAAGATCACCGCATCCAGCGCGCGATCCAAGTCGGCGTCGTCAAAGACGATGACCGGATTCTTACCGCCCAACTCCAGATGCATCCGTTTAAGCGTATCTGCGCCTTGCTTGGTAATGATGCTGCCCGTACGGCTTTCACCGACAAAGGCAATGGCTTTGATCAATGGATGTTCGGTCAGCCGCTTACCTGCGTCTGGACCAAAACCGTTGACAGTGTTCAGCACACCCTTGGGCAGACCGGCTTCTTCCGCGATTTCGACCAATAGCCACGCAGACAGCGGTGAATCTTCAGCTGGTTTGTGGACGACCGTACAGCCAGCGGCCAGTGCCGGAGCGATCTTCCATGTCGAAAGCATGAACGGAGTGTTCCACGGCGTGATGACACCAACGGGCCCGATTGGGACGCGGGTGGTTATGTTCATCAGTGTCGGTGATTTCAGGTGTTGACCATCCCGCGCCTGAACCACCTGATCGGCAAAATAGCGAAAATTCTCAGCCCCTCGCAGGGCGGCTTTGGACATAAAGCGCAGGGTCTGGCCGGTATCCCAGCATTCGCACAGCGCGATCTCTTCGGCTCTTGCCTCAATCGCATCTGCAACATTCAGCAATATCCGGCGGCGCTCCGGGGCGGGCATGTCGCGCCAATCTGCAAAGGCCTCATGCGCGGCCTGTGCTGCTGTATCGACATCTTCCGTAGTGCCATGGGCGACGTCGCAGATCACCGATTTATCCACCGGAGAGATCGTCTGAAACACCCCTGCTGACCCATCTTGATCTTCTCCTGCGATCCGGTTCTTGATCCCGGTCTTCTTGAAACGGGCAAGGAAACCATCAAGCCGTTCAATATTCTTGTGCAGGTCACTCATGGTCAGGCCTCCAGATGGTCGCGGATCGTGCCGGTTTTGGGGGAGAGGTCGGGATCGATGTCGCGCATCTCAAGCGACAGCGCGATGGAATGCTGGCTCATGGCGGGCTCCAGATAGGTTCGGGCCGCCTCGAAGATGCGCTGCGTTGCGTCCTTCTTGTCGGCCTGCGAACGACCGGCCCGCAGCCGGATCGAAATATCGATGAACCCATGCTTTGGATTTCCGTCTGCGATGGCATAGTGATCAACACGGATCGCTCGGACGCGAATGCCTGCTAGCGGAAAGGTGTCAACCTCAGCGGCCGTTGCACGGATGCAATCGCACAGACCGCCCATGTCGATCCTGTCTTCCAGATTCCTGGAATATTCGACGTGAAAATGCGGCATGATTCCTCCGTTATTAATTAACATGTTTACCATTATGAGCTTATGTCGTCAATAAGCTTATGTCGTCAAGAAGTTGTGTTGTTAATCTTTGCATTTCCTGGGGCAGCACACTAGAAGGCGGCATGAACACTCAAAGCCATACCAAGAGCACCTCAAGGTCGCTTCCCATTGCATTATTGCGCGCCCGCGAAACGATCATGGCCCCCATCAGGGACATGCTGCAGGATATACAGATATCCGAGCAAAAATGGCGCGTCCTGCGCGTACTGGATGAGCTTGGCGAGGTCGAGCAAAGCGCTATCGCCAAAGAAGCTTGTCTGTTGCTGCCCAGCCTGACGCGAATATTGCGCAGCATGGAAGCCGATGGACAGGTCACGCGCCGTCAGGACAGCCAGGATAAAAGGCGGACGATGGTGATGATTACTGATGCGGGTCGGCAGATTTTGAAAGAAAACCTGCAAGCGTCATTGGCCATTTCAAATAGTATTGAGGCGCAGATGGGGCGAGAGAAGCTTGATGAGCTACTGGACCTGCTTGAAGAGCTGCAAGCTGTTAAGGTTTGACCCCGCCAGTTGGCAAGCGGGGTCTGCGCGACGACTACAAACTCGACAATCCTGTATCCAGCGCTGACAGGATCTTCGCAACATCGTCGGATGTGACAATCAGAGGTGGCGAAATGATGATGTTGTTGCCAGATACGCGCACCATCACACCATCCTCATAAGCTGCCTTTTGCACCTGTATTGGCAGTTGTTTGGCAATCGGCGCCTTGCTTGCGCGGTCCGAGACCAGCTCCAGCGCGCACATAAGGCCCTCGCCCCCTCGTACGTCACCGATCACCTCGTGCTTTTCAGCCAGTTTCTTCAAGCCCTCGAACAGCTCATCCCCGCGTGCTGCAGCGTTTTCCCAAATCCGCAGACGATTGATTTCTGAAAGAGCCGCCAGTGCCGCCGCCGCGCCGACGGGGTGACCGGAATAGGTGTATCCCTGATCAACGGATGCCAACCCGGTTGTGTCATTTTCAAATACCTCGGCAACTGCCCCCGAGATCATCGCGGCGCCAAACGGGAAATAGCCATTGGTGATCGCCTTGGCCGTCGTCATGATGTCAGGCTGGACGCCCCAATGTCTCGCTCCGCTTTCACTACCGGTTCGACCAAACGCCGTGATGATTTCGTCTGAAATCAGCAGAATACCGTTCTTCGAACAAACCTCACGCACCATGGGCATAAAGCTTTTGTGCGGCGGAATTACACCGCCAGCGCCCAAAATCGGCTCCATGATGAAGGCGGCAACCGTGTTGGCCCCCTGGAACGCAATCTCGGCTTCAAGCGCTTTGACGCAAAGCTGAGCCAGGCGTTCAGGGTCGGTTTCGTCAAACGGGTTGCGATAGGTCCAAGGCGCAGGCACATGAAAACAGCCTGGCATCATGGGTTCATACACGGCGCGGAACTTCTGATTGCCGTTAACCGAAGCGGCAGCGAAATGGGTGCCGTGGTATCCCTGCTTGAGACTAATGAACTTGGTGCGACCGGCCTCACCCCGAACTTTGTGGAACTGACGCGCAAGCTTTAGTGCGATTTCCACAGAATCCGATCCGCCCGAGGTGAAAAAGGCGCGTGTCAGCCCATCAGGAGCAAAGAACTGTGCCAACTCGTAAGACAGTTCGATCGCCTTGTCGTTGCTCGTACCCCGGAAGGTCGAATAATAAGGCAGGGCGTATAGCTGGTCGGCGATCGCCTGTTTCACCGGATCGCAAGAATAGCCCAGGTTGACGTTCCAAAGGCCACCTACGGCGTCGATGGCCTTGTGCCCGTCCACATCGATGATGCTAACTCCTTCCCCGCCGGTCAGAATGGTCGGAGGGTTGTTCCTGCTGTCGGCCGGGTGCGCCATCGGATGCCAGAAATGGCGGGCGTTGTTCTCCTTAAGAAAGTTGGAGTCTTTCATGTTGCGGTTCTCCGGGGTTGTCCACTTTCGCTCATGGGTGGAACTCGGTTGGAAAGGCCTCGGGCATTTGGCCGCCGAAATTTGCGGTCAGATCGCGCGAGAGGGATTGAAGGGATTTCAGGATCAAGGGCAGGCGCTCATAAGTGGCTCTAATCTCGGGCACGGCGATCGAAATGGTTCCAAGGGCGATTTGATCGATGCCAAAGATTGGCGTTGCAAAACCAAAAACACCTTCTTCGTAGCTGCCGTTGCTGTTGGCCCAGCCAGCCCGCTGGATCAGAGCAACTTTTTCCTTGATCAGATCCGGGTCTGTCAGGGTGGATTCGGTGAAACGTACCTGCGCTTCCTGATCCAGACGATCCAGCAGGAAAGGTGGGCCAAAGCTGAGCATACATAGACCCGCCGCAGTCGCGTTGACCGGGATTATCTCGCTTGGATCAAGGCTGACGCGAACGCTGTGCTTGGTTGTCTCAACCACGATGGCGGTTTGCAGGCTGCCCTGTTCCAGCAGCGTTAGGTGCAGGCTTTCGCCAACCTCCTGCATGGCCAAGTGCATTTTTTGGCGCGCGCCTTCAAGGCCGGGTTTGGCAATCTCGCGCAGTGCCGCAAGCCGCAGCGCAGCTGGTCCGATGGTATATGTCTTTGACTGCGGGTTTTGTTCGATCAACCCGAATTCTTCAAGCGCTCGTAGGTGACGCAGGGCTGTAGCCTTGTTCAATCCTGACAGGCGCGCGGCCTGACTCAGGCCGATTTCGGCCATCGTGTTTGAGAATAAGTCCAGCATTTTTAGCGCATTAAGTGCGGCACCCATGTGTTTTGCCTCCTTCCGTTGATGTTATCCTTGACAGAATGAACTTAACAAAGCAAGATTATTATTGTTAACACGGTTCAAATAATGAACCATACACTGGGAGGTGTAAATGAAAAAGTTTATTGCGGCAGCCGTGATGGCCGCCTCTGCAACGGCCGCTTTGGCAGAATACCCCGAAAAGCCCGTATCCTTTGTGGTTCCTTGGCCTCCGGGTGATCTTGAAGACGTCCTGACCAGAATGATCGCAGATGAATTTCAGGCGATGTACGGGGTACCGGCAGCTGTTGTGAACAAGCCCGGCGGCGGTGGTGGTCCTTTCCCCGGCGCAGTCGAAGTCGCCACAGCACCGGCGGATGGCTATACGATCGGGTCGTTTGTGATTGGTGTTCCGGTCATCGGGCCCGAGATTGGTATTCCTGAATTGAACCCGAACCCGTTTGAACCGATCGGCATCTTCCTGACCTACCCGTTCGTAATCGCGTCGAGCAAAGACGCCCCGTTCCAAAGCTGGGATGAGTTGGTGGAACACGGCAAGTCAAACGACGTGGCACTCGGCCACTTTGGCTCGGTTCTGCCACCCACGCAGGTTACTTTTGCCGCCGCTGTCAGCAGCGGTTTCGACTTTGCCAGCGAAGCCGCGTTCGATGCGCTGGACTGCAACACCTTGGCGTCCGGTGACGTTGATGTCATCAACACCACGCTCCAGCTTATTCTGCCCTGTCTGGATGAAGTGAACGTGCTGGCCAGCATCGGCGGCGACCGGATCGCTCTGGTACCGGATACGCCGACAGTAGTTGAGCTTAACCCAGACCTGCCATTGGCGCTGTGGAACGGATTGTTTGTTCACAAAGACACGCCGCCCGAGGTTCGCGAAAAAATCACCGCCGCAGCCCAAAAAGCACTGCAATCGGACAAGGCTAAAAAGCTTGCCGAAGAAACCGGTGCGCTGATCTATTGGCAGGATCCCGATGCTTCGAATGCCCAGATCGAGCAAGATAAAGCGTCATTCGCCAAAATAGAAGAGATTCTAGGCGAGTAACACCCCGGATCGAGGCGCGGGCAGTGATTTCCGCGCCTTCTTCATAGGGCTGGGAGGATGAAATGATCGCAAGAACGCTTCAGGACATGTTCAAACGGTATCGCCGTCCGGGTGATATTGTCTTTGCCGTATTGTTCCTGGCTTTCTCGGTGTTTCTGCTGTCTCAGCTTGGGGAGCAGACGCAGGTCGTCAAGCGGACCAAATGGTTTGCTCAACCCGGTCTGTGGCCCACCGTTGCCGTGTGGTGCATGGTCTTGTTCAGCTTTTTACATTGGCTCAGCTCTGCCTTATCCGATCGGATCGATGGTCGTTGGGCCGAGGTCGGGTTTTGGGTCCGGTCTCTGGAATATGTGGCTTATTTCCTGATTTATGTCCTACTGGTGCCACAGCTTGGCTATCTGCCGTCCACCATGTTGTTCGCGGTGTTTCTGACGCTGCGCTCAGGGTTTCGAGGCTCGGGCGCGATCGGCATCGCAGCCCTGTTCGGCTTCGTCGTCACCATCGTGTTCCGAGCGTTTCTGCAAGTCAAAATCCCGGCAGGGGCTGTCTATGAATACCTTCCCGACTCGATCCGCGCCTTTGCGCTGACATATTTGTAGGGAGGCACGTATGGATACCCTTCTGTCCAGTGTTTCAATCCTGCTGCAATGGCAGGTCATCGTGGCCTTGTTCATCGGCTCGATCGGTGGTGTCATCATCGGCGCGCTGCCCGGTGTGGGCGCTGCCGTTGCCATCGCCATCCTGTTGCCCGCAACCTTTGCCTTTGAGCCCATCGTCGGTCTGACCTTGTTGTTGGGGATTTACGGATCATCCATGTATGGCGGCGCGATCCCGGCCATCCTGATCAACACGCCCGGCACGGCGGTCAATGCGCTGACGACCTATGATGGCTATCCAATGACCAAGCGCGGCCAAGGCCACAGGGCGTTATCGCTGGCTTATTCAGCTTCATTCTTCGGGGGGGTCTTTGCCATCATCTGCCTGATGGTCCTCTCGCCCGTGTTGGCCATGATCGCCCCGCATTTTGGCAGCCGCGAGATTTTTTTGGCCGCGTTGCTAGGTATTGTTCTGGTCGTTTTAGCCCATCGAGGACAGATCTTTGCAGCAGGTATGCTTGCTGCATTTGGCGTCTTTTTGAACACGGTCGGACTGGAGCCCGTCAAATATACGCGCCGCTATACATTCGATCAAAGTTGGCTGGCGTCAGGCGTTGACCTGATCGTGGTTGTGCTGGGCCTGTT
This sequence comes from Ruegeria sp. AM5, assembly GCF_056540645.1. NCBI lineage: Bacteria > Pseudomonadati > Pseudomonadota > Alphaproteobacteria > Rhodobacterales > Roseobacteraceae > Ruegeria > Ruegeria sp. AM5. Next base: position 275,355 of record NZ_JBQFXC010000002.1, on the reverse strand, counting down.
TGCGCTCAGCCAGGCTTTTCTTTTGCTGTTGGAAAAGAACCACGCTCCAGAGGACACCCATGTCAGCGGGAATATCTTTGCAGGTTTGAAGGAACTGTTGGGCCTGAAACGGATCGCTACCGTTTCTTCAAGCATCGGGGTATTCATGGGCATGGTGCCGGGAACGGGTGAGTTCACTTCGCAGTTTCTGTCCTACACCTATGCTCAGAAAAGCTCGAAAAATCCCGACAAATTCGGCGATGGCTCGCCCGAAGGGTTGGTGGCATCCGAAGCCGCGAACAACGCCGTGCCGGGGGCAGCGATGATCCCCCTACTCGCCCTCGGTATACCCGGCGAAGCGCTTACGGCGATGATGCTGTCGGTCTTCTATGTTCACAACGTGATCCCCGGCCCGCAACTGTTTGAGAACCAGATGGATTTCGTCATGGCCCTATATATGGCGCTGATCCTGCTGAATGTGATCGTTCTGGTCTTTCTGCTGTTTTCGACAAACCTGCTGTTAAAGATCATTCAAATCCCCACACGCTTCCTCGGCGTGATGATCCTGATCCTTGCTTTTGTCGGAGTATACAGCCTGCGCAATTCGATCACCGATTGCGCGATCGCTGCGGGGTTTGGCGTCTTTGGTCTGATCCTCAAACGGCTTGATCTGCCGATCGTCCCGATCATCCTGGGCATGGTATTGGGTGGAATCATGGAAACCAAGCTTCGCAGCGCAATGGCTCGGGTCAAGACGCCGCTGGACTTCATCGACCGGCCCATCGCAGCCATTCTGTTCGGCCTGATTGTGCTGATCCTGATCCTGCATTTCCGCACGCTGTACTACGAGTTCAAAAACAAGCTGCGCCCCGAACCCCATGTCCCAGCCGTGGATTCCGACCACCCGAACCAACAAGGATAGCTTTCATGGATCAGTCTTCCATCGATGCCTTGCGCGTGCAGGAGATTGCCACACGCGGACACTTTATCAATGGCGATTTCCGTGCCGGTGAAACTGGCGCCCTGCATGAGGTGCTGTCGCCCATCGACGGCCAGCCTCTCGCTCAAATCGCCGAGGGCAGCCCGGCGGATGTGAATGCAGCGGTGCGCGCCGCGCGGACCGCGTTTGAGGATGGCCGGTGGTCGCGCATGGCCCCTGCAGGACGCAAGAAGGTTCTGCTGAAACTGGCGGATCTGATCGAATCCCGCGCGCTCGAGATCGCGGTGCTGGGCGTACGTGACAACGGAACCGAGATCAATATGGCCTATAAGGCCGAGGCGCTCTCGGCTGCGGCCACTTTCCGCTACTATGCCGAAGCCATCGACAAGATTTACGGGCAGATTGCCCCGACGAGCCACGATGTTCTTGGCCTCGTACATCATGCGCCTGTCGGAGTTGTCGGGGCGATTGTGCCTTGGAATTTCCCGTTGATGATCGGCAGTTGGAAAATCGCCCCTGCCCTTGCGGCGGGCAACTCCATCGTCTTGAAGCCTGCAGAAAGCGCATCGCTCAGCCTGCTTAAAATCGCTGAGCTGGCTGCCGAAGCCGGAGTTCCGGATGGCGTCTTCAACGTGGTGACCGGGCGCGGGTCGGTCGTGGGGGAAACTTTGGCCTTGTCGATGGATGTGGACATCATGGTCTTCACGGGATCCGGCGCGACAGGTCGGCGACTGCTGGAATACTCGGCGCGGTCCAATCTGAAACGCTGCTATCTGGAATTGGGCGGCAAGTCTCCGAACATCGTCTTTGCGGATGCCCCGGATCTGACCGAGGCCGCCAAGGTCTCGGCCGCCGGGATTTTCCGCAACTCAGGACAGGTCTGTATCGCGGGCTCGCGCCTGCTGGTGCAGCAGGACATCTACGAGGATTTTGTCGCCGAGATCACGCGCTACGCCGCAGCCTTTCGCGTTGGTGATCCGTTGAACCTGAACAGCCAGATTGGTGCCGTGCACAGCCTGCCCGAGTTAGAGGCCAATTTGGAGTTCGTTACCAAGGCCGAAGCTGAAGGTGCCGAACGTCGTACGGGCGGAAACCGCATTCTGACCGAAACCGGGGGCTACTATATGTCCCCCACAGTTATGGCAGGTGTCAAAGAAACGGATCATCTGTTTCAGAACGAAGTCTTCGGCCCAGTCTTGGCCGTGACCCCGTTCAATGACGAAGCCGAGGCGATCCGGCTTGCCAATGCCACAGTCTATGGGCTCGCAGGCGCAGTCTGGACCTCGAACCTCAGTCGCGCGCATCGCATGGTGGCCGAAGTGCGGACCGGGGTCATGCATGTGAACACCTATGGCAGCTCGGACCTGACCGTTCCGCTTGGGGGCGTGGGTCAATCCGGGAATGGGCATGACAAATCTTTGCACGCGCTTGAGAAGTACTTTGAATTGAAAACCGCCTGGATAAAGCTCTGACTGCGGGGTGTCTGTACGACATGTTTTCACCGCTTTGTCTGGGGCCCATAGGTCGCATGAATAGGAGGAACCAATGACCACAAAGACAATCCTGCTGATTGGGACCTACGACACGAAAGAACCCGAGATGCGGTTCATCGAACAGGCGATCAAGGCGCAGGGCGCGGATGTGTTGACGATGGATGTCTCGGTATTGGGCGACCCTTTGGAGCCAACCGACATCTCCAAGCACGACGTCGCCCAAGCGGCTGGAATGACCATCGAAGATGTCATCGCACAAGGGGATGAGAACAAAGCCTTTCGCGTGATGTCAGATGGTGCCTCGAAGACCGTGGCCCAAGCCTATGCGGATGGCCGATTTGATGGGATGCTGGCTACTGGAGGGACCATGGGTACCGATCTGGCCCTGGATTGTGCGCAGGCCTTGCCAATGGGGGTGCCGAAATACATCGTGTCGACCGTCAGTTTTTCTCCGTTGATCCCGCCGCACCGACTGGCTCCGGACATTCAGATGATCCTGTGGGCCGGGGGGCTCTATGGTATGAATTCGATCTGCCAATCATCGCTTGCGCAAGCGGCCGGCGCTGTTGTTGGTGCCACAAAGGCTGCCACAATACCGGATCGCAGCAAACCGCTGATCGGGATGACCAGTCTTGGATCCTCGTGTTTGCGCTACATGAAAACGCTCAAACCAGCGCTGGAAGAGCGCGGGTTCGAGGTTGCCGTTTTTCATTCCACCGGAATGGGCGGCATGGCATTCGAAAAACTGGCGGGTGAAGGGGCGTTTGCCTGCGTCATGGACTTCTGCATGCAGGAATTCGGGAACCTGATGGCGGGTTCCGTGGTCTCCAGCGGTGAGGATCGCGTGACAAATGCCGGGCGTGTGGGCACACCACAGCTGGTTGCGCCAGGCGCGCTGGACCTTTTGGACTTTGCCGGATGGCAGGACATCCCTGACCAGTATGCCGACCGTCCATTTCATGAACACAACCGCCTGATAAAAAGCTCGGTCTTCAATGGCGATGAACGCCGTGCCTGGGTGCGGGAGCTTGCCAACCGATTGGAGGCCGCAACTGGCCCGGTTCACTTTTTTCTGCCCGTTCACGGGGTCGAAGCCTGGGACAAGGAGGGTGAAGAGGCGTATGATCCCAAAGCCCTGGCCGAGATGATGGATGAGGCCCGTAAAGTCATGCCCGGGCGCGTCCCTATGACCGAAATAGACGCACATATCAACGATGCCGCGTTTTGCGATTATGTATTGGCCCAGTTCGACGAATGGGTCGCAGAAGGCGTGGTCGCAACATAAATTCGGGATTTACGCCTGTCTTTATGATATACACGCAGGTCAAACACAGCCTCGGTGGCGGTGAGTTCGGGCGCATTCTTCCACGTGCGGCCGACTTGCAGCTGGATGCACAACCATCACCGCTTGGATACTTGTTGAAGACTATTTTTCGGCGGAACCGTGTCACCGGTTCAAGGTGGCCAAAGACCTGCGCAGTAAGTGAAGAATTGAACTCGACAAATGCCCAGGATTAGCGACCCGTTCCGCCGGTGACGTTGCCAATATTGAGCGGCAACCAAACCGTTGGACGCGCATTTAGACGATCGGTCCAACCCATGAAAGGAGCGAGGAAATGCTAACCACGATTGCGATTTGGTATCTGAACCCAGAAACCCGGTCCGAAGGTATTGCTGCTCTCCGGCGGCTTGCTAGGGACGTCAAGAAAAACGAACCTGATACCTGGGGTTACCTTGTGCACTCAGGTGGCGCGGACTCGGTCCCGCCATGCGATGACGATAAGATTGTGTTCGTGGAAATCTACAAAAACGAAAAGGCATTTAAAAAACACCTGAGCAAAGGATCGGACTTTTCGAAGTTCCTGAAAAAAAGTGGTCACCTTTTTCTTTCTGCCCCAGGGAGCAAGAGCCCATTCTTTGAGGTCATGAACGTGGATCGCATTCAGGGATTCGTACGCCCCGAAGCTGGGTCGAGCAACGGCTAAAGGTAGGTCGGGCGATCCCGGCCGCCCCAAGGAAACCCTGTAATTTTGTTGATCCACGGGGCTTTGCGCGGGGTAAAGTTGCAGCCTGGTTCATCCATCAGGAATTGTTAGGCGACGCATTGTTGATATTATGTTATAAGAAGCCGTGATTTCGTTCTATCGTTTCTAATTTTGACCTGATCTATCTAAACTTACGAAGGCGACCATTTTGGTAAGTCCTGACGTTAATTGCCCAAATTGTGGTTCGGCCAATCCTGCCGGATCGAAGTATTGCCAAAGCTGTGGAAACGCCCTGTCCCTTACGTGTACAGCGTGCGGAGCCCCAGCTTTGCAAAAGGCAAAGTTCTGCACGGCCTGCGGCGCGTCTTTGGTCGGATCAGCGTCGGTCAAAAACTCAGAGCCAGACAATTCACCGCCACTAACGCCTGCATCCGAAAATGTTGCGGAACGGCGGCAACTGACCGTCATGTTCTGCGATCTGGTTGGTTCTACCGCGTTGTCCGAAAAATTTGATCCCGAAGACTATCGTGAGCTTATCACCCAATATCGCGATCTGGTCGGTAGCACGGTTGCGAATTTTGGCGGTGAGATCGCAAACTATGCGGGTGATGGTGTTGTGGCTGTGTTTGGTTACCCCGTCGCGCAAGAGGCGAGTCACTATTCGGCCGCGCTGTGCGCGCTTGAAATTACTCAGATGGCAGAGGGTATTGAAGTCGGATTTTCCAGCCAGCCGGTTGCGACCAACGTTCGCATCGGAATGCATACCGGACCCGTTGTTGTTGGCACCGCCAACAGCTCGTCATTGGACGAAAAGATGTGGTTGTTCGGAGATACACCAAACGTGGCCGCGCGTATTCAGTCAGTTGCCGAAGTTGGGCAAGTCGTGATTTCCGAAGTAACACGACGCTTGATTGGTGAACGGCTCGACTTTGTGTCTTTGGGCGCGCCGCAATTGGCAGGGATTAGCGCTCCGCTAGAGCTGTTTGAGGCCCGGCAGAAGGTTTTGGGGTTCGAAACGGGGCGCAAAGACTTTTCACACGACAAAACACCAACCATCGGTCGAACGGCGGAAATTGCCTTGGTCCGATCTCGGTGGGAGGGTGCGCTGGAAGGTGAAGGGCAAGTGCTGTTGCTGACCGGTGACGCCGGTGTCGGAAAATCCAAGATCGCCTTTGGGCTAAGCGATGACCTGGCCGACGAAGATGCATCCCGATTCATTCTGTTCGGCTCACCACTTCATCAAAGCAGCGCATTTTATCCGATAAAAAATGCGCTTACGGCGTTGACCGGAATGACACCTGATGAGTCATCGGAACAGAGCCGGGCAAAAGTCATCGGGTTTTTGTCTGAACTCGGTCTTGATGATCCAGACTGCGCGACGCCCATTCTGCGCCTGGTGGCGCTGGAAGACACTTCGATTCCAGCTGAACCAATGGCACCTGAACGGGAAAAAGGTGCTCTGATCGAAGCATTGCTGCGGCTTTGTGCAAGCTTAGAGCAATCTTCACCGCTGATGTTGCTGCTGGATGATGTGCACTGGTTCGATGCTTCCACGCTTGAGTTTGTCGACGGATGGGTTGAGCAACTGTCAAGTAGACGCTGCCTGGTCTTGATGACCGCCCGCAGTGAATTCCAGTCACCCTGGCGAAACCAGTCACATGTCACCACCTTGGAGCTGAACCGTCTGGTCCGGCGCGATATCTTCAAACTGGTTGAAAGCATTTCGGGGATCCGGCCTTCGGATGAGGTTCTGACCCAGTTGGCAGACCGAACCGATGGCGTGCCGCTGTTTGTCGAAGAACTGACCAAAATGGCAATGGAATCCGGTCTGCTGGCAAGCCGGGGGCAAAGTAAGGCCGAGTTGTCCATGGCGATTCCGGAGTCTCTGCAGGATTCCTTGATGGCCAGGCTGGACCGATTATCCGCCAGCCGCGAAATCGTGCAGGTCGCTGCTGCAATCGGGCGCAACTTTGAAAGAAACCTGCTTAGCCACGTTTTGAAATGGAGCGACCAGGAAATCACCAGAGCGCTGGAGCAGCTACTTGAAACAGAGTTGATTGTTCCCGCCGGGCTGAGAGGCGTGGAAGACACATATCGGTTCCGTCACGCCTTGGTACAGGATGCGGCGTATCAATCCATGCTGCGTTCGACAGCGTCCAGATGGCACGGTCAAATCGCGGCGGTTCTTGAAGAGAACTACAAGGAAATTGTTAAACACGAGCCAGAGATTCTGGGCCATCACTATTGGCGGGCCGGTGATTATTTGGCGGCCGAGCTCAACCTTATGCGGGCCGCGCGCCAGGCATTGGATCATTCTGCAAATGTTGAGGCCATCACCCATCTGCAGCACGCCCTGGAATGTCTGCAGGAACTGCCTGCGTCGCAAGACCGCGACCGGCGCGAGATTGATCTGCAAATCACCATCGCGGTTCCTTTGGCGTTTGTACGAGGATACGCACACAATTCGGTCCTTTCCGCATATGCCCGGGCACAAACCTTGTGTCGTGAATACGGCGAAACAGAGCGGTTGTTCAAAGTCGTCTATGGCCAGTTCCGATCGACAATGCTGGGGGGCGAATATGCTGTATCGAAACAGAATGCGGATCGCCTGGTGTCGCTTTGTCAGGATCTGAAAAGCCCTCTTGCTATTGTATCCGCCGAGAGATCACTTGGCTCGCTGCAGACATATCTTGGCCAGCCGCAGGACGCCCTAACGCATTTGCAGGCAGGGATTGATGTCAATCTGTCGCTTGAGCACCGGTTCATGGGGCTGGATTTTGACGTCGTTGATCTATCCGTCGCGCTTCAGGGATATCGTGCGCTGTCTTGCTGGTTGTCAGGCGACACGAAAAGCGCTTTGGAAGCGATCGAAAAGGCCGTGCTTCACGCGGAAGAAACAGCGCATCCCTTCAGTCAATCCTTTGCAAATGCATTTCTGGGTTGGATCTCGCAGTTCCGCGGTGATGAAGACCTTGTACTGGAAAGCTCGGCCAATCTGATTGCGCTTTCAGAGGAGTACTCGTTTCAGTTCTGGCGTGGATGGGCGCGGATCATGAACGGATGGGCACGCCGGAACGAGTTGGGCGACGGCGCGCTGAAGGAAATCGAACTTGGTCTTCAGGAATGGCGGGATACCGGCTGCCGGCTGGGGTTGAGTTTCTTTCTGTATCTTTATGCAGACGCGGCCATCCTGCACGGACATCTCGAACTCGCAGAAGAGCTTTTGGACGAAGCCGAGCAGATCACGTTGGGTGGGGGGGAACAATTCTGGATTGTCGGTTTGACCCGGCTAAGAGGACGTCTGGCGCTTGCCCAAGGTCATGAAGAAGCGTGTATCGATCATTTCGAGCAGGCTGTCAGTTTGGCGCTGGACCGCGGGCATTTTGGTCCGCTGCTGCGTACGATCAAAGAGCTGGCAAAGCTTGATCCAACCCCCGATTGCCTGAACCGGATCAAAAAAGCGGTTGAAGAAGTCGCCGGGTTCGATGGTCCGGATTTGGCCGAGACACGCGCTATTCTGAGTAAACTTGGAACTGCAAAAACGGAGAGCTCATCACAGGACATTTAAAAAATACGAGATAGTCAAAGCCAGTCGGGAGGACATAGCCATTATGACTAAGAAGAAATCAAAAGGTGACCGCTGCCATCAGACGAATGTCACCGGTGTCATGCCAAAACTGCCCAAGCAGTTTGATACGTTTCCCTTCTATTATGCCTCTCTGCAATGCCAATGGATGTATTGGTATACCTCGGTCGAAGCCGCCAAACCCTTCGTCAAGGGTACAGGATTGTGCGTGGCGGAGTTCCCCGATGAAAATGGAAAGAACAAAGCTGTCATTCTATTGAATTTTCAACGCTACACCGCCCACTATGACAATTCCTTGGGCTTTGTGAACGAGGTTGAATTTAACCTTCTGGCTTACCCTTCGAACCGGGTGCCCGGCGTTCCGAAGATGTCCCTGACCGAGTATCTGCACGGCCGCGATCAGACCAAGACCATCGGGCATCTGCGAATACACGTAGCCGCAGACAATGCGGTTGCTGTCAAAGCTGGGCGTCAGGCCTTTGGTGAGCCCAAGTTTCTGGGGCAGTTCAATTACAAGGTGCCGTCGCTGAACGCCAAGATGAAAGGCCATCCGCCAATCTCTCCGAAATCCTGGTGGATTCAATTGGTCAACCCCGACGACCCGCAAACCATCGTCTACGATTTGACCGCCGATTTGGGAAAGCTCAGCGGCAATCAGTGGACGACAACAAATTGCACTCCGATCCCAGAATTCGCGACCGGTCTTGGCCGCACTGTTTGGACCCGCTGGACAATCTCGGGCCTCTTCGAAACTGCAATGCTGGACAACAAGGACGGCAAGCGCATCGCCAAGACATTCAAACTGAAACTCGGCAACAACGATTTCCCGATGACACGGGACATGCATCGGTTGTTCACCGACTTCACCCCTGTCGCCGTACAGGTTTTTGAAAGCCCCCCCGCCTGCTTCGAGCCGCGCGGGTTCTACGTGGATGCCATTGATGGAGACCGCCATGTCACAGCATGACAACAGTCCCGCCCATCAGGCCTTCCTGACGGTCAGCGCGGCATTGACGGGTTATAATAGTGCCGAGTTGCAAGGGACCGGGTGCACCGGGGAATACTGGCATCAATTCCGACAGGTTCTACCAGAAGAGATTTTGAACCGGTTTCTGTCTCACGCTCAATCCCTCGGGCAAGGGGACGATGATCAGATTATCCGCCAAACTTATCTGTCGGACAGGTGCCTTGGCCCGATTGCGCGTTCGCTGATTCAGCTTTGGTACACGGGTCAGTGGGTTCCGCTTTCGCAAGAATGGCGCGAAAGCTACGGCGCTTCTCGCTTTGATGTGGTCAAGATCATCTCGACACGCTCGTACAAGGAGGGATTGGTCTGGGACGCCATCGGTGCCCATCCCATGGGGGCAAAGCAGCAGGGTTTTGGTGCTTGGGCGCTTGAACCTCCCCGGAAACGGGAGGCGGGCCAATGAACGCGATTACAGACGACGACAGAACCTATGATGTGGTCATTGTAGGGGCAGGATTTTCTGGTGCCATTCTGGCGAAAGAGCTTGTGTCAGCAGGGCATACAGTTCTGATCCTCGAGGCCGGTGCAGATCACGGTAAAACGTGGGAGACCTACCGATCCTATCTGGATCAGTACTACCTCTCGTTGGCGAAAACACCGAACTCACCCTATCCGGATCTGCCGACTTTGCCGTCACCTTCGGTGCTGGACATTACGGCGGTTCGCGGCACCGAACCGGACACGAACGGGTACTTTGTTCAACGTGGCCCGTTGCCCTTCGGCAGCAACTATCTGCGTGCCTATGGCGGAACCTCCTTGCATTGGCTGGGCACCAGCCTTCGGATGATGCCCGCAGATTTCGAAATGCAGAGCAGGTTCGGCCAAGGGGTCGATTGGCCATTTGGCTACAAGGATATTCGATCCGACTATGAAAGAGCCGAGTGGGAAATCGGCGTCTCTGCGGACGCCGAGGAACAGACACCCAGAGCATTGGGAATAAAGACCTCAGGCAAGCATGATAACCGGGGGTACTTTGCTAAAGGATATGACTTCCCCATGCACTCGATACCCTCGTCTTATATCGACGGGTTCTTTGCCCGGGCAGACGGCATGCCCATTGAAATTGGCGAAGACCCTAAAGACATGGTCAAACTGAAAGTCTCACGCACGCCGCAAGGCCGCAACTCAACCCCGCGTAAGCCAACGAATGCCAATGGCATACCCGTGGGCCGCAAGATGCGGCATCAGTTTCGCCCGCGAGGATCGACCGGTCCATTTGCTTATATGGGCCAACGATGCGAGGGCAACTCAAGCTGCATCCCGATCTGCCCAATCCAGGCAAAATACAATGCGATGAAGACGCTGGAAGATGCCAAGCACATTCGCAAACATCACATGAAGACCATCACGCAAGCCGTGGCGTCCAAGGTCGAGCTTGCCGAAAGCGGTCGGGTTTCGGGTATCGTCTACAAGAAATACCCGTTCCCCGGTGTCGCGCAATACGAATTGCGCCGGGCCAAAGGCAAACAATACGTCCTTGCCGGTGGTGCGGTGGAAAACGTGACACTCGCGCTGGCTTCCGAGATTTGTCGGACCAGCGGCGAATTGGGCCGCAACCTGATGGATCATCCCTACATGATGACTTGGGGTTCCGCGCCCGAGCCGGTTGGTCCGTTTCGTGGGCCGGGATCGACGTCAAGCTACGCCAATTTCCGGGACGGGACCTTTCGTGACAGAACTGCCGCGCATAGGCTCGAGATCGGAAACTGGGGCTGGAACTTTGCCACCGGGGCCCCAAACACGGATGTGGCGCGCTTTGTTGAACAGGAGAACCTCTTTGGCAAAGCGCTTCGTGACAAATTATATCACGATGTTCAAAGACAGGTTCGCATCGGCACGATGGTCGAACAACTGCCCCGCGCGACCAACCGAGTCACGATTGATCCCGCCTATCGCACACCGATGGGTGAATATCGCCCTGTGATCAGCTATGATCTGGATGACTATTCGCGGGCCGGTTTGGCAACTGCCTATGACACTTGCACCCAGATTTTTCAGCGCCTGGGTATTCGAAACCACACGGCCTACAACCCATCTGACGCCGGATATTTCACCTATGACGGCCGGGGATACACGTTCTTTGGCGCAGGTCATCTTGTCGGAACCCATCGGATCGGAACGCACCCGCGCAATTCGGTGACTAATGACGTAATGCGAACCTGGGATCACGACAATTTGTGGATGGTAGGCGCCGGATCGATGCCAACAATCGCAACATCGAACCCGACACTCACGATGTCGGCAATGGCTTACCGAGCCTCCAGAGCAATATTGGATGCTGTTCGGAAAGGGGGTGCAAAATGACCTCGAAAGACAAACTGAAGAAAGAGCGCGCGACACTGTGTAAACTGTTTCAGGACGCGCTTATTCTTGAACTCACTACCATTCCTCCCTATGCGACCGCGTGTTATTCGATCCTCGAACAAGGCCAGTATGACCGGTCTGAGCCAACAATCGTAAACGCCGAACCCATCGAAGTGATCCGGCAGGTTATGGTCGAAGAAATGCTCCACATGGTTCTTGCGGCGAATGTCATGAATTCGATAGGCGGAACTCCGGAGCTGAACAATCCTAAGCTGCTACCCAAATACCCCCAGCCACTGCTAAACGGGCGCGGTCCAACTGTTTATCTGCGCAGGTTTACGCCAGACCAAATCAAGAGCTTTCGTGCGGTTGAAACGGCACCAAAAGATGAAAGAGCTGCGAAAAGCGGTGATTATCATACGATCGGAGGTTTTTACATCTACATCCGGGAAAGGTTGCGCAAAGCGTGTGATACTTATGGGGATGCCGCGATTTTCACCGGTAATGAGGCACGACAAATCACCGACGCCGACTATTTCGGTGCTGGAGGTGAGGTGATCGAGGTGATTGGTACCCCGTCGCAGCGCCGTAAGGCCGCGCTGAAGGCGATAAAGAAAATCATGGATGAAGGGGAAGGCGCAGACCTTGGTCACAGAGCTGGCGACAATGACATTATCCCTGGCCCTGATCACGGCGAGGATGTTGCGCACTATTTCAAATTCAACGAAATCCTGCACAGCCGGTATTATAAACCAGATGACAGCATAGACGGCCCGCCCACCGGTGGCGACCTCATCGTCGATTGGAGCGCGGTATCCCCGATGCGGGATGATCCGTCCGAAAAGGACTTCAAAAACGCGCCAGAGATCGCAGAAATATCTGCTGAATTTAACGCGGCCTGGTCCGGCCTGCTTGATGGTCTGCACATCGCGTTCAACACGGACAAGACTGCGCTAAGGTCATTGGTCCCAGCAATGTATGACATCAAGTCTCTGGCGCAAAAATTGATGCGTATTCCTTTGCCTGATGGATCAGGGGAAACTGCCGGACCAACCTGGACGTATCTTGCAAAGACAAAGAGTTGATCGCTCGTTTCGTTGCAAGTCGATGCCATACGCGCCGCAGCTATTTGGTCAAATTCGGAAAGCAATAATTTGCTGTATTAGCAGCAGCATAGCGCAGTCCTGAATTGGCCAAAATGATCTGAGATAACACTCGTATAGCGCTATTTATCCTGTGTTGTTTCTTGACTCACCCAGAATGCGTAAGGATTTGAATCCACGACAGTCACTTTGGGCAATCGATAAGAACCCAACGGGCGCTCATTACATGTCAGTTGGTGGTAAAACTGCGAAACTAACGCATCGCCGTCATCTCCCGTCAGCAATCGCTTTCAGAGACGCAAATGTGGGCACGCGAACGCAGAAGCGAAGACCTAGGGTGTTTTCTAGACCGTGAATAGCTCAATCTCCGAGGGACTGGACTTGCAAAGGTCCAGAAAACCTACCCTATTAACCGCAATCAGCCGCCGCTCAGTCGTAAGCTGCCGTCACGATCATTTCGACCTTCAATACATCACGGGCGAGCTTGGATTCTCCGCAGGCGCGGGCGGGCGCGTGGCCTTCGGGCACCCAAGCGTCCCAAACGGCATTCATCTCGGCAAAGTCTGCCATATCCGCCAACCAGATTTCGCATTTTAGGATGCGGGTCTTGTCGCTGCCTGCCTTTTGCAAAAGATCCTCAACCTTGGCCAGAATGTCCTGCGTCTGATCTGCCACGGTCGGCGCGTCCGAAGTCTGACCGCACAGGTAGGCAACGCCGTTGTGTTTGACGATCCGGCTCATGCGCTGACCGGTTTCGATGCGGGTGATTGTCATAACTTGTACTTTCTCATTGTTGAATTTAGCAGTGATTTGAGCTGCCCACGGCACAAGCGTTGAAATGCCAATGGGAGCCATAGATCAGAAGCCGGCATTCCGAGGCCGAGTTTCCTTCAAGTCAGATTGTCCGCCAGTTCATTTTGATATCCAAAAAGGGCCGGCAGCCCGCCGGTGTGCAGCAGAATGACCTTCTGACCCGGTTTAATCTTCTGGCTTTCAACCAGATGCATCAAACCGGCGAATGTCTTGGCGGAATAAACCGGGTCGAGGAAAACCCCTTCGGTCCGTGCCATTTTTTCCAGTGCGGCAAGCGTTCTTGCGTTCACTTTGCCGTAACCTGGCGGCAATGCATCGTCATAGACATCGATCCGCGCCTGCAATAGAGCGGCATCAACATCCAGCAAGTTTGCAAGTTTCTGTAGAACGATCATCATGCGGGCGTGTTGCTTCTCGCGATCTCTGCGCACGCATATTCCAAATACCGGGGCCGTGCTGCCTTCCAGTGCTAGACCGGTTAGCAAACCGCCATGCGTAGCACCACTGCCTGACGGCACAACCACCGCATCGAAATTTGGCATCTGGGCGCACAATTCCTGTCCGCCAACGACATAGCCCAACGCCCCCAGAGGTGGATGATTCAAGCCCAGATGAATGACGTATGGCGTGCGGCCTTGGGCCTTCAATTCGTCAGCACGCGCGTGCAATGCCGCATCGGCCCCAGCTTCGTCTTCGCCCTCGGGATAGCTCATATGCTCGGCACCCAGAATCTGTGCCAAAAATACGTTCCCGGACCTGTAATACTCTTCGTTCATATCTGGGACACGCTCTTCTAATTGAAGCACGGATTGCATGCCCAGCTTAGCGGCCGCCGCAGCTGCAGATCGGACAAAATTGGACTGAACAGCACCGGTGATTAGAATGGTATCGGCACCTTGTTGCTGAGCATCGCCGAGGTAGAATTCGAGCTGCCGTGTTTTATTGCCGCCAAACACAAGCTCCGTCAGATCATCGCGCTTGAGCCAGAGATCGATCCCCAATTCCGCCGACAACCTGTCTAACCGTTCCAGAGGTGTCGGGCCCGACATAAGCCGGGCGCGAGGAAATCTCTCCAGATTGTCGTTTCGTTGCATCGTGTACCTCCCGGGATTATGCAATCATATAGGCGCGCAGGAACAGGACACAGCAAGCGATGAAAGAAACCACGCGGATCGCGGCTATGACGACCGATTGCGGCAAGTAAGGGCCCCCTGCCCGTCCAAGCAGGCTGCCTACCAGCGTGATTATGACAAAGCCGAGCAGTTGCGGCCCGTATGTGATGGCCTGCGTTTCGGACAGGCTGTGCAACAGGAATGCAATGCCATAAGCCACCAGCGCGATGGGTTGCACCAGCTTGGCCACCTCTTTGGCTGAACGGCCCTTTGCGATCAAACCAAACACCATAAGTGGGCCCGGTGTTGCCGCCCAGACGGTTGCAAGCCCGGACAGTCCTGTAATGGCTGAAAACCCAAAACGCCCGATTGTGCCGCGCAAGGGAAGCAGGGTGGTGATCAAGCCGATCAACAACAAGCAGGCCGTCAAGGCCAGAACAAACGTCTCGTTCAACAACGGATAAACAGTAAGACCGGCAGCTACACCGACACAACATGCGATGATCGCATTAAGAATGAGTGGCTTGTTGTTCTTCAGTACATGACGGTCCGTCGCGACTACTGACACAAGGGTATTCAGCAACAGCAATATGGGAACCGCCGTCGAGGTGCCGAGCAGGATCATCATCGGGGGACCCGCGATGATACTGAAACCGATGCCCACGCCAACCTGCAGCATTGCCCCGAGGCAAATGGCGGCCATCAAAATAGACAGATCAATGGTCACATAGCACTCCTGCAGCTTTGGCATTGTTGCAAGACCTCAGATATCCTGAGGTTACGGCCATGGTCCATGTCATTCCTTCATTCGAATTGATTGGCACGCACTAACGCTGCCAGGGCATCAATCCAGAGTATAGCTCGCGGGCCGCTACGGAATGTGCCATTTGCGCAAGTGTCGTCAGATCATACACGGGAAGGCGCAGTTCTTCCTGAAGGCGCGATGCGTAGGGCGGCAGGTCTGTACACTCCAAAACCAGCGAGCGGATATCAGGGGCCTCAAGCATCAGGCTACGGGCTGCGTTCAGGACCTCGGCCTCGATCAGGTCTGTGTCCATACGGGTGCGGGTATTCCGCAAGATCACTTCTGCAAATTCACTAGTGTCCTCCAGTCCCTTCACCGCCACCGGAACACCGGCGGCACCGACGCCTTCAAAATGCCGGGCGGTCAAAGCAGACGCGTCTGCAGTCAAAACACCCACCGGAGCGTTCGCGCCGGTCATGTGATAAGCCAGCGGCACTTGGATCAGGCTGGAGGCAAAGACGGGAACAGAAACCGCTGCCGCGAGTTCCTTTTGAAACAGCGCAAGAAAGCCACAGCTGCCGGTAATGGCGCGCACGCCTTCGGCCTCAAGCCGTCTGGCACCTTCGATGAAGGGTTCAAGCAATTCCGGCGTAGGGTTGTTCAGAAGTGTCGGGACAGTCACCCCGTCGATCATTTCATACAGAACCGGAAATGGCAGGCTGGACGGATTCTTGATATGGCCCGGTGGCTTTGGGAAATAGCTTTCAAGGCAAAGCACACCGATTGAGGCCCCGCAGATATTCTGGCCGCCTTGATAAATTGGCATTGTCATCAGGTCCTTTTTTGATTTGAAAGTTCAAAACCGGGTTGGTGTATACGGTGCTAGATCGATATTCGGGATGCGATCCAAGACGATATCCGCCACTAGCTCGCCGGTTTTCGGGGCCATCATCAGCCCGTAATGAGAATGCCCGAACGCTGCATAGAGCCCCTCTTGGTCCTTTAAATGCCCGATTGCCGGCAAGCTGTCCGGGAATGACGGGCGCCGACCCATCCAAAACCGCGCCTCACCTGTATCAAGCTCGGGCATCATGGCCTTGGCCTGTCGGGACAGGATTTGCTTCTTCCGTGGGTCAGCGGGTGCATCGGCGCTGCCGAATTCAGCCGTACCGGCGACCCTAAGCCCCCCAAGCATCGAACTTGCGACCACCTTTGCATCCACATCCATGACCGAGTTGTTCAGTTCGACCGCAGGGGTTGGGAATTCGACATGATAGCCCCTTTCGGCCACGAGGGGCATAGGCAATCCCAATGGTTTCAACAGGTCGGCAGACCATACGCCTGCCGCAAGAACAACATGGCTGGCGGTTAGCGTATCCTGCGCAGTTGCAATCTGCCAACCACCCTCTTCTGCGGGGGTAAGCTTGGTGACTTCGGTTTGCACAATCTCAGCACCTTGCACTTGCGCCTTTTCGGCCAAAACCGCTCCCACACGTCCCGGAGCGGTTACACGCGCTTGCCCTTTGATCACGATCGCACCTTTGAACGCTTCGGACATAGCGGGCTCCAATCGGCGCAGTTCGTCACCGTCGACGCGTTCCAGATCGCCGCCTTTTTCTCGGCGGATAAGATATCCAAGCCCGTCCAGATCAGCCTGTTCTGGTCGGCGAAAGGCGTGGATGTAATAGCTATCGGTGATCAGGTTCTCGTGCCCGGTACCATGTAAATGACGCCGGTACAGATCGACGGAGGGGCGACAAAGAACCTCCATCGCGTCCGAGACTTCGCGAACAGTTTTTTCTCCTGAGTTTCTGAGAAATCGCAACCCCCAAGGAATCATTTTGGGCCAGAAGCTGGGCCTGACTGACAGCGCGCTCTTTGGGTCAAGCAGCATTTTGGGCAGCATTTTCCAGATACCGGGCATTGCTTGCGGAATGATCGACCAAGGCGAAACCACACCAGCATTCCCGAACGAGGTTTCCTGACCCGGCTCACCTCGATCGATCAGCCGAACCTGAATGCCCCGTTCCTGCAGCGACAAAGCGCAACAGATGCCGACGATTCCTGCGCCGATGATGGTCACTTGTTCTGTCATCAGTTCAGGCCGGAGATTGACTGCGGTTGCGCGCGATCAATTGGGTGACGATGACAGGCGAGGCAACGGCCAGCGCGATCAGGTCTGCCGTCAGGCTGGGCGCGACAAAGATAATCCCCGCAAGGGCCATCAGAATCCGCGCCGCAACATTCATCGGTTTCAGCCAGTAGCCCACAACCGCAGCCGACAGGGCGATGACCCCGGCGATACAGCTGGCGGCGGTGTAAGTGAACTCCCAGAAATTGAAGCCGGTTGAGGATACGAACAGCAGAACTGGCGCATATACGAAAGCCATCGGCGCAATCACCTTGCCCAATCCAAGAGTGAATGCCGACAGGCCAGTGCGGAACGGATTCGAGTTGGCAATTGCAGCAGCCGCGTAGGCCGACGTACAGACCGGGGGTGTGATTTCTGACACCACGCCGTAATAGAGCACGAACAGGTGGCTGGCGATGGGAGGAACGCCGAGCTGCGCCAAAGCAGGCTGTGCGACCGATACCAGCATGATGTACAACGCTGTGGTCGGGATACCTGCGCCCATCAGGATACAGACGATGGCGATGAAGACCAGCGAGATGAAAAGCTGCAGGTCTTCCATGGCAAACAGCTGGAAGCTGCCGAACGAGATCATGTTGTAGAGATCTGACGCCAGATTGCCCGCGCCCTGTGTCACCATGAAGCCAATGCGAAAGCCGATGCCAGTGGTGTTGATCACTCCGACCACGATGCCAACCGCAGCCGCTGCGGCACCAACGGCCAGCGAGTACTTTACGCCCAGTTCGACCGCCTGCAGCATCTCGGGCACTTCAATCCGTTTCTGTGGATTCAGCGTGGCAATAACCGACAGGCCACAGAGGATTGCGGTCATCGTCAGGTCGAAACCGCCATCTGAGAATTTCCAAAGCACAAAAGCCAGGAAAGCCGCGGCATAGATCAGCGTTGGTGGCTGTTTGATCCGCGACATGCCAGCGATGACCGCTAGCGAAATACCGCAGAAAGCGGACATGAATGGCGTGTAGCCCGTAAACAGCACCACCAGCAGACCGATCAGCGGCACGATATTGGCCCAACCTTCCGCCCATACGGCTTTGAGTTGCGGCAGTTGCTCTTTCGCCAGACCTTTCAGGTTCAGCTTGCGCGCCATCAGGTGC
Organism: Ruegeria sp. AM5; assembly: GCF_056540645.1. Taxonomy (NCBI): domain Bacteria; kingdom Pseudomonadati; phylum Pseudomonadota; class Alphaproteobacteria; order Rhodobacterales; family Roseobacteraceae; genus Ruegeria; species Ruegeria sp. AM5. Next base: position 257,022 of record NZ_JBQFXC010000002.1, on the reverse strand, counting down.
ACCACGGCGAACACACCTACATAGTGCAGGATCGCCGGGAAAATGGCCGCGATCACAATGGTGGTGTAGGGGACCTCTAGGAACTCGGCCATGATGAAGGCCGCAGCGCCCATGATCGGCGGAGTGATCTGGCCGCCAGCAGAAGACGCAGCCTCAACCCCGCCCGCAAAATGGCCCGGGTATCCGAGGCGTTTCATATTGGGGATGGTCAGCGCACCAGTCGATACGGTGTTGGCCACCGATGAGCCCGAGATCGTGCCAAAGAAAGCCGAGGACACCACTGATACCTTTGCCGGACCGCCAGTATAACGGCCCGCAAGTATAGTCGCGTTGTCGATGAACAGCTGCCCCAGACCGGTGCGTTGCGCGATGACGCCGAACAAAACAAAGTGAAAGACGATAGTCGAAACCACCCAGAGCGTGACGCCGTAGATACCTTCCTGCGGAAAATACATCGACGATACGAAGGTTTTGAAATTCACGCCGGGATGCTGCAGCAGTCCGGGGAAGTACGGCCCCAGCAGGGCGTATGAGATGAAAACACAGATGATAAGGGGCAGCACCCAGCCCAGCGTGCGCCGCGCAATGTCCAGCACCAAAAGGATGATGACGACGCCCAGAAACACATCATAGTTGTTGGGGTTGCCCATCCGGAACGTCTGTTCCTCGATCCCAAGGAACGGAATGCCGCGCCAGGCGACGCCGACATAAAGCGCGGCAATGATGCCAAGCGCCATGAAAACCAGATCATAGAGCGGGATGTTACCGATGCGGAACCGGCTGACCTTAAGGGCATAAAGGCTTTTGGCCCCGACAATCGGGATTGTGGCGTAGACCAGAATGAACAGCAGGGCGAGGTAGATGCCCATGTGCCAGTGGTCTGCGGGCAGGCCGAATCCGGCCGTGAAGAATTCGTAGAACGCTAAAATCAGGGCCACAACACGGAGAACTTTTCCTGTGGTAGGCGTCACCTGCCGGACGGCGGCACCTTCATCGAACTGTTCCTCGATGGCCGCTAGTTCCTCGGCTGTCAATTCGTGGTCATCAAGTTTCTGGGTCCCGGACATGATGGCCTCCTGATTTCGCATAGTTCCAGTGTGCGGTGCCCCACATAGGGGCACCGACGATACAGTTCAGTCTGTTACGTTTACTGAAGAAGTCCGGCTTCTTTGTAGAACTTCTCGGCACCCGGATGCAGTGGAACACCCAATGCCTCTACACCGTCCAGCGCGGTATCGGGCGTGATCTGCTTACCCTTGGCATGGCCGTTGTCCAGTAGCTTGCGGGTGTTGTCGTTCCACAGGGCTTTGGTCAGCTGATATACAATATCTTCGGACAGATCCGAGGACACAACCAGCATAGCACTGACCGCAGGGGTCTTGGTTTCCGCGTCTATGCCTTCATAGACACCACCCGGAATGGCCGAAGGAATATAGGCCGGAATGATCTCGTTGATCTTGGCCAGATCTTCATCGCTGAACGAATGCAGGTTCATGCCTTTGGTTGACGACAGTTGTACCATCGCGGCAACTGGCCAGCCCGCAGCGTAGAAATAGGCGTCTAACTGACCGTCAGCCAAACGCTCGGCGCTTTGACTGTTGTTCAGTTCGGCTTCATCCATATTGTCGCGGTTTACACCCCAGGCGTCGAGCATCTGCAGAACAGCAACCTGCGTACCCGATCCGGCCTGTGCGATACCGACGCGTTTGCCTTCCAGATCGCCCAGGTCGTTGATCGTCTGACCGGCGGGCAGCACGAGATGCAGGTCCTCGGGGAACAGATTTGCAACGATGCGGAGGTTGGGATGAGGTTTACCCTCGAACTTGCCTTCACCCAGATACATCGATCGGGTCACATCAGCCGCGGCCAGACCGGCCTCAAGCTCACCATTCTGCACGGCGGCGTTGTTGAATACAGACGCTGTTGTGGATTGCGCAATCGCGATCAGGCCCGGAACGCCACATTGGCCGCCTTCTTCACATGGACGCGATCCCGGAGGGGCGGAAATTCCGTTGGCGATGGTGCCGCCGATGGGGAAGTAGGTTCCGCCTGCGCCACCGGTCCCGATGCGGAAGAATGTTGGATCCTGCGCCAGCGCAGGGGCGGCAAGCGCGCCTGCCAAGGCCAGTCCGGTCAAACATTTCACGAATTTCATAATCATCTCCGTTGTTGGATCGCTGGATTCGGTTTTCCCGAATTCGATCTTCTCAGCGTAGAGACGATTCGCATAAATGCAAATTTTTTATACTTCACAAAACTAAGGTTTTATTTATACATTCACCATGAACCTTATGCAGCTCACAGTGTTTCGCGAAGTGATGGAGACCGGCTCTATCTCGCAAACTGCCAAGAAACTGAATCGCACTCAGCCGGCGATTAGCCTTGCGTTGAAAAACTTGGAAAAAACGCTGGGACTGACCCTGTTTGAACGCAAGGGAAGACGCCTGGTTCCGGTTCCTGAAGCGCACTACCTTCTGGCCGAAACCACAGGCATTCTGGACCGTCTCGCCACCATCTCCAGCACAATGGAAGGGTTGATCAAAGGGCATGCAGGCAGCCTGAACATCGCAACGATGCCCGGACCGTCCGCCTTTTTGTTCCCGCGTTTCATCAGCCAGTCGGTCGGAGAAAACCCCGATATTCGCATCACTCTTTCCACCCGCAGTTCACCTCAGATTATGGAGCTTGCAGGGACCCAGAACATCGACTTCGGATTTGCTGATTTCGAACATTCAGCGGGCAAAGAACCGCAGTACTCTGCCGAACTAATCAAAGCAGATTGCTTCTGTGCCATTGACCGCACCCACCCACTTGCTTCGCGTAAGAGCCTGACACTGTCTGATCTGAACGATACGCCCATGGGCGGCTTGCATGCGTCACACCCATTCCAGCGCAAAATCCGGCAGGAATTCGAGGAGGTCGGTGCTGCGTACAATCCCACGGTGACCTGCCAGTATTTTCAGCCCCTCATCCCCTTCGTCAGCTCCGGGCAATGTTGCAGCATCGTTGATCCGCTGACCGTCGTGACCGAGCAAGAATTGAACCTGTCCGACGGAAAGGTCGCTTTTTTGCCATTCAAGAAACCGCTCAGATATGAATACGCGATCCTAGAACCCAACCACCGGCCGCCGTCTCAACTGGCTTTAAAGATCAAAGCTGGATGGAAAGCCGAGGTCTTAAAAATGTTGGAAGACGTGAAGGCGAACCCTCACACAGAATGGATTTTCCAGGCCGGGCGTGAGTAAAACTGATCGGCCCCAATGAGTTGATCTCTTGATCGCTCGAAGCGATTTACAGCGTCAAGTTGATTTGAGAAGAAAGACGGCTGGTCGCAATTCACGGATTTAGAGTAACGCAGTTTTCGGTCGACACCGATGACGCACCAACCATCGAGTATTCATACGAATTGTTTCAAATGAGCGTTTCAACCGTTTCAGATGGCTCAACAATTACCCCTTTTGGACACAATTTTGTCCCAAAATAAAATGTAATTGCACTCAATAGTTATCAATGTGGCATGATCATGATGCTTGTCGTCCAAATACCGGCGCTTAACGAGGAGGAAACCCTTGCCGAAGCGATCGCGGCAATTCCCCGATCGATTCCTGGCGTCAGTAAAGTTGAAGTACTGGTCATCGACGACGGCTCCACCGATCGGACCGTTGAAGTCGCCTGGAACGCCAAAGCTGATCACGTTCTGGAAATGAGCAGCCATGTCGGCCTCGCCCGTGCGTTCAGTGCCGGCATCGAGTATGCACTTTCATTGGGCGCGGATGTGATCGTCAACACCGATGCAGACAATCAGTATTGCGCTGACGACATTCCGGCCCTGATTGATCCGATACTGAAGCGTAAGGCACAAATCGTGGTCGGCGCTCGCCCGATCAGAGAGATCGAGGGCTTCTCGCCGTTGAAGAAAACCCTTCAACGGCTGGGCAGTTGGGTCGTGCGACTGGCTAGCAAGTCAGAAATCCCTGATGCGCCCAGCGGATTTCGCGCCTATTCCCGAGATGCCGCTGCCCGACTCTGTGTTGTCAACACTTATACCTACACTCTGGAAACCATCATTCAGGCCGGACGCAAACATATCCCGATGACCTCGGTGCCTGTTCGGGTCAACAAGGTAACACGCCCGTCTCGTCTGTTCAGAGGTATCGGAGAGTATGTCACCCGCTCAGCAAGAACTATTCTGCGCGTTTTTGTGATCTACGCGCCATTGAAGTTCTTCCTGACGCTTTCGGCAGTATTCGCCTTGCCTGGCTTAATCGGGGTTGGGCGATTTCTCTATTATTACGCGACAGACGGGGGGGCCGGGCATGTTCAGTCGCTGGTTCTGTCCGGTGTGCTGCTGGCAATGGCCACGATACTGTTCGCCGTTGGTATCCTGGCCGATCTTATCGCCACCAACCGTAGTCTGCTGGAAGACATCCGGGCCCGAGAGTTGCTGCGCGCGCCGATTAGACCTACTGAAGTAATTTCCCTCGACCCGGTCAGGGCGGTAGAGAATGGATAATCCGGCGCTAGGCGATCAGCGAAACGCCGGATTGGTAGGGGCTATCACTCTTGATCGAGTGGTACGAGCGAGCATTGTCGTTGTCTTCGTGTTTATGCTGGTGCTGGCGTATACTCACAATGTGAATTGGGACGAATTCTATTTCCTGTCACATGTCCATGCCTTCCTCGACGGTCGATTGGACCGTCCAATGCAGACCTTCTTCGTGCATGGTTTCACATGGCTCGATGCGCTGCCGGGTCATGAGATGGAACAGATATTTGCAGCCCGGCTTGTGATGGTTGCATGCGTCGGGCTGACCACAATTTCTGTGCACCGTATCGCCCTGTATTTTACCGAACAGCGATTTGCCGATATCGCTGCTCTGGGTTTCCTGACTTCGGGCTACGTTTTGGCCTATGGCGCCAGTTTCCGTGCCGATCCCATTGCTGCGGCGTTACTGACTTCTTCGATTGCAATCTTGCTGACCACGCGCCTGTCTGTCTGGCAAACACTGGCGGCAGCGCTTCTGAGCGCTCTGGCCGTACTGGTTACGATCAAATCGGCACTCTATCTGCCCGCATTTCTGGCCGTGCTGATATGGAGGATCGAAGATCGGATAGCGGTACGGCGCATCATTATCACGGGTATCTTGGCGGCTGGCATTTGCGTGTCATTCTACCTCTGGCATGCGTCTGGCCTCCGCGTCGCCGAAGGCAACCAGACGGCAAACAATGCAAAGGACGCGCTGAATACGACGCTTTTAAGAAGCGGCATATTCCCACGATCAACTGAATTCATGAGTTGGGCTATGCTCAGTCTCCCACAGATCATTCTTGTGGGGATCGGACTGTGTGCCGGTCGGAATGCTCGGCGGGTTCTGTTGATTGCGCTCTTTGCTGCACCGCTCCTCTCGGTGGTGATCTATCGCAATGCCTTTGTCTATTTTTACCCCTTCGCTACCCCACTCCTGATGGTAGCCGTCGCGATCGGAGCACAGAGGCTTGGATCATCACGACGCTCGGCACAACTGGTGATGGTGATGCTTGCGGGGCTTTTTGTCCAGGCAGCCCTAGCACTGCAAGATCGTGCAGGAAACCAACGCGCCACGATTGCGGAAATTCATCGCCTGTTCCCAGATCAGGTCGCCTATATTGATGACAGCCACATGATCGCAAGTTTCCCGAATCCTGGTTTCTTCATGTCAGGCTGGGGCGTTGCACGCTATCAGGCGGCGGGCCAGCCCGTATTTGCCAGAATCATCGCAGAACAGCAGCCACCTCTACTTATCGCCAACAAAACTGCTCTGACGCTGACGATGGACCCAAGTTCGGCCAATGGAGCCGAGCCTGTGCTGCTGCCTGAGGACCACAAGATATTACGCGAGTCATATGTGCACTATTCGGGATCGATTTGGCTTGCCGGAGGATCAATGACGCTGACCGGCGAACCGGTTGAATTGGCACTTCCGTTCCCCGGGAGGTATCGGGTCGAAACCAGCCAGCCAGTACAGATTGATACAAGTGCCGTCGCATCTGGAGACATTCTTAGCATTGGGGCCAAGGCAGTAACAATCAACGGACCGAAACGTGTTGCTGTCAGGCTGATCTGGGATACTGGTGTGGCTCCGGTTGCGCCAGAAAGCTTGGATCGAGAGGTTTATACCGGCTTCCGGATGCTTTCGCCATGAATGCCGATATGCCTCTTTCCCCTCCGGTGGTCAGCACCACTCCGATACCATCTGAGCCCGGCAACAAGCGGGTGATTTTTTGGGGAACATATGATCTCAGCAAACCGCGTACTCGAATTCTCCGAACTGGATTGCAAGAGCTCGGCGTAGAAGTAATTGAAATCCACGCAGAGATTTGGCCCAAACACGCGGATAAAAGCCAGTTGAACATGGCTGTAATGATCCGAGTGTTGTTCAGCGCGCTCTTGGCCTATCCGCTTCTGATCCTGCATTATTTGCGTGCGCCTCGTCATGATGCAGTGATGGTTCCCTATCTTGGCGCGCTCGATACATTGGTGTTGTGGCCCTTTGCCCTGCTACGTCGGCGGCAGATCACCTGGGACATGTTCCTTTCGCTTTACGACACTGTCGTTAACGATCGAAGTATGGTTGGGGCCAAGTCACTGCCGGGCCGGATGCTTTGGGTCACTGAATGGCTGGCCTGCCGGGCAGCGCATCATGTCTTGCTCGATACGAAGGCGCATGCCGAGCATATTGCACGGATCTTCAATTTGCCTGAATCCAGGATTGGAGCAGTGCCGGTGGGAGCTGAGCCGGGATCCTTCCAGCGTCTGCCTCCTCCTGCGCGCCACGACGGTCCCACTAGAGTGTTGTTTTATGGACAGCTCATCCCGCTGCATGGGCTTAAAACGATATTGACGGCAGCTACCTCGGGTCGAGGTCGCGATATCAATTGGCACCTGATTGGCACCGGGCAAGAGCGCCTATTGCTCGAGACAGCTCTGGTGGATGCGGAGCATAAGCATATCTCCTGGCAGAAGTGGGTTCCCTATGAGGAACTGACCGAGGCAATTTCAAATGCCGACATTTGCCTCGGCATTTTTGGCGCCTCTGGCAAGGCTGCGTCAGTGGTGCCGAACAAGGTTTATCAGGCGCTGTTGTCAGGGCGTTCAGTGATCACCCGGAGCTCGCCTGCCATGATCGAAACTTTCGGCACCGAAGCTCTCGGGGTGAAGCTTATCCCTCATTCAAATCCCGAAGCGCTGCTGGATGCCATCGCTGAATTGAGGCACGAGGGCTATCCGGTAATGCCTGAAGACAAACTGAAAATGGCCCAGCCGCATGAGATCGCGCGGACTCTTTGCGGATACTTGTTTCATTGTGCACCTCAAGCCGGATAAAACTGTGGTCGACATGACTGATACCGCCATTAATTCCGCAGAGCATAGTGCTTCTGCCATCTATCACAGGCACTTTGGCCCGGCCCTGCCGCAATCCAATTGGGTGCCCGCGCCGCGGTATCTTCTAAGGCGTGATCGGGTTATGCGGCATCTCAAAAATCTGATGCCTTGCAGAGTGCTTGACATCGGGTGCGGACCGGCTGCGCTATTGTCAGAACTGGCAGAACAGGGTTTTGAAGCTTATGGCGTAGATCGTTCGCAGCAGGCCCTTGAACTGGCAGATAAACTCAACACTCAAGCCAGCCCTATGACACTCTTTGCCGAGCTTGACCCGGACTGGAAAAACTCCTTCGACCTGATCATGTCATTTGAAGTGATTGAGCACTTGGAGCAAGATATTGAGGCCATGAGAGAATGGCAAACTTATCTGAAACCCGGTGGAACAATGATCTTGTCGACGCCTGCGCACCCATCCCGCTGGAATGCGGCCGACGTTTGGGCAGGGCATGTTCGACGCTACAGTAAAGAACTTTTAGTACATTCGGTTCAGGACGCCGGCTTCACCGTCGAAACTGTTGAGTGCTACGGTTTTCCTTTGGCCAATATTATGGAGTATTGGCGTGCTCGGGCCTATGGACAGATATTAGAAACCAACGCCAAATCTGGTAAAACAGCGAACGACCTTACCAACGAGAGCGGTAGCGATCGTTCCATTGAGCGGCGCTTCTGGCCTGTGTTTTCTTCCATACCCGCAGTCACGGTCATGCGGCTTTTTTTCCAGCTACAACGCCCGTTCCTTAACACCGAATTTGGAAATGGTTTTCTTGTAGTGGCGCGCAAAACGTAAACACATGGCTACCGCCCTGCGCTATATCGGCACCGCTGCTGCCCTGATCTTCATCGGAATCATTCTGGTTCGACACGCAGGAGACATTGCAGTGCTCGACCTCGGGTCAGGCCGCGCCCGTTATGCACTGCTAGGTGGGTTTACCCTTTATGTGCTGTCGCAGCTCGTAGGTGCTGTGGCTTGGGGGGTGACGCTAAACATCTATGACGTTGCCCTAACGCGCACACGCGCTGAAAGTCAATTAATGGTATCGCAGATCGGGAAATACATCCCCGGCAATGTTGCCCACCTTTTGGGACGTTTCGCCCTCGCACGGAGTGATGGAGTGCCATCCGCAATTATTGCGTCATCTCTGTTGCTCGAGATCGGTTTTCTGCTCGCCAGCGGTGCTCTGGTCGTCGGAATTGTGCTCCTGACCATGCCCGATCTTGTCGCCGCAGTAATTGCAGACCTTCCAGGATCCTGGCTCGATGGACAGATGACAATCATCTTCTTCGGAATTCTGGCCTGCATAATGATTGGCCAGATTGTGATTTGGCGCAAAGCGGGAAAACCGAAACTTACATTTTCAAAATGCCTGATCCTGTTGTTTCTGCATAGCTTCAACTTTTTGATGCTGGGTTTGTCACTTTGGTGTGTCGCACGGGCGATCTACCCTCAGGGTGGTGCCGGTATATTGCAATGCATCGCAATCTTTTCAACAGCCTGGGTCATCGGTTTCCTGATGCCAGGCGCACCCGGTGGTATCGGTATTCGAGATGGAATTATTGCTCTCGGACTTGGCCTTTTCACTGATCAAGGAGTCGGTCTAAGCGCTGCGATCGCGCATCGCGCGATCTCGGTTCTGGGGGATGTAGCTGTGTTTGGGCTTGGCGTAACCCTGCGCCGATATCTAAGCAGTGGTGAGCACGAAGCTGTATAGGTTTAAAAATTTGGATCGGGTCAGCCAGACAATTTGCAGCGGAGTCTATCGTATCTGAAGGTCGCCATGCGCTGTCTCAGGCGCTAGGGTGCCGTCTTCAATTCGTTTCCAAACATAGTGCGACTTCTGGTGCGTACTACATTCCTTGAGCGCACCTAGCATCGCCTAAAGCCAGGGTTGAGGTCGTTCAAGTTTGACCCAAACCTATCGTGAGTTTTCAGCAGGCAACCGATCAATGTGCTTTTTTTCAACATCGTTCGAGAGGGTCGCGTTCAGTCGCCACTCACCTAACGGGATGACCGGCTTGTTTGCGGCCTGTGCGTCAGGTTCAAAAGTAACGACAATGGTTTCACGCTTGTCGCTTTCATCAAGATCAAGTTGGATCATGAGCCGTGTAACGCTTGAATTCGGATTCTGCATCGCACATTCAGAATTGAATGCCGTTTCGCAAGGATTGGCTGAAAGTTGAGAGAAGGTGGCGTTTGGCGGCGACAGTATGCGCGCGGTTAGTTCTTTCCCATCCTGACGCAACGTGGCCTTGGAGCCATCAACTGTTACCTGCGCTTCGGTATGCATTGCCCACGCCGCCCGCCCCCGTTGATCAGGGCTAATTTCGTCCTGAACCAACACTGTCGTTCCATCGACAAGAGCTATGCCTCGTCTGACCGTTCCCTTGGGCTTTCCATAGGCGTCTGAAAGATCGGCGATTGCAAAATCGAAACCTGGAAACTGCGCCAACTCCTCAACATAGGCCCGCCCCGTTTCGATTTGATTTGCCATGTCAAAGGTCAGTGTATTCTGCCCGATCGTGGCCGTTCGATAATAGTCAAAACGTTTGTCAGTAAAGTAGCCGGGCAATTGGTAATTTCCGAGCCCAAGATCCACCCCCCAACGTACACCGTCGGCTTCAAGCACAAAGGTGCCCGCATCAAGGTCATTGTGATGGCTGCTAAGCGGCCCAGCCTTGAGGCCGATATAGCTGGCCGTAGGGTCATTCCAACCAGACCGCATGGTTACGATCCCAAGCCCTCCAGACCAATAGGATGTTGATCGGGCAGTGATTGGTTCACTATTGCGTCGCTGCTGCCAGATCAGCTCGAATGCTGGATGGGAAGACCGCATTTTGCTATTCATTTTAATGTCGTAGCCCGGGCGATTGAACCGCGACGCCAACCAGGTCAACACAACAAGGTCAGTGCTTGTATCGCTGTCTCCAAAGTTAAACAGCATGCCAGTTGGTCCAGACGCATGGATCAGAAACTCCCCGAATTCCTCCAAACCTACCATTCGCGAAAGATCAAAATCGTGCCCGAGGACGGAAACAAGCGCATCAAACGATACTGCCGCGTCCCGGGCGGACAAAGCCCCGTACATCGGTCCTTCTGGCCATGCACCATCCGGAGCAAACATTGCCAACCCATTTCTAAGTGAAACCTGAGCCTGCTCAATAATATTATCAGCCAGTTCCGGTTCTGTTTCTGACACAACCAGAGCAGCGACGATCATTCCTGCATTGCAAACGATGTTCCAGTTGAAGGAAGCAACGGGCCAGGCGATATCTGCGGTAGCCGTCCCATCAGGAAGCGACGCGGGAACAGACACTGGGTTCACCCAGCGTTGGGGGGCGATCCAACCCTTATCATAATAGAGCGTATCCAGATCGTAGATTTTTGCGGCTTCTTTCAGCCCCTTCTCAACAAGTGCCGATCGAATAGTCTGATGATCCTCTTCGTCCAGATTGTCACTAATCCAACTGTATCCGAGCGACACCGCCAATGTGACACGGCTTAATCCCAGAAAGTGTGCGGGCTGCCATGTTTCCAGTTCCGAAAACTGCAAGAGCTCGGTTCTGGCGCGATCGGCATAGCGACTGTCACCGGTCAATCGCCAAGCCAAAGCCAGTGTGGTGAGGCGTTCGACCGGACGTTGTCCAAATCCACGAAAAGCTTCGTGAAGCTGACCATCTCCATTCCGAACTGCCTCAACAATTGTAGGCGACTGCAAATGCGCTTCTGCACTGTCAATCATTGCCTGATAGTCAGCCGCGAACACCTGATCGGCTGCGCGCTGTGTTTCTATGCGCTGGACGATCTCATCCGTTAGAACGACTTGCGGCACTGAGTTTTGGGACAAAGCGCTTGTAGCGCAAAAACAAGCGAAGGACAAAACGAACAAAAAGAAGGCTTTAATCGGATTCACACTTCTAACGGTTGCGATCATGGGTTTCTTCCGCACTGGAAACGCCTGCAACCCGACTCTGCAGCGGTGGCCAATTTCTGTCAAAGACATCCGATTAGTTTGGCTCAGCAAATTGATATGCTAAACGCTCCGCCCGGCAGCCTATTGGAGTACTGTTTAAGTAGAGCCGGAAGGAAAAACGATAAAAAAGCCAGCCACGAGAACCTAGCGCAAGCGATCCGAGCATTAATATTATGGTCGCATGGCTTGATCACGGAACCGAACCGGAAACGAGGCCAGTGCCCATCGATTTTCATGTGTTTGTTTTCGTTCCCGGCCTAGCGCAGACCGGGAACCACTTATTGGAGTGCCTCAGGCGATGGACATGCCGAGCGCTTCAAGTTGGTCTGTCAGGGCGCTTTCTGCTTCGGCAACACTGTTCCAGTCATCAGCCGTCAGGTTGCCAAGATCCAGATCCTCGGCCTGAACATCCTGAAGTGTAACGGTATGGCCGCCATTTCCGATAACTTCAAAGATAAGATCGCCATCAATTTCGGTGACCGACACATCGCTTTCGCTCAAAGCGTTGAAATCGATGATATCTTCATCGGCATTAAAACCGATAATCTGGGTCTTTACCCCCCAGTTCCAGGTAAGCTCTGCCACATCCGCTTCAGCGCCGAAGGTCACAACTCCTGGGGTTTGGCTGTTTCCGGGTTCGTTGGTTCCACTACCGATATCTGGTTGGGTCGATCCCCCTGTCAGATCTCCGACCCGTGTCTGATAACCGTCTGTCGTCGCCCCGACAGGAGCCTGTGGGGTCAGCAGTATGGTGCGATCAACCAACGTCACATCGTTCTGGTCAAAGCCAAATGGTACCTCGAGATTGTCTTCCATCACCTGATCAAAATGGAATTCGACCAGACCCGGGATCAGGTCAGCCTTGGTCACGCCGGTCAGCGTGATGCTTTGTCCGGTCGGCAAGGATGAGATCACCAGACCATCGCCACTGTCCTCGACGCTAAGCCGCTCGCGGGTTCCGAAATACAGAAAGCTGATCTTCATCGTTGAAGGATCAAAGCCGTCAATAACTTCGTGCACGCCATATTCGTGGCTGCGAACATAGACTGTGTCAGCATCGCGAGGTCCTACGCCCTGCTCCCAACTAAGAACGCCGCCCATATCCTGACGGAGGTGTTCGTTGCCGACCACACCAAAGCTGTCGATGGTCACGTCCTGGAAGGTGACACCTTGCACGATTTGCGCCGCGTCCGACCATGGGCTGTCGATAACAATCTCGCCGGCCTTGGATTTGGTGACGATCATGCCGTGAACCGACGTACCGCCAAAGTCCAACTCGTCCACACCGGGGCGGAATCCGGTTATGTCGTCAGCGTTGCTATCGGCCCGGTATTTCACCCCGCCCGTGTCTGTATTGCCGGTGATCGCGGGCGGGTTTGACCCGTCTGCATCATAACTGACATCATAGCCCTCTCCGTCTCTCGGCGAGACGATAACTTGCCCCAAAGCTGTGGACACTTCGTTCAACACCGTCTGATCCGTGATAGAGAAATTGCTGAGCGAAAGATCGGACAGGCCAAAGCCAGTGAATACGATCTGCTTGGTTACATTGCCCGAGGTCAGCTCAATTCTAACGGTCTGCCCCAGAGCGTCCCCACTCTCTTCGAAAATCGAGAAGTTATCGGCCCCAATGTCCGGTCCGATTTCAATGACATCTCCCATCGCGGGCAGGAAGCCTTCGACCGTCTGTGCATCGCTGGCAAGGCCCAGCATGATGTGCATATGTTGGTGGCTATGGCCACCGCCACCACCATCTCCGCCACCATCGCCACCGCTGGTCGGCATTGAACCATCAGTGCCTATCAGCCCAAGCACTTCAGCTGCGGCGGTATTGTCCAGAATAGTGAAGTTTGCCGGGCTCAGCTCAGCAAGTGTCACACCGCTGAGGGTCGTGGCCTGGTTATTGGACGGGATCGAGAACACAACCGCGCCATCAACCTCGGCAACCTCCAACGCGTCCGCACCGACCCATGCGATGAAGATCGTATCGGTCGTAGGGTCGAAATCCGGGATCGTTGCATTCGTGCCCCAAGCCCAGTTAATCACCACATCCGCAGTATCTTCTGTGGTGTCAGCAGTCCCGTTGCCGGTCGGTTCCGTGGGTTCCGGATGTATAACCGGTGGGACAACGGGCGGCGACGTATTCCCGTTATCGGTGCCGCCATTTGTATCCGTGGGCAAGACACCGTCGGTGTATACCTTGATAGCGTCTTCGATACTCGGCGCGTCATAACCGCCGAATTGCGAGACATACCGCAGGATCGAAGTACCGTATTCATCGGTGGATACACTTCCAACCTGAAGCAGAGCCAACGTACCCCATGCCCCCCGCAGGTGCGCGGCGGCCATTATGCCAGTGAGACTGAGCGTGACAGAGACGGCCTGGCCATTTTCCAGATAAGTGCGTGTCGTGCCGAGATAGTCCGACAGGCTCTCTCCCTGATAGCCCAGCCCGGTTTCGATGACTTGAAGATTGTAGCCAAACGCTTCTTGAATCGCGCGCTCCTGCGCTTCGGCGATTGTGAACTCTGCCAGCGAATTCACCCCGTTCTTACCGGTCCATGTGCCATCCCAGGTGTTCGAAGCCGCGCCATTCCCATAATAGACATCATCGGTGTAATACCCGAGGTCAATTAACAGCGCCTCGCCGAACTGATATCCAACAAAACCAAGCGAGTTCATCGAGCGATAGGACATCGCGTCCCATTCATCACTGCTTAGATCAGACCAGCTGGAATAGCTTGGATAGAAGTCAGCAACGGCCCCTCCGGCCCATTGGTTCAGCTGCCAATCCTGAATGATTCCTGCGTCGTATCGATCTCGATCCCAACCAGATTCAAATGCACGCAAAGCGTCGCGAAATTCTTCATATGTTCCATTACTCATCTTGAAACAGACTCCCATCTTGTCGTTGTTTCAGCCCAAGTATTTCGGCTTTATTAGCCCGATGAATTCAGGCCCAACTTGCGTAACAAGTCAGAAGTTCAGGATACGTTAAGAGTTCATTAACGAATTAATCTGAGCGGATGCGGGCCTAGGCCAACCCTTTGATGCGCTAAAAAACGCTGTACGTCAGTAGGTTATAGCGGGGTTTGAGCAAAAGATCGGTGCAGTTGCGCGTGTCTTCGCCAAATTTGGAATGTCGCAATAATTAACTTTGCATCATTGCCAGATCGAAATGTTAAGAAAGCCTCAGCCGATCCAGACCGGCTGAGGCGTTTTTTTGGTAATCAGGCGATGATCAGAGACCCCAATCCTGTGATTGCTGAGCCGTCAGCTCGCTGATGTGCTGCATGACATCGAAATGCTCATCAACACCCTGTACGCTGATCACCTTTTGGCCATTTGCCGTGACCCAGTGAGTGCTGGAACGCCATTCGATCTGAAGTTGATCCAGAGACGAGATCCCGAACCCTTCCAGATCGATAACAATCGAGTCGTCAGCCTCAAAATCCCGGATCACCTGACCACCATACTGGCTGCCCGGGCCGGTGATGACAAAAGTATCGCTGCCTTCGCCACCGAACATATTGGCAAACCCGGCTTCTGAAGACTGGTCTGCATCAAGGATGATGACGTCGTCGCCGTCTCCACCATTTGCATTGGTGATCATCGCGCCTTTGCGGATCACGATGGTGTCATTGCCGTCGCCGCCGTTCAGAGTAGCGAACTGATTGAGCGCACCGCCAACAATGTAGTCATCACCAGCACCACCATTCAGGGTCAATCCACCACTGCCGGTGTCGCCGATCATGTAGTCCCAACTATCGGTGCCATCTACGGTAACGAGCTCTTCGCCGACCTCGGCATCAATCCGGTTGCCATACTTCTCGAACCACTCCAGCGTGTTTGCACCAAAGGGCGGTTCGTAGACAACCTGATAGCCTTCTTCATCGTTGCCAACCAAGCTGCGCAGGTCGATGTATGACGGGTCAAATCCGTTCCCGTCATCGTCATAGCGCACGATGATCTCGTCTGTCAGCTTGTTGAACAGCACGATCTGGCCGTTTTCGATGCGGTGATCCAGATCAAACCAACCGGTCATCCCATAAGCGTCTAGATCGATCTCGATCCGATCGCCTTCATTGGCATCGAAATCGGTGATCGTGTTCTCGCCGCCGTTCAGAATGAAGGTGTCAGCTCCTCCGTTACCGGTCAGCACGTCTTTGCCATCACCCGAGGTGAAGACGTTATCGCCGTCGTCGCCGATGATCACATCATCATGGTCGCTGCCATAGATGTTCTCGACGCTCCAGAGCAGATCATAGCCTTCCTTGTCGCGAATCTCGTCATTGAGATCGAACGGATTGGCGCTGTTGCCATGCCAGGCCCAGTAATACTCACCGCTGGCATCTTCCGCCTTGTTGTTCATGTCGACATAGATGCCGCTCAGACTGTCACCATACCAGGCCGTGTCATTGCCTTCTCCACCATACAGCTTATTAAAGCCGCCACCGCCAGCCATGATATCGTCACCGCCAAAGCCGTAGAGAACATCATTGCCGTCATTGCGGATTTCGGCCTCGTTTCCGCCGTGGGTATCGCGCTCGGACGTATAGGCTTGCAGAACGTCGTTGTGGTTTGTTCCCAACTGACGATCCTCGTCATGAAAGCCGACCATCGAAACACCGCCGAACGCCCCGAATGTGACGAACTTGCTGGTTCCAAGACCTGCAAGGTCTTCACTGCTCAGGCCAAGGTCGATCTTTTGGCCCAAGCCATAATGCGCACCATCCGGCCCCGTGATCAGAGCAGTTTCTTTCAACCGTTGAATGAAGGCATCTGTGTTCTGCTGCGAGATACTTGTTGCGCCCGGAAAGATGTTCGACGCCTCATCCCAATAGAAGGTTGTAATCACCTTGAACTTGTTGTCGGCCGGATCAAGCGCGACCAGATCGAATGCCGCGCCATCAACGATCGATGCCTGCAGGTCCAGCGTTACTGGCCCCTCCACGTTGACTGGTACAATGATCTTGTCTTCAAGCGGGTTGAAGTCGAGGATCTCGACCAGAGACACTTTCGGCGGGTTGACGGTTTCGACAACCTGCTCCTCGGTCTTGAACATGTTCTTGATCCCGTCGATCAGGCCTCTGGCAAGGTTGATGAACAGCTTCGCGCCCGGCAGCATCTTGGCGAGTGCCAGATTACCTGCCTCTTCCAGCCACTCTTCGCCCAGACCATTCGATTGGTTATGGTTGGGATCATGAGTTGTTGGTTCAGGCACAGAGCCAATAACGAACGTGTCGGCCCCTTTTCCACCGTATAGCGTGTCGGCAGAGGTTTCGTCGATATGCCCGGTAAACAGGACATCATCACCGTCACCGCCGACAAGAAGGTCGTTACCAGTACCACCGTACAGTTTGTCGCCTTCATTCCCGGCAATCAGGATGTCATCGCCTTCGCCGCCAACAAGGATGTTCTTGCCTCCGCCGCCAATGATCTTGTCGTTGCCGGATTCGCCGAACAGCTGATCATCACCTTCACCTCCATCGATGTAGTCGTGGCCACCGCCACCATAGATGACATCATTACCGCCATCACCGAACAACTGGTCGTTCCCACGATAAGCGATGATGATGTCATCTCCGTCACCGCCCGAGATATTGTCCCGATGATGATAGTTGGAATAGTAATTCTTGATCGAGGTGCCGCCATCATAGTTATCCCAGTTTTCGGGGTTCCAACCGTGGATGACGTTATCCCCGTCATTCCCTTCGATACGGGTGTAAAGATATGTCCCCTTGCTTTGCCCACTTGAGAGACGGTGCATCAGGTTTTCAAAGCTCACCTCACCGTCTGCCATTTTGTATTCACCACGGGCTTTGACATCGCGGCCGACATAGGTGCCGCTGGTGTCATGCAGATGGGTCCCATATTTATCCCACCAACCGCTGTGGCCATCGCCAGGTGATTTACCACCGATCCAGACGGGAATATCAGGTTTGTTGCTGGCCACAGTCTCGTCGTCCGAGGCTGAATCTTCCCAGGCGTAGTCCTGCAATTCGCTGATTTCTTCCGACAGCAGACTAACCGGCGGGATCACGATAGGATCGTCATCCGTTTCACCAAGACCAACCGATATGTTGAGCGTGCTCGCCGAGTTGGGCTGGAATTTTGATTTGCTAACATGTTTCATGTCTTTCCTCCTGTTTCCTGGATGGTCGACACCCGAGGTTCGGGCCCATACGCATCACAGATCATAGGAAAGATGTGGTTTTTCAGGCTGTTGATCTCAACAGGCGAAAGCCAGTTAAGTTGTTACAAAGTATGACAAAAATGGAATCCACGGCCTGAGAAAACCAGCAATCCGGCTGGCGCCTGTTTCAGGCCCCAGCCGGTGAGTTTGGTTTTCCCTCTGTTTGCCCGGGCGTCCGTTTCAACAGGAACTAAGACGCCCGGATTTTGGTTGTGCAGCGATAGATGATCGCTGAGTTTTCGCCCCACTTAGGCAATCATATCGACAAAGAAGCTGTCGGTCGGAACGGGGGTTCCGCAGATGTCTTCGCCGCCTGCAGTCGGTACGATTTCGCACAGCGGCGGAGGCGCCATTTCCGTCAGGTCATACTCATCCTCCGGTACTTCGGTGCCGCATTTGGGCAGCGGCAGGATCGGGGGTACAGCGATGACGTCATCACCCTGATCCAGAACGATCGGATCAAAGGGCAGCGGGTTCACTGCAACCAGATCTTCACCGTCCTGAGGCACTTCGGTGCCGCAACGGGGATCAGGCATGATCGGCGAAACTGCGGTCACATCGTCACCTTCACCAGCAGGAACCGCACCATAAGGCAGCGGGGCTACTGCGATCAGGTCTTCACCATCCTGCGGAACCTCGGTACCACACCGGGGGTCAGGCATGATCGGGGAAACTGCGGTGACGTCGTCACCTTCACTGGCAGGAACCGCACCAAAAGGCAGCGGGTTCACGGCAACCAGATCTTCGATGGGATCGGCAACCAGCGGATCAATCGGCAACGGATTTACAGCCACCAGGTCTTCACCATCATTTGGCACCTCGGTTCCGCACTTTGGAAAAGGCTGAATCGGGGGCACGGCGATGACATCGTCGTTGGCTTTCTCGAAGCTCGTAGCGGTTACATGTTTCATTGTATTTCTCCTTGTTACACACTTTGTTTAGCACCCAAAAAATCTTAGAAACTTCCTCCTCGGGTATAACAAAAAGGTGGTTATCCGGCCCCTTCATTACAACGCGAAAAAGGGGGCTAAATTGTTACAAAGTATGACAAAAATAGGCTCTCAAGCCGGGCATCATCTCTTTTCAGACAGGACGCGCTTCCAAGATGTGGACCAGCACCCGCTCAGGTACCACCAACGCCCCTCCTCGCCTTCAGGATCGAAAAAACCAGCGCCATTTCTGGCGCTGGTTTTAGCTGTTTCTTCCTATTGGGCAGCTCACATCATGCGGTCGATCAGACCTCCCGGAACGTGGTCCGGATTTGTTTACTGAGAGGATCAAGAAGGTACTGGAACAGGGTACGTTCGCCGGTTTCGATGAAGACGTCAGCCGGCATACCCGGCAGCAGGCTCAACTGGCGGTCAGACAAAAGTCCGACAGCCTCCTCGCTTAGTGCAACCCGCGCCTCGTAGTAGGGTAAGCCAGTTATCTCATCTGTTTTCAAATCAGCCGAGACAAACTCAACGTGCCCATCCAACCGAGGGGCAACATGTTGATCGAACGCCCCGATCATCACGCTCGCAGCCTGGCCCAAGGCGACATTGTTGATGTCCTGTGGCATGACACTAGCGGTCACCACCAACCCGTCATCCTCGGGCACGATCTGCATCAGCGTTTCGCCCGGAGACACCACGCCGCCGATTGTATGCACACCCAATTCATGCACGATGCCATCCGCCGGAGCCCGAAGGTCAACCCGCGCCAGCTGCAACGCGGCCGCGCTCCGACGTTCTTTCAAGCCATCCAGTTCGACCTCCAGCGAGGAGATCTCGTTCATCACCTGCTCGCGGAAAGTCTTTTCCAGTTGCAGGATATGGATACGCGTCTCGCTGATACGACCACGGGCGACTGCGATCCGAGAGGTCAGGCCGCCACTATTACCGACAAGACTGCTTCTTTGACGCTGCAAAGTCGTCACCCGGGTGCCTGGCACTAAACCCTTTTCAAAGAGCTGCGTCAGACCCTCCAATTCGCTGTCGATCAGTTTGATCTCTTCTTCGGAAGCTTCGCGCTGCGCCTCCAGGCCCACAATTTCCTGCTCTGCCTGTTCGATTTTCTCTTCCAAGGCCGCGACCTGACCATCCTGCGACAGACGACGTGCTTCCATCACCGCGCGCTGCGTTGCGAGTGCGCGGTCAATTTTGTCTTCGTCTTTCCGAGACGCAAGCTCCTCGGACAGTACGAGATCGTCCAGACCATCGCGCTCGGCCGTGAGACGAACCAACTGCGCTTCAAGCGCCACGAGCCTGTCATCGACCAAGGCTTGGCTGCCTGACAACAGCTGATCATCAAGTGTCAGAACAACATCGCCAGCCTCAACCCTATCTCCGTTTTTGACGTGAATGGTGCCGACAATACCTCCGTCGGGATGTTGCACAGCTCTGAGGTCGGACGAGACCACCACGCTACCAGCCGTCACGACCGCCCCGGACATCGGGGCTTTCATCGCCCAACCACCGAATCCTATGGCGAGCACTGCAATTGCGACCAGACCAAAGCCGATGGATCGGGCAGAACGATCCCTAAACCCTTCGGTCTTCGTGTTGGAATTCTTGTTGGTATTCATGACTTCCTCCATTCATTCTGTTTACAGCGCCGGACTGGGTCAGCCCGTGGCGGCAACGATTTCTGTTTGTTGGGGTTGTTCGACAGTCTTCTGTTCAGCGGCAGGCTGTGCAGCTCCGGCGGCGGCCTGATTGCGTTGACGCAACCGCTCCATCACTTCTGTTCGAGGACCAAAATCTCCGGCGCGACCGTCTTCCATGATCAGAATCTTGTCGACTGAACCCAGCACGCTCGCCCGGTGCGCGATGACGATCACAATCGCCCCGCGTGCCTTGGCGGCGAGAATCGCATGGTTCAGTGCAGCCTCGCCCACGGCATCCAGATTGGAATTGGGCTCATCCAGAACCACCAGAAATGGATCACCATAAAGCGCGCGTGCAAGGGCAACACGCTGTCGCTGACCACCGGACAAGGCCGCGCCACGCTCGCCAACCGAGGTGGCATAGCCGTCTTTGAAGCTAGCGATCAGTTCGTGAACACCCGCTGCCTTGGCGGCGGCAATCACCAACTCGTCCGTCGCCTCGGGATCAAAACGCGCGATGTTCTGGGCGATCGTTCCGTCAAAGAGCTCAACATCCTGCGGCAGAAAACCGATCTGGGGGCCAAGCTCCTCAGGCAGGTACTGGTCGATCGGCACACCGTCGAGACTGATGCTGCCTTTGGCCGCCGACCATGCACCAACAAGTGTGCGCGCCAAGGTTGATTTTCCGCTGCCGGTCGTCCCAATCACAGCCAGTGCCTCGCCTGCTTTCATATCGAAACCAACACCTTTGAGAACAGCGGCAGTGGCCATCGGAGGGGCAGCGATCAGGCCGTCAACGGTCAGCGACTTCTGTGCCTTGGGCATGGAAATACGACGGTCAGCTTCGTCACCAGAAAGAGTTTGCTTCAGCTGAGCCCATGCTTGCCGGGCAGCAACCAGATTGCGCCAACTACCGACCAGAGTCTCGATAGGCTGCAAGCCACGGGACATGATGACCGATGCCGCAACGATTGAGCCAGCCGATATATGTCCATGGATGGCAAGATAAGCGGCGACCGCAAGAACGGCGGACTGAAGTGCCAGGCGGAACACCTTGGTAAAGCTACCAGACACTCCGACAGTAGTGGCCGCCTTAGCACTCGCACCAAGGTGGAGATCATTCACATCTTGCCAGGTCTTGCCAAGATTGGACTGCATCCCCATCGCGCGAACCATTTCGGCATTCCGGCGGCCGGCTTCTGCCAGACGATTGCGCTTGGCTGAATGCTCAGACTGAACGCACGCGGCAGCGCGGACCTTGATATCCGTAACGATGGCAATGGCAACCAATGCCAGCGCGCCAATTACACCGACCATACCCAGCCACATGTGCATGGCAAAAACCAATCCCAGATAGACCGGGATCCACGGCAGATCGAACAAAGCTCCGGCACCCTGACCCGACAGGAAACCGCGAATTTTTTCGACATCTCGAATTGCCGCCGCAGGGTTGCCACCCGGACGGTTGCGCGACGGCTCGGACAAAGTGCAATCAAACGCTGTGCGGGCGAGCCTTTGTTCAAAGCGATGCCCCATGGCAACCAGCACACGGGTCCGCGCGCCGTCAATCAAGGCCATGAACAAGTACAGACCGGCGACAAGTGTGCTGAGCGCGACAAGCGTATTCACGCTTTGGCTAGACATCACGCGATCATAGATCTGAAGCATGAAAATCGGCCCTGTCAGCATCAATAGGTTCACAACACCGCTGAAAACGCCGGTGGCAATCAGATTGCCCCTCAGCGCGCGCCGGGCGCTGGCAAGTTGTGGATGAACGGATGAATGCTTTGACATAGCTGGCTCCCAATAAAAACTCTGTGGGTGATACTTGGAGACCAGCCGCCGATGCCCCAAGGGCTTGTCACACTTTGATTCAATTGACGAATTTGGCCGGTTGTTTACCGAGCTGACGAAGCCGGGTGCCCCGAAATGCGGTACCGGTGGGTGAAACCCCTTTGCATCATCAGCGGCATGGCGGTTGCAATTTCCGCTTGGGAATGCGGCGGTATTTGAATTAGCGTCCCAAGTCAGGGGGATGGGACAGGGAGCCTACGCGCAATGCGCTGGAATGATCTGACACTTCGAACACAAGTTATGAGCATCGTGCTTATCAGCTGGACGATTGTCGGCGTGTTCTCGGTAGTCACCGACGTGGTCCAGATCCGAAACTCTCGCGCTGAAGAGATCCGAAACAGGGGCGATGCCTTTCTTGCGCAGGTGGTTTCAACCCTGGCCCGCGTGCCTCCTGACAGCCGCTCCGAAGCAGCGCTTGGTTTCTTTCCTGCAGAATGGAGTGTCAGGGTCGGCACGCAGGATGCAGCAACCACTTTGGCCAATGGCCGCGACCGCCCGAATCTGGCTAACTGGCTGACGGCGCGGCTGGAACACCGCGGGATCGCCGTCGCGGAACTGTCCGTGGCAGACACGGTCGTTGACGCCAAACACGACCAAAGCGCGCTGTTGCAACTGTTCAAGAGCCACTCGGGCGAACCTATCGATGCAGAAAGCGTTGACGCGTTTCTGGTGAGCGTTTTTTCGGTCCGGCTCAAGGATGATGACGAATGGCTGAACTGCTATTTGCTCATGAAAAACAAGAACATCGTACCTTTGGTCATCGTTGGCTCAATCGACAGTCTGGTCGCGCTTACCCTGCTTTGCGCACTTGCGTTTCTTATTCAGAAAGTGATGCGACCGCTGAGCGCGATGGCCGTCAATGCCGAGTTGATCGGCCGGGGCGAAGAGGTCGGCCCACTCGTCGAGGCGGGTGCCATTGATATCCGCCACACAATTATTGCGTTCAATCGCATGGAAGCCCGGATTGTTCTGGCGCTTGAGTACAAGACAACCTTGCTTCGTAGCCTCGGGCATGACCTGAAGGGACCGATTGCACGGATGCACGATGCGATCCAGAAATTGGAACCAACAGCACCCAAAGAGCAACTGCTCAAGCGGTTGGAAACCATCAGCGATATTGTAAACTCCGTCACCAACCTCAACCGCGAAACGCATCACGATGGAGAGCTTGCACGCCTGGATTTGCGCTCACTGGTTGAGGCGCTTGTAGATGAACAGGTTGAGGCGGGTCGCGATGTGACCTGCACAATCGAACAATCTGCGGTGGTCAAAGGAAGACATAACGCGCTTACCCGGGTTCTTAGAAACTTGTTGGAGAATGCGGTCAAATACGGGGGTCGAACAAATGTCTCTTTGACCGCGTCGAACGATTTGGCCGCAATTCACATAGACGATGAAGGACCAGGTATCCCAGCCGAACAACTTGAAACAGCGTTTGAGCCTTTCCAGAGACTTGGAGCCACCGAACCCGGCACAGGCCTCGGCCTTGCTATTGTCCGGGCGATTGTTGTCGATCAGGGGGGCACTGTTACGCTTGAAAACCGCCCTAGCGGGGGCCTTAGGGCTAATGTGCTTTTGCCGCTTGATTCCGGAGTTCAGCCTGGACGAAAGATGTAACCCTGCCCCCAGACCGTTCGAATATATTCCGGATTTGATGGATCGTTCTCGATCTTCGACCGCAACCGTTTGATCAGAGCATCAACGCTCCTGTCCCCTGCTCCGCCATGCTGCCGCGTTCGAGCGACGGCAAGTAGGTCTTCCCGGGTGCACAACACGTCCGGATTTTCAGCAAAAAACCGCATGACGCGCACTTCACTTGAGGTGAGGGTGATGAGCCGACCATCCTCGCTTTTGAGATGCCGCTCGTTTTCAACAAGCTCCCATTCTCCGAACCGGGTAACCCGGGATTTTCCCTGCGTTCCACCAGCACGCCTGCGCAGCACAGCACGCACGCGCGCGAGGAGTTCCAACTCGTTGAATGGTTTAATGATGTAATCATCCGCGCCCAGTTCCAGCAGGGAAATCCGCTCGGCGTCGTCATCAATCGAACTGATCATGATGATCCCGGCATCTATGCGCGAAGCGATCTCGTGACATAACACCTTACCACTAGTTCCTGGCATCACGAGGTCCAGCAGAAACAAGCTGTAGGTTTCATCAGCCATCATCAACCGCGCAGCGGGTACATCTTGCGCGTGTTCGATTTTGTACCCTTTATCAGTCAGAAATGCACAAACACCCTGAGCAAACTCGATGTCATCGTCACAAATCAGAATGTGCTCATCATAGCCAGCGGATTGATCCGCGACGTCTTGCATAGCTCTTCTCCTCGGGACGATGCCTGTCATTACGATAACAACATTTGCTATTCGAAACTGTCAATGTTGCAGAGGACGATCAAACTGTCCGGTCCGCAGCGACCGCAATCGCCACTCATGGCTAAACCAGACAATCATCCACCGAGGCATTCCGGGCGATTGAAAAGTTTATCACGCCAAACAGCAAATTCCTCCCTCTTCCACCACTTTCCGCAGGTGGCTGAGTGCAACGAAGCAATCTTCGTCAGAGACTTGGTAGCAGGCCTTGAATTTAGTGTATCGCGTGTGCCCCGACTTAAGTGCAGTTTTGATCGCGACAGCAGGCTCTGAACCAGATTTGGGTGCTTCAGAAACTCTAAATCGTTACTGCTGCGTCCATGCTACGATAGGGGCTCCAAGTCCGACAGAGTAATATCGTAGTCAGTTTCCACCAGGGCTATCTACGGCCTTGCGGAAATCCGGCTTAGATTGTTTCGATTGTCTCCAGCCAGCGCAGCAGCGCCGCCGTTGTTTGCCGCGGTTGTTCCAGAGTTGGCAAATGCCCCGCGTGTTCGATGACTTCCAACCGGCTTTGCGGCAACAGGTCATGCATCAATTCGTGGCGTTCGACTGGGCATAACGCGTCATGACGACCGCAAAGGACCAGCGCAGATCCCTTGAAAGCGCGCAATGTGTGACTTTGATCCGGGCGATCTCGTAGGGCCTTGGATTGGTTAACAAAAATCTCCGGCCCCAAGGCCATAGCCATATCCATGCATAGGTCCAGAATTGCCTGTCGATCAGGGCCATCGGTCAGATAGTTGGGCTTCATTTCCTCGGCCATCACATCGCGTAGCCGACCGTTTTTAACCGCCTCAATCTGGGGCTCACGCCTCGCCTTGACCTGATCCACCTCTGCCAGCGGGTTGGTGTCCATCAACGCCATCCCCGCTACACGCCCCGGTGCTTGCCGCAGTATTTCCATCGCAACAATGCCTCCCATGGAAAGACCGGCCAAGGCGAACCGGTCGGGCGCATGACTTAAAACCTCGGCGGCCAGAGCCTGCATCGTATCATGTGCACCAATGGGGGCGACAAATATCGGATATCTGCCAGACAATGCACCAATTTGCGGCGAGAATAGCCGAGCATCGCACATCATGCCCGGCAAAAGGACAAGTGGTGTCATTTGACCAGAGCAGCCCCTTCGGCCAGCGCACCCAGTTTGGCATAGGCGATATCAGGATCGACAGCGCCAAACCCCGCAAAGGTGCCGAAACCGCAATCCGATCCGCCGATCACCCGCTCCGCTCCCACGATGTTCACGAACCGCTCAAGACGTTGCACGACCAGTTCGGGGTGTTCCACAAAGTTTGTGGTGGTATCGACCACACCCGGCACAAGTACCTTGTCATCCGGTATCTCGGACTTGCGGTCGCGGAACACCGTCCATTCATGTGCATGGCGCGGGTTCGAGGTTTCAAACAGCACATAGCGCGACTTGGTTGACATCAAAGTCGAGAACACCTTGTCCATTCCGATATCGCAGCAATGCGGACCTTCGTAATTGCCCCAGCAGATGTGAACCCGAACCTTGTCGGCGGGCACATCCTGCAATGCATGGTTCAGCGCTTCGACATGCATTTCGGCAATACTGACAAATTCCTCGTCAGAAAGATCGGTGAACAGCATATGGCGCGACAGGGCAAGATCGGGACAATCCAATTGAATATCCAGGCCCGCCCCGACGATGGTTTCATATTCGGATTTCATCGCATCGGCCAGCGCGGCCAGATACGCCTCGCGCGTCGGGTAATAGTCGTTCTGCAGAAAAAGAGAGATCACACCCGGGCTGGCAGCATTCATAAATCCGCGCTCAATCCCGTGCTCAACCATGGCTCTTTTGAGGTTGTCGATATCCTTCTGCAACTCGCCCTGCCCTTTCGAGCGCACATCGCCTACGCACATGGGCCGCGCGTATTGCGGAGTTCCGCCATCATTCGCCAAACGTTGAAGAAAGCCCGGAAACATCTTCAGATCAGCCGGAGCGTTGCGCGGGCTGTCGCCTGCAAACCCGGTGTAGCGGTCCTTGACGTAGGTCGCGTAAGAGATTTTCGAAGTCTCGCCATCCGATACAATATCGATCCCCGCTGCAGCCTGTTTGCCTACGGTCTCGGACACCGCGTTCGTCATGCAGGCATCAAAATCTGTCTGATCGAACGGTTCCTCCCGCTCACGCGCGAAGATGAAATCGACGACTTCCTGACTGCGCGGCAGACTTCCCACATGGGTGGTTGAAATTCGGGTCATCTTGTCATCTCCAATTCAATTACTTCCCTGTGCCGAGTCCAAAGTGAAGCACGGCTCACATACTGCGCGCCCCGAAAAAGATCGGAGCGCGCAACTTTGCCTTTATGCACCGGTCCAGGTAGCACCGGCGGGATCGTCCGTTGCCGTGATACGATACAGACCGGCCTCTCCGGTCATTGAGGGCACGATACTGTAGCTTTCACCTGACAGAACCAGCGCTGTATCGCCTGCGGACAAAGTTGTTTCATAGCCATCGACTGTAATCCGCCAATGACCACTCGCAGGCATGAGGACGACGGGCATATGCGCCGCGACGGGTTCGTTCAAACAAGAGCCGCGTCCGAGGAAATCGACCTCAAACCCCGGCTTATCCGTGATCAGGGCATCTTCGCCAATCACTTTGGCTGGCTTGTTAGCGGAAAGCGCCATCAGATCCCAATAGCGTGCCACATATTTGCCGATAACATTTTCGACCGGAACTTCCGGATAGCTCTTAAGCTCTTCTTCGGTCAGCAGCGGCATGGGGCGCACGTTGTGGGGCAGTTCCTGACCCTTCTTGCTGTCATACAGCACGCCATTGTCGCCCAGCATCAGCCCATGCGCCTGCGCGTCTTCGATCACCTGTGGTGCCCAGGTGACACCGCCACCCGCATCATCGCCGCCCAGGATCGACATGATCATCCCATAATCCTGCCCGACATTTTCGAAACCGCGAAAGATGCCAGTTGGAATGTTAAATATGTCACCTTCCTCGGCAATAAACTCGCCCGCAGTGCCATAGCGACCCCAGAAGAACCGCCAACGTCCTTTGGCGACAAAGAACACCTCGGCCGTGGTGTGGCTGTGCAGCGAATTCCGGCATTTCGGAGGTTGCCCCGCCGCGCCAATATTGAAACCGATTTTGTCGGTGATGTGGACATGCTGATCGGGGCTTTCGGATACGCCACCGCCTACGATGGTAAAGTTTTCCTTCTGGTCCGAACCGGGCGTGTGCGCGTCAATAAATGCGGTTTTACAAGGCTGCAGTTCGCCGTAGCGGACAATGCGTTGTTGGATCGTGCTCATAATAGTCTCCGTTCATTGAATTGGTACAAGAGGTCTCGATCCTCATGCACCCGGAGGGCGATTATTCAGCCGCCGCGCCCGCAAGGACGCCCGGTGGCCGTGGTACCGCCGGGTTCCTTCACTGGCATCCAATGCGACGCGCGTTTGAGGCATCAGAGATCCCCGGTTTCCAACAGAAGCTGTTTCCAGACCGCGGTTTCATCGAACAAGGTCCATTCGCGTCGCAGCCTGATGTCGCCTCCAACCAACTCGCCCCATTCGGCATGGCTGATCCCCAACACATACAACTCAGCGCCTGTGGGTTTGCCGAACACGCCCCAACCGTCATGCTTGCCATGCAAGCTCCAGCGCAGGGCCGAGCGGGGTGGCATATTCGGATCATCGCGCCCGATCTGATGATGGATGGTGAAGGTTGCGCTTGGCATGGCGGCACGCAAAGACATCCAGAACCGATCAGCCGAATCCCAGCCATGGCCCGTGACACCGCCGGGATATTCGGTCTGCACGCCTCGGTCATACTCTCGTTCAATCGCGCCCATATCTGCATTCATTATCCGTGTCAGCAGATCCGCGTGGCGGTGTCCCCATTCATTGTCATTGCCGTACCCCTTGTAGGGGCCTTCGATGTCGATCTTGGGTGACAGAGGCTTCACACTGGCCTCGGCCCCACCTTCACGCGCTATCAGATCGGCGGCATATTCCTTGGGATCCCAGCCCATTTGCCGGACGATCGCACCCTGATCTCGGATCAGCCATTCGTCATCGATCATGTTGTCGATGGCGTGGCAGTCGGCCAGAATTCGGTATCGCAAGCGTGTTCCGGTGGCTTTGCCATAGACACCATTGCCCCGATGCGTGGCGGTCGACAGGATACGATGCGAGCTCAGCATGCCTTCTTCCGGGGTGCCCGACCAGATCACATCCTCGCCCAGCAGCTGACGG
This sequence comes from Ruegeria sp. AM5, assembly GCF_056540645.1. Lineage (NCBI taxonomy): Bacteria > Pseudomonadati > Pseudomonadota > Alphaproteobacteria > Rhodobacterales > Roseobacteraceae > Ruegeria > Ruegeria sp. AM5. The sequence goes on along the minus strand of NZ_JBQFXC010000002.1, from coordinate 228,380 downwards.
TCGGGGAACTCGGCCAACGTGGCCATTGTTGCACCAATGACATTCTGGTTACCCAACACAACCGAACCGGGCGAGCGGACGACGATGTCTGGGCTGTAATATTGATGCAGAGTCGCAATGCCACGGTCTTCCCAAATCTCTTTGGTGATGCCGATGATATAATCCGGGAAATCTTTGAATTTGGGATCAAATCCCTTCATGTCTTCCATCCTTCAGGTATGCGGGCGGAGCCGCGAACGATCAAAGGTCCGTCAATCTCGGTGCGGCGCGGCGCAGCAGCGGGATTTTCGATCTTGCTAAGTAGAATATCGACGGTTTCGGCAACCATCCGATTGGCAGGCTGACGAATAGTTGTCAGATTGTAGGCTGGCCAAGAGGCAACGGCGACATCGTCATATCCCAGAACCGAGACGTCGGCCGGAATTTGCAGGCCCAACTCGAACCGCAGCGTGTCCATCACAGAGATCGCCATATGATCATTGGCCACGAACACAGCGTCCGGTGGATCGGACGCGAACATGCGTAGCGTTGCCTCACGCGCCTGTTCTGCGATGAAGTTTCCGGCTCCACGGGCGTGCAGTTTGACACCCGCCTCTTGCAGGGCCGCTACGAATCCCGCTTCGCGATCGCGTTGGGTCGAAGCGCCCTCCCATCCGGCGATATATCCGATCTTCTCATGACCGCCAGCCAGCAAAAACTCGGCTGCCTTTCGGCCACCGGCGACATTGTCGGATGTAACCGATGACATAGTGAGGTCATCCTGTGCCCGATTGAACAACACCATCGGTACGCCAACGGTCCGACAACGTTCATACAAGGTCGACGAAAGGGCCACCGATGCCGCGATTATGCCGTCGACTTGAAAGTCGAGCAATTCCTCGACCACGCTATCGACGTTTTCGGCCTGGTTCGACGCCATGAATATCATCACATGGTAGCCGCGCTCCTGCAGCGTATTCGTCAACCTTTCCAGTGCTTCAGGATAAAACTGATTATTCAGATACGCCACAACAAGCCCAATGATCCGGCTTTTGCCGGACACTACGGCACGCGCAAGGACGTTCGGCCGATACCCCAGTTGCTTGGCGGCCTGACGAACCTTTTCAATCGTCTTTTTCGATGCCGACGCCCCCGGGGTAAACACACGGCTTACGGCAGACTGGCTGACCCCGGCAAGGCGGGCGACCTCCATGGATGTAACTTTCTGCGCCGCCATCAGTCTGCTGTCCAACCTCCGTCTATCATCAACGCGGTGCCCGTCACCAAAGCCGATGCATCCGAGGCAAGATAAACCACTGCCCCCATGATGTCTTCGATCTCGCCCGGGCGGCCCAACTTGATCTTGTCCAATATCCATGCGCGCTTGTCCGGGTCATCAAAGGTCGGCTTGGTCAAATCGGTCAGAATAAAGGTTGGGCAGATCGTGTTGACCCGAATTTTTGCAGGACCGAACTCCAGCGCCATCGCCTTGGAAAAGCCTTCGACCGCGAATTTTGACGCGCAATAGACCGCCCTTTCCCGCCCGCCTACATGGCCCATCTGGCTGGAGATGTTCATCAGCGATCCGGGGCGCCCAGCTTCTAACAATCCTTTTGCCACCGCTTGGGTCAGAAAATAGGCCCCCCGGACATTGACATCCATTACCGCATCAAAATCCTCGGGCCGTGTGTCCACGGCCCTGCTGTGTCGGGCCAGACCGGCTGAGTTCAGCAGGATATCAAACGGCCCGTTTTGCGCCACAGCATCAGCAGTGCCTGCAACGTCAGAAACATCCAGTTCAAGTATATTCGCCAACCATCCCCGAGCGGTCATCTCTGTTGCCAGATTCTGCAACGCATCCTTGCGCCGCGCCGCCAGTGTCACTTCGGCACCATGCTCTGCCAGTGCTACGGCACAGGCCATGCCGATACCGGACGACGCGCCCGCGACCAATGCGCGTTTGCCGTTAAGATTGAAACTTGGGGTGCTGGGAAATTGGGACATATCAGACCTCGCCAACCGGAAATGGAATGCGGCCCGGAACGCGCGCCTTGTTGAACTCTCGCAAACGGGCAAAGACGTCAACACCCAGCTGGCGATAGGTATTCAGCAGATCAACCAGAACCCAGTTCTCGCGAATCTTGCCATTTTCAAGCCGCCAGAAATCGAGGCTGCGCAGCGTGATCTTCTTGCCCGACGGTGCGATCCCCATCCAGCCATCATTGGTGACAGTCTGGATCATGTTGGGCCAACCCGTAACAGCCGCATAGTCACCGTCGCCAAAGAAATGACAGGTGATGTCATCTACATCCTGCCCGCGATCCGGCATTGCGTTGAGGAATGGAATCTGATGCCAATTACGGAACCCCGCAATACCCCGCCCTGTGCCGATCCCCGAGGGGCCGTACCAGTTCATCCGAGGATGCCAGAACCGCTCCAACTCCATCACCTCCGGACCACCTTCTGCGGGATGTTTGGTCAGATGATCCAGCATGTCGACAATGTGCTGGCAGGTCTCTTTGCCCTTGGCCTTGTCATACGGGCCGGGCACCAGCCCGTCCTGCGTCGCTGGTCCCGGAACATGCCATTCCCGCCCCAAACCGGGTGCCATGGGCCAAGCCTGCGCTTGCATCATCACTTCGGGGATATCCCAAAGCGCCTGCACCTCGGCGACTTTGCCATTTTCGATCCGGTAAAACTCGTGAAACCGCATGGTGACCTGATGGCCTGTCGGCGGAATCTCCAGCCATGGCCCCGCGAAAGTGCCGGTATAGTACCCGCCGCATCCAACCCAATCAGCCCCGAATTCATCAGGTCCAGCCATGACGATATAATCGCGGCGCTCAAGATCGGGCCATGCGGTCAGAAGATCGCGATAGCAACAATCGTAATAAGCACTACTCCCATTGGTGTCACCAAACGGATAGCTCAGATGGAACACAGCGTCGGGAGAACAAATCTGATCCAACGCCTGCCGGACACCGGCTTCGGTAAAGTCATACATCGCAGCCCTGATCTGTGCGATCAGGGTCTTGTGCTCAGTATGCCTGTCACTCATTCTGCGGCGTCCCTGTAAGGTGCAGGCGCGCCGTAGGGGACATTGATGCCGCCGTAACGCCGTACGCGGACGTTACATTGCTCGGCGTGCCCCACAAAACCTTCGAGCATACATAGGCGCGAGCCATATTCGCCGATCAAGGTTGCCGCCTCATCAGTCAGAACCTTTTGATAGCTATGTGTTTTCAGATATTTACCGACCCATAGACCACCAGTATAGCGGCCAGCTTTTTTGGTAGGTAGCGTGTGATTGGTGCCAATAACCTTATCACCGTTCGAGACATTGGTACGCGGTCCAAGGAACAATGCGCCATAACAAGTCATGTTCTCAAGGAACCAGTCGTCGCGATCGGTCATGACCTGCACATGTTCAGATGCAATGTTATCGGCGACCTGCAGCATCTCGTCATACGTATCGCAGACGATCACTTCGCCATATTCCTCCCACGACACTTTTGCAGTGCCCGCTGTCGGCAGAATGCCCAGCAGCCGGTCGACCTCGGCCATCGTGTCCTCGGCCAGTTTGCGCGAGTTGGTCAGCAAAACGCAGGGGCTGTTATAACCATGTTCGGCCTGACCCAGAAGATCGGTCGCGCATAGCTCTGCGTCTGCGGCGGTCTCATCAGCAATCACCATGGTCTCGGTCGGGCCGGCAAACAGGTCGATACCGACGCGACCAAATAGCTGACGTTTAGCTTCTGCGACAAAGGCGTTACCCGGACCGACAAGCATGTGGACTGGATCAATCGTCTCGGTTCCCAACGCCATGGCGCCGATAGCCTGAATGCCGCCCATCACGTAAATCTCATGCGCCCCACCCAAATACATGGCGGCGATCACCGCTGCATTGGGTTTGCCCTGAAACGGAGGGGTGCAGGCGATGATGCGTGGTACGCCCGCCACCGAGGCGGTCGCCACCGACATATGCGCCGAGGCCACCATCGGGAATTTGCCACCGGGCACATAACAGCCCACCGATTGTACGGGGATGTTCTTGTGGCCCAAAATGACGCCCGGCAGAGTCTCAACTTCGATATCCAGCATCGAGTCGCGCTGAGCTTGTGCAAAGTTGCGCACTTGTTCCTGCGCGAATTTGATGTCCGCCAGCTCTCGATCCGTCAGCTGATTGATCAGGTCGTCGATCTGGTCTTGAGACAACCGAAACGATGCTGGCGAATAGTTATCGAACTTCTCGCTTAGCTCGCGTACCGCAGCATCGCCACGTGTTTCGATGTCTTTCAGCGTCGCTTCGACGACAGCGCGTGTTTTGGCGTCATCCTCGGCCCGGTCAGCATCGGACTTACCACGTTTCAGATACTCGATTGTCATTGTCCTAATCCTTAGTTTCAGGCCGGGGCGGAGACTTCTCACCCCGGTCAAATGCTTCCCAGCCTTCACCGTTAAACAGATCGACACCCAGCTGTGCCGCTACATGGGCGAAATCCACATTCACCCAATTGTCGACGATCTTGCCATCGACCACTTTCCAGAAATCCATATATCGGATCTCGACCCGCTTTCCGGTGGGGGCGATCCCCAGGAACTCACCCGAATGGGTTGCTTCCTGTCGGCCAAACGCAGCCGCCCACTCGCCCATGTAAAGGCGCGCTTCGTCGATGCATGTCTTGTCCGAAAAAGCCGCCTGAAACGGGCGTTGCCAATTGTCCTGAAACTGTTTCAGGCCAGTTTTTGTGCCGCAGCCCTGATTGCCCATCCAGCGGAAGCCTTCCGAGAAGAATTCGCCGATGTCATCTATGCGGTGATCGTTCAGACCATCCACCATGGTTTCAATCACACGGCGGGTGTCTTCTGTTTTGTCTAGGTCCGTATCACGTGTCAGCACGGCCTGTTCCGGGCGGGAACCCTTCATCTTTCTCATCCTTGTATTGGTGCCAATAGAAATTCTGTCTTCATCGGGTAGCTCAATCAGCTGACAGAAAATCCCTCGGCATCCGGTTGAGCGCCGGGTGGCGGCCAACGGCGTTATGTCTTGCAGAGCTGCTCATGCGGCTTGCTCGGCGATGTCGGCAAAAAGGTCATATCCCAGCTGCAACAACACATGCGGGATGTCGACGAAAACCCAGTTTTCGACCAACAGATCGTCCTCTCGACGCCACCAGTCGCAGACCCGCATGAAGACGCGTTTTCCGCTTGAGGGCTGGTCGAGGAAGGGTTTCACCTGGACACCAGTCAAGGAAGGCCAGCCACCCGAGCATACGTAATTGCCTTCGCCGAAGCGGGTGAAATGCGCAGTCATGCCATTTCCCGCACTACCTCCGGACCAACCTTCGAAGGTGGCCTCGAAAGGCACCTGGAAGCTTGCAAAACTCTCGAGCCCGACGAAAGAACCGAAGGCGCCGGGGCCGTACCAGACCATGTTGTCATGCCAGAACGGGCGCCAGGCCTCGTTCTTGGTGGCAAGCTTGGCCAGCATTTCTGTGACCATACAATAGCTCTTGGCCCCCTCGACTGGGTCTTGCGGCGTGGTCAAGATGCCATCATGGCTTGCTGGACCCTGAATCATCCCGGTGAAGCCACGGGTCTTGCCCGGGCTATCGGTGATCGGCCATTGCCCTGCAGCCAGCATCAGTTCTGGGATATCGAAGAAGATATAGCTCTCCACCGCCTTGCCATCCTGCATGCGGTGGAACTCGCCGAAGCGCAGATAGGCAAGCTCACCTGTGGCGCGGATACCAAGCCAGTCGCGCGAGAACCGACCGACGAAATAGCCGGTGGCGCTGATCCAGCCCTGTCCATCAAATATACCGGCCATGACGATATCGTCGCGCCGAAAAAGCCCATCGAAGGAGGCTGCAAGCGGGGCGATGACGTGATCGTGCAGCCCGAGGCCACCCGCGACCTCGTTGAAAGGATGCACCACGTTGACATGTGCACCTGGGGCGAAGAACCCCTCATAGGCTGGCCGGAAATTGCCTGGATGGCGTTGCGCGGCGGTGAAATTCAGAAAAGGTTTACGGTCGAGGCGTTCCATTAACTTTGTCTCTATAGGATCTGTTCAAGGCGTCTGCGGAGAAACGTCCCGCAAGGCCCTGCGCGCATCAAAGCAAAAGGAATTCGCCCTGGTCGCCGTGCCCGGCACGCAGCCATATTCAGGCTGGCGGCGTGCGCATGGGCAAATACGGACTGAGGATGCGTGCGTCCCATCAGCGTCAGCCTTTCACAGCCCCGGCGGTCAAACCGCCCACAATCTGACGCTGGAAGAACATCACCAAGATGAACAGCGGAACCGTCGCAGAAACCACGGCCGCAACGGCGAACATTACGTTGCCCTCGGTTTGCGTTGTACCAAGGAACGCGGCGATGGCTGGAACCATTGTGCGGTTGCTTTCTGACAACAGCATCGCCCCAACGGCAAAGTCGTTATAGGCCAGAAGAAACGAGAACAGCCCCGTGGTGATCACACCCGGCCACATCACGGGAATGATCACGCGGCGGAAGGCCTGAAACTGGTTGCAGCCGTCGACCTTTGCGCTTTCGTCAAGCTCGCTGGGGATGTTCTTGAAGAAGGCATGTAGCATCCACAGGGTGAACGGCTGGTTGATCGCGACAAGTACGATAATTGTCGTCGGAAGTATCCCCCAGATATTCCATTCAAAGAAGGGCAACAGATAACCCGAAACCAACGTGATCGGCGGCATTGCGCGGAAGATCAGCGCCGTGATCAAAAGCCAGAATGTGTAGTTATAGCTCGACCGTGAAAGCGCATAGCCACCCAGCGTTCCGATGGTCAGCGAGATGGCGACCACAAAGACGCAAACGATCCCCGTGTTCAGAACATTCCGCCAAAATTCTTCCTGAATCCAAGCCCCTTCGTAACCGGTGGTGGTAAAGGGTGAGCCATAAACTGCCTCGGTCCGCGCGCCGGTTAGAGCGTTGGTCCAATCGGCGATCGAGAAGAAATCCAGCTCTACCTTGAACGACCCCCAAACCGTCCAGAGGAACGGGAAAGCGGCCAGGATGAACCAAAGGATCACAAAAAGCGACGAAGCAATCCGAAGGCTTTTGGGCATTCTTTGCGCACGACTGGCCATGTTATCTTGCTCCTTTGAAGTCACGCCAGGTGCGGACAAGCACGGGCGACAACAGAATGGCGACCCCGATAATCGTGATCACAGACGTAGCGGCTGCAGAGGACAGCTGTCGCGTTTCACCGCCGAGGTCGTTGAAGATGAAAGTACTGAGCGATTGCGCATGGGCACCAGCGCTGAAGCCGATAATCGGTTCAAACACCTTGAAATTATCCATCAACTGGATCAGCGCAACAAACGTAACCAGGGGCATGAGATGGGGAACAACCACGAATTTGACCTGTTGCCAGCGGGTTGCCCCATCGATCTGGGCCGCCTCGATCTGATCTTTGGGCAAAGTTTGCAAACCGGCATAGAACACCACGAAGGCAAAGGGGGCCGAGCTCCAGACGCCATAAACCATCAGCGCCACCCACATCAGCCCGGTCGAAGCCTTTAGACTGAAATCCGGATCTCCGGCCAAGTTTACAAGGGCGTTGCCGATGACGCCACGACTGTCAATCATCCAAAACAGAATGAGCGAGCCGATCAGCGGTGTCACAATCATGGGCAAGAGCGAGAAGAAGATCATCAAACCCTTGAGGTGCCGGTGCAGTGAGTTGACCGCCAGCGCAATCACCAGCCCCAGAATGATCGTGAGGGGTGTCACAATGAATGTGAAGGTCAGCGTAAAGGCCATGGCCCGATAGAAGGGCAAGTTTCCGACCTCTGAGAAAAGGTCACCCCACGTGTCACTCGCCGCCCAGATTTCGCCAACCTCCTGTATCGCCAGGTGGCCGCGATCAAAGTAGATATCCAGCCCGACAAATCTGCCCAATGGTTGTTCGGCACGAAGCGCTGCGGTGGCTTCCTGATCGATGGTGGTCTCGGTTGTGCACCCGACAAGCGGAGTACAGTTTTCGACTTCCACCAGAACCGCCGGGTGTGGGGCATAAATGGATTGGATCACCACCGAGACGATGGGCATTGCAATGAACAGCAGCATTGCAAGTCCTGTGGGCAGGAAAAACCAAAGGAATGTCTTATGGCGCATGTCGCAATTCCCATGTCGGCTTGATTGGGCGGGTGCCCGAATTGGGCACCCGCGAGGGGCGTTTTACTGTAGGAAGCCCTGTTCGATTGCCGCGGCGCGATAGGCGGCCTCGACATCGGCCAGCGCCTGTTCAGCGCTTTCCTTGCCCTGCATGAAATCGGCAAGTTCATTGCCGAGTGCACTGTGCATCAAACCCATGTAGGGCAGCATCGGATAAGGCGTCGTGCCCATTTTGGCAGCGTCAAATACACCCTGCGCGTCGTCTGCAGGTTCGTACCCTTCGATCAACCAGACTGCCAGCGGCGTGGTTTCATCGTTCAACATTTCGGGGCGGACGCCATGCGTCATCGCGACAAAGGTCGCCTCAGCCTCTTCATCCGAGATGTTCTTGCCGACGGTCCATCCGTCCCACCAAAGGGTCGAGGCCGGAGTCGTGCCGCCACCCACGGTCAGCGGCGCTGCAATTGCATGGCCATCGATTACTTCCTGCAAGACACCTTCGGTTGTGGTCTGCTGTGATGCCCGTGACCCCCACATATTCATGATCGCAACATTGCCCGCGCGGTATTCCGCGTTGGTGGCATTGGAATCATGGGTCAGAAAGTCGGGGTTCATATACTCGGACAAAGCCTTCATCATGTTCAGCGCTTTGACACCGGCCTCGGTATTGACGTTGGGCTCTGCGCTGCCGGGCTTGAAATGAGTACCTCCATAGCCAAGGAACATGTTGTTGAATTCCTGCGCCAGATTCCATCCCGCAGCGTAAGCACCACCAACCGGGTTTTGCATTATGCCCTGCGCGCGAATGGCTTCGGCCGCCTCGAGCAGTTCTTCATACGTGGTTGGCACTTCGACGCCTGCCTGTTCCAGAACGTCCTTGCGGTACATCAGGTGCTGAGCGTTGGCCATGAAGGCGATGGCCATGATGTCATCGCCGATCTTGATCAACTGTCCCGGCTGCAGGTTCTGACCATGTTTTTCGACCAGGTCATTGAGCGGTCGGATTACGTCTTCATTCATCAACGCCACAATCGAGCTGTTGGCGATGATGGCTGAGGTGTATTCCGACGGATTACCCGACAGACCGGCCACGTTGATGGTTTGGTGTTCGGATGTCAGGTTGGATTCAACAGATGCGCCCGTGCATTCCTTTGCAGCGGCGGCCACAGCCTGAATGGCGGCAAATTCGTTGCCGACGATGTTGACCCGATCCGTGATCTCGCAGGCATAACCCGCGCTCGCAGCAAAGGTGGTCAGTGACCCGGCCAATGCGATTTTCTTTAGAAACATTTTGATTCCTCCCTAGGTGATTGGGTGCATCTTCGAAGCCTGCACCCGAGATTGTCCCGTCATTGCGGGATTGGTTTTCGTCTCTCAGATCTCAAGGCGCGCGCCGGTTTGCGCATCGAACAGGTGACAGTGATCGGTATGGATATGAATCGACACCTGATCGTCGATTTCAGCACGATAGGTTTTGTCGGCCTTGACCGAGACCAGCGCTCCGCCGATCCGAACCGAGACCATGGTGCTGTCGCCCAGCAATTCCTGCGTATAGATGGGCGCGTTAATCTCGCCCCCGCTTTCTACGACATTGGCGTCCTCGGCGCGGAAACCCAAAGTTATTGGGCCATCCGGAGCATTCAGACCATGCACTTCGGTATTCTGCGCGCGGAACACACCGCCCTGAACATCGCCATCAACCAGGTTCATCGCCGGGTTGCCGATAAAGCTGGCGACAAACGTGTTCGCAGGCTCGTCGTAGATCGCCGTCGGAGAGCCAACCTGCTGGACAACACCCTGCTTCATGATCACCACGCGATCGGCCAGTGTCATCGCCTCGATCTGGTCATGTGTCACATAAATCGTAGTCACGGCTAGTTCATGGCTGAGGTTCTTGATCTGCGCGCGAGTCGAAACACGCAGTTTTGCGTCAAGGTTGGACAACGGCTCATCCATCAGGAACACGTTGGGCTCGCGTACAATCGCGCGCGCCAGTGCCACCCGCTGACGTTGACCACCTGACAGCTCTGCCGGCTTGCGATGCAGAAAGTCGTCCAACTCTACCATCGCCGACGCACGGCGCACTTTTTCGTCATGGGTGGAAGCGTCGATGCCACGTACCCTCAGCGGGAAACGAATGTTCTCGTAGACGTTCATGTTCGGATACAAAGCGTAAGACTGGAACACCATCGCGACGTCGCGGTCTTTTGGCTCCATATCGTTGACGCGGGTACCGTCGATCAGAATATCACCCTCGCTTGCGTCTTCCAAACCTGCGATCATGCGCATCGTAGTGGTCTTGCCACAACCCGACGGGCCGAGAAGCACCAGAAATTCCTTGTCGGATATTGTCAGGTCGAAATTGTCCACTCCAACAAACGAACCCCAACGTTTTCCAACATTGCGCAGTTGAATCTCGGCCATACTGTCCTCCCAGTTGCACCTGAGTGCATACGTTTGCAAAAGCATAGACATCCAAAGGAACATCTGGCAAGTATTTTTTGCAAGCGAATGCAAAAGCGCCCGCAATCTTGCTAAAGACTGACGCTTCCCTCCGGGCAAAGCATTGAAAGTAAAAGATATGTCTTACGAAGCCGAGAAAGAAATTGTCCTGAACTTCTACAAAGCTCTGAGCGATGCAGAGGAATCAGCCCACTCTGATGTGATCGCTGAGTATTGCGCCGAAGACCTCCTGTGGCGCGGCTTTCACCCGTTCAACGAGCTGCGTGGCGCTAGCAACGTGGCGCAAAAATTCTGGCAGCCGCTGAATCACAGCCTAACTAACTTGCAGCGTCGGATGGACGTGTTCATGGCTGGTCAAAATGAAATCGACGGGTTCAATTCAGTCTGGGTTGTTTCGATGGGCCATCTCATGGGGCTGTTCGACAGGGACTGGCTGGGCATTGCGCCAACCGGAAAAATGGCCTTGCTGCGCTATTGCGAGTTCAACAGGATTGAGCGCGGTAAGATTGTCGAAACCGCGATGTATTTCGACATCCCGCATTTCATGATTCAGGCCGGGTTGCAGCCCTTCCCGCCGCAGACCGCCGCACAACTTGTCCAGCCCGGGCCCATGACCCATGACGGCCTGATGTTCACGCCTCAACCCGCCGAAGACGGCCAAAAGACATTGGCCGCTATCAACGCGATGATCTCCGATCTTGGGCGGTGGGACAGCGGGCTCAGCCTTGAAGATGAGTTGCGCCGCACATGGTGCGAAGACATGATCTGGTGGGGGCCATCCGGTATCGGTGCGACCTACACAATCGAACGTTACGCCAAACAACACGCTGGCCCGTTCCGTGCTGGGTTTGCCGACCGGTCAAAAACCAACCATATCTGCCGCATGGCCGAGGGCCACTATGGCGGCTTTTTTGGCTGGCCGAACTTTACCGCCCGACCAACCGGCGGGTTCATGGGGATGCCTGCCACTGAAAAAGCCGGTGAGTTCCGGGTGATAGACATTTATCGTCGCAAAGGTGATAAACTGGCCGAGAACTGGATTTTCATCGATCTGCTTCATTTCTGGAAGCAACAGGGTGTCGATATTCTGGACCGCATGACCCACGGTGGTTCTTAGATCATAGGCAGGCCGATCATTTTGGTCGGAATACGGTAAACGGACGTGCTGGCAGTGATGTACAGCATGCTGAACTCGGCTCCACCAAAGCAGAAGTTGGTAGATTTCTGCGGCGTCAGAATGACACCAAGGCAGTGCGCTTGGGCATCAAATAGATGTACACCGCCGGGACCATTGCACAAAATCTGGCCGTCGCGGGTGCACTTCATACCGTCCGGTACCCCTGCCCCATCGCCAACAACATCGGCCCAGACCACCCCACCGGTCAGCGAGCCATCAGCGGCGACATCAAAGACGCGGATATGGCCACCCCAACTGTCATTGACAAACAGCCTTGTTTCGTCAGCTGACAAACACAACCCGTTGGGTTGCTGAAAATCATCCGCGACAAGGTGTAACGTGCCGTCGGGATCCAGCCGGAACACGCCTTGCACCGGCAGTTCTTGCTCTCTCAGAATGCCAAGATCCTCTCGGATACGACCAAAACTGGGATCAGTGAACCAAATCCGACCGTGCGAGTCGCAGATAACATCGTTGGGGCTGTTTAGTTCTTTGCCATCAAAATGCGTGGCGATCGAAGTAACCCGCTTGCCGCCGTGATCATGGCGTACCAAATGCGAACTGGCGTGCTCGCAAGAGATCACTGCCCCGCTTTTGTCGAAGCAATTTCCGTTTGCTTGGTTGGATGGGGTGCGAAAAACGCGAACTCCCTCACCCTCGCTCCACTTGTATTGATGACTCTCCTGAATGTCCGAGAATACCAGCCAATGCTCTTCGGGGTGCCATATTGGCCCTTCGGTAAACCCCAGACCGCTAGCGATTTCTTCCAGTTGAGCGTCAGGGTGCACCAGATCTGTGAAGCGTTTGGAACGGATATCGAATACCATGAGAACACCTTTTTCAGAGTTGCGCCTGCCAACACTACCGGCAAGCCTCGACAAGAACAGCGTTTCGGGTGAAAACGCAATAACGACTGTTCGATAGTCTGGCCCTGCCAACGTCAATGCTCTACGCTATGGCCGATGTTTCCAAACCGCTTGGCTGCCAATTGCCATGTGCCGCCCAAACAAAACCGTCAGGACTTTCCCATGAATTTCAAACAACGCATGCTTTCTGGCGAGCCTCTCGTCGGAACGTTTCTCAAGACACCAGCCCATGAACTGGTCGAGATAATTGCCAAGTCAAAACTGGACTTCTTGTGCCTGGATGCGGAACACGCACCCTTTGACCGGGGTCGGTTGGATGTTTGCCTCGCCGTCGCCCGGGCTCTGGGGTTGCCGACGTTGGTGCGGGTGCCGACTGGGTCGGCGGACGAGATTCTCAAGGCGCTCGACAGTGGCGCGACAGGTATTGTTGTGCCGCATGTTGACAGCGCCGAAAAGGCCCGTCGCGTTGCGCGCGAGGGTCGTTTTGGCCATGGTGGTCGCGGCTATGCCGGATCAACCCGGTGGGCAGGGTTTGCGACTCGATCCATGGCTGATGTCCTCAAGCAAAGCGAAGAAGAGACAATTATCATTGCCCAAATCGAAGAACCAGAAGGCGTCGCAGAAGTCGATGATATCGCCGCGACCGAGGGCATCGACGGGATTTTTGTAGGGCCTGCGGATCTTGCGGTGTGCTACGGCGTGACTGATCAGTCCGACCCACAGGTTCTTGATGCAATGCGACGCTCGGGCGATGCAGCCAAAGCACATGGAAAGACGCTGATGACCTTTGCAGCAAGCGCAGAAGCCGGACTCAAGCTGCGCGACTATGGGGTGACAATGATCTTCGTCGCTTCGGAACACGCCTTCATGCTTCGCGCTGCAAACGCGGAAGCGGAGAACTTCCATGGCACCGCGAGGACGTGAAACGCACAGGGCTTTTTAGTGGAAAGGGCCTTGGGGTCGAAATGTCCGCGAGCTGGTAAATGCTGCGACGACAGTACTTTCTTTGCTAGAAAGGCGATGCGCGATTGCGGATTATTCGCATTGTATAGTCTTAGATTTCCAGCGTGGTACCCTACCTAAGGGGGCCAAAATCTCATACCGCAAAACCAGTATTGCTAGGCTTATTGATTCAGAGTGGATCCTGTTAAACAGCATAAGGCCGGTGCGCCTTAGCGGCGACCAGCCTTCTCCAATCAGAAATGTGCCGAATTGGAATTTGCGGGCTTGGCGACCGGAGGTGCAAAGCGGGTCAGGTCGATCCCTTCGACAGCGGCCTTGTATTCCTCGATTTTCGGAGTTCGCCCGAGGATGGCAGACAGTACAACTACCGGTGTGGAAGCCAGAAGGGATTCACCTTTCTTATCTTCCGAGTCCTCGACAACACGCCCTTGGAACAAGCGGGTAGATGTCGCCAGAACAGTATCACCTTTCTCAGCCTTTTCCTGATTACCCATGCAAAGGTTGCAGCCCGGACGCTCAAGATACAGCGTATTTTCATATTCGGTTCGCGCTGATGTCTTGGGGAAAAGATCGTCGAATTCGAAACCGGAATATTCCTGAAGAATGCTCCACTCACCTTCTTCCTTTAACTCATCAACGATGTTGTAGGTTGGCGCCGCGACGACCAGAGGGGCCTTGAATTCAATCTTGCCCTCCTTCTTCTCAAGGTTCTTAAGCATCTGCGATACGATGATCAGATCACCCTTGTGGACCATGCAAGATCCGACAAATCCCAGATCCACTTTCTTTTCCCCTTTGTAGTAGGAAACAGGCCGGATCGTATCGTGCGTATAACGCTTGGAGACATCCGCGTTGTTCACATCAGGGTCGGCGATCATGGGCTCGTTGATCTCGTCCAGATCAACGACCAGCTCGGCAAAATACTCGGCATTTTCATCCGGCCTCAGGGCTGGAACTGCGCCGGATCTGATCTCGGCTATACGTGCGTCGGCTTTGTCGATCAGGCCTTTCAGGGTCCGTGCCTCATTCTCCATTCCCTTGTCGATCATGATCTGAATCCGACCTTTGGCGATTTCCAGTGACTCGATCAGGGTCTCGTCTTCGGAAATACAGATCGAAGCCTTCGCCTTCATCTCGGCCGTCCAGTCGGTGAAGGTAAAAGCCTGATCCGCCAGCAGGGTTCCGATATGAACTTCGATAATACGCCCCTGGAACACGTTATCGCCGAATGCCTTCAGCATCTGAGCCTGTGTCGCGTGGACCACGTCGCGGAAATCCATGTGATCGGCCATTTTGCCTTTGAACGTCACCTTCACGGATTCCGGAATGGGCATGGTTGCTTCGCCCGTGGCCAGTGCCAAGGCAACGGTGCCCGAATCCGCCCCGAAAGCCACACCTTTGGACATGCGCGTGTGCGAGTCGCCCCCAATGATGATGGCGCGATCATCCACGGTGATATCGTTCAGAACCTTGTGGATCACGTCAGTCATCGAGTGATATTCACCCTTGGGATCGCGCCCTGTGATCAGGCCGAAATTGTTCATAAACGCCATCAGTTTGGGGATGTTGGCTTGCGCCTTCTTGTCCCAGACCGAGGCGGTGTGGCAACCGGACTGATACGCACCATCGACGGTTGGAGAAATCACGGTCGCCGCCATCGCCTCAAGCTCTTGCGAGGTCATCAGGCCAGTGGTGTCCTGCGACCCTACGATGTTGACCTTGACCCGTACGTCCGACCCGGCGTGCAAGACCGTGCCTTCCGCTACTCCCAAAGCGTTGCGGTTAAAGATCTTTTCAACCGCGGTCAGGCCCTGTCCATCTCGGCTGATCTCTTTCGACTGCGCAAATGCCGACTTCAGCTCGACTCCCAGTGTCTGTGCTGCAAATGTTTGCAACTTCTTGCCGAACACGATGGCGTAGGATCCGCCGGCCTTCATGAACTCCTGCTTTTGCGGAGTGAAGGACGAGGCAATATCAACAAGCTCATTGGCGCCATCGGCGTCATAAAGCTTTTTGTCTTTCGTATTGATCGTGAGCACTGTCCCGGTTTCGACCGAGTACTTTTGCTCCAGGATAGGGCTGTCGTCATTGTTGAGGATCGGATTCCCCTCGGAATCGACTTTTTTGACCCAGTTTTTCAGGTCGATACCAATCCCGCCCGTCACACCAACGGTGGTCAGAAAGATCGGAGAGATACCGTTCGTGCCGGCCACGATCGGGGCAATGTTTACGAATGGCACATATGGGCTGGCCTGCTTGCCTGTCCAAAGCGCAACGTTGTTGACACCCGACATCCGGGACGAGCCAACGCCCATTGTCCCTTTCTCAGCAATCAGCATCACGCGTTTATCTGGGTGCTGGCGCTGTAATTCTTGAATCTCGTCTTGCGCTTGCTGCGAGATTAAGCACTTGCCATGCAGCTCCCGATCCGAGCGCGAGTGTGCCTGGTTGCCCGGCGACAGCAAGTCAGTCGAAATATCGCCCTCGGCAGCGATATACGTGACAACTTTGATCTCTTCCTCGATATCGGGCAGCTTGGTGAAGAACTCGGCCCGCGCATAGCTTTCAAGAATGTCGCGTGCGACCGGATTTCCGGCAGAAAACGCCTCCTTCAAACGATCCGTATCAGCCTCATATAGGAAGACCTGTGTTTTCAGCACTTCAGCCGCCTGCCCTGCGATCTCGGGATCACCACCCAAAGCCAGATCAAGAAGAACCTCAACCGAAGGACCGCCTTTCATGTGCGACAGCAGTTCAAAGGCAAAGGGTACTGAAATTTCGTCAACCAGCGCTTCGCCCTGAATGATCTCTTTCAAAAAACGTGCCTTCTCGCCAGCGGCGCTGGTCGTGCCGGGCAGCGTATTATAGATGAAATAGTTTAGAGAATCCGCACGATGCGCATGATCGACGTCCTTGATCTGCGTAACAAGCTCTTTGACAAGCGCGCCGTCATCAATCGGTTTCGGATGCAGACCCTGCGCTTTGCGGGCTTCAATTTCGTCGAGGTAGTTGGTGTAAAGGCTCATGGCTCGTTCCGGTATATGTGGCTCGATTAGCAGGGGCTCAAAGACGTTATGAACGCCCGAGGATCCTAATTGTATGCGGCGGTATACTAAATGACCGGAACTTGCAAGCCTTGCACCTGTGGCGCGATGTCCCGTCTAAAAGCAACACTTCACAAAGGATTTTGTGCCAGCCAATGACTTTCGATAAGTCCGCTATGTCCTTATCTGAACCCTGTTCCTGGACGATATGCATATAGACCGGCGAGGTAATGAATAGCCATAAGGCGTAAACCGCCCCTGCTTCGAATTGCGTCAGGCAGTTGCTCGGGTCAGATAATCCTGAACCATGTCGCCAAAACTCTGTTCAACCGCAAACTCAAAACCAGCCTCGCAGCGCATCACAAGTGCTTTTAGGCCAAACAACTCGGTATAGGTTACTGCGTCTTCATCAAAAGCAGTGACATGCAGATCAAGCGGGCAGGCAATAGCCATCACTTCAGCGGCTTGGGGTCCGGCGACACTAAAGAAGGTAAGGGTGTCCGATATCCGCACTATACTGATGTCCGCAGGGCAATCCGTTGGTTTGAGCTGTGCTTCCAGTGCCTCTTCCAGTTCCAGCGAAGCACGTACAATCCAGTGATTGCGTCCAATGTGATATACCTCAAACGCTTCCTGCATCGCCCTTGTGTTGGGGCGGTTTGGCAGAGAAAATTCGGCCCAATTTTGAACGACCTCGGGATCCCCTTTGAGGTCAAACAGCGCATTCAGGGTTTGGCGTTCGATCTTGACGTCGTAGCTCATCTCAGGACCTCAGGCGCTGACCCTCGGGGTCATGGAATACAGGCTTTGTGATGGTCACCGGGATCACCTCGTCTTTCAGCCGAACATGCGCGGTTTGCCCGTGTCGCTCCTGCCCGTTCTTCAGCAACGCCAGGCCAACCCAGCGATTGTTGACGACGCTCCAGACGCAGGCGGTAACCAATCCTTCGGTCGCTTCTTTGCGACCTTCAGGGGTCAGTGGCGCGCCTTCGGGCACTTGCTTGTCAGGGTCTTCGGGCAAGATGCCGACCAATTCCCGGCGTTTCCCTTCCGCTTCACGGCGCAAGTGGACCGAGCGCTTGCCTAGGTAGTCGGGCTTTTTCTTCGACATTGCCCAGCCCATGCCCAGGTCATAGGCGTCCACGGTACCGTCGACCTCGTGCCCCAGCGAAAGAAAGCCTTTTTCCACACGCAAGACATGGCTGGATTCCGATCCTACAGGCAGGATACCAAAGGGTGCACCAGCCTCCATCACCTTGTCCCACAAGGCGGCCATGTGGCGTGGGGCAACGTTGACCTCATAGGATAGCTCACCGGTGAAACTGACGCGCACAACCCGCGCAGGGAACCCCGCAACCGTACCGTCCCGGAACGACATGAAGGGGAATGCCTCGGGCGAAAGATCGATATCCGTACACAGCGCGTGCATGACATCGCGCGCGCGGGGACCACAAATGGTGGCGTTGTTCCACTGGCTTGTCACAGTTGTGATCATGACTTGCCAGTCAGGAAACTCGGTCTGAAGCAGCTTTTCCATGTGCTGGTTGATGGCGTCCGCGTGACCTGTTGAGGTCAAGATCATCCAGCGGTGCTGATCCAGCCGAAAGGCCACCCCGTCATCTATGATCAGACCGTCATCCGACAACATAAGACCATAGCGACCATCGCCAGGCTTCAGGCTGGACATGATGTTCGAATACAGAAAATCCAGAAAGCGCGGAACATCGCGCCCTTTAAGCTCAAACGTGCCGAGCGGCGAACCGTCGTATACGCCAACGCCTTCACGCACCGCGCGGCATTCCCGGTTCACCGCCTCTTGCAGGCCCTCACCTGGTTTGGGAAAAAACCCCGGACGGCGCCATCGGGCACCAGCCTCATACATCACTGCGCCATAATCCTTGTTCCATTGGGTCACCGGCGTGTGCCGGTAGGGGAACAACACCGAGTCCTCACGCAGCCCCCCAATCGCACCGAATGAGACCGGCGTGTAGGGAGAGCGGAATGTCGTCGTGCCAAAATCTTGCAATGGAACGCCCTTTTGCAGAGCAACGGTGCCAATAATGTTGATATTGCCCGTCTTGCCCTGATCTATGCCCATCCCGCCAGTGGTGTAGCGTTTGACATGTTCCACGTTGTCATATCCTTCACGCAGCGCCAGATGCACATCGCTGACCGCAACATCGTTCTGAATATCCAGGAATGCCTTTCCGCGTTGCCCTGGCACATCTACGCGCCATAGCGGTTCAATCGAATAAGGCAGCTCTGAACCGTCATCGATGATCCGATCCAGTGTGAGATCCCCCGCCGCCGCGCCGACGGCCCGACAGGATTGAATCGGTTGATCGGGCAAAAACGCAGCGAGTTCTTCATCAAACCGAAGTGTGCTGCGGGACTGAGACCACAAATGCACGGTTGGGTTCCAGCCTCCGGAATGGGCCAGCAAGTCGCAGTCAATCCAGGTGCCTACGCCCCCGGACTTGGGAAAGGCCTTGACGGCACGGATGCTTTTGTACCCTCGGATATCGGCGGCTACTGTTCCGGCATGGACGGTTATCCCCGACACCAGATCAAGAGCTTCCCTTGGAACCGTGTCGCGGCTATCGAGGATCGCGTTAACCGTTACCTCAGCTGCGACCAGATCGGCGGCCACTGCGTAAGCGCTGTTGTTGTTGGTGAACAGAACCACACTCTGACCGGGTGTCACGCCCCAACGATTAACATAGGCCTGCACGGATGAGGCCAACATGACGCCCGGCCTGTCATTAT
Source organism: Ruegeria sp. AM5 (assembly GCF_056540645.1). Taxonomy (NCBI): domain Bacteria; kingdom Pseudomonadati; phylum Pseudomonadota; class Alphaproteobacteria; order Rhodobacterales; family Roseobacteraceae; genus Ruegeria; species Ruegeria sp. AM5. Next base: position 208,983 of record NZ_JBQFXC010000002.1, on the reverse strand, counting down.
TGGCAAACACCATCGACCGTTCCGTGGCCCCGGTGGCAATCACCACCTCAGCAACACGGACCCGCCAGTTGCGTTCTAGAATGCTGGCCTGATCTGGCTCGCGTTCATTGACGATCACTAGGTTGTGTTCGCGATAGGCCCATACGGTCGCGTTCTGAAGATGGGTGACGTTTGCCATTTGGCTTAGTTCTTCAACCGCTTCGCCCACCCAATCCATCGCCGGACGCCCGCCAATGGTCAGGGTGCGGTTCACAAGGCTGCCGCCCGCTTCGGTTCCCTCGTCTGCGAGGAAGACTCGCTTGCCTGCCCGACCAGCCTCAAGTGTAGCTTGCAGGCCGGCGGGACCTGCACCTGCAATCAAGACATCTGCATGAGCGTAGCGCGCTTCGAAATGCCCCGATGAAGGCGGGTGCACAGGCGCTGCTGCCAGCCCCGCCGCCTTGCGGATGTATGGTTCAAACAGTTGCCAGTTAGGCCATTTGAAAGTTTTGTAGTAGAAGCCCGCAGGAATAAAACGGGCAATCAATTGATTGATCCCGCCCAGATCAAACTCGGGCGATGGCCAGCAATTGACCGAGCGTGCATTCAGCCCTTCGCGCAATGGAACCGTGGTCGCTGGACGGTTGCCCGAGGCGTCCTCGCCTTCCAGCTCCACAAGCGTTCCTGGCTCTTCGGGACCGTGTCCGACAATGCCGCGTGGGCGGTGGTACTTGAAACTACGGGCTGTTACTCGCACCCCGTTTGCCAGCAAGGCCGAGGCCAGAGTGTCCCCTTCGAACCCTTCGTAAGTTTTCCCATTGAACTGGAACGTCAGAGGGCGGCTTCGATCAACACGACCACCCACTGCGCGGCGATTAATCTGAGCCATCGGGCACCTCCACAATGTCATGTGTCACGGTATCCCGCCAGATTGTCAGCCACTCGCCACAGCCCCGTGCGTGCCACCACCGCTCTTGCACAGGCCCCATAGGGTTGGGCGTTATGGTCAGGTATTCGACCCAATCAGCATCGCTGATGGCGTTGGTATCGGGTCGAGCAGCTCCGACCGGGCCGCCATAGACGAACTCGCTTTCATTGCGCTTGCCACAGAATGGGCAGGGGATGAGCATCATGATCCTGTCCCTTCCTATCTCGCCGTCGTGGTGCCGGCTTCCATCACAAATTCTAGATGGCGGAAGCGGTCCAAAGTGAACGAGGCCATCAGCGGATGCGGCTCGCCTTTGGCGACCAGATGCGCAAGCGTCAGTCCGCCCGCAGGAATGGCTTTGTATCCGCCCCACCAGCCAGCGGTCACGAACAGCCCCGGTACCTCAGTCTGATCCATGATGGGCGAGGCATCATGGGCAATATCAAGATGCCCACCCCATTGGCGCATTAGTTTGAGTTTCTTGAAGCTCGGGAAAAGCGACAGCATCGCGGTCACAGTGTCTTCGAACACATGTTGCTTGATGTCGCGACGAAAGCTTTGCCCCATATCAGGAGCGCCGCCGATCACCATCTCGCCCTTGTCAGACTGGCTGAAATAGAACCCACTGTCCGGGCAATTTACGATGACATCCACCAAGGGCTTCACAGGCTCGGACACAAAGGCCGTCAGGTTCATCGTGCGCAATGGCAGCTTGAGCCCCGCTGTCTCGGTCAACGTCGTGGTATGGCCCGATACGGCCACCACAACCTTTTTCGCCCGCACGGTGCCGCGATTGGTCTCGACACCTTCGATGCGCCCATCAGCGCCACGGATCAATGCTTGCACGGCGGTCTGTTGTTGCATCTCGACCCCCATTGCATCCGCCGCGCGGGCATAGCCCCAGGCCACCGCATCATGACGGTTTACACCCGCATCTGTGTGGACCATTCCGCAGATGATCGGCAGGCGCGCATCTGGCCCGCCACCTGTCAGCGCAGGTATGCGTTTGCGCAATTCGTCTGTGGTGATCTGCTCATAGGTCGAGCCATAGATGTCCATGACCAATTGCCGACGCCGCAACTCTCGCAGTTTGGGCCAGGTCTGCACCACATCCACCATGGTACGCTTGGAATGCATCATGTTGAAGTTCAACTCATGCGTCAGCCCTTCGTACATCTCGACGGATTTGACGTAGAACGGGATCGACTCGTCACGCATGTAATTTGACCGAATCGTAACCGTATTGCGCGCTATGTTTCCGCCACCCAACCAGCCCCGTTCCAGCACGGCGACGTCGGTTATGCCAAACTCTTTGGCCAGATAGTAAGCCGTGGCCAGCCCGTGACCCCCTGCCCCGATCACCACCACCTCGTACCGGTCTTTGAGCGGCGGGCTCCGCCAGGCTCGGGACCAGTTCTTATGACCAGAAATCGCGTTACGGGCGAGTGAAAATGCCGAATATTTTTGCATAACAAGCACAATATTTATCAGAAAAAATATATCTTCAATAAATATATTTACCATTACGCAAAAGCTGCTTGGGCAATCAAAGGTCGGGGGCTACCATGGCGCATGACCTTCAAAATTGAACAGTTTCATCGGAATCTTGCTGGCAAATGGTCGGCCCGATCCCGCTGGCCCTGCTTCATCATAAACTGCCGCAGTTCACCCTCTCTCTGACTCCATGCAGACCGTGGCGCTTTGCGCCTGAATTCAAACCCGCCGGGAAATGAGGCGGAAGCTATGGATGGAAGAACTATGATTAACACACCGGATACAGATACTGTTCAGCAAGCGTATGCGCGCGACGGCGTCGTTTTATTGAGAAACCTCCTCAGGGACGATTGGTTAAACAAGTTGCGTGATGCCGTGGACGAAGAGGTTAAAAAGGGTGACCGGTATTTTGCCTATAAAAATATGCGTGAAAAACCGAGTGTCTTTCAGGACTATTGTCTGAACTCAGATATTGGAAAGCGAGTGGCCGAGGTGGCGGGCAGCCCCTGGACATCGTTGATCTATGACCAAATTTTCGTGAAAGAACCTGGCACACGCACCCAGACCGGCTGGCATACAGATCAGCCCTATTGGCCTGTGGCCGGTCCCATCATGACAATGTGGATCGCACTTGATCCTGTCGACCCAGACAATGGAGCGCTGGAATTTGTCCGTGGCTCGCACGCTTGGGGCGCAAAATACCGGCCTTTCAAAACTGACCAGCTTGGCAAGTTTCTTCACTATCTGGAAGAGGATAACCCGGACTATATCGACATGCCCGATTTCGAGGCGGATCGCACTAAATATGACATATTCCACCATGAACAGATGGAACCTGGCGATGCACTGGCCTTCGATGGAATGACTGTGCATTCGGCGATGGGCAACCGAACCTCGACCCGTCGCAGGCGTGGATATGCGGTACGTTTTGCCGTTGAAGGTGCCACCTAGGAACCGCGCGATAGCGTCACTGAATGGCTGCATGATGACGACCTGAAACCGGGTGCTCCCTTTGCCGGTGGGCGCTTCCCTGTCATCTATAGCAATACCTAAGATAAGGGGCCGGGAACTGGCCTCTGTTCAGGTTTCAGGCTTGCCGAATTGCACCCTCTGGCACAGCGGCCTCGGCCTCGATCGCTCGGTCGAGCACGCGTCGGTATGTTTTTGCCCCGGCATCCAAACCCAGATCAATATGCGGTGTCTGAGCATTTTTCATGCCCTTGTGCACTTTTTCCAGCACATCTTTGTCTTCAAGAAACGCCATCCGGGCACCGTCATTCATGAACTTTGAAACCTCGGCATTGTCCGGATCAGAGTTGCGATGCTGGAACCAGAAATACCTGGTCTGATCCTCGTTGATTGGCGTCATGAAGTTGTAAGAGATGTTGATGAATGTCTCATCGACAGGATCTTTGTCATATCCACCCGTACCAACCGGAGTATAGATGGACTTATTCAGCCCGATTGCGGGCATGCACATTTCGTAATGCTGCAAGCGGTCGCAATCGCCGTCGAACGAGACCAGTTTGGCATAGTAAGGCGATGGTGGTTTGTTTTCGATCCAGCGCGAGACAATCACGCCGCGATCTGTCTTTTTGACGTCCAGAGGCTCTTCATCCGTTCCCGCGCCGGCGAATGACGAGACATGTACCCAGGCCACGTGGCTGGGATCAAGCAGGTTGTCGCAAACCCAAAGATAATGGCAATCGATATCCATCACCCCGCCATCGGTTAGGCCCCAGCTCGTGTCATCAAAGTTTTCGATTGGGAAAATCAGGCCCGGATCAGCCAGTTCAGGATCGCCCATCCAGATCCAGAGCAGGCGATAGCGGTCGACAACTGGATAAGACTTCACCACCGCGCGCCGAGGCGTCATCCCCCGCTGCGTTGGGCTGTCCGTACATTTGCCCGAACAATCGAATGTCAGCCCGTGGTAGCCGCATTCGACCAGATCCCCTTTCAGATTGCCATCGGATAGCGGGAGCTTGCGATGCGGGCAGGCATTCTCAAGCGCAACGGGCGTCCCATCCTGCTGACGATAGAGCACAATGTTCTCACCCAGATATGTCTCAGCTTTCAGTTCGCGCCCGATATCCTTGCTCCAGGCGGCAACATACCAGCAATTTCTGAGGTACATGGTTTGCTCTCCAATTTGATCAGTTGGCTTAGCGCCATTATGGCAGCGTCAGTGCAATACACCATTCTGGATTTGTAATGATACATATAAGGCAAGCTAATTCGGCAGCATAACCGACGGGGGCAGATCGGGCTGCGAAGCAACTTCGGCCTTGATCCAGTTCAGGAACTCGCTGACTTTTTGGCTGTCTTTGCTATCAGGGCGCCGGACGAGCCAATAGGAAAGTGGCGATTGAGTCAGTTGCTGAAACGGTCGCACCAGACGGCCATCGCACAAGGCATCAATCACCAGCGGTTCGCGCCCAAGCGCCACCCCCAGCCCCTCAATCGCTGCCTGTATGACCATGTTTGATTGGCCCAATCGGCGCGTGCGCACTCCAGACGGCAATGTCAGATTGGATTGCCGCGCCCAGAACTCCCATGTTGGGCTGGACGTACCATGGTGCAGATTTTCATCTACGAGCAGTGTGTGCTGTGACAAATCTTCAATGCGCTTCAGTTCAGGCAACAGCGCGGGCGCGCAGACGGGAAACAGCCTTTCCGGCATAAGCAAATCCACTTCAAACCCGGGATATTCACCAAGACCATATCGAATGCCGATATCGGAATCTGCGCCGGAAAACGGATAGTATCCCGTATCAGTCGCGATCGAAATAGACAGGTCCGGGTGGGCCAAATCAAAGTGCAGAAGCCTTGGAAACAGCCAGTTGAATGCAAACCCCGGCAAGCATGAAATCACGATGGTCCGGTCCGCACGCGTTCGATCGCGAAGTTGCGCACACACATCTGAAATGCGGCCCAGCCCATCCGAGATTGCCTGCGCCAATTGCTCACCTTCGCGGGTAGGTCGCGATTGCCGCGCACCGCGCACCAGCAAATCCCGCCCAAGCCATTCCTCGAGCGATCTGACGTGCTGGCTGACGGCACTTTGGCTGACCCCCAGTTCCTCGGCGGCGGGTGAAAAGCCGGAATGGCGTACAACTGCCTCAAAGGCTCGCAGCGCGGAGTATGGCAGATTCAAGATCATATTAGTCATCCTAATGTCAGCCATTATCACTTTCAAATGGATTGCCGGCGGCCTTAGGCCGTAAGTTGATAATGTCAAGTAATCAGGAGATGTCGATGTCCGACATGACGCCAGAGCGGGGCGCTTACAATCTGCTGGTCAATTGCGCCCGCGCGGCGGCGGGTGAAAGGCTGCTGATTGCCTATGAACCTGCAGAGTTTGGATATTTCGACGCCGACAGCGTGAATGTTGTCAGTCAGGCGGCCCGTCAACTTGGGCTGGGGGTCGACACGATTGATGTGGGCTTCAATCCGGACAATCCGCAATTATCGCCCGATCTGCTTGCCCGGTTCGAAGCGGCAGACATCATTCTATTTCTGGCCCGTCTTGGGGATCAGTTGCGGTTCTCGGACATGCCGCAGGGTAAGAAAGTCATCGTTAGCTTCGCTTTAACCAAAGAAATGCTGGGATCTGGTTTCTCCAACGGCCACCACGATGCGTTCATGGAGCTTAAGGCCGATATCAACGCGGTCTTGGACGCGGCCAGCGAGGTGCGGATCACTTGCCCGTTGGGCACTGATGTAAGCGGTCGGCCGGTGATGAACCTGCAACCCTCGGGCGACACCTCGATCCTGCGCTTTCCGATGTCAGTCTTTACCCCGGTTCCTGCCCACAGTTTCTCGGGCCGTGTGGCGATCAGTTTTCTGACGGGAACGGGGTCGAAGTATTACGATGACTACACCATCGAATTCGACCGCCCCGTCTTTGCGATGATGGAGAATGGGCGGCTGCAGCGTTTTGACGGCGATCCCGCCAATGCCGCACGGGCCGAGGCGCATTATGATCGGGTAGCCAATCAGTTGGGAATTGATCGCAATTTCGTGCACTCTTGGCACGCAGGTATCCATCCGGGCTGCGGCTACCCCTGGGATATGCGCGAAAACTATGAACGCTGGGGCGGCTCCGCTTTCGGAAATCCACGCATCCTGCATTTCCACACCTGCGGGGCGTACGCCCCCGGTGAAATCAGCTGGAACATTATTGATCCTTCCATCGAAATCGATGGCGTAACTTATTGGGACCGAGGTACATTCCATGCCGAACGGTTGCCTTGCGGTCAATCAATCCTGGATCGGCACCCCTGCGCGGCCGCCCTGTTCGCCCATCCCGATCCGGATATCGGTCTGCGTGCAGTTGGCTGATCAATAGCGGCTTGATCGAATCACAAGCTGTGGAAATACTCTTTGATAATAGGGTCTGTTCGAGTTGGCCCTATGGTGCGGAGCACTCCCGTCTCCGGTGCCGGAATATGCGCAGAGGGCAAGACCCCCGCTCCGGCAAAATCATGGAAATCACATGTCAAAAGCTATCGTCACGCCGCTGACTCAGGCTCTGGCCGAAGGAAAACTGACACGCGAAGAGCTTAAAGGATTCATGCAACGCTCGAACGGGCCCGGATTGCGCCATTTGGCGCTTTGGTTTCTGGTTCTGGCCTGCACGACAACGCTGATCACTCTAGCCTGGAACAGCTGGCTGATCTGGCCCGCGATGTTCCTGCAAGGCACCGTTCTGGTGCACCATTTCTCACTGCAACATGAATGTGTGCACTATACTGTGTTTCGCACCCGTTGGCTGAATGATCTGGTTGGCCAGATTTGCGGGCTGATCATTATCTTGCCGCATCGGTTCTTTCGGTATGAGCATTGCGATCACCATACCTATACCCAACTGACTGGCGAAGACCCCGAACTGATCCCGCTACCCAAAACGCTTGGCGAGTATCTTCTGTATCTGTCCGCCTTGCCCTACTGGCGCGCCAAGTTTACCGAGCTGTTTCGCCATGCATTTGGCAAACTCAGTGCGGCAGAACTGCGCTTTATTCCCAAGGAAGAACACCAATCGGTCTATTGGGACGCGCGTCGTATGCTTGCCATCTACGCGGTTGTCTTTGTTGCTATGGCGATCACCGGGTGGTGGGGCCTGATCTGGTACTGGATCATACCATTGTTTCTGGGCGAGCCCGTGATGCGATTTGTGCGCATGACCGAACATGTTGGGCGGCCAACCGTGGCTCAGATGTCAGAGAATACACGCACCAATCTGGTGTCAAAACCGATGTCCTTTCTGTGCTGGAATATGAACTATCATGCTGAACATCATTATGTCGCCTCGGTCCCATTCCACGCCCTGCCCCGGCTGCATGAGAAGCTGAAGGATCATATCTTTGTCGAAAAGGGCGGATATCTTGCCGCGCATCGCGACATTCTGCGCCAGATCATGCAGCGCAAAGCGAGGACCTGAGCGATGCAGGCAGACAAACCATGGCGCGATCTGATCGAGGCATCTAAACTGGAAAAAAACTGGGTCACGCGGGTCGCAGTCGGGCGACGATTGATTGCGGTATATGACACACCCAGCGGTGTCTACGCCTCACTGGCATTGTGCAATCACGGTGGCGCAGATCTCTGCGATGGTTATTTTGACGGCCATGTCATCGAATGCCCCTTGCATCAGGGCGCGTTCGACGTTCGGGAAGGCAAGCCTGTTTCTGCACCTGCGACCCGAGCCATGCGCGTATTCGAAACGCGCATAATAGACGGGATGGTTCAGGTCCGTATGTGACCAGAACCTAGCGCTTATCTGATCGTTTTTCGAGCCGCGCGAAAATACGGCTAAGACCGAAACAAACAACGAAGTAGAATGCCGCCGTTGTGATCCATGCCTCGAAGATCATTCGAGACGAGGCGACTAGTTCGACGGTCTTGTAGGTCAGTTCCTGAACCGAGATCAGCGACAGAATTGAGCTGTCCTTGATCAATGAGATGAACTGGTTCGCTAACGGTGGCACAACCTTTTTCATCGCCTGCGGGAGAACGACATAGCGCAATTCCTGTATGCGGCTCATACCGATCGAGCGTGCAGCTTCGCGCTGACCTTTCGGGATCGACTGGATACCTGCTCGGACAATTTCGCCGACAAATGCGCTTTCAAACAGTGCCAGAACGATGACACCTGAGACAAGCGACGGAAAGCGCCGCATCTCACCAAAGAAAAATGTCCAGATCTGGTTGTCTTCCTGCCGCGCAATTCCACGCGCCCAGCGTTCAAGGTTTAGTGCGTCGATCAGTTGCTGCGAAAGGAAGAAAAAGAAAATAAAGACAACAACAACCGGTGGCACATTACGCAGAAATTCAAGATAAGTGCGTGCCAGCATGCGTATAGTCAGGTTGGCAGAACAGCGCGCGATCCCCAGAATTGTACCCAGAATGAGCGCCAAAATGCCGGAATAGATGCTGATACGAACCGTCGCCACCAAGCCTTGCAGCAATAGATTGGCAAAATACTCTTCTCGCCCAGTATGCCAGCCGACGATGTAGCTGGGGATCAATTCCCACCGCCACTTATAGTTCAGCGTACCTTCGATCGACAGCCAGATATATCCGAAGAAGGCGATCAATACCGCTACGATCAGATAATCTGGCCATCTGAGTTTTCTAAGAAATTCAGGCACCTGGGCGCTCCGCTTCAGGCCCGAGGGCGGCTGATCCGCCCCCGGCTAATTGGTTACTGGGCAACCTGGTCTGCCCACTCTTCAGTTGCGAACCAATAGTTGTGACGCTCTTCCAACCAACCCGACCGCCAGTTCTGAGCGATCCAATTGTTGAAAAAATTCATGGCGTCCGGATCGCCCTTGCGTACTCCGAACGCTTCGCCACGCGGATCATAGAGGTTATCGAACGGAACGGTCAGAGTTTCCGGATGACGACCGGCCTCGCGGTTCGGTGTGGGTTGGGCCGCCATTGAGGCATGCGCGTTTCCGTTCAGCACTTCTTGCGTTGATGCACCGTCTTCATCAAACAACAGCAGCGTCGCGTTGGGGAAGTTTTCCGCGATCACCGTAGCTGGTGTCGCACCGCGACGAGCGGCAAAGGTGACCTCAGGTTTATTGAAATCTTCCAAAGACATACCATCGGTCAACTGTTTGTTAGCCATAATAGCCAGGCCCGAATACGCGTAAGGATCGGTGAAGTTGATCGTCAAGTTTCGCTGCGCAGTCACCGACATGCCCGAGATGATCACGTCGAAATTGCCGGATACGAGCGCCGGGATGATGCCATCCCAGGCGGTCGGTACAAACTCGACCTCTACACCCATGTCCTCGGCCAGCTTGCGACCGACATCCAGTTCGAACCCGATCAGATCACCATTCTTGTCGCGCATCGACCACGGCACGAACAGCGACAGACCAATCCGGATCACTCCATCCTGTTTGATCGTTTCAATCACACTTTCGCGGGACAGTTCCTGAGTCGCGCTTTGCGCCCAGCCTGAGGTCGCCATGCCTGTTGCCACGACCGCGCCCAGGGCCGCCCCGAGCATTCTGCGAGATAGCTTCATCTTGGTTCTCCTTGTTGTCCGGTTAAGTTCTTGTGGTTATTGGTCGACGGCATATTTCTTCTCCAGATAGCTAACGCCAATCGACAGGATCAGGGTCACCACCAGATAGACCAGCGCGATAGTGAACCAGATTTCAAAACTCATATACGTGTCGGATATAATGTTGCGCCCGAAGGTGGTGAGTTCGGCCACGGCAATGACGCTGACAATAGCCGAGGATTTGATCAAGTGGACGACCTCGCCCGTCATGGGCGGTAGCATAAAGCGAACAGATTGCGGCAGAATGATATATCTGTAGGTCTGATAGGGGGTCATACCGATAGACTTGGCCGCCTCCCACTGACCAGATGGGATGGCGTTGATCCCCGCCCGTAGGATTTCTGAAATCAAGGCTGAATGAAACACCGCCAAAGTCAGGATGCTGGCGGTATATCGATCAAATCCAAAGATAGGACCCAGGACATAATAGAACAGGTAAAGCAGAACCAGCAGAGGGATATTGCGGATCAGTTCAAGGTAGGCAACCGCGACAGCAGTGCCAACTACCAAGCCGGACAAGCGCAGTAACGCCACTAGCAACCCGATAGCTGTGGCCAGCAGAAACGAGGTAACTGACAGCTTGATCGTGGCAACCAGTCCGATGGGGATTTCGCCCCACTCGAACCCAATCTCGGTGTTGCGGTACAGGAATTGGGGCACGCGATACCACTGCCAATTATAGCCCATACCCTGCGCGCCAACATATGACCCGTAGGCGATCAAACCGACAATAACCGCATAGATCACGACGGACACTAACACCGAGCCAAAGAACCGCTTGTATAGTGGCGGCTTCGGCAGCGCTTGCCCGCGTCCCTGTGATATGCCCAGATCGGTCACGTTAGTGTTCCAATATCTGGTTCAGGAATAGACGGCAGCGCTCGCTTGACGGGTTGGTGAAGAACTGATCGGGCGGCGAGATTTCGACGATCTGCCCCGCCTCCATAAAGACCATCGTGTCGGCGACCTTGCGCGCAAACCCCATCTCATGCGTGACAACCACCATGGTCATGCCCGTATCGGCCAGTTCAACCATCACATCCAGCACCTCGTTGATCATTTCGGGATCAAGCGCGGATGTTGGTTCATCAAATAGCATGATCCGTGTTTCCATGCACAAGGACCGCGCGATAGCGACGCGCTGTTGCTGCCCCCCCGACAATTGCGCCGGGTACTTATCGGCCTGCTCAGGAATATGAACGCGGTCGAGATAATTGCGCGCGGTTTCCTCGGCCTGCGCCTTGGATAGCTTGCGCACCTTCATCGGTCCGATCATCAGGTTTTCAAGCACAGTCAGGTGCGGAAACAAGTTGAACTGCTGGAAGACCATGCCGACTTCCTGTCGCAGTCCACGGATTTCCTTGGCACCTTCATAGACTTCGATCCCATCGATCACGAGACGCCCGGAATTATGCCACTCTAACCCGTTGAAACAGCGGATCAGGGTGGACTTTCCCGATCCGGACGGGCCGCAGATTACCACCTTCTCACCTTGATGAACGGTCAGATCGATGTTCTTGAGCGCATGGAAAGTCCCATAGAACTTATCCAGATTGGTCACTTCGATCATGGGGGAGAGCTGTGTCATGCCGAACCTGTCAAGATGCGGATCAGCTGGCGTCGCTGATCTATGACGCTGTGGTAGTGCGATCGCAACATGAGGTCATGCACGCATGCGCACGAAGTCATTCGCGGCGATTCAGGCAGAGTGGAGAGATCTGGCAAAGCCTCAGAATCCTCAAATTCGTTGCGCGCTGTTCAATATGGTTGCTTAATGTGCAATATTCGTCAATAAAAAACTCAGCCGAACGGCACACGCCGCGAAAATAGAAACAGAAAACACGAGAGGAAACGTGAATGTCCGCCTGGATTCGGATGATATCTGACGAAGATGCCGACGAGCACCTGAGAGCGACTCTGGATCTGGCGCGCACACCACACGGGACCGTGGACAACGTGATGCGCGTGCATTCACTGCGTCCCAACACCATGAAAGGTCACGTCATTCTGTATCGCGCGTGCCTGCATGATGAAGCCAATTCCATACCCATGTGGTTTCAGGAAGTCATCAGCTCTTACGTATCGACGTTGAACACCTGCCCCTATTCTTATGCCAACCATTGGGCAAACGCCCGACATCTGATCGGTGACGACGCACGCGCCGACGCAATCGAGGCCGCGTTAAAGGCCCATCGTCCGCAGGACGCATTTGAAGGTGCGCAGTTGGCCGCGCTGATCTATGCGCAAAAGCTGACCCTGTCGCCGGGTGCAATGGAGGAATCCGAAGTTCGCGCATTGAAAGATGCCGGCTGGGAAGACGGAGAGATTCTCGAGATCAACCAGATCGTCGGATATTTCAATTATGCCAACCGATTGCTGAATGGTCTGGGTGTCACAACGGAAGGGGACGTGGTGGGCTACTACGCCGAGGATTGACGGATTGAATCATGCACGATGACACGCCGGGAAGACAGATTGATCGCGCTATTGGTGCCTCGCTCAGGGAGCTGCGCCAAAGCCGCAAGCAATCCGCCCGTCGGTTGGCAGAACAGTCTGGTATCTCGGCTGCAATGGTCAGCCGTATCGAAAACGGGTTGGTCTCTCCGTCAATCGATACGCTGGCTGCACTTGCCGAGGCGTTGGAAGTACCAATCGTATCGCTGTTTCGCGAAGCGCGGACAGATCACACCGACTATACGCTGGTTCGCCATGGCGAAGGGCTAAAGTCTACGCGACTGGCGGGCGGCCATTCGCACGAATACGTCAACCTTGCGCTGCATTCCCGGAAGGACCTGCGCTTTCAGGCCCGTCGTGTCACGTTGTTGCGCGACGAGGGGCAGCCGCCCACTTATGTCGGCCATGGCGTCGTGTTTGTGCAGGTTCTCGAAGGGCAGGCCATCTATCGCTACGGCGAGGCCCGATTTACTCTTTCAGCAGGAGACAGCATCAGCGTCGATGCAGAGCTGAATCACGGCTTCGAAGAGGTACTGACCCCCGAGTTCGTCTTCCTGACCGTTCAGGCCGAACGTCCGTAGTGGCCAGTTGATATGGCCATCCCAACTGAAATTGATCTGACGCGCGGGCCAATCTCGACCCATTTCCGAACCCTGGCGATCCCGGGCGCAATCGGGATGTTGTTCAACACTCTCTACAACGTTGTCGACATGTTCTTCGCCGGCCTTCTCTCGACCAGCGCGCAGGCTGGATTGGCACTAGGTTTTCAGGCCTTTTTCATTGCCATTTCGGTCGGGGTCGGGTTGGGTGCCGCGATGAGCGCGCTGGTCGGCAACGCATTAGGCGCTGGAGACACTCGAGCAGCGCGGCGGTTTGCGGCACAGGGAATGATCTATGGCTTCATTGCAGCCTGTGTTCTGGCGGCGGCTGGTCTCTGGTACGGCCCTGCGCTGATAACTCTGGTTTCGGAACCGGGACCTTATCGCGATGCAGGTTTACGTTATTTCCACTGGCTCCTATTGGCCTTGCCCGGATTTCTACTGGCCTTCGGTTGCAATGGCATTCTCCAGGCACATGGTGACGCGGTATCGATGCAACGCGCCCTCATGGTGGCGTTTTTTGCCAATATCGGTCTGAACCCCCTCTTGATCTACGGCATTCCGGGCATGATCCCGGGCATCGGATTTGATGGCCTCGCTGTATCGACGGTGATCAGCCAGACCGGTGTGATGGTGTTTCTGATCCGTCAGGTCCTCAGACGCCGCAGGATGAGGCGCATGCGCCCCCGAAACTTCATTCCGCGCCTACAGAAGTTCAAGGAGATCTCGGTTCAGGTACTTCCCACAGCGACATCTTTCTTCGTGATGCTGCTGTCAGGTTTCGTCATGCAGTTCGCCCTGAAAATCTTTGGAGAGCACGCAATCGCTGGCTTTGGCATTGCCATTCGGCTTGAGCAGATTTTGCTTTTGCCGGTGCTGGGGGTCACGGGGGCACTGCTGCCCATCGCGTCCCAGAATTTCGGTGCCCGCGACTATGAAAGGGTACGCGAGGCACTGTTTTATTGCTGGAAAGTCGGGTTCATCATGACCGCCATCGCAGCCCCCATATTGTGGATATTTGGCCGCCTTATGATGGGCTTTTTCACAGACGATCCCGAAGTGATCCGCGTCGGACTTAGCTATCTACGTGTCGATAGTCTGATCCTCCCGATCTACATGATGCTGTTTTCCATCAACTCGCTATTGCAAGCCTTGAAGCGACCGATCTGGACCGTGTGGATCAGCCTATATCGTCAGGGATTTGGCGTCGCCTTTTTTGTCTGGATTTTCGTCGGCCTGCTCGGCTTTAACGAAATTGGTGTCTGGTTCGGCACCGCGGGTGCCGTGGTGACTGGCTGGATGATCGCGTTGCTGATGACGTCCCATGTGGCTCAAAAAGAGCTGGGCGGGCTTTGGCTCAGGACGAGAACCGATCTGGACTGAAGGCTTCTATATCGATGTCCGGTGATCTGCCAGCAATTACATCTGCGATTATACGCGCCGTCGTCGCGCCTAGTGTCAGGCCAAGCTGTCCGTGACCCGTCGCAAAGGCGACGTTAGCCAGTCGCCTGCTGCGGCCAATGATCGGACGTGTGTCCGGTGTAAACGGGCGGCGACCCATCCGGCGTTCCGCATTATCGGTCTTCAAACCCGGTAATACGCGGAATGCACGCCTGACCAGCACATCGGCTCGGTTCCAATTCGGCTGCGCGTTCAGGTCGGCAAATTCTGCGGTACCGGCCACTGCCAGCGCCTGCTGATACGGTGTAATGCCAAACCCGCCTTTGGCATAAAACACCGTATGGCGGAGCTCGACCCCGCTATCTTTCAACGCAGTCGAATATCCGATCACCCCTTCCATCCTCAGTTGAACGCCCAGCGTCTTGGCCAAGATTCTAGACGGCGTTCCCGCAGCGATGACGAAATCATCTGCGCTGATCGATCGCCCATCGCTCAGCTTCACGCTTTTCACATGTTGTCCGTCCTGCGTAAAACCGATTGCTCTTCCTGCGACGACTGCCCCGCCGCGGCTGCTAAAACTCTGCGTCAGCGTTTCAACCAATACCTTAGGGTCCGTCACAAAACTCCAGTCTCTAAGCAAAGCTGCATGTTTGAAATCAGATGCTATTGCAGGATCGATTTCATGCGCTTCCTGACCTGTAACTTGATCAATCGTGCAGCCCAACTCACGCGCCAACTCAAAAGCTGGGCGCATGGTCGCAAGGTCATTGTCGTCGTCAAACAACTTGATTACCGGCCGTTCGACCAAAAGCTCAGGATGGCCTACATCTAAAAGCTGAGCCTTGAAATCCGCTGTTGCAGCAAACGTAAGTCTTGCCAGATCGGAGGCGATTGTGCGCATTTTCGAGCGTCGCGCATTGGCGGTAAACCGTGCAAACCACGGCAGCAGCTTCACTGCTGAAGCCGGGCGCAGTGTCAACGGGGCCTCGGCATCCAGCAACCAGCCCGGCACTTTCATCAGCATCCCCGGCTGCGACAACGGCACGATCTCACCCACTGCGATACACCCGCAGGAAGCCCAACTCGCGCCCTCACCAACCGGACCCGGTTCTACGATGGTGACCTCGTGGCCCTGCGACTGCAATTTCAGCGCACAGGATATTCCGACGATGCCGCCGCCAATTACAACCACCCGTGCCATTACTGGGACCCCTACAGAAGTTCGCGAAGTTGCTTCATCAAGTCCGCCGTGACGCGAACACCATCCGCTTCGGCCGCAGCACGGTTCTTCAAGCGGCCATCTCCGGGAACGCGGGCATCCCCGTTGCCTTCAATCTCAGCGCAGATGCGTTGGACATAGTCTTCAAATGCGGCATTCCCGAAACGCGCCGGATCAATCGCGATCAACGTTGAACCGCCCTTGATATTCAAGGCACCGTGCGCTTCGCGGTTGGCATTGTCCACGGACAATGTTCCACCGGCCAGTGCCGCGCCGAGAACTTCGATCAAGAAGGCAATCGCAGCGCCTTTGTGCTCGCCAAACGGCAACAGACTGCGGGTCTCCAAAATCGCGTTGGGATCGCTGGTTGGCTGACCGTTCGGGTCAAGCCCCGCAGGGCGCGGCAATTCGTGCCCTTCGGCCGCGGCCATCCGGATGTCCATCAGCGCAACCATTGACGAGGCCTGATCCCAAACAACCGGCGCACGACCCGGTCGCGGGCAAGCAAAGGACATCGGATTGGTGCCAAAAACAGGGCGGGTGCCGCCTTGCGGCACCACCATCGAGAGCGAGTTCACAACACCTAGCGCTACCAGCCCAGCGTCCGCCAGCGGACCTGTATCGAAACGTAGTGCCCCCAGATGGTGGCAATTGGCACAAGTAAACGCGGCAATACCATTCGCGCGCGCCATTTCAATAAGCTCGTCTCGCGCTTTGGCGGCCACGATCTGGTAATAGCCATTGTCACCATCTCCGCGCAGAACCCCCGGTGCGATCCGTTCGACACTCGGGTCGGCCTCGGGGTTGGCATATCCCGAAGAAAAGCTCTGCGCATAAACAGGCAACATCCTTAACCCATGGCTACGCGGGCCGTCGCGCTCGCTCATCCGCACAAGCCCGGCCAGAACCGTGCTGCCATGTTCATCCATGCCTGCAGCCACAAGGACAGATTTTGCCAATTCCTCTACTTCGTCGAGTGAGAGAGCGATCGTCGAGTTATCGGCCATGTGCCTAATCCTGTCGTTGGTTGAGGAAACGGGCACATAAGTGCCCGCTTGCAGATCTGTTTAGGCGCTGTATTCCACCCGCTTCTTAGCGACGAATTCATCCAACGCCACGCGCTGATCGTCCGGCATTGGTGGCTGGACGTAGGTGTTCAGCATACGCTGCGCCTCTTCCGTGCCAACGGTTTCTGCGGTTTTAGCACCTTCTGCTTCCCACTGTTCAAAACTGTCATTGTTTTGCAAGTGGTTCATATGCATTGGGTTTTCGCGCGTATGGTCAGTACCAAGGAAGTGCCCACCCGGTCCGATTTTGTCAATGTCGCCCAGCAACGTGTCCAGATTTTCCTCTTGCAGGCCGCTGAAGAAACGGTGGAAGTTTTCCAACTGCAACGCGTCCTGCACCCATTTAGAGTAGCTGACCCCAAGCGCGCCTTCAAGGAAGCCTGCTGAGTGTACGATGTAGTTTGCACCGCCCAGCAGTACCGGCCACATGGTGTTTGCGGTGTCGAACGCAGCCTGCATATCCGGGGATTTCGATCCGGTCCACATGGTACAGGTCCGCCATGGCACACCATAAAACCGAGCCATCTGACCCACCAGAAGGTTCATCAGCCCTGGTTCGGGCGAACCCATCATCGGTGCACCTGTCTTCATCGAAACGCCCATGATTGCTACCCCCAGCACCATCGGGGCTCCGCGCCGGATGATCTGGCTGTAGGCCATACCGGCCAGAGATTCTGCAATCAGCAGCGCGACACCGCCCTGCGGGCTTGCAGGTGTGCTCGCCCCTGCAAGAACAAAGGGCGACAGCAGGCAGGGCTGGTTGGCGGCGGCATAGACGCGCAGGCTCTGCAACATGGTCTCATCCCAGACCAACGGTGTGTTGCAGTTCAGCAGGGCTGCCATCACCACATTGTTGTCAACAAATTCCTCACCAAACACGATGCGAGTCATCTCTACCGAATCCAACGCTGCCTGTTCGGATAGAACTGAACCCTTGATCGGTTTGTCGGTCAGCGTCAGTGCGGCATGAACCAGCTCCAGGTGGCGTTGCGGGACGGGTACGTCCTGCGGCTCGACCGGCAAAATACCCGGTACCATCATCGACTGACTCATCTGACTGAGTTTGAAGAAGTTATGCGCATCCTCCAGCATCGAAGGGCGGCGCACACCATCCAGACCGTAGACAAATGGCGCGCCATACGCATTGGCAAAGACCGAATGCCGATTGCCCACCCGCAGCGAGCGTTCCGGGTTGCGCGCGGCATAGCCCCATTCCGAGGGAACGGCCGAGATCAGGTCCATCAGCATCTCGCGTCCGATGCGCACCCGCTCACCCTGCACATCCGCACCGTACTTCTTCCAATCCGCTAATGCCACCGGATCGCGGAACTCAATCCCTGTGGTTTCAAGTATAGTCATGGCCGCATTGTGGATTTTCTCAACGCCTTCGGGACCAAGCAGATCAATCGGGCCAACTTTGCGGTTCAGCGTCGACAAGTAGACAGGGGGCGGGTTGGTACGAGCCTTGACCCGCGCGGCACGTCCACCGCCACGGCCCGAGCGTGCTTTGACTTCTGCCATCTCAAATCCTCCGGATCAGGCGCGCGCGCGGGCGCTGGTGGGATCAACGGCGCAGGTATCGATCACTTCGGCCTCGCGCATTTCATTGTGGATGAGCACCTGCATTTTGGTGCCGGGTGCCGTCATCTCGTATGGAACCAGCGCCATCGCAATGTCGTGGTTGCAGTAATACGAGAATCCGCCCGAAGTGACGCGTCCGATCAGCTTGCCATCGGCATAGACGCCTTCGTCAAACATCACCGAGGTGTCGCAGAACGGCAGCTTCAGTGTGACCAGTGTGTTGTATCCACCCTGCTCCTGCTGCTGTTGCAACGCGGCTTTGCCGATGAAATCACGTTCGGCCACCTGCCCGCCGATCTTCTCGGTCATTGCAACGAAACGGCCCAAATCGGCCTCATATGGGGTCAGGTCCTTGCAGATTTCGCGGTTGATCGCGCGATAGGATTTCTCAAGCCGCATCGACTCCAACGCTTCAAGCCCGAAGGGTTTCACACCCGATTTCAGCAGCAGATCAACGAGGTGGCGATTGTACCCGACCGGGTGGTGCAGTTCCCATCCCAACTCACCGGTGTAGGAGACGCGCAACAAGTGCACACCTTTGGCATAGCCCACCTCGCCCATCTGTGCCGACAGCCATGGGAATGCTTCGTTCGACAAATCATTATCGGTCAATGGTTGCAGGATGTCCCGTGCCTTGGGCCCGGCCAGTGCGATCACGCCCAGCTGTTCTGAGATATCCTCGATCACCACCGAGCCATCACCTGGCAGCACGCGCTGTAACTGATCCCAATTGTAGGCTCGCCAGTTCGGCGTCGATATCAGGTAGAAATCGTCGTCGGCATAGCGCACGATTGTGTACTCCGCATCCATGCCGCCCTTGTCGTTCAACATCAGCGACAAGGTCATGCGGCCCACCTTGGGCAGCTTGTTGGCCATCAGGCTATCCAGCCATTTGGCGGCACCCGGCCCGCGCACAGTGAACTTGGTCATCGGCGACATTTCGATGAAGCCAGCCTCTTCACGGGTGGTGCGCACCTCTTCCTGAACACGCTCCATATGGTTGGTGCGGCGGAAACTGTGTTCGGGGATCGCCTCTTCGGGCGATTTGGCAAACCAGCGAGGAAATTCGTAGCCGTTAAAGCTGGTCCAAACCGCGCCCTGAGCAGTCAAAAGATCATATGACCCCATGGTCTTCATCGGGCGCGCATCCGGGAAGTCCTCACCCGGAACATGCGCATCCATATGGGTGCCCCATGTCTCGCGCACCTTATCCATGGTCCAACGTTTTGAGGCGTAGTCCGAGAATCGACGCGGGTCGAGCTCCGACATATCCATGCCCGGATCGCCATCGACGATCCATTTGGCCAAACGGTTACCAACGGTGCCGCCCCAGAGGATGCCACCAGGCATGCCTTCGGCCAGCCAAAGGTTCTCATGCCCTGGCGCGGGTCCGGCCAGAGGCAGCTCGTCCGGGGTCATCTGGAACGGGCCACGGGTGTTGGCCTTGATCCCAACCTCACCCAAGGTTGGCACCCGTTCGATGGCGCGTTCCCATTGGGTTTCCACGGCATCAAAATCCTCGGGCAACAGATCGGCTCCGAACTCGGGCGGGACACGATCCTCGGCGAATAGTTTGAGGTCTTTGGTGAATTCATACGGCCCGAACTGGATCCCGCCCACATCTTCGCGCAGATAAGCGCCGTAGTCCTCATCCCGCAGGATTGGGAATTCGGGCAAGCCTTGCGCCCGGCGCTCTTTCAACAGCGGCACCGTCTCGGTCGTCCAATACTGGTGAACGATCGGGATACATGGCAGGTCCAGCCCCACGCGGCGCGCATTTTCGCGGGCGTAGTTGCCGGTGGCAAAGATCAGATGCTCGCAGGTGATCTCACCCTGATTGGTGGTCACTTTCCAGTGGCCATTGTCCAGCTTCTCATAAGCCTGCGCTTCGGTGTTCTGGTATACCTTGGCGCCGGCATCCCGCGCGAGCTTGGCCAATGCCATGGTAATGTCGGCGGGATTCACATAGCCGTCTTCCGTGTGCAGGATACCACCCCGAATATCCGGGCTTTGGTTCAGCAAGGGATGAACCTCGGCAATCTCCTCTGGCGTCAGCAGCTTACAAGGCACGCCCGCAGCTTCGGCAATCGAGATATAGGACTGGAACTCATCCCAGCGCTTTTCGGTATTGGCGACCCGCAGCTGTCCTACCTTACGCAGTCCGACCGAACTGCCCATCTTCTCTTCCACCTCGGTATAGATGCGGATGGTTTCCATCGTCATCTTCGACACGTTGTGCGACCGCACAAAGGTTACTAGCAAACCAGCCGCATGCCACGTCGAACCCGAGGTCAGTGTGGTGCGTTCCAGCATAACGGCATCAGAGCATCCATGTTCAGTCAGCCCATATAGAATTGACGCCCCGACGCATCCACCACCGACAACCACGACTTTTGCATGTGACTGCATACTGCAACTCCTTCAACTTGTGCACGACCAACCGGGGGTCGCATTGCATGACGAAAGATCGATATGAACACCAAGGGTCTTGAGGGCCTTTGATACATCCATTGATCATGTCTCAAACGGTTGTGGCGAATTTTCACCGTGAACCGCTGGCGGGCAATTGCAAAAAGATTCACTTTGAATAAGATCAGCTAAGCCTGATCTTCGGATAGTGCTTATATAATATTGGATTTACAAACCATCACAGGTCAAATCACCTTGCTCAACAGGCCCTACGATCTTCCACCTGTAAGTTCGCTTATCAGCTTTGAGGCTGCTGCGCGGCATGTAAGCTTCAAGACCGCCGCAGAAGAGCTGAACGTCACGCCGGCCGCAATCAGCCATCAGGTCAAAGCGCTGGAGAACGAGCTGCAATGCGCGCTGTTTCTGCGCCATCATCGCGGCGTGGAACTTACTGAAAGCGGTGCTTATCTTCTTGTTGCCCTTCAACGTGGTCTGGAAGGCATCAGCGAAGCCCTTGGGCAGTTGCGGCGTCAATATGACAGAAAAGGTGTAACGATCCGCTCAACCACGGCAGTCAGTTCACTTTGGCTCACCCCGCGCCTTGCGCAGTTCTGGAAGCAATACGGACATGTTTCCGTGACGCAGGTCGTGACTGACCTCGGCATCGACACGTCAAAATGCGACCTAAGTATCCATTACGGCGATTCCAGCCGCGAAACGGGCATCTTCAAGACACTATTTCACGACAAGATCATGGCGCTTTGCAGCCCAAGGTTTGCGCAACAGAATCCCATCAAACGTGTTGAAGATATTGCCAGGGTCCCCCTAATTCATCTCGACGCTCCGGATACCGGCTGGACCGACTGGCGTGCCTGGACCCAGAAACTCGGCTATGAAGGCCCCCTGAATTCCGCGCATCGGGTCAACAATTACACTATCGCGCTTCAGGCCGCGCAGGACGATATGGGCGCGGTGCTGGGATGGGAGGGACTGACCTCGGAGCTGACCGCATCCGGAAAACTGGTCAGACTGTTGCCGCAAACCATCTCATCGCAACTGGATTTCTACGTGAAACTACACAACACCTCATCCGACCGCGCCAAGCTTGTGTTCAAGTGGCTCGGCCAAGCGGCTGACGGAAAGGTATAAACTCGGCTCAGACCTGATCAGGACGAAATATCTTGTGAGCGAAGATCGAGGGCCTTACCGTTGATTTCTCGCAGTCCTGAATAAAAGCAAGAATACAAACACCGATCCGATTGAAGTTGTGACGATCCCCACCGGCAATTCCTGCGGAGCCAGCAGAAGCCTGCTGAGAATGTCAGAGCCGGTCAACAAGGCAGCACCAACCATAGCGGCGGTAGGTAGAATGTTTTTGTGCAGCGGACCTGCGATCCCGCGTGCAATATGCGGCACCATCAGACCGACAAAACCAATCACCCCGGCTACGGAAACAAACACGGCCGTTGCCAACGCTGCGGTGAAAAACATGCTGAACCGCAGACCCCGAACCGGCACACCCAGAGTAGCGGCAGTCAAATCCCCGGTCAGCAGCGCATCCAACCAGCGGCTGCGATAAAGCGAATAGCTCAGGATCAGCAGCAGACCGATGCACACCAGCGGGAACGTCTCCCAACGGGCCAGGCCCAGCCCCCCCAGCATCCAGAAGATGACAGAATGGGCGGCGCGGCTATCGCCGGCGAAAATCAGATAGTTGGTGATGGCCGAAAACAAAAACGACACAGCCAGACCCGCAAGGATCAGCTTCTCCGGTGCGCTGGTGCGAAGCCCATGAACCAGCGCCAGCACGATGCCCGACGCCACAAGACCGCCGCAAAAGGCAGCCAGCGGCAGAGTCCAGAAACCCAGAATATCTCCGGTCACGGTAATTACAAACACCGCCCCCGCTGCCGCGCCCGAGGACAGGCCGAACAGAAATGGATCGGCAAGGTCATTACGTGTGGTCGTTTGCAGCACCACGCCAACGATGCCCAGCCCGGCACCGATCACGGCTGCAAACAACGCGCGGGGCAATCGCAGGTCGAATACGATCCTATGCAGCGGTGACATCTCTCCGTCCTGCAACCCGGTACCGCGCAATATCGCGGTGAAGGTGTCGGACAAAGGAATCGAGGTTGTGCCGTAGATCGTGGAAATCAGCAAAAGGGCGGTCAGAACGACCGCCCCCAGCAACAACGTCAGGCCCAGTCGGCCCATATTAGCTCTGACCCGGATGCATCGCGCGCGCCATCTTCGAGATCGCTTCGATATTTGCCGGTCCCGGCGTTAGCTCTTCGTAGCGCAATCCGATCCAGCGTTCGTTCTTGACGGCATCAGTCTGCGACATGACGGGATGTTCCTGCAGGAACTTGAAGGTGTCCTCGGCACCATTGCCGGTCTGATAATCCAACAAAACCAGGAATTCCGGGTTCGATGCGGCAACGGCCTCCCACGAAGTGCGGCCCCAGCTCGTGTCCATATCATGAGTGACGTTTTCACCACCGGCGGCTGTGATCATCGCGTCGGGAATCGCGAATTTACCGGCGGTAAACGGAGCATCTGCAGGACCATCCAGAAGAAAGACGCGGGGCTTGGGCAGTTCAGCAGTCTTGGCTTCGATCGCTGCCAGCTGCTCTTTCCAGCCCGAGACCAGAGCCTCGGCCTTGTCTTCGACTTGCATCACCTTGCCCAAGCGCAACACATCGCCAAACAGAAGATCCATGCTGGCTTCGGGGCGATCCTTGTCCAGATGGACACAGCTTTCCGTTAGAACCAAGGTCTTGATTCCGAACGGTTCCAATGTATCTGGGGTCACATCACCACCCGGCTTCATGCCATAGTACCAACCGGCAAAGAACAGGTCGGGTTCAACCGCCACCAAGTTTTCGACGGTCGGATATTTCGGCGCAAGCTCGGGGATGTCGCCGCGCAGGGCATCAAAATCAGGGCTGGTCTTGTACCAGCCGGTGATGCCGGTCAGGCCGACGATCTTGTCCTGCAGACCCAATGCAAAAGCCATATCGGTCATGTTCATGTCATGCACAACCAGGCGCTCGGGCGCGGTATCAAAAACCAGCTGTTCGCCGCAGTTGTCTACGGTGACTTCTTGCGCAGCAGCACCGCTTGCCATGGCGGTGGCCAACGCCACGGGCCAGATGTATTTCATCTCAGTGTGTTCCTTCGACTAAGTTGAGATTGTGGTTCTTCGAATATCAAGCGCCGGGATCACGCGGCCTTCGTGGAGAAAGCAGAGGAAATCAACGCCAAAAGTTTCGCGGACTCTTTCGGGTGTCAGCACCTTGTCCACCGATCCAAACTCGATCATGCGGGTCGATTTCATCAGCGCCACGTGTGTGGCGAATTCGGGGATCATGACCAGATCGTGTACGATCATGACCACGGTGATCCCAAGCTCGGCGACCAAAGACAGCATCCGCCCTTTTGCATCAGGATCCAGATGGTTGGTCGGTTCGTCCAGAAACAGCAACGAAGGGTTCTGCGCCAAAGCACGTGCGATATGGGCACGCTGACGTTCGCCTCCGGACAGTTGGGCCATGCGCTTGTCCGCGAGATTGGCGAGACCGGTCAGGTCTAAAATCCGGTCCAGCTCTTGCGCGTGGCCTTCGGCAGAGCGGTCCGCACGGATGGGTATTTGCCCCAGCGCAACATAATCGCGCAACGCCAAGCGTCCATCGGGCAGTTCCTGCTGACCTACCACTGCAATCATGCGCGCACGCTCTTTGGCGGAGAGCTGTTTCAGACTGCGTCCTTTGATCCGAACATCGCCAAGTGCCAGCGGCTCAGCGCCGCACAACAGATTGAGAAGCGTCGTTTTCCCCGCCCCGTTCGGGCCGGCGATGGCTAGAATGGAACCCTCGTACAACTCGAACGAGACGCCCTGCAACAGGACATCTCCGGTAAGGGCATAATACTCAAGGTTTTCGGCAATCAGAAAGGGTGGCAACGTCATTGCGATGCCCCCTGTTCGATCCGCGGCATGCGCGAGAGGGTTTTATTGAACAACGCCTGCGGGCGATCAGTGGCATTTGTCCAGCCATCCGGGCTTTCACGATACTGCGCTGCAAACTCAGCCAGCGCCTGCACCTCATCCGCGGTCTGAATGCCACCAAAAAGGTATTGCGCCTTTCCTACGGCCTGGAACCCAACCGTTCTGGGACTATCGCAGCCTGCCATGCAAGACGACGCGCGGATCGCAAAACTGCGATGTAATTTCCCAGTCAACGCATCGCAAATTTCATCAAGGGGCAGCCCTTCAGTGCAGCTTTCGCAGACTAGAATGAAATGATCAGGCGTATCTGGCATGGTCCACTCCACTTGTTTCCAAGCGCATGCGGAAGCTGCCGACAATGTAAACACGCGATTGACGCGCCATCAAAGCCTCCTTCCAGGACGCCCCGCCCCGGGTTGGTTAAACATCTGATGGCAGGTCTCCTGACTTGCGGGTCCACGCTCGGCCAACCTTCCCGACCCTGTGGACCAGTGGCTGTTTGGCCTTGCTCACCGCTTACAGTTGCGGGGGCAGTTACGGAATTGGCACCTTTTGGCAAACCTCACCGTATTCCCTTTTCATCCCGCGGCAACACCACCGGGAACCATCAATCGATTGAGTGCCCGAGAACACCGGACACGTCAATGATAAAGTCGAAGGCGCCGAACTCTGGTCGAGGATCGAGCGCGGGCAACCACGTGTCCGTAGCACCAACCGAATGGGTTGGGCTGCGCGCCGAATTTGTCTGGCCACGGGTGTCCATAGTTGGTGTGTTTGGAAATTAGACAATCTGAGGTAAGCTGAACAAATTTAGAGGTTTAGCTTTGTCAGCGCCTTACCCCTGATTGATCATTGCCTGGGTTTATCCAAGGAGACGGTTCTTTGACGCATGTTTCGCAAAACGCATTGCCGCCGGATATTGTTGATGATGTCATTGACCACAATCTCGAGGCCGTTGCACGGTGGAAAAGCCATCGCTTAAGGGCTCAGCATGGGCGCAGTCACGGGTGTGTGGCTGCAACATTCACCGTCAGAAACGATCTACCAGAACAGTTCCGTCACGGCCTGTTTGAACAGCCCGCAGCCTATTCAGCCGCACTTCGCTTTTCCAACGGCGCGCATCTGGATGACCGGAAATCGGATGCCCACGGGATGGCGATCAAGCTTTTTGACGTGCCAGGCCCCAAGCTGATCGACGCCGAAGCACTTGCGCATCTGGGGACCACACAACTCAGCGACGAGTTCGATTTTGTATTGGTCGATCAGGATGTGTTTCCCAGCTATGTCCCCGATGAATATGAGCGATTGGGCAGGCTTGTCGCCACATTACAAGCGGTCCAGCACGCGATCAAAGGGCGACGAAATTGGAGCCTTAGGTTGATCATCAAAGGGCTGCGCGCAGGATTTCGAGCCTTCCTCACTCGTGAAGGCAAGCGTCAGTTTCGCGTCGCGAGTGATTTCGCCTCGAACTATATGCACTCACCTTTTGAGGTCCATTTCTGGTCGACAACACCGTATCGGCTGGGCCCCGATCTAACGATCAGATACCTGGCCCGCAGCGCTAAACTAAAAATTCCGGCACATCCGGTAGACGACCCAGATGGGATCGGGCAGTGTTTGCGGCAAGACGTGGCCGATGGAGATAATCACTTCGAGCTGTGTGTGATTGAGCCCCCGCGCCCGGCCGACGAATTCGATGTGCTAGACAATCGCATCCGGTGGGCATGCGATCCGCAACCAAATGCACCTCTTGATCCGTACCATCATACCGTCACGCCCGTGGCGGATATCACGATTCCCAAAGGTGCAGAATTTGATCCGCAGAATGGCGACGCGATGAGCTTCTCGCCTTGGCGTGTCACGGCAGATCACGAACCTTTAGGACCGATTAATGCGATCCGGCTCAGAACCTATCTGAGCCTGGCCCGCGCCCGGTTCCCGAATCGATGACCAAACGGAGATGTATTGATGCTGGACGTTGATGATCTGATCAAACTCGGATTCAAGATCTCCCCACCCGTTACGAGCTATTTAGCCGCGATCAGGCTTGCAAACGCCGCGAAGATCCACCGACCGCGGCCCTATACGATGGGCGCAGACTACACGACATGGCCCGGCGTGTTTTCCCATCGCTGGATCGGTCGGCATACAACGCCAGAAGACCTCTCACCCGTCCTGCCGTCGGAAAGCGAAGTTGCTGATCTCTTTCGCCGACGGACACAAATGGATGGCAGCCCGCTTACCTTGATGTGCCCGCAAGGATCGACACTTTTGTTTATCTCGGCCGCACAATGGTTTACTGACAGTTTCCTGCGCACCTTTGGGGCGAAGGGACCGGTTGATCAGACGGATTCGAACCACGAGGTCGATCTGTGCCAAATCTACGGGCTGAACGATTTTCAGACCGACATGCTGCGCGAACGCGATCCCGAAACCAATGAACTAACCCACCGGCTGGCCTTTCGTCTGGATACACAGGGCGAGATGTGGGCTCCGAAGCTGTTTCAAAAAAACCAATCCGGTGGTGTTAAGCTTGCGCCCCCCTTTGATGGCAGTCTTGCCACTGGCGAGAATTGCGGAAAGCCTCTGCACGAACCATGCAAGCTGTGGAATGCGGTGAAACGGGCGCATCCGGGTCTCAGCGATCACGCGATTGACCAGCTACTGCTCGATTTTCATGCAACCGGGCTCGATAATGGCAATGGTACCATAGGCTATATCGCGATCAATACGCTGATGTTGCGCGCCCATAACACCTTTGCTGAGCTGTTGTGGCGCGAAAAGCGCGGCATATCAGGCTGGGATAAAGAGCGTGTGTTCCAGACTACACGCTGCACCTTGATCGCATTGCTGATCAAGCTTGTGCTTGAGGATTACATCGCCCACATCGCCAATATGCCATTCAAACTGCCCATTGGCGTAAATCGCTGGCAACCCTGGCATCACTCCAACCAGATCGCGATTGAGTTCAATTTGCTCTACCGCTGGCATTCGATGATCCCCGAACGGTTCATAATCGACGGCGCACAGGTTGGCCCAGAAGGCTTCAGGTTCAATCCGCGACTGGTCGAACAAACGGGCTTGGCGGAAATGATCCGATCATTGTCGCGCCAACCTGCAGCCCGCATGTCGCTGCGCAACACGCCCGATTTCCTGTTCCAAAGGCCTGCGCCCGGTGCTCCTGCCCCTGTCGAAGCTACAATTGCCCTGACGCGTAAGGCGCGTCTTCCGTCGCTGAACACTTATCGTCATCATTTCTGCCGCAAACCGCATTCAAGCTTTACTGAGATGGTTGGTGATCAGCCGTTTGCGGACGAATTGATTGCCGACCTGAGCCGGCTTTATTGCGACGTCAATAGGGTCGAGTTGTTCCCTGGTCTCTTTGCGGAACAGCACAAGGGCGATGTGATCATGGGCGATCTGATGACATCGATGGTGGCGTATGACGCAATCACGCAGCTTATGAACAACCCGATGGTGTCCAAAAACTTGTACTCGGCTGAGACTTTTTCAGAGAAAGGTTTTCAGTTGTTGAAGAAAACTTCGTCATTCTCGCAGGTGGCGCGTTTTGTTGGCTTGGACCTGCAACCCGAAGACTGCACTTTAGGTCGACGTCCCGGCGGGACCTAAGACGCGACCGCGCGCTCTTCCAGCTCAGCAATCCGCGCGGCAACTTCCGTATCGGCTGGCCGGATGCAGGCAAGATCACTCAGCGCGCGCAATTCATACAGCGCCGCGCCCTGATCATTTGCCACGGCTATAGCTTCACGCAAAGCCGCCTCAGCCGCATCGAACGGACTACCTTGTTCCAGTAGAAGAGCCGCCTTTATCCGGTGGATTTCAGCCTCATAGTTCCGCTCGTCAGTGTTTTCTGCACATGTCAGACCAGCCTCCACCGCATCCAACCCTTTCTGAATCTCACCCAGAGCAAGATAGCCCCGTGCGAGCTCGGCGTTGACGAGCACGCCAGCCGCCTCGGCACCCGTTGCGTGCATCCTTCCCCAAGCGGCCTGCAGCATGGCCACGCCCTCTGTGGCCTCGCCGGTTCTGATGGCAGCCCCGGCAAGATGGGCCGTCGCAACAGCTTGGTAATAAGGGCCGCCCTTGTCCTGAACAGCCGCGCTCAGCGCCTTGGCCATACGCGCATAATCCGGGTGGTCCATCTGCATGTGGATTTCGGTCAACCAATGCATTGCATTTGCGATGATCAAGGGCTGGCCCGACGCCATCGCGGCGTCAACTGCCCGCTTGGCTTTGGCGAGTGCCGCCTCAGTTTTGCCCTGAAAGCTGTCAACCAGCGCGCTCATACTCTCGATTTGTATCACGGCTGCAATATCGGGGCTGTTTCCAGCTTCGGCGCGATGCGCATCTGCATGAGACGCCGCTTGTTCCAGAGCTGCTGCCGCATCCTGAAACCGACCGCGCGGGGATAGCGCGGCCCCACAGATGTAGTTTCCGACCATTCGGGTGTGGTGATCGTCATACGCATCGATGATCGCTTGCCCCCATTGCTCGGCGTTCTGGTAATCACCTTTGACCATTGCAGCGGTAAACAGACCCCTGCCCGCGCGCACAAGAGTACGTCTGTCGCCCAGCTTTTCAGCCAGTTCAAAACTGCGCCCAAAGGCATCGATTGCGGGCTCGGCACCATAACCGACATGCACGCGTTCGGCAGCGGCCAGAAGGAATTGCAAGTTCAATTCAGCTTTATCGCGTTGGTCTGCGGGCAACTCGTCCAACAGCCGCAATCCGTTTCGGGCATGCTGAGCCCCTTCGCGATTTGCGTGGCGCCTCAGGTTCAGCCGCGCGGCCTCCGACCAGGCGGCCACCGCCTTCGTTGTTTCACCGGCCAGTTCCCAGTGCCGCGCTATTTGTTCAGGCTGTCGGGCGGCTTCCGGTTGGGCGGCAAGGGCTTCTGCCGTACGTCGATGCAAATGAATGCGACGGTCCCGCACAAGGCTTTGATATGCCGCCTCACGCACCAATTCATGGCGGAACCGCCAGATCATTTCTGCGTCGTCATTCGCGCCGGGCAGATGTTGCAAAATACCCGTGGCGGCGAGCCCAAAGATAGCGTCTTCGGACTCGTCTTCAGTCAGTCCACTGATCTGAGCCAGCAAAGGTGCCCCAAAGGCACCACCAATAACAGCGGCCTCGATCGCGGCGCGTCGGAGTTCTCCGACCTCGTCCACCTGTTGCGCCAGGAGGTCATGCAACGTGGCGGGAATGTTGTCCACGATACGTTCAGGCGACGCAGCGATGGCGGCAGAGCATTCCTTGATGAAAAGGGGCACACCATTGCCGCGCGCCAAAATCTGCGCCGTGGTGCGGTCGTCAAGGCGCTCACCCGAGGCCGCCTTGGCCAGTTCTGACGATGTCGCATCATCGAGCGGTGGAAGCGACAATTGCTCAAGAGACGGTATGCTCTCTTTGATCGCTGATGGCGCCGGCATCCGCGAAACCATCAACATCAGGACGGGAAGTGATGTCAGATGCTCGGCCACGTCGCGCAGCACCGAAAGGGTCGATGGGTCGACCCATTGCATATCCTCAACCACGACAAGCACCGGCCCCTCTCGGCTGAGTTTTTGGTAGACGCGGATGAATATGTCACTCAGCTGCGCGCGCAGTTCGTCCTCACTGGTCGTCCCGCTGTCGCCGGGGCCCGGGGCAAGAATGAAATACAGCGTGCGAAGTTGCGCGTCGTCCAGAATATCGCTCAGATGTTCTGACAACCGGTTGCGACGCGAGGCAATATCGTCCTGATCGTGGATGCCGCACCACCGTTCGACCTGTGATATGAAGGGAAAGAACGGTGTGCTGACATGGAACGGGCTGCAGTGATAGGTCACCCATGCCTGCGGCCCGACCGACGAACGCAGATCACGGATCAGGTGCGATTTGCCAATCCCTGCCTCACCCAATATGTGAATCACCCGCCCTCTTCCAGCGTCCACATCTTTCCACGCGCGGCGGAGTTGTCCGCGTTCGGCTTTGCGGCCAAGCAACGGGGTGCGGTTATGGCGGCGTGCCTGATCCTTGCCTTCACCGGTCAATCGATAAACTGGAACAGGCCGGTCGAACCCCGCGAGGTTCTGAACGCCTTGCGGCTCGAACTCCATTTGTTCGGCCCCAAGCGCTCGTGTTGCCGCAGAAACCATTGTTCCACCGGGGGTCGCCAACGACTGAAGACGTGCTGCAAGATTTAGCGTCGATCCAAAAATCGCGTCGGGCTGAATATTGGTCCCAAGCGCGATGTCCCCGACAAGAACCACGCCGGATGCGATCCCAATCCGACACCTGAGATCGAGCGGACCCGCCATTGCGGGCAGATCAGTGTGGATGCGCAGCGCCGCGCGTAGGGCGCGCTCGGCATTATTTTCAGACGCAGCAGGCCAACCAAAGGCGACGAGGATACCGTCGCCCACGATCTGCAGCACCCTGCCCCCGAACTCATCGGCAATTTGTTCGACCAGTTTATGATAACGTAATGTCGTAGACAGCAAATCTTCGGGCTCAAGCATTTGAGCCAATACCGTGGACTCGACAAGATCCACCATCATGACAGTCAGATGGCGGTGCTCCATCGCGCCAAGATCAGTTTCCGGGCCGGTGGGGTGCAGCACCATCAGCGCGCTCCGCGACCGGCGCTCATGCGGCGTGGAGATTTAAGGCCAACGCCTTCCCCGGAACCCAAAAACGAGAACATGCCCCCCATCGCGAAGCCTTAAAATAATTAACAGATTGCTCGCACCGCCGCTCGACACCACGAAAACTGATTGTGAGACTATATGAAGCTTCGCATTCTGGCTATGCCCAACGCCTGCTGAAGCGAAGAAGTGCCTGATATTACATGTAGGATTGAGAATGCGCGCCAGCGGTCGAACGAATGCCATCGTCGGAAATCCGATCTGGCAACGAATCTTGATCGCAACACGCCGTTCTTCGCCGAGACCAGATAGCCAGTTCAACGCAAGCCACGAACAGCACTTGAACAATTCACCACAACAAGCATATTCGGTCGCCAAGAGACAGTCTGATGATTTTGCCCTATCGCCCGCAACACCTCAGAAGTGCCGAGCTGTTGTCGAAAGCAAGCCGGCAATGCCTAGGCGGTTGTAATTATCGAGCCCCAAAAGCTCTTAGTTCAGCGGTTGAAAGAGACCAGGAAATGCGCCATTGGCGAAACCCAAAAGAAGGAATTCGATAAATGCGCATTGCGATGATTGGCACCGGATATGTCGGTTTGGTGTCCGGGGTTTGCTTTTCGGACTTTGGCCATGATGTGATTTGCGTCGATAAATCCGATCGCAAGATCAAGATGCTTCAGAATGGAGAGGTGCCGATTTACGAGCCGGGCCTTGATGTGCTCATGGCCAAGAACGTGGCTGCTGGCCGCCTGACCTTTACCACCGACCTGGCCGCTGCGGTCGACGGCGCGGACGCGGTGTTCATCGCGGTGGGCACACCTACGAGACGCGGGGACGGGCACGCTGATCTGACTTATGTGATGGCCGCCGCCGAAGAAATCGCTCATGCCATCACCGGCTATACGGTTGTCGTAACCAAATCGACTGTCCCGGTCGGCACCAACCGCAAGGTTCATGAAGTTGTCTCGGGTGCAAATCCGAAGGCGGAATTCGACGTCGCATCGAACCCCGAATTCCTGCGCGAGGGCGCAGCAATAGATGATTTTATGCGCCCGGACCGTGTTGTCGTAGGGGTCGAAAGCGAACGAGCGGCGGATGTCATGGCCGAGATTTACCGCCCGCTTTATCTGCGTGACTTTCCAATCCTGACCACTGATCTAGAAAGCGCCGAGATGATCAAATACGCGGCGAACGCATTCCTGGCGACCAAAATCACGTTCATCAATGAAATCGCCGGTCTTTGCGAGCGGGCAGGCGGCGATGTCAAAGAGGTGGCGCGCGGTATTGGTCTGGATGGGCGGATCGGCAACAAGTTTCTGCACGCAGGCCCTGGCTATGGCGGCTCGTGTTTTCCGAAAGACACCGCTGCACTTGCCCGGATCGGACAGGATTTTGCCCACCCGATGCAGATCACCGAAACCGTCATTCGTGTAAACGATGAGGTCAAGAAGCGGATGATCGAGAAGATCCGGGATGCCTGCGATGACAGCTTCAATGGCAAGACCGTGGCGGTTCTGGGTGTGACTTTCAAGCCCAACACCGATGACATGCGCGACGCACCTTCCCTGACCATCGTTCCCGCCCTGATCGGCGGCGGTGCCCAGGTCCGCGTTGTCGATCCGCAAGGCCGTGCCGAGGG
Organism: Ruegeria sp. AM5; assembly: GCF_056540645.1. Classification (NCBI taxonomy): domain Bacteria; kingdom Pseudomonadati; phylum Pseudomonadota; class Alphaproteobacteria; order Rhodobacterales; family Roseobacteraceae; genus Ruegeria; species Ruegeria sp. AM5. The sequence goes on along the minus strand of NZ_JBQFXC010000002.1, from coordinate 175,975 downwards.
GGAAGCGCTGCTTCCTGGCGTCGAGTGGATGGATGATCCCTACGCCGCGACCAAAGATGCGGACGTTGTTGTCTTGCTGACAGAATGGAACGAGTTCCGCGCCCTGAACCTGAGCGAGCTGGCAGAGACTATGAGATCCCCCCGAATGGTCGACTTGCGTAATATCTACTCGTCCACGATGGTTCTGGGATCGGGATTTGAAACCTATGTCGGCGTCGGGGTTGGGGATCAGCGTTAGGGCTGGCACCGCCAATGCCTCTGGCCCAAATCAACTGGTTGTGGCAGCCGTCTGATACAGTCGGCGCATGATCAGCGGCGTCAGATACATCGGTATCTGATAGGCCCCGATGAACACCATGATCGGCGCGGTCACTTCAGGTGGCAGTGCCACGAAGAATATCGCGATGTTCCGGTTTCCGGCGATCAGAGACACCGCCGTAGCCTCGGCACCGGGCATTCGAGTTCGTGTGAATTGGAATGAGACAACCTGAGCCCCAAAGTTGATCAGACAGGCAAACGCGATCCAGAACAGCGCGACACGCGGGTCCACAAGTGCGGTTGCGCTCAATGATGGCATCAGGCCAACAACGAAAACGGACAGAGTAATCGTTGCCGCACCTTCCACGTTCAAAAGCGTAGACTTTGAAGGTTGGCGCAGCACCGTGCGGCGCAATATGACAGCCGCGAGAATTGCTATTGTGATGGTAAGAAAAAGCCGAAGCGCGGTCATCAGGACCGCCCTGAGATCACCCAATTCCGGCATCAGCCAAAAGATCGGTAACGCGGTCAGTGGCAAAACAGCCGTTCCAACCACGACCAGTCGCATCGCCGGTTCCGCAGAATAGCCCATCATCAGGCACATATTGGGGCTGCCGGATATTGATGGGGCTGCAGCCATGACAAGCAATGCCAAAAAAACTGGCGAACCGGTCCATCCGCAGGCAATTCCAATCCCAACGACAGACAACGGCAAAACCAATTGAAAGGCGGCAATCGTTCCCGCAACTTTTCGCAGGTCAACCAGCGAACCCACAATGGCCCCCGGCTGCATTCGCAGCAGCGTCAAAAACAGCAGGAGCATGACCAAGGGCGGTAAGAGAGGCCGCATCGGTGCGGCCAGCCCCGGCAGCAGAAGGCCTGCGGCAAGGCCCGATACTAACACATATGGGCCGTGACGCGCCGCGAGGTGAAGCGGGTTCAACGGTGTCTACCCACCGGGGCTTTGACGCAGGTTTTCGGGCAGCCACGTCGCCAACTCGGGGAACCAGATCAGAACGAACACCATCAGCACCATGATCAGGAACATCGGGATCGCAGCGCGGGCGATATAGCTCATTTCATGGTTAGTCATGCCCTGCATCACGAACAGGTTGAAACCAATAGGAGGTGTGATCTGCGCCATCTCGACAACGACCACGATGAAGATCCCGAACCAGATCAGATCGATCCCGGCGTCCCGGATCATAGGCTCGACAACAGCCATAGTCAGCACAACCGAAGAAATCCCATCAAGGAAGCAGCCCAGAATGACGTAGAAAACCAGCAGAACCATGAGCAGTTCGAACCGGGTCAGTTCCCAGCCCGCGATCAAATCCGCAAGCCCGCGCGGCAGGCCGGTAAAGCCCATCGACAATGACAGGAACGCAGCACCCGCTAGGATCAGCGCAATCATCGCACTGGTGCGGGTTGCGCCCATCAAACTTTCAGTGAAGGTCTTCCAGTTCAACGATCCCTGCCCTGCTGCCAGTAGCAGTCCGCCAATCACACCGAAAGCCGCCGCCTCGGTCGCTGTAGCATAACCCAGATACATCGATCCGATTACCACCATGATCAGCAGGATCACTGGCAACAGAAAGCGAGAGTTCTTAACCTTTTCGGAAAAGGTCAACTTGCTCTCATCGTTGGGGTTCCAGTCTTTGCCAACTTTGGAATAGATGGCGACATAGCCCATGAACATGGCAGCCAGCACAAGACCGGGTAGGATGCCTGCAAAGAACAGCTTGGTGATGGACTCGTTGATCGTAACGCCGTACACGATCAACGTTAGCGACGGTGGGATCATTAGTCCAAGTGTTGCCGCGCCGGTCAGCGTGCCGATGACCATGCGTTCGGGATAGTTGCGCTTTCGCAGTTCCGGGATCGACATCTTGCCAACCGTAGTCAGCGTCGCCGCCGAAGAACCCGATACCGCGGCAAACACCGTACAGCCTACGATATTCGTGTGAACCAGCCCTCCGGGCAAAGGTGCCATCCACGGCGACAGGCCTTTGAACATGTCTTCGGACAATCGGGTTCGGTAGAGGATCTCGCCCATCCAAATGAACATAGGCAAGGCAGTCAGGGTCCAGGAAGAGGACGCCGACCAGATCGTGGTGATCATGACATCGCCTACGGGGCGCGTCGTGAACAGCTCCATCCCGACCCAGGCGACGCCCATCAGGGCCAGCCCGACCCAGACACCGGTGCCCAGCAAGGTGAAAAGGACAAAGAGGAAGAGGATAATAACGGATATATTTTCCATGCTCTTACTCTCCGTGGCTCTGATCGGCCAGATCACGGGTGATGCGGTGATCACCCTTGAACAGGACATGGAACAGGTGATCGGTCAGCGCGACGGCCAGAATGACCGCTCCGATCAGCATGGTAGATTGCGGTATCCAAAGGGCGGTTTTATCTTGCCCCTGGCTGATATCGTTGAACTTCCAGCTCCAGTACACAAAGCGATAGGCATACCAGCAGAAATACCACATGACCGCCGAACCAATCGCAAAGCACCAGATTTCCAGAATTCTGCGAAAGCCATCGGGAACCGCATTCAGGAGAATGGAGACTCTAATATGGCTGCCTCGGTTCAGGGCGTTGGCGAAGGCCAGAAAAGACGCAGCGGCCATCGCGTATCCAGCATAATCCGGCGCGCCGGGAAAAACTTCGCCGGTCCAACGGGCCAGCATTTGCACCACAATGAGCACCAGAATGGCAATCAGGCTGAGCGCCGCCAGAACCCCTGCTGCCAGATAAATGAAATCCAGTACGGACCTGAGCCCTCGCATCGCCGCCATGCTGTCCCCGCTGTGCTTTTTGTGGATTGGGAGCAGGCGGCAGGATGAACTGCCGCCCGCATTCGAATGATTATTGAGAGTTAAACGCGTCGACGATGGCTTTGCCTTCGTCACCGGCGGCCTCAAGCCATTCGTTGGTCATGGTGACGCCGATTTCTTTCAGCTCATTCGTCATCTGTTCGGACGCAGGACCAACGGTCATGCCGCCATCGCGCAGACCCTGAAGCGTAAAGCCGGTATATTCCTTGGCACGCCAGTTACCTGCATACTCGGCCAGTTCCGCACAGCCTTTGATGACGTTCTTGTTCGCATCCGAGACACCGGCCCAGACGTCTGAGTTGACCATCACGTAGTTGCGCGGCAACCAGGCATCCACTTCATAGAAGTAGTTCAGACTTTCCCAGACCTTCCGGTCATAGCCGGTCGACCCGGAAGACACCATGGAATCCGCTACTCCGGTGGCAAAGGCCTGGCTGATCTCAGCCGCCTCGATGGTGACGGGCAGCATACCCGTCAGTTCGGCCAGGCGTGAGGTGGCGTTGTTATAGGAGCGGAACTTGATCCCCGCCATATCCGCGACCGAGTTCACCTCGTCCTTGAAGTACAACCCTTGAGGCGGCCAAGGCACGGCGTAAAGCAGCGTCAGGTTCTGTTCAGCCAGCAGCTTTTCGATGGACGGCTTTGCCGCATCCCACAGCTTGGCGCTATCATCGAATGACGTGGCCAGGAACGGGATGGAATCAAAGCCGAACAGCGCGTTTTCGTTCTGGTGCCCAGACAGCAGACGCTCACCAATCGGGGCTTGCCCGGTCTGGATCGCACGCTTGATGTCGGCACCTTTGAACAGCGAGCCGGAAGGGTGCGTGACAATCTCAATCTCACCACCTGTGCCGGTGGTCACACATTTGGCGAACTCCGCGCCCGTGGCCGAGTGGAAGTTTGATGCCGAATAGGCCATCGGCATATCCCATTTCTCTGCCATTACTGGCGCTGCTGCGGCAGCCGTCAGAGCGGTTGCTGCCAGAAGGCTTGTCAGTTTTTTCATCATGTTTCTCCCTGTTGAGTTTTGAGACGCCGGCGTTCTTCGCCAGTCATTTCTATGTTGCGAAACGCGAGGGCGCGTAGACGCTCATGTCAGTGTTCGGTGTTCTGCCCGCAATTATTTGGGCCAGAAGTCGCCCCGTTTTCGGCCCGCCTGTCAGGCCAATGTGATGGTGCCCAAAGCCCATATACGCACCGCTAATCCCCGGAGCCTCACCGATAATCGGGATCGAGTCGGTTGGTGCTGGGCGGTGCCCCATCCATTCCACTTCCTCCTTCCATGTCAAACCCGGGAAGGCCATCCGGGCATTCTTGCGCATCAATTCAAACGGCGCGCGTGAGGGTGGCGCATCAAGACCGCCAAATTCCACGATGCCAGCCAAACGAATGCGGCCATCCATCGGTGTGGCGACAAATTTGCCGGAAACCACCATGACCGGACTGCGCGGCATGGCAGAAGGCTCCACCAATTCAAGATGATAGCCGCGTTCGGTTTCAAGGGGAACAGAAATGCCCAAAAGCTTAGCCAAAGGTCCCGACCAAACGCCCGCAGTTACAATTGCCGTATCACACGCGATGGTTTCGCCTGCCGCCCGTATACCGGTTACGCGACCATTTTCCTGAACCACGTCATCGACCGCTGCACGTAGGATTGTGCTCCCATGTGCCTCGACATACGCCGCCAGATCTTTGACGTACCGACCAGGATCCGTGATATGGCCATGATCCGAAAGTTTCGCCGCAAAACCGATATCTTCACTATAGACCGGGTCGTAGGCGTGAAAGCCCGGGCCTTCCAATTCTTCCCATGTGAATCCGTTCCTGCGCCGAATGTCCCAGCCAAACGCATCATCATTGAAATGCGCGCGGTCCTTGTACAGGAACAGATAGTCAGACGGCACGATCCACTTTTCAGCGCCCGTGCCCTCAGCCAGCGCTTTGTGGTCGTTCAGGCTATCGCCAACAATTGGCGTCAAAGCTGACGCGATGCGTTCCACATCTGATGCATTCGCATGACTCAGATATTTTGTTAGCCAAGGAATCAGCTTTGGAAGATACCCCCATCTCAGAAACAACGGTTGTGACGGGCTGAGCAGCATTTTGGGCGCCTTCCGGAGCAGCCCTGGAACAGTCACCGGAACAATCGAGCATGACGCCAATACGCCCCCATTGCCGTGCGAGGTGCCCTCTCCCGGTCCGGCCTTGTCGATCAGGATTACCTCGTGACCATCCCGCTGCAGCCAGATTGCGGCTGAAACGCCAACAATCCCAGCGCCGATGATCGCTATGGTCTTCTTCTCGCTCATGCCCCCACCGCCTTGGCCACTGCATAATGCTCAAGCTTGGTTACATCAGGCCTGTTGCCGAGGCCGGGTGCGTCAGGGACTACAACTTCGCCGCTGCTTACTTGGAAGGGATTTTCCAGAATGTCCTCTTTCAGGAAGTAGGAGGCTTGATAGAACTCGCAGCCCAACGTTATCTCAGGTGTTGCAGCAATCATATGTGTGCCCGCCAGATGCGCCAATCCGGCCTCGAACATATCACCGCCATAGGCTGTCAGACCATGTGCTGCAGCGATACGGGCCACAGTCTGGCCTCGTGTCGGGCCACCGGATTTCATGATTTTCACTGAAACCCCGTCACAGATACCGTCACGCGCTGCCCGCTCCATGTCTTCGGGGCCAAAGACGCTCTCATCAGCCAGAAGTGGGACGTCAATCATCTGTCGCAACTTGCCCATCATGCTGAATTGATGAGCGCGGACAGGTTGCTCAATGAAATCCGGAGCGAATTGCGCAACATCGCGAACCTGAGCCGGTGCGTCCTCGATACTGAGCCCCTGATTGTAATCAACACGAACCCTGAAATCCGGATGGTTCTGCGCGAGATATTCCAACCGCATGATATCGAAGGCGTGATCCTTGAACCCGGTCTTGAGCTTTACAATCCGAACGCCATCGGCCTGCAATTGTGCCAGCAGCTCAACATCCTGAGCAAAATCCGGGTTCGCAATTGAGCAACTGAGTGGAATGGTTCCTCGGCACTTCCCGCCCAGCAGAGACCAAACAGGAACCTCGCTGATTCTGCCCGCAAGATCCAGCAAAGCGGTTTCCAATGCAGCTTTCGCCTCGGTGCAATGAGCCACGGCATAAGCTGCCTGCGCCATGATCGCTGAACGATCGCCCACTCTGGCCCCAACCACAAGAGCGCGCAAATAGCGATCAAGGGCTGCATAAGTGGCCTCTGGGGTGCCCGTGAAGACAGACCAGGGAGAGGCCTCTCCAAATCCTTCATTGCCGTCTTCGGATCTCAGCCGCAGGACGACGACTTCGCATGTTCCTTCGACGGACCCGATGCCATGATCACGGCGAGACGTCACGGGCAACTCAAGATACCAGAGATCATAGCCGATGATTTTCTGTGTCAGATCGCCCATTGCACCCCCTGCCAATGGCCGAAGCCTGCCTTGACGGGGATATCATTTCAAATACTATATTATCTAGAGGTCATCAGGAAAAATGATACTATAGCGATGTCCCTGCGATTTCGTCAGCTACAGGCTTTTCACGCCATCATGGAAACCGGCACTGTCACGGGTGCTGCCTCGGTGCTTGGGATTTCACAGCCCGGGATCAGCAATCTGTTGGCACAGCTGGAGCGCGAAGCTCGTTTGCCGCTGTTTGAACGCAACAAAGGCCGGTTGCTGCCCACGCCAGAAGCTGAACTTCTATACCGCGAGGTTGATACGGTTGTTCGGGGGCTGGATCACGTGGCGCAGGCGGTCACGGATCTGCAGAACAAGCATCCGGGTCAATTGCAGATCGCCGCACCACATCTGCTATCCTTCGGCTTCATGCCGCGTGAGATCGCTCGCTTCGCAGAAAGCCGCCCGAACCTGTCGGTGAGTTTTCAGTCGCAGTATTCCTCGAAGATTCAAGAATGGGTAAACTCTGGCCTGTTTGAGATCGGCATTGTCGAGATGCCCATTCTGCATGACACACTGAACTATCAGGTCTTTGAGTTCGAAACGCTGGCGACCTTTCCGGAAACCAGCCCTTTGGCAGATTATGATGTGCTCACACCTGAAATTCTTGAAAACGAACCATTCATCGTGATGGGGCCAGAGCATCAAACCCACCGACGAACTCGGGACATCTTCCAATCAGCGGAGCGCAACTGGCGGACCCAGATTCACACCCATCTGTCAGAAAACCTGCTAAGTTTCGTCAAGCAGGGCATGGGGGTCGCGATGATCGATCCCTTCACTGTCACCTTTGACGACGAGAGCGGGTACCAAACCCGCCCCTTCCGACCGGCTGTGATGCTTGATCTGGCCATTATCACCGCCAAAGGGCGACCCCTATCAACGATTGCACAGGATTTTCTGGCTCAGCTAACCCCTTCGATCGCCTCTTATGCCACCCATTCCGAAACCGGTGCAGCGGCATCGTGAAGCGGTTGTGAGTGAATGTCGACCAATGTCGGGCCATCATGCTCGATAGCCTGTTTCAGAACTTTGGACAGGTCTTCGGGATCTTTGACAGTCCATGATTTAACACCAAAGGCGCTTGCAACAGCGGCGTGGTCGGTGCGGTTGAAATCAACATTGTAGTATCTCTGCCCAAACCCTGCGTCCTGTCCGGCCTTGATCCAGCCAAAGACCGAGTTCGAGAATACTATCGAGGTGATCGGCATGTTGTGCCGCACCATGGTTTCGAACTCACCACAGGTAAAGCCGAATGAGCCGTCACCCATCACCGACAAGGTCTTGACCGAAGGCCGTCCAATATGCGCACCCATTGCAGCACCCAAGGAATATCCCAGCGCCCCATGCGCCCGGTTGGTGATGAAATGCCGCCCAGGTGTCCGCCAGCGGTAATGCGCGCTGAAATATGGGCATGGCGTGCCGGGATCAGCGACAACAATCGCATCATCATCCAGGATATCCATTAGCGAAGCCATGACAGCCTCGGGCCGGATCGGCGTTTCTCGGCTGGCTGCAAGCGGGGCGAACGCAGCTAATTTGGCCGCCCATGCCGCGTTTGATTTGGCCGCCCCGCCCAGCCTGGGCAGGTCTTGGCGTGCCGCCAATGCGTCCGCCAATGCCTCCAGCGCGAGACGCGCGTCGGCACAAATAGCGACTTCGGTCGGATAGTTGGCTCCGATCACCATCGGGTCACTGTCGATATGAATGATGGTGGCATCGCGCGCAGGGCTTCTCCAGCGCTCGGTCGTGACGGATCCTGCGCGACATCCGATGAACAGAACGACATCCGCCGCATCTACCACAGCGCGGGTGGCAGGCACCCCGCCATTCGATCCGACAACACCAAGCGCGAGCGAGTCTGTCTCGGCAATCGAGCCCTGCCCCGACACGGTCGTGGCGACAGGCATATCCAACAGTCCCGCAACCCGGCGCAGTGCGTCGCTTGCCCCTGATAGAACGGGTCCACCGCCACAAACGGCTACGGCGGATTTAGACTTTGAAAGTATCTCTGCTGCCGCCTCGACCGCATCCATGTCGGGGCCTGCACGTTCCGCCGGATAGCTGCGATGTCTTGCATCCGCCCAGATCTCTGCCTCGTCCACCGGCGCTTTCTGAGTATCGAAGGGCAAGGCAAGATGTGTGGCCCCAGGTGTACCGGTGGTCATTGCACGGAATGCCGCACGAACCATGGCCGGCAATCGCCTGGCATCATCCAGCGACGCATTCCACTTGGCCAGCGGCTTGAACAGCGCGGGTTGGTCCAATTCGGTCAGCGGGTACTTTCCCCGGCTGGTTGTCGCCACATCCGAGGTGATCGCAAGAATAGGAACCGAGCTTTCGTTGGCTTCGACCACGCCAGGTAGAATATAGGTCGCCCCGCCTCCAGACGGGCCTTCGCAGACACCCGGCTTACCTGTCACCCTTGCATAACCATCCGCCATGTAGGCCGCATGACGTTCATCCCGCGTCAGAATGTGCTGAATACCGTGATCCATCCGAGATAGCGCATCATAGAATGGCAAGGTTGTATCACCACATAGGCCGAACATGTGCTTCACGCCATGCGCCTCAAGCATACGGACCATTGCCTCGGCTCCGGTCAGGTAATTCGTTCCTGTCATGGTCGGCGACTCCCTTAATCTAATCTGCACACAGACCTGTATACAGTTTTGTATATTGATTTCAAGACTGGCCTGTGGCACCTGTGGGGCAACGACCAAAAGGCAGTACCGATGGCAGGTCCACGCGTTGATGATATCTACGATCAGGTGAAGGCCATGGCGGTTTCATTCCGCCTGCGTCCCGGCGATCGTTTGAACGAGGTCGCCCTGTCGAAGGAGCTGGGCGTCAGCCGCACCCCTTTGCGCGAAGCACTGAACCGGCTGGTCGCCGAACGTTTGTTCGACTTCCGCCCGGGACAGGGTTTCTTTTGCCGCCCATTGGATGCCCAAAGCATTTTTGACCTGTTCGAGCTGCGCCAAATCATCGAAACCGCCGCCGTCCGCGCAGCGTGCACCAAGGCCACCACAGAACAACTGCAGGCGCTTCACGACGAACTTTATGCGACGGGTATCGATATCACCGGGCTTACCGTTGAAGAGGCCGTCACGCGAGATGAAGCGTTTCATCTGGGCATCGCCCGGCTGTCTGGCAACATGGAATTGCTGCAAACCCTGATGCGGATTAATGAGCGCATTCGCTATATCCGATGGATTTCCATGAGTCTGGACCGGGTCCAACGCTCAAAAGACGAACATAAGCGCGTCATGCAGGCCTTGATGAACCGCGACGCTGATGAGGCCGCGCAGGCTTTGGGCACCCATATCAACAAGCGGATGGATCAGGTGCAGGACGCGGTGCGCCATGGGATATCAAGCATCTATATGGAAGGGTCCGACGATATCTCGACCCGCATCATTCAGGAGGCGCAGTCATGATCGCGCAGGGCGGAAAATCCATATACGGCGCATCTGTCGGCATCCTGATGTTGGACGCACAGTTTCCACGTATTCCCGGTGATATGGGCAACGCTCGGACATGGCCGTTTCCCGTGCTCTACCGCATCGTGCGCAACGCCTCGCCTGATCTTGTGGTCCGACAAGGTGCTGAAGGAATGCTTGGAGCGTTCATCGATGCCGCACGGGAACTTGTCAAAGACGGGGTAGACGGGATCACCACCAATTGCGGCTTTCTTTCGCTGTTTCAGGATGAACTGGCCGAGGCGGTTCCTGTTCCGGTCGCGACGTCCTCGATGATGCAGGTCGATATGGTGAACCGTATCCTTCCTGCAGGAATGCGCGCCGGCATTCTAACCATCTCCGCCTCAACACTTACGAATGAGCACCTGCGAAAGGCACAGGTCCCCGACGGAACTCCAATTGGCACCACCGAAGGCGGCAACGAATTCACAACCGCTATTCTCGAAAACGCATTGACGCTGGATGTGGACAAAGCCCGCGACGACAATGTCGAAGCAGCGCTTGCGCTGCAAGCGGGCAATCCCGACCTTGGTGCAATTGTACTGGAATGTACAAACATGTGCCCTTACGCGGCGGACATACAGCAGGCGACTGGTTTGCCAGTGTTTTCTATTGTTACTTTCATCAACTGGTTTCAGGCCGGACTAAACCCGCCAAGGTTCTGATCAAGTGAACAGTAAGTCCAGAGTAGCCGCCGCCTATAGCCAGATGGCGATTCTGGACCTATCGGCAACAACTTGACGGTGAACCAGAACCAAGCAATCAAGAAACGAAATCGGAACAGCGCCGAAACGATCATCGTTGACCTCAAGGCACCTGTTCCGACACCGATTAACAACAGTTCAGGAACCGAGACGCATGACGAAAACACCGATCGAGCTGTTGGCGGCCAGTGCCTCGGAAACCCGCCCAGTTGTAGCGCTGAGCGAAGGCACCGATCCCCGCATTGTTGCCGGAGGATTAGCCGCCCATAAGGCTGGTCTGGCAGATATTATTCTCGTCGGACCTGAGGCCGACGTTAAAGCGGCGCTCGCGGCAGAGGGTGGCTCAACCGGGGACGGTATCGCCATCCATGATCCTGCGCATTCGGAACTGACTGACGCTTTTGCGGCCGAGTATCATTCTCTGCGCAAACACAAAGGTGTCGATGAAGCCAAGGCACGCAAAGCCGCAGAATCGCCGCTGGTCTATGCCGCGATGCTGGTGCGAATGGGGCACGCAACAGGAACCGTGGGCGGGGCGGTCCATACCACAGGCGATGTGGTCAGAACTGCCATCCAGGTTATTGGAATGAAGCCTGATGCTGGTATGGTATCCTCGTTCTTTCTGATGTACCCACCCGAGGCCGCCGCTGAGGGCGCGCGCGCCATGCTCTATTCTGACTGCGGCTTGGTGATCGATCCGACCTCCGAAGAACTGGCAAACATTGCAGCTGCTTCAGCGGTTTCCGCGCGGGCATTGCTGCAGGAAGAGCCAAAGATCGCGATGTTGAGTTTCTCAACAAAAGGCAGCGCCCAACACCCAGCGGTGGACAAAGTCGTCAACGCGACAGAAATTCTGCGGGCGAAACACCCAGAGTTGAATGTGGATGGAGAGCTGCAATTTGATGCCGCCTTCGTGCCGTCGATTGGTGAGCGAAAATCCCCCGGGTCCTCGGTCGCGGGTCAGTCGAACGTCAAGATTTTCCCAAATCTGGATGCCGGAAATATCGGGTACAAGATGACTCAACGGCTGGGCGGTTATCTGGCGATCGGTCCGGTTTTGCAGGGGCTCGCCAAACCGGCCAATGATCTATCGCGCGGATGCAGCGCAGAAGATGTGACGCAGATAATCGCGGTGACCATCCTGCAGGCGCGCGAACCCTAAACTCGGCAGCTCGCCTGCCCCTTCGTGCGGGCTCGCGACCCATTCCTTACAAACGAAAGACTATCCGTTATGGCGTCCGCCGATCCCTCAGACCTATCCCTCACCGAGCGGAGCAAGGAGCGTGTTCGCACGCTCTTTCCCGGCGTCATGATTGCCGTAACCGTTGCCGTCGCCGCCAAGTTCCTGTCCGAGCATTATGCTACCCCGGCCATGCTGCTTGCCCTTCTATTGGGGATTGCGGTCAGCTTTCTCGGCGAAGAAGGAAAAACCGTTGAGGGGATCGGATTCGCCGCACGCACACTTCTGCGCCTTGGCGTGGCCTTGCTGGGTGTGCGCGTGTCGATGACTCTGATGCTGGGTCTGGGCTGGGACCTGATTGCCCTTGTGATCGTCGGAGTGCTGTTGACCATAGGTTTTGGCCTGTCCGTAGCTCGTTTTTTTGGCCACAAATGGCGCTTTGCCTTTCTGACCGCCGGTTCGGTCGCAATTTGCGGTGCATCGGCGGCAATGGCGATCAGTGCAATCCTGCCCAAGGACGAACGCTCGGAAGAGCGTCTGATTTTTACTGTCATGGGCGTGACCGTTTTGTCCACCATCGCCATGATCGCCTATCCGATCCTCGTACGCTCATTAGGGATGAACGATGTTGCGGGCGGTGTGTTTCTGGGTGGCACCATCCATGATGTGGCTCAGGTTGTCGGCGCGGGATTTTCGATCTCGGAACAAACCGGAGATACAGCGACGCTGGTCAAATTGTTCCGCGTGGCGATGCTGGCACCAGTGGTTTTGGTCGCTTCACTGATTATTCGTGGCTTTGCTGAAATGGACGCAGACGGGAAACGCCCACCGCTGTTGCCGGGATTCGTGTTAGGATTTCTGGTTCTCGCTGCGGCATCCTCATTCGGATTGATCCCGCCAGCGATTTCAGAATTTCTAAGCCAATGCTCTCGATGGTTGTTGCTTGTTGCGATCGCAGCTGTTGGGATGAAGACAAACCTTAAACAAATCCTGTCGGTCGGTGCAGCCGCAATCGCCCTCATCATAGTGGAGACGTTGTTCATCGCCGTGGTAATTCTGGCCGGGATTAACCTATTAACCTGAAGCAGTTACCAAGAGTTTTCCGCCAACTGCGACGGCTGAACGGCAACCCCTGACAGTCCGATGCGGGTTTGCCGATTGCCTTCGTTCGCGGTGTTTGGTTCATTGGCGACTGGCGCTTTGCAGCGCTTTTTCGTTCGATTCCGAATGATTCCTCAAGCGAGATGAAGAATATGGACAACACCTTGCCTCTGCCACCCGGCCCACGTTCCGAACCGGGCTTTTGGCTTGATTCATCTGAACACCGCACGTGGTTGAAAGATCAGGCTATGCAACAGTTGGCGTTTTTCAGCGCAAGTTGTCGGACCGAGCCAGGATTTTTCATCCTCGACCATGATGGCAGCCCGCTGCCAAACACATTGCAGGAACTGCACACGACTACACGCCTAGTGCATTCTTACGCTCTGGGGCATCTGATTGAATTTCAAGGCGCAGAGCGGATCATCGATCACGGTATGGCCTACCTCAACAGCCACCACAAAGACCGGGATCACACCGGTTACCTTTGGGCTTTGGATGGCGACAACATCAAGGATGATCGCAAACTTGCCTACGGGCATGTCTTTGTTCTGCTCGCTGCCTCAAGCGCAAAACAGATAGGGCACCCGGAAGCTGACAAACTGCTGACCGAAGTCCGAGATGTTTTGGACACCCATTTCTGGGATGATGAGACCGGGTTGTTCCGCGACGAATGGAACCGCGATTGGACGCCGTTTTCCACATATCGCGGAATGAACGCGAATATGCACGGAGTTGAGGCACTGCTTGCAGCTTTTGAGGCGACAGGCGACGAAATCTATATTACCCGCGCCGGTCGTATTCTGGATTTCTTTATTGGCCGGATCGCACCTGCTGAAAACTGGCGCTTGCCCGAGCATTTCACTTCAGATTGGCAGATTGACCGAGGCTATGCCGGTGACCCGATGTTTCGTCCCGCAGGCACGACCCCGGGCCATTCGTTCGAGCTTGGGCGACTTCAGCTGCAGCATTGGGATTTATCAGGCCGACCGAACTCGGGCGCGCCCGAGTCATCGCGACGATTGATTGAGCAGGCCCTCAAGGATGCGTGGCTGCCCGGCGGCGGCATGGTATATACGCTGGATTTTGGGGGTCGGGTCGCAAATGCGTCGCGGTTCTGGTGGCCAGTAGCTGAAGCCATTGGTGCGGTTGGAGCCCTGATCGCACTGGATAAAAGGAAAGAGGATGAAATTTGGTACAGAAAACTCTGGACCTTTGCGAATGAGACGTTCGTGGATCACCAACATGGCGGCTGGTTCCCGGCGGTGGATGAATCCGGTGACATCGTGACATCCATCTTTGACGGCAAACCGGATATCTATCATTCATTGCAGGCTTGCCTGTTCCCGCTATCGGGGCGCTTATCGCGGATGGTGCCGCTTTAGCGCGCGGATTCAAACAGAGCGAGACCCGCATCGAGCCGGCTCAATTGAAGAGTCGGGGCAAATCTGCTATGTTTAATGCATTCAACACCATCCGACGACCTGCGAGTTCGGATGCGTTTCTTGACGACCGGATAGGAGAGTTGAATGGCAAATCAAGCACGTGGAAAGCGAACGACCCGAAAGGGCACACTTGAGGTGAGACCACAACCATCGGCCCATTCCGCCCTGAGCGAACGGGCCGGGGCGTCAGGCCTCATGACCCCGCAAATGCTGAGCGAACGCGATGAGCGCGTCTCAAAAACTCGCAAAAAGGGCGGGCCTGCATTGGAAGAAGATAACTCTGATCAATCCGGCAATGACGCTGGTCCGACAGAACTGGATTACTAATCAATTACGCGCATTTTTTTTGACATGAATAGATTACGGAGGCTGCTATGCCCTCGACCCATCAGCCAAGGATTTTCAACACAGTAAACCTTACGGATTTCGACACTAACGGCCAAACCTCAACTGTGGGCGAACCGACGGTTTCCAGCAACGGAGGCCAGATTCTGGCCACTGGCAACTGGTATGCAAGTCGGTCACTGGACGGCGGCCAAAGCTGGTCTCACATGAGCCCTTTCACGTTGTTCCCACCTGTTGACGGGGGGTTTTGCTGCGACCAGACCACGATTTACGACCCAAGCCGGGATCTGCTTATCTGGCTGCTACAATATATCGAACAGGGGGGCACCAACACACTGCGGGTTGCGGTCAAACAAGGGCGCACGTTGGGGAATGACACATGGAACATTTGGGATTTCACCCCCGCCGGGCTTGATCCCGCGTGGAACAATGAGTGGTTCGACTATAACCACGTTTCGTTGTCAGAAAACTATATGTATGCGGGCACCAATGTGTTCTCGGCCGGGGCTAACCAGTTTACCCGCTCGGTCATTCTGCGGATTTCACTGGACGAACTGGCGACCGCGGCAACGCTATCATTCGACATATTCGAAACAGAAGACAACTTTTCTCTGCGCTGCGTACAAGGCGCACGCGGCGCGATGTACTTTGCCAGCCACAACACGAACTCGCAGATCCGCGTATTCAGATGGACCGAGAACGCCTCGGACGTAGATGAATTCGACATCGATGTCACGCCTTGGTCCGCAGGCAATTATTCCGCGCAGACCACCGGTGGCGACTGGATGTCGCGCACTGATCCACGCATTATGGCTGGTTGGCTGGGACGCGGCGTTCTGGGCTTTATGTGGACAGCTAATCGTCAGACCAACAGGCCACTCCCTTACGTCAGGACCGTCCGCATTGACGAAGCAACCATGTCATTGATTGACGAACCGGATATCTGGAACAGTCAGATCGCGTTCGCCTACCCCTCAACAGCTGTAAACCGGGTTGGTGATGTAGGGCTTTCGGTCTTTGCGGGTGGTGGGAATTTGCATCCGAGCCATGTTGTTGGCTCATACGACGATATCGATCTGACTTGGCGGCTGGCCCTCGCTCGACGGGGCACAGACACTCCGGGTCTGGGAAAATGGGGCGACTACACCAACTGTGCCGAGGTTGCCGATGATGGCTTCACCTGGCTGGCAGCCGGGTACACGCTGCAGGGCGGGAACACCCAAACTGACATCGAACCAACCATGACCTGGTTCGCACAGCAGCGCTATGACGCACCACGTCGCCATCCGCCCGTTATCGTCTAAAACATTATAACCATTTATAATTCAGGGATATACATCATGCACAGAGCGATTAAATCACAAGGCGTAAAGTCATTCTTGCGGCAGGAAGCCCCCTGGCTACTTATCGCCTTTGTTATTGCTGACCTATTCTACAAATGGGGGTCATTCGCCCTGGAATGCGTCGGCTTTCTGCTGACTTGGTACGTCCTGAGCCTTCTAGCCAGCCTGGTGTCACATATGCTGTGGGGGGAAAACTCAGCTGTCGGAGATTGAACCATCGATCAATCTTTTTAAGCTTGCGGACTATTGGTTTGCCTCCCGCCCTGGTACATTACGAGTTTGTTGCGCGTAGGTCTGAAATCACTTCGGACAACAGCTCAATCCCTTTTCGGATAGAACCGGGTTGGATTGACGAGACGCCAAGACGAAAGTGGTATCTCCCTGCGGTTTTATTTGAAAAACAGGGCCCGATCGGCTCCACAATAACACCGCGTTTTAGGGCGGCTTGACATATCGTCATGGCATCCAACCGGGCCTCGGGATCAGAAAGCACAAAAACCGTTCCGCCAAATTCGCCCGTTTTCAGGAAATGGGGTAGCTTTTCACGGATCGTCGTATCAGCCAGATGCCAGCGCAGCTCATAATTCTGGCGAACCCTGCGCAACAAGCCATCATAGTACCCCAAGTTAATAAACGCGGCAGCAGTGTGCTGAAGAATCATCGGCGGATGGCGCATCATCATTCCCCGGCAATCGCGCGCGGCGTCAATAAATTCTGGCGCAGCCGCCAGATACCCCAGGCGCAAACCTGGTGAAAGACCTTTGGAAAGGCTGCCCAAATAGATCAATCGATCCGTGTCATCCAGACTGCGCAGCGGCAGCAAAGTAGAATGCCGGTAATCCACATCGCATTCGTAATCGTCTTCGACGATGTAAAAATCATACTCTTCAGCGGCCTGCAGCAAGGCCTTGCGGCGACGCTCGGACATCGTGACGGTGGTTGGGTGCTGGCGATTGGGGGTTACGAATACCAGGTCAGCCTCGCGCAGACGTTCATCGACGATCAGACCCTCGCTATCAATGGGTTGAAACCTTACATTCCCAAAATTTGCCTGAAGGATCTTGCGTGCATCCGGATATCCCGGATCCTCCATGACCGCAGTTTTATCGCGCCCGCCGAACAACAGGCTGGTGATAAACAACCCGTTTTGCGAACCCAATGTGATCAGGATTGAGTCGCTGGGTTCAAAAATACCGCGACGGGGCAGGATGCGCTGCCGGACCTGCTCGATAAGTTCAAAGCAATCCTCGTACAACCCGTCCGCAGACCAGATTTTCAGGTGCTTTCGATTCATGGCCAACCGAGTGCATTCGCGCCAATCCGCAACCGGGAATGCGCCATCATCGATTTGGTTGCACACAAACGGATAGTCGTACTTGTACCAGTCATTCGGGCGCTGGATGGTTTCGATCTCTTCGGTGCGGCGCAGTTTGTTCAGTTTCTGGCCAATTGATGTGCGCTGTCTGGTGCTGGTTCGACCAATCGCATCACCGTCGGTGCGAATCCCCACGTCAGAGCAGACATAATAACCCGAGCGGGGCCGGGCCTCGATCAGTTGCTCTTCTTCAAGCTTTCGATAAGCCGCGACGACCGTATTGATCGAAACATCGAGATCCCGCGCCAACCCCCGACATGAGGCAAGCTTTAGTCCAGACGGCATCAAACCTTCAAAAATGAGTCGTGAAATCTGCGAGACGATCTGATCTCGCAAACCGCTGGACTGAGTTTTGTCGATGCTCAACCGTTGTGTCATGTCCTGTCAGGCTCTAGTCGCAAATTCTGCGACGCGATTTGCAAACTGTATCCATGTTTTCAAGTGCTCCATGCAAAGTGGAAACGACACCAAATTCCCCAATTCTGTACTGGCAATGCTGAAAGCAATAGCGCTCTTACTAAAAGCGGGTTGATGATAACTCAAAAAAGAGACTTCAGCCAACGCTATGTTTTTAAAGTATTTATACAGACCAGAGATGTGCTTAAGCAACCTGCGCTGCCATTGTTGAACTTGTAACATCTTAACGCTCGGGACTGAATCGCGGCATCGAACAGTCACTTGGCGCGATGAAATCTGTACCCATTATTACAAACAACTGTATCTTTCTCAGTCGAACTCCTTCGCGTTTGCTGTAGCGATCCGGGAAGTTCCATGTCGAAATTAGGGATCACCCGGGCCGTTCGATGCGACTAGGGAGGGAGACCGTTCGCATGGTTTTGCAGGAGTGGGATATGCGTCGACTCTGTGAACAGCGATTCAGCAGACGTTTCTCTGATGTCCTTCCGAACCCCGACGCGAAGGGTCCGGTACATCAATTCAGCGCACAGATTTTTTGAGGGAGAACCAGATCCATGAAAAACACAACGAGGTTGGCATGCTGATGCGCGGTCTGGAAAAGCTGACAAGCGCAATCTCAGAAGTCATGGGCCGCATAGGCTGGTTTCTCATCTTGTATTGCATGGCGTTTGGCGTGTCGGACGTATTCATGCGCTATGTACTGAACGCGCCCTCCCAGTGGATCGGCACCACATTGCAAGCTGCGATGGTGTTGTTGGCCTGCACCGGCGGCGTCTATGCGTTGCAGCATGACAGTTTCGTCAAACTCGACCTGTTTTATGCAAACGCCAGCAAGCGGTCAAAAGCGATTTTGGATGTCCTGACGGCACCGATTGCAATCCTGTTTCTGGTCGCATTGATCTGGAAGGGTTACGAAGCCGCATCGCTGTCTCTGATGCTTAATCAGAAGACCCCGACATCCATTCCGATCCCGATTTATCCGATCAAATTTGCGATCCCACTCAGCGGTGCAATGGTTCTCTTGGTGGTCCTGAAACACTTGCTCCGCGATCTGCAAACGATCTTCGGGCGCAGTTAGGCACGCTGGCTTGGGCGCCTGCAAATACAAACGAAAATAGACTGATCCACTAACGAGGAGGAATAAACATGAAACCAAACAGGTTTGTGCACACAACCATGTGGGCAGGCGCCATAGCCGTGACCGCAAGCATTGCCGTCGCACAAGATGGGCCGCCGGATGAAGTAACCGAGTGGACCTTCCAGCCCGCATTTGACCAGACCGATGCCGGCTGGGACAATGGCCTGATCCCTTGGGTTGAAGCAGTTGAAAAAGCGACTGAAGGCACGGTCAAAATCCGTGTTGAGCCCGCAGGGGCGCTGGTCAGTGGTGCAGAGGCCTTTGGCGCAGCGGCTGCTGGTCTGACCGATGGCTACGCGGGCTGGGGTTCAGTCTATGGTGGCGACATGCCCGAAGGCATGCTGGCGTTTGGCATGGCCATGGGCGCCGACAACACCGAAGAAGCGTGGGAAGTGATGTGGGGCAACCCCGACTACCGCGTTGGTGACATCGTGCAAGAGGCCGCCAACGCGCGGAACCTGCAGTGGGCAGGCTGGACCAACCAGGGACCGAACGCAATGTTCACCAAGTTCCGTGTCGAAAAACTGGAAGATCTGGAAGGCCGCAAGATGCGCGCCGGTGGACCCCAGGCCATCTTCCACTCGACCATGGGCGGCGCGCCGGTCTCGATGAACGGTGGTGAGATTTACACCGCAATCAAACTGGGCACCATCGAAGGCACCTACTGGGATACAGGCGGCATCGATGACATGTCGTTCCAGGAAGTTATCGACTATGCGATCATGCCCGGCTGGAACCCTGCTCAGCACCAGGAGATCTTCATCAACCTGCAGAGCTGGAACGCCCTGACCGACTGGCAGCGCGAAAAGATCAACGGTGTTTTCGAAGAAACCTATTTCGAAACCAGCCGCATGCATGCGGAAGGTGTCGAAGAAGCGCTTCAAATCCTGCGCGATGCCGGTGGTGAAGTAATCGAGCTGAGCGATGAAGAAGTTGCTCGTATGCGCGAGAAATCCATTGCCGAAGTGTGGCCGCAGGTTGCAGCCGCATCCGAGGGCAACGCCAAAGGCGTGGAAATCTTCAAGAGGTTCCTGGAAGACAAGGCGAACGCGCAATAATCCCGCGCAATGTCATCTTTCCAATATAGCTAAAACTCTTTCGCTGGCCCGATCGTCGGGCCAGCGGACCAGACGGGCGCATGTCAGTGTTAAAAGCACTGCTGACACACAACCCGGCAAAGACCGCGCGAACGGCCACTAGGTAGGGAAACTAAAGATCATGAGCCTCGAACTAATTACAGCGCTGTATTTCTTAATACTGTTTGGGATCCTTTTCATGGGGCTGCCGGTTGCGTTCGGCTTGGGCGGAACAGCGGTTCTATTTGCCCTGGTTTTCGAACCTCGCGCGCTGTTGTCCGTGCCCAGTGCATTCTATTCAACGCCTTGGAATTCGGTACTGGTCACAGTGCCATTGTTCTTGTTCATGGGCTCACTCATAAGATTTTCGGGGATAGCCGAAACGGCCTATGACGCCGTTTACAAGCTGATCGGCCACATTCATGGTGGTCTCGCGATGGGTACAGTTCAGGTCTGTACTGTTTTTGCTGCAATCACCGGCATCACACCACCGGCGACCACCACAATGGGTCAGATCGCCTATCCTTCGATGATGCGCTACAAATATGATCGCCGTATCGCGATCGGTTGTATCGCGGCAGGCGGTGCATTGGGTGCGCTGATCCCACCAAGCGTTCCGTTCATCTTCTATGGATTGCTGGCCAAGGTTTCGATCGGTGACCTGTTCATGGCGGGGTTGCTGCCCGGCCTGATGCTGGCAACTTTCTACACGATCTATATCGGCGTACGTTGTAAAATCCAGCCCGAGCTAGGCCCCGCCCTGCCCGCCGATCAGAAATTCACCCGCACCGAAAAACTGACCGCCGTTCTCAGCATCTGGCCGTTTGCCTTACTCATCATCATCGTTCTGGGCGTCATCTGGGGCGGTATCGCGACGCCGGCGGAAGCTGCCGCATTTGGTGCCGCAGGCGCCTTTGTCATCAACCTGATCTACGGCAAACTGACCTGGGAGGTGCTGAGGGAATCGTTGGTGTCCACCTTGAAGCTCAGCGGTATGGGGCTTTGGATTCTGATTGGTGCCACCGTCTATCTTAATGTGTTCAACACGCTTGGCAGCCAGGACCTGCTGACCAATCTGGTTCTTTCCATGCCCGGCGGTGCAACCGGCATCCTGCTGATGATGATGCTGATCATCCTCGTCCTGGGTATGGTGATGGATGATTGGGCCATCATCATGCTGTGCACACCACTGTTCATCCCGATTATCGACGAATTGGGGATCGACAAGCTGTGGTTTGGCGCGCTGTTCATCGTGAACATCCAAATCGCTTACCTGACACCTCCGTTCGGTTTTGTGCTGTTCTGGATCAAAGGGGTTCTGCCCAAAGATGTCAGCATGGGGGATGTCTACAATTCGGTTGGCCCGTTTGTGGCACTCCAGTTCGTTGGCCTGACCCTGATCTTCATCTTCCCGCAGATCGCCACCTGGCTGCCCAACATCCTGAAATAATCCGGAGGTACAGATGTATAACCATATCCTCGTTCCAGTCGCCCCTGATCACATCAACGACTGTGCCAAATCTCTGGATGCAGCAAGCCGCTTGCTATCGGATGGCGGGACAGTATCGGTGCTGTCCGTTCTCGAAGAACTACCTTCGTATATTGGGTCATACTTTCCACCCGAGCAGGTTCAGAAAAGCGTTTCTGATTTTGAGGACAAACTGAACGCATCGATGGAGTCTCCGAAGATCGGCACTCATGTTGTTACAGGTCATCCAACAAATTCCATTCTGGATTGGGCCGAGGAACACAAAGTGGACTGCATAGTGGTTGCGTCACACCAACCAGGCCTTTCGGACTATCTGATCGGTTCAACGGCTGCACGTGTTGTCCGCCATGCACATTGCAGTGTCGTGGTACTGCGCGACAAGTAGAGCAGAAGCATAACACCTGACAGGTGTTATGCGTGCAAGATGGCTGGCCAATGAGGCCAGCCATTGTCGTTCAGAACCCTTGCATCAGCATGTCTACGGCCACGGTGATCTGCTCGAAATCATCTTTCAGATGACCCACGGGTGATTTGAGGAGTCCCACAGGAACAGCAGCCATGAACTGGGTCACCATTACAACCTGCTCACCATCTATCAGGAACTCAGGGTTGAGGCGGGTCGCTGGTTTCGGCGCACGTGCTTTTGACAAAAGCGGCACCACTATGCGGGTATTCAGATCGCTCAGAAGATCGGTTTGCACATCCAGAAGATAGCCATCGCCGGATGGGTTGGGGAACACATCGTATTTTGGCATCAGAACTGACGAAAGCGGTCCAAGGGCAACCCGTGCCGTTCAACATACGAGTTTGAGCTTTGCAGTGCCTCCGCGTTTTCGGCCCTCCACTGTGCGGCCTTCGCAGCGGCAACGGCGGCACGCACTCCTTCTTCGGCGGCACGCGACAGGTTCACGTTCAGCGCTCTGGCCTCGGTGAGTAAAGCGCTATCAAGTGATAGATTGGTCGGTTTGCGTGGTTGAGCGTTCATTCTGTCTTAGCCTCCATGTGCCCGAGAATATCAATATACTATATGCGCGTCAAATATGCACATATCTCCTAAAGGACTTCTCTGGCTTCGTGGCTCGTTCTTATGGTATTTCATTCAATGCTTATTGAACGAGAACCTAACGATTTCGGTTGAAATCGTCCTCTCATCCCCCTAATCACGACCCTACCTCGGGGTGCGCTAAAGACCGCGCTGAGATGCCAATTGGCAAACCCGTTGAACCTGAACCGGCTAGAACCGGCGGAGGGAAAGGTACAGGTTTCATCCATCCTTGCCCTCTCGCCGCATTGGAGGATGATATGAAACATCTGGCAATTGCTGCGGGAATACTGACTGCGACTTCGGCTGTGGCAGCCGATAAGCCCACGTTGACCGTATATACTTACGACAGCTTCGTTTCGGACTGGGGCCCCGGCCCGAAGGTCGAAGAGGCGTTTGAAGCGCAATGCGAATGCGACCTGAACCTTGTCGGCGTCGAAGATGGCGCGGCACTGCTGTCACGCATCCGGCTGGAAGGCGAAAACAGCGACGCCGATATTGTATTGGGTTTGGATACCAACTTGATATCGGCAGCTAAAGAAACCGGCCTGTTTGCACCTCATTCAGTCACTGCCGAGTATGCACTGCCCATCGAGTGGACCGACACAGTTTTTGCCCCCTACGACTGGGGTTACTTTGCATTTGTTCACAATGCAGATTTTGCCGCTCCTACCAGCTTCCGAGAGTTGGCAGATAGTGACATCAAGATCATCATTCAGGATCCGCGTTCATCGACACCGGGGCTGGGTCTTCTGCTGTGGGTCAAGGCCGCGTATCGCGATGAAGCCCAAGAAATCTGGGCTGACCTTGCTGACAATATCGTGACGGTGACCAAGGGCTGGTCCGAGTCATATGGCTTGTTCCTTGAAGGTGAGGCCGACATGGTTCTAAGCTATACGACCTCGCCAGCCTATCACCTGATTGCCGAGGAAGATGCCAACAAAGCAGCGGCAGCCTTTGACGAAGGCCATTATATGCAGGTCGAGGTTGCGGCCAAGCTAGCCAATTCCGATCAGCCCGAGCTGGCAGATCAGTTTCTGAACTTCATGGTGTCTGACGCGTTTCAGACGATCATTCCAACGACCAACTGGATGTACCCTGCCGTAACTCCATCTTCCGGTCTGCCCGAAGGTTTTGAAACTCTAACGATCCCTCAGAAGTCTCTGCTGTTTGATCAGGACCAAGCCGCCATTGCGCGGGAACAGGCGCTTTCGGAATGGTTGGGCGCACTCAGCCAGTAAACCCACTTCCCGGTGTCAGTGCGGCGGCCATCGTTGCCGCACTGATATTGGGCACGTTGTTCATGGTGGCGGTGCGGGCAGATGCAGGCGGCGGGTTTGGTCCAGCCGACTGGGCGGCCTTACGCTTCACCCTGTTGCAAGCAACACTCTCTGCAGTGTTCAGCGCTGGTCTGGCTATTCCGGTCGCCCGCGCGCTGGCCCGCCGCCGGTTCACCGGTAGGCGCGTCCTTATCACGCTGTTGGGCGCACCTTTCATCCTGCCGGTCATCGTCGCCATTCTGGGATTGCTTCAGGTCTTTGGCCGGGCAGGATGGATCTCGGACGCGTTGGGCTATTTCGGTCTGCCGCCCATTCGAATCTATGGGCTGCACGGTGTCGTTCTGGCCCACGTATTTTTCAATCTACCTCTGGCAACACGCCTGATCTTGCAGGGTTGGCAGGAGATCCCTGCCGAGCGTTTCCGGCTAGCGGCCCAACTTGGGTGCGAAGGAATGGCAATGTTCCGTTTGATCGAACTGCCAATGCTACGCCGCATTCTGCCCGGAGTGTTGGCCGTGATCTTCGCCATTTGCCTGACCAGTTTTGCGGTCGCCCTGACGCTGGGTGGAGGGCCGCGCGCCACCACGATTGAACTCGCGATCTATCAGGCCTTTACATATGATTTTGACTTAGGGCGCGCCGCCTTATTATCCGCTTTGCAACTTGTCCTGACTGCAGCGGCTGCGTTGGCAGCCTTAAAGTTCTCGCGCGGCGCCGGGTTCGGTACCGGCCTGAATCGTGAGATCCGGCGCTGGGATGGCCGAGGACCACTGCTGGATGCGTTTTGGATTATCACCGCCGCCGCGTTCCTGCTGCTACCTCTGGCATCCGTCACGATTTCGGGTATCGCTGGACTGTTTGAGATGCCGGTTTTGGTGTTCCGTGCCGCTATAATTTCAATCTGTGTTGCCGCCGCCAGTACCATGCTCCTATTACTGCTGGCACTGCCCATGGCGACAGCCGTCGCGACAGGCCGGTTCGGCATCGTCGAACTTGGCGGACTTCTTGGCCTCGCCGCCTCGCCCTTGGTCATTGGTACGGGTCTCTTTATTCTGATCCGCCCGCTGGCCAATCCTACAACTCTTGCGTTGCCGGTAACCGCGCTTGTGAACGCGGTCATGGCCTTGCCCTTCGCCCTTCGAATTTTGGTTCCCGCAGCGCGCGATGTGTTGGAACGGCACGGGCGGTTGGCGTTGGCCCTGAACATGAACAACTGGTCCTTCTTCCTGCGTGTCATGCTTCCGCGCCTGCGGCCCCAGATCGGTTTTGCCGCGGGCCTGACGGCGGCACTGTCCATGGGTGATCTGGGTGTGATCGCCCTGTTTGCAGATGCGCAGATCGCAACGCTGCCCCTGCAAATCTACCGCCTGATGGGCGCCTACCAGATGCAGGCCGCAGCAGGAGGCGCGCTGCTGCTGCTTATACTATCGATGAGTGTTTTCTGGGTTCTGGATCGAGGGGGTCGCTGGCATGCTGAAGCTTGACAATTGCATCATTGCAAATGGCGACTTCCAATTAAGCGCTGACTTTGAAGTCAAGGCCGGATCCAGCGTTGCGATCATCGGTCCGTCGGGGGCAGGAAAATCAACACTTCTTGAAACTATCGCGGGTTTTCGAGACCTGAGAAGTGGGCACATCCACTGGAAGGATCATGACCTATCGACATTACCACCAGGCAGTCGACCGATGGCAATGCTGTTTCAGGACGGAAACCTGTTTCCTCACCTGAGCGCCAAACAGAATGTCGCCCTGGGCCTAAGGCCCAATGGAGGTTTGACCGCAGACGACCAACACCACATTCTATCGGCCCTCGGCCGAGTTGGCCTGCAGGGAATGGCGGCCAGAAAGCCCGCCGAATTGTCAGGTGGTCAGCAAAGCCGCGTGGCGCTGGCGAGGATCCTTGTGCAAAAGCGTCAGGTGTTATTGCTCGACGAACCTTTCGCCGCCCTTGGCCCTGCCCTGAAAACAGAGATGCTCGATCTGGTCGCTGAATTAGTCGCCGAGACCAAAACCACCCTGCTTATGGTCAGCCACGACCCACGGGATGCGCTTCGGATAACCGACCAAACCGTATTGGTTGCGGATCAAATCGCACATCCACCTGCTGAGACCGAGACACTCTTCAACAATCCTCCGCCAGCGCTGCGCGATTACTTGGGCTGAACGAACTGATCCAGACAAGCGTCCAGCACCTCGTGCACACGCGGACCAATCTCGGGGGCCTCCGAAGCGCGCGGGCCTGCAATGTTCAGAACTGTTACAGGGTTGGCGCTCAGCCAAGCACGTATCTGTTGCGCGCAATCGGCCTTTCCTTTTCTGATATCCACCACCAGATGCGGTTTTTCAGCATCAACTGCAAACTCAACCGTTTTCCGCGTGCCGGGACTGTCTGACCCGTCGATAAAAACAAGCGTGGCGTCACTGGCAAAGACGTTGAGCCTTGTCCGTTCAGCGACATCTTCAGACTTCGTTTCAACAAGCCCGCTGAGATGAGCCGGGATCAGCCCATCCTCATTTGTTCGACCCTTCGGCACCCAGCCGCCGTAAGGGATGCCGTTTGCGCGGGCAAACTCCAATGCGGCAGTGTCTACGCCGGTTTGTCCACCTGATACGATTTTCTGAACACGACGCCCGAATGGGATTCCGTCTTGCTCGTCTCCCTGCGTCAACGCGCAATACCAAATTGAAACGGATCATTCTGCGCAAAGAAGAGCTTACCCTCTGCCATCACATGCGCCTGGCCAGTTAGCTGGGGAACAATGCCTCCGCCCTGCCCCGGCTGATAGGACAGCCTGTACGAACTTCCGATGATGCTTTCCTGAACGATTTCTTCCCCAGCGGACAAGCGCCGACTGGCCGCGAGGCAGGCCAGCCGGGCCGAGCTGCCGGTGCCGCAAGGCGAGCGGTCATAGTCATCGTCGGGGCACAGAACAAAGTTTCTGCTATGAATACCTGCATTCGGTGAGGTGCCCTGAAAGATCACGTGATCAACCGGCTCGCCATTTTCGCCACCAACTTCTTGCGCAATGCAGGCTTCGCGAATTGCGATAGCCATGTCGGTCAGCGGGCGAATGTTCTCAGGCGCAACCGGGATCGGGCTTGGCTCGACAATGAAGAACCAATTGCCGCCATAAGCGACATCGCCGGTGAAGGGGCCATACTCTGCAGTCTCGACCGTCACGGAATGATGTACGCGGCGGCTTTCAATGTTGGTGACCTGCACGGTGTTGGCGTCCAGCAGATCAATCTTAACCTCACCTACCGGAGTTTCGATTCGGTGCGCGCCAACCTCGATCTGTCCAAGATGCGCCAATGTTACGCCTAACCCGATCGTCCCATGGCCGCACATGCCCAGTACCGCATCCGCGTCAAAGTAGATCACGCCCGCTTTGCAACCAGCAATGACCGGTTCGACAAGGAGCGCCCCGACCATGCCGGGCTGGCCGCGCGGCTCCAGTAGAACAGACTTGTAGAACCGCTCATGTTCCGTTGCCAGTCGCTTGGCGCGTTCAGCCAGTGATCCTGAACCCAGATCAGGCCCCCCGTCCAGAATGACCCGTGTGGGCATTCCACCGGTATGGCTGTCAATCACATGCATTCCGCAATGACCCCACCCTGACGAACCCAATCGGTAAACCACGACTTAAACAAATTGTACTGTTGCTCGCAGTAATTTCGCTGGGCGTCAGATAACACGTCGGTTTCATTGAAATGCAGGCGGTATTCTTCTTCGCCGTTCAGCACCAGCAGATGCTTGTAGTAAAGAACAAGATCCGTGCCTTCGTCAAAACTTGCCAGAACGCCAAATGCCTCGTCCAGTTCGCGCGCACGCAACCGTGCTTCGGCATGTCCCTCTGCTGCCTTTTTCGAAAGCGCCGCAAGCAACAATGCCTCTTTGGGCAGCGCCGTTCCTATCCCGGTGATCGATCCGGTGGCGCCGCAATTCACAAACCCATGGTAGACTTCAGTATCGACGCCTACCATCAAAGTGACCTGATCGTCCTGCGATGTAATATGTTCGGCGGCATAGCGCAGGTCGCTCTTGCCCCCGAACTCCTTAAAGCCAACCAAATTCGGATGCTCGGCCCGCAGTGCAAAAAACAATTCCGCACGAGTGGAAAAACCATAGACAGGACTGTTGTAGATGATCGCAGGCACGTCCGCTGCCGCAGAAAGAATAGCCTTGAAGTGGTTCTTTTGCGCGGCAACCGATGAGCCTCGTGACAGAACCCGAGGGATAACCATCAACCCTGCCGCGCCGACCTTCTGTGCATGTGCTGCGTGCGCCACAGCGGAATTCGAGTTGATGGCACCCGTCCCCACGACAACCGGCAAGCCAGCGTCGACCAGTCGTTCCACGCCCTCCATCCGTTGGGCATCCGTCAGAAGCGGCCAATCCCCCATCGAGCCACAATAGACGACAGCGGACATGCCGGCCGCGATCATCTCTTTGCCCTTTTTGACCAGCGCGTCAAAGTCAGGTGTCCTGTCGGCCTTACACGGCGTCATAAGGGCAGGCATAGTTCCAGTGAAAATAGTCCGGTCCATGAGATATCCGTTTGCTCAGGTTGGTATTGGTATTCTGCGCGAAAGCGCCGTGGCCTGACGTGTCATTCCAGCGAAACCCACAGGACCCTGGCGTCTTCCTTACTCGTAGAAATACAGCCATGCCCCATACCGCTATCGTAGTACAGAGAATCTCCGGGTTTCATCGGTAAGGGGCGGTAATGCTCGGATACGAATATCAACTCGCCACTGATAACGTACATGAATTCTTCGCCTGTGTGCCTGATCCAGTTCTCATATTCTGATATGTCACGCGCTTTTATCGTCGCGATATAAGGAAGCATTCGCTTACTGGTCAGGTCCGAGCACAGCAATTCGTGCATGTAGGTCGGCGTATTTCTTATCTCGCCTTGCCCTTTCGGCGTAAAATCACGTCGCCCCGAAATTCCCGATTGGGCGGACTGCAAGAACAGCTGTGGCGTATTCATGTCCAAGGCCTGTGTCAGCCGCCGCACGATCTCGAAACTTGGACGTGTCTGGTTGTTTTCGATCTTTGAAAGTGTTGATCGACCGATTCCCGCTTCGCGCCCGGCCTCCTCCAATGTCCAGCCTTTTGCGCGGCGTGCATCCCGGATCGACCGACCCAAAGCCGCCCCCTTGTCCTGTTCTTCCGGTCCGGCACCATCTTTCAGGTTATCCTCAGACATGGGAATCTCCTTGTTTTATCAAAGCTTACTCATTTCCCCCGAGCCAAACAACTTTACTGTGATGAAATTTTTGTTGCCTTGCGTACACTAATTCCACTATAGGAAACAAAATTTCGTACACTGGAAACGAGATTACAGGAGGAGATCATGTTCACAAAACCGCTCACCGAGGCTGATCCCGTCATCGCAGCATCGATCGCACGCGAGGGCACACGCCAGGCTGAACAGATCGAACTGATCGCTTCCGAGAACATCGTCTCTCAGGCAGTGATCGATGCGCAGGGTTCCGTACTTACAAACAAATACGCCGAGGGCTATCCGGGTCGCCGCTATTATGGCGGGTGTGAATATGTGGATGAGGTTGAGGCCGAAGCCATTGATCGATTGAAGAAGCTGTTTGGCTGCGAATATGCAAACGTGCAGCCGCACTCGGGCGCGCAAGCCAACGGGGCGGTTAAGCTGGCACTACTCAGCCCGGGTGACACGATTCTTGGTATGTCGTTGGATGCTGGGGGTCACCTGACCCATGGCGCAAAACCTGCCCAGTCCGGCAAGTGGTTCCGTCCGGTTCAATATGGCCTGACCCAGGCCGGGCTGATTGACTATGATCAGGTTGAAGAATTGGCGAAAGCCGAAAAGCCCAAACTGATCATTGCAGGCGCATCGGCCTATTCGCAAAAGATCGATTTCGCACGCTTCCGCGCCATTGCCGACGAAGCTGGCGCATGGCTTCTGGCAGACATGGCCCACATCGCCGGCTTGGTTGCGACCGGCCTGCATCCCTCGCCCATCGGGCACGCACACATTGTTACGTCGACTACGCACAAGACGCTACGCGGTCCGCGCGGTGGGATTATTCTTACAAACGATGAAGCGCTGGCAAAAAAGATCAACTCGGCTGTTTTCCCGGGTCTGCAGGGCGGCCCCCTGATGCATGTGATCGCAGGCAAGGCAGTCGCCTTTGGTGAAGCGCTGCAGCCTGAATTCAAAGAATATATGCAGCGCGTTGTCGACAGTGCCTCGGCCCTGGCCAACGTGATGATGGCGCGCGGGTGTGACATCGTTTCGGGTGGCACTGAAAACCACCTTATGCTGGTTGATCTGCGCCCAGTCGGCGTAACCGGCAAAGACGCCGAAGCGGCGCTAGAGCGTGCAGGATTCACCTGCAACAAAAACAGCGTTCCGGGTGATCCCGAAAAGCCCACTGTCACTAGCGGCATCCGTCTTGGTACGGCCGCAGGCTGCAGCCGTGGGTTTGGACCAGAAGAGTTCAAACAGATTGGCCACATGATCGGTGATGTGCTCGACGCGCTGGCACAATCGTCTGACGGTGACGAGACCGTCGAAAAGGAAACCCGTGAAAAGGTCCGCGCGCTCTGCGCAAGCCACCCGATCTACTGAAAGAAGACCAAATGACTTACGATCTTATTGTCATCGGGGGCGGTCCGGGCGGCTATGTCGCCGCGATCCGCGCGGCACAGCTGGGCCTGAAAGTCGCTTGCGTTGAAGGCCGCAGTGCGCTTGGCGGGACCTGTTTGAATGTGGGGTGCATACCCTCCAAAGCGTTGCTGACCTCCTCGGCTAAATATGCCGAACTTGCACATCTCTCCTCCCACGGTATTGCGGTCGAGGGGGCCAGCATCGATGTGCCCGCAATGATGGGACGCAAGGACAAGATCGTAGGCGACCTGACCAAGGGCATTGCGTTTTTGTTCAAGAAAAACGGCGTTGATCTGATCGAAGGGTGGGCCAGTATTCCGGCCGCTGGTCAGGTCAAGGTAGGTGACGAAGTCCATGAGGCCAAGAACATCCTCATTGCCACTGGTTCCGAACCTACTCCGTTGCCAGGAATTGAGATTGACGAGCAAGATATCCTCAGTTCGACGGGCGCGATTGCGCTGGTGAGTGTGCCCGAGCATCTGGTGGTGATCGGTGCCGGTGTCATCGGACTGGAACTTGGGCAAGTTTGGGCGCGTCTCGGAGCCAAAGTTACGGTCGTCGAATATCTAGACCGCGTGCTGCCCGGCTTGGATGGTGAAATTGCCAAACTGGCGCAACGCGCGCTGTCAAAACGTGGCCTGAAATTCCAGCTGGGCCGGGCACTGAAATCCGTCGACAAAACGGATACTGGCCTGACACTAACTGTGGACCGCGTCGGCAAGGACAAAGAAGAAGTGATCGAGGCCGACAAGGTGTTGATCGCCGTGGGTCGCCGCCCAGTCAAACGTGGCCTTGGCTTGGAAGAGCTGGGCGTGGCCGTGAACCAACGCGGTTTCATTGAAGTTGATGGCGCATTTCAGACATCTGTCCCGGGCATCTACGCCATCGGTGATTGCGTTCCCGGACCTATGCTGGCGCACAAGGCCGAAGAAGATGGTGTCGCCTGTGTAGAAATGCTGGCAGGCGAAGCTGGCCACGTCGATTACAACACTGTTCCCGGCGTGGTGTACACCGACCCCGAAGTCGCCTCGATTGGTTTGACCGAAGAAGCACTGAAAGAATCCGGTGCCGAGTATTCGGTCGGCAAATTCGCCTTCATGGCGAACTCGCGCGCGCGTTCGACCGGTGAAACAGACGGTGCAGTGAAAGTTCTGGCAGACCCGAACGGCCAGATCCTGGGTGCGCATATATGCGGAGCCCATGGCGGCGATCTAATCGCTGAACTGGTTCTGGCGATGACAAAGGGCGCAACGGTGTCCGAAGTCGCTGCAACCTGCCATGCGCACCCGGCCATGGGCGAGGCCGTCAAAGAAGCCTGCCTCGACGCCCTGGGCCGCGCGATCCACGCATAAGGAAGACCAGCCAGATGACCATCCAGCTTCGCCCTCGCCACCCGGAAAAAGCCAAAAAGGCCGACAGTGTCATCCCGCGCAAGCCCAAGTGGATTCGCAAGAAAAAGGGCGACAGCGCTGAATACTATGAAACACGGCGCCTCATGCGCGAGCATGATCTGGCGACGGTCTGCGAAGAAGCCGCCTGCCCCAATATCGGCGAATGCTGGTCCAAGCGTCACGCGACCATGATGATTATGGGTGAGGTCTGTACGCGGGGTTGTTCGTTTTGCAATGTCTCAACGGGTCGCCCGGATGCTCTGGATGTGTTTGAACCTGGCCGTGTTGCGGCAGCGGTCAAGAAGCTAGACCTGCGCCATGTGGTCATCACATCGGTCGACCGTGATGATCTGGCAGATGGCGGGGCCGAGCATATCGCTCAGACCATCCGTGCCGTGCGCCATCAGAACCCCGGTACGACTGTCGAGGTTCTGACACCCGATTTTCTTGGAAAAGGCAATGCGTCAGAGATCGTATTTGAAGCGGCGCCGGACGTTTTCAACCACAATCTGGAAACTGTGCCGCACCTTTATCCAACTGTGCGACCGGGTGCACGCTATTACACCTCGCTGCGTCTGCTGGATGATGCCAAACGCGCGAACCCGGAGCTTTTTACCAAATCTGGCCTGATGGTCGGGTTTGGCGAAAGTCTGGACGATGTCCGTCAGGTCATGGACGACCTGCGCGCGGCCAATGTCGATTTCCTAACCGTCGGCCAATATCTGCAACCGACCCCTAAACACCATCCGATTGACCGGTTCTGGACACCGGAAGATTTTGCCCAACTGGAACAGATCGCGCGTTCCAAGGGCTTTTTGCACGTGTCGGCAACACCGCTGACCCGATCATCGTTCCACGCGGACGAAGACTTTGCCGCCCTCAAGCAGGCCCGCCAGCGGGCTTTGGCGAACAGGGCATAAACCTAACGCAAATGGGAGGGAAACCATGGAAGCGTTAAATTCAATCGTAGGGGCCATCAATGGCGTCGTGTGGGGGCCGCTGATGCTGGTTCTCATTCTCGGCGTTGGCTTCTTCCTGCAGGTCGGCCTGAAGTTCATGCCGATCCTGCGCATTGGCACAGGCTTCAGCCTGCTGTTCAAAGGCCGCGAAGGTCAGGGCGAAGGCCAGATCAGCCCATTTAACGCGCTGATGACCTCGCTATCTGCGACTATCGGTACGGGCAACATCGCTGGTGTGGCCACTGCTGTCTTCCTGGGCGGTCCGGGCGCCTTGTTCTGGATGTGGATGACCGCCCTGGTGGGCATGGCCACCAAATATGCAGAAGCTGTCTGCGCGGTGAAATACCGCGAAAAAGACGAGCTTGGTAACTATGTCGGCGGCCCGATGTACTACATCAAGAACGGC
Organism: Ruegeria sp. AM5; assembly: GCF_056540645.1. Taxonomy (NCBI): domain Bacteria; kingdom Pseudomonadati; phylum Pseudomonadota; class Alphaproteobacteria; order Rhodobacterales; family Roseobacteraceae; genus Ruegeria; species Ruegeria sp. AM5. Next base: position 142,567 of record NZ_JBQFXC010000002.1, on the reverse strand, counting down.
CTCGGCGCGAAATGGGCCTGGCTGGGTGTTGCATTTGCTCTGTTCGGAGCAATCGCGGCGTTCGGCATCGGCAACGGTGTGCAGGCCAACGGTGTTGCACAGGTTCTGGAGTCGAACTTCGGCCTGAACACTTCGGTTACCGGCGTTGTCCTGATGGTTCTGACCGCGGCCGTGATCCTGGGCGGCATCACCCGCATCGGTGCGGTTGCAGGTAAACTGGTTCCGTTCATGGCGATTGCCTACATCGTCGCAGGCCTGCTGGTTCTACTGATCAACATCGGTAACATCGGCTCCGCTCTGTCGCTTGTTTTCACCTACGCCTTCACCCCGTCGGCCGCCGAAGGTGGTTTCGCGGGTGCTGCCGTTTGGGCCGCGATCCGCTTTGGTGTGGCACGTGGTGTCTTCTCGAACGAAGCCGGTCTGGGTTCCGCTCCGATCGCACACGCCGCAGCCGAGACCAAAGGTCCGGTCAACCAGGGCCTGATCGCGATGTTGGGTACGTTCATCGACACGATCATCGTCTGCACCATCACCGGTCTTGCTATCATCTCGTCGGGTGCCTGGACATCGGGTGAATCCGGTGCAGCATTAACCAGTCACGCGTTCGAACTGTCGCTGCCGGGTATCGGTGGGTATCTGATCGCCATCGCTCTGTCGATCTTTGCCTTTACCACCATTCTGGGCTGGTCCTTCTATGGCGAGAAATGTGTTGAGTTCCTGCTGGGCGTGAAATCCCTGATGCCCTACCGCGTCCTGTGGATCGTCATGATCTATTTTGGCGCAACAGCGGATCTGGGCTTCATCTGGCTGCTGGCCGATACGCTGAACGCGATGATGGCCATTCCGAACCTGATCGCCCTGGCGCTGCTGAGCCCGATCGTCTTCAAACTGACGAAAGAGTTCTTTGCCTCAGGTGGCAAGTCCGAAGAGCCAGGCGGCACACCCGCCGAATAATCTCGGATGAAAATACGGGGGGCCATCCCGGCCCCCCGGCTTCAAACAGAATTCCATTTCTCGAGGAGAGACGTGATGGCCACGAAAATCCTGCTGCCGATTGATCACACCGACGACCGTTCGTGGAAGAACGCCCTGCCGCTCGCACAAGAACAAGCAAAGTTCTACAGTGCCGAATTGCACGCGATTGCCGTCATTCCTGAGATCATCCAGTTGCCGAACCTGCCCGCCAACTATGGCGCAGGCGCAAAAGACCACGTGCGCAATGCGGTGCAGGCCATACTGGATCACAACGGTGCATCTGATGTGGCGATCCATATCGAAGAAGGCAGCGTCTATCGTGAGATACTGAAGCTCGCCTACAAAGAGGGTTTTGATCTGATCGTCATGGCTTCGACCAAAGGCGATTTTCCGAACTATGAGATTGGCCCGAACCTGGCCCGTGTCGTGCGCAACGCGCATTGCACCGTCACGGTTGTTCGCGACCAGTCCCGCTGATTGAAAGGTTAAGTTGATGACCGAATTAAAACGCACGCCTCTTCACGCTTTGCATGTTGAGTTGGGGGGTAAGTTGGTTGATTTTGCGGGATGGGAGATGCCTGTTCAGTATCCTTTGGGGATTATGGGGGAGCATAAGCAGTGTCGTGAGAAGGCGGCGGTGTTTGATGTGTCTCATATGGGTCAGGTGATTTTGCGGGGCGAGAATGTGGGTGAGAAGCTGGAAGCGCTTTGCCCGCAGGCCTATGCGACGCTGAAGGAAGGCAAGGCGCGGTACGGGTTCTTTACGAACGCAGAAGGCGGGATCATGGATGACCTGATCGTGTCGAATGCGGGCGATCATTACTTTGTGGTGGTGAACGCGGCGCTGCGGCATCAGGACATTCCGCATATGCGTGAGCACCTTGAAGGCGTTGAAGTGATCGAGATTTTCGACCGCGCGCTGGTGGCGGTTCAGGGCCCTGCGGCGGAAAACGTTGTGGGCGAACTGTGCCCCGCCGCGCGTGATCTAAAGTTCATGGAAACCACGGTTGCCGATATCAACGGTGTTGAGTGCCGTATCTCGCGGCTGGGCTATACCGGCGAGGATGGCTACGAGATCTCGATCCCCGAGGACAAGGCGATCGAGATCACCAAAGCCTTTCTGGCGCATGAGGATTGCGAGCCGGCCGGTCTGGGCGCGCGCGACAGCCTGCGGCTTGAGGCAGGTCTGTGCCTTTATGGCAATGACATCGACCAGAGCACCTCGCCGGTCGAGGCCTCGCTGGGCTGGGCGATGCAAAAGCGCCGCAAGGAAGAGGGCGGTTTCCCGGGCGCGGCCCGCGTGCAAAAGGAACTGGCCGAAGGTCCCGCGCGCAAGCTGGTGGGCATCAAGCCCGAAGGCCGTGCGCCTGCGCGTCAGGGTGTGGAAGTGCGGTGCCTTGAGGGCAACAGCATCGGTCAGATCACCTCGGGCGTGTTTGGCCCCACGGTGGGTGGACCGGTGGCGATGGGCTATGTGAGCAAAGGCCATGGCGAGCCGGGCGAGAAAGTGAACCTGATCATCCGGGGCAAGCCGCAACCGGCTGAGATCGTGGCGCTGCCCTTCGTCAAACAGAATTACAAGCGTTGAAGTCAGGAGAGAGAGACATGGCAACCTATTATTCCGAAGAGCATGAATGGCTGAGCGTTGACGGCGACACCGCCACGCTGGGCATCACCAAACACGCCGCCGAGCAATTGGGTGACGTGGTGTTCGTGGAACAGCAGGAAGCAGGCGACGAGTTCGAAAAAGGCGGCGAGATCGGCGTGATTGAATCCGTCAAGGCGGCGTCCGAGCTTTACGCACCGGTCGACGGCGAGATCACCGAGGTGAACGAGGCACTGGCCGACAATCCCGGCGCGCTGAACGAAGACCCCGAAGGCGAGGCCTGGATCTACAAGATCAAGATCGCGGACGCCTCGCAGCTCGAAGACCTGATGGACGAGGCCGGCTACAAGGCCTTCATCGGTTAACTCAGGCGGCGGGTCCGTGCGCGGCCCCGCCCCTTCATCTGTTTCCAAATACTTCCGCCGGAGGCTCCTGCCGTCTCCGCCGGGCCTGACCTATCCTTGAGGAGCGCACACATGGCCTTCAAACTGACCGATTACGAAGCCTATGACTTCGCCAACCGCCGCCATATCGGGCCCAGCCCGACCGAGATGCGCGACATGCTCAAGGTGATCGGCTTCAAGACGCTAGACGAGCTGATCGACGCCACCGTCCCGCCCGCGATCCGGCAGAAAGAGCCGCTGGACTGGGGTCCGGCGATGACCGAGCGCGATGCGCTCTTTCACATGAAAGAAGTGGCGAGCAAGAACAAGGTTCTGACTTCGCTGATCGGTCAGGGCTATTATGGCACCACCACGCCGGCGCCGATCCTGCGCAACATTCTGGAGAACCCGGCCTGGTACACGGCCTACACGCCTTATCAGCCCGAGATCAGCCAGGGCCGACTTGAGGCACTGTTGAACTTCCAGACCATGGTCAGCGACCTGACCGGGCTGGACGTGGCCAACGCGTCCTTGCTGGACGAAGCCACAGCTGCCGCCGAAGCGATGGCCATGGCCAAGCGCGGCGGTCGGTCCAAGGCCAACAACGCGGCCTTCTTTGTCGACAAGAACTGCCACCCGCAGACCATCGCGGTGATTAAAACGCGCGCCGAGCCTCTGGGCATCGAGGTGCAGGTGGCTGATCCGGACACGCTGGATGCGGGCGCGGTCTTTGGCGCCATCTTCCAGTACCCCGGCACCCATGGCCATGTGCGCGACTTCACCGCCGAGATTGCGGCGCTGCATGAACACAAGGCGATTGCCATCGTCGCCGCCGATATCCTGTCGCTGGCGCTGCTGAAGTCGCCCGGTGAGATGGGCGCGGATATCGCCATCGGCTCGACCCAGCGCTTTGGTGTGCCGATGGGCTATGGTGGCCCGCACGCCGCGTATATGGCGACCACCGACAAGCTGAAGCGCTCGATGCCGGGCCGGATCATCGGTGTCAGCATCGACAGCCGGGGCAACAAGGCTTACCGCCTGGCGCTGCAGACCCGCGAACAGCACATCCGGCGTGAGAAAGCCAACTCGAACGTTTGCACCGCGCAGGCGCTGTTGGCGGTGATTGCCTCGATGTATGCCGTGTATCACGGCCCCGACGGCATCAAGGCCATCGCGCAATCGGTGCACCGCAAGACCTCGCGTATGGCTGCCGGTCTGGAAGAGGCAGGCTTTGCTGTGGAGCCGGAAGTGTTCTTCGACACGATCACGGTTGAGGTTGGCCATCTGCAGAAAACGGTCATGGAGGCCGCTGTGGCCCGGGGCGTCAACCTGCGTAAGGTCGGCGACACGAAAGTGGGCATCAGCCTGGACGAACAGACCCGCCCCGAGACCATCGAGGCGGTCTGGGGGGCCTTCGGCATCGACCGCAAGGATGACAGCTCGAACGTGGCCTATCGCCTGCCGGATTACGCGCTGCGCGAAAGCGAGTACCTGACCCACCCGATCTTCCACAAGAACCGGGCCGAGGCCGAGATCACGCGCTACATGCGCCGTCTGGCCGACCGCGACCTGGCGCTGGACCGGGCGATGATCCCGCTGGGCTCGTGCACCATGAAGCTGAACGCCACGATCGAGATGATCCCGGTCACCTGGCCCGAGTTCGGCAACCTGCACCCGTTCTGCCCCGAAGATCAGGCGCAGGGCTATCATGAGATGATCGATGATCTGAACGACAAGTTGTGCCAGATCACCGGCTATGACGCGATCAGCCAGCAGCCCAACTCGGGCGCGCAGGGTGAGTACGCAGGCCTCTTGACCATCCGCAACTATCACTTCGCCCGGGGCGAAGGGCAGCGCAATGTCTGCCTGATCCCGACCTCGGCGCATGGGACCAACCCGGCCTCGGCGCAGATGGTCGGCTGGCAGGTTGTGCCTGTGCAGGCGGATGAGAATGGCAACATTGATCTGAATGATTTCCGCGCCAAGGCTGAAAAGCACTCCGATCATCTGGCCGCCTGCATGATCACCTACCCCTCGACCCATGGCGTGTTCGAGACCACCGTGCAGGAGGTCTGCCAGATCACCCATGATCACGGCGGTCAGGTCTATATCGACGGGGCCAACATGAACGCCATGGTCGGCCTGTCGCGTCCCGGAGACATCGGCGGTGACGTCAGCCACCTGAACCTGCACAAGACCTTCTGCATCCCCCATGGCGGCGGTGGCCCCGGCATGGGTCCGATCGGCGTCAAAGCGCATCTGACCGAGCATCTGCCCGGCCACCCGGAATACGGCACTGCCGTGGGTCCGGTCTCGGCGGCGCCCTTTGGGTCGCCCTCGATCCTGCCGGTTAGCTGGGCCTATGTGCTGCTGATGGGCGGCGCGGGTCTGACGCAGGCCACGAAAGTGGCGATCCTGAACGCCAACTACATCGCGGCGCGGCTCAAGGATGCCTACCCGATCCTCTACACCTCGGAAACGGGTCGCGTGGCGCATGAATGCATCCTCGACACCCGCCCGCTGGACGAAGCGGCCCATGTCAGCGTCGATGACATCGCTAAGCGTCTGGTGGACAGCGGCTTCCACGCGCCCACCATGTCCTGGCCGGTGGCCGGCACCCTGATGGTCGAGCCCACGGAATCGGAACCCATGGACGAGCTGGACCGCTTCTGCGACGCCATGCTGTCCATCCGCTCCGAGGCACAGGACATCATCGACGGCAAGATCGACGCGGAAAACAACCCGCTGAAAAACGCTCCCCACACGGTGCGCGATCTGGTCGGCGACTGGGACCGTCCCTACACCCGTGAACAGGCCTGCTTCCCCCCAGGCTCCATGGGCGTCGACAAATACTGGTCCCCCGTCAACCGCGTCGACAACGCATACGGCGACAGAAACCTCATCTGCACATGCCCTCCAATGACCGAATACATGGACGCAGCTGAATAAACCTCAATCAATAAACCCCCGCCAACTGGCGGGGGTTTTCGCCCATCGGAAACCTGTGTTCCGATCTGAGCCTATTTCCAGTGTCGTTTTCCGCTGATGAAGCGTCTTTTACGCTTGCTGCAGGTGCAAACGACCCATACCTCTGTGCGTGGGACACCCCTCCCCAACGAGGGGCGTGTATCTGGAAGGGTAATACACATGACTATCGAACAACCGGCGACGCGGCCGGCCAACCCGCGTTTTTCCTCGGGCCCCTGTGCCAAACCCCCCACATTTGATCTGACCAAACTGGCGGATGCCGCCTTGGGCCGCTCGCATCGGGCTGCGGTTGGCAAGGACAAGCTGAAGGCGGCCATTGAAGGCACGCGAGAGATTCTAGGCATTCCAGCGGATTATCGCATCGGCATTGTACCAGCTTCGGACACCGGTGCGGTTGAGATGGCGCTTTGGTCTTTGCTGGGTGAGCGCAAAGTTGAAATGCTGGCCTGGGAAAGCTTTGGCGCGGGTTGGGTGACTGATGTGGTCAAGCAACTGAAAATCGACGCTGAAGTGAAAACCGCCGAGTACGGGCAGATCATTGATCTCGCGTCCGTCGATTTCGCCAACGATGTGGTGTTCACATGGAACGGAACGACTTCGGGTGTGCGGGTCCCAGATGGCGACTGGATTGCTGATGATCGTCAGGGTCTGACGATCTGTGACGCGACATCCGCTGCGTTCGCGATGGACTTGCCATGGGACAAGTTGGATGTGACAACGTTCAGCTGGCAGAAGGTTCTAGGCGGAGAGGCGGCTCATGGGATGCTGATCCTGTCTCCGCGCGCGGTCGAGCGCTTGGAGAGTTACACCCCGTCATGGCCTTTGCCGAAGATCTTCCGCCTGACCAAAGGTGGCAAGCTGATTGATGGGATATTCACCGGCGCGACGATCAACACACCCTCAATGCTCGCGGTTGAGGATTACCTTTTCGCGTTGGATTGGGCGCGTTCAGTCGGAGGCTTGCAGGGGCTGATTGCTCGTGCGAATGCCAATGCTGGCGCGGTTCATGCGTTCTGCGACCAAAATGACTGGATCGCCAATCTGGCCGAAGACTCGACAACTCAATCAAATACGTCGGTCTGTCTGAAGTTCACCGATAAGCGCATTCAAGATGGTGCCGTTTTTGCCAAAGCCGTCGCCAAACGGCTTGAGGCCGAAAACATTGCGCTTGATATCGGTGCCTATCGCGACGCCCCTGCGGGTCTGCGCATCTGGTGCGGCGGCACGGTTGAGACATCAGATATCGAGGCGATGCTGCCCTGGCTTGCATGGGCTTTTGAAGCCGAGATTGCAGCGCAAACCGAAGCTGCCTGACCTTTTCTACCGGGCCGCATCCGGCCCGGACCTTCCACAATGTTCAAGGACCAAAAATATGGCTCCCAAAGTACTCGTCTCTGACAAGCTGAGCGAAACCGCCGTTCAAATCTTCCGCGACCGTGGCATCGACGTGGATTTCATGCCCGATCTGGGAAAGGACAAAGATAAGCTGGCCGAGGTGATCGGTCAGTATGACGGCCTCGCCATCCGTTCTGCCACCAAAGTCACGCCAACCATTCTGGAGAAGGCAGACAAGTTAAAAGTCATTGGTCGTGCCGGGATCGGCACCGACAATATCGACAAGGATGCGGCCTCGAAAAAAGGCGTGATCGTGATGAACACACCGTTCGGCAACATGATCACCACCGCCGAGCATGCCATCGCGATGATGTTTGCCGTGGCGCGGCAGATCCCCGAAGCCAGCACCTCGACCCATGCGGGTAAGTGGGAAAAGTCCAAGTTCATGGGGATTGAGCTGACCAACAAGACCCTGGGCGTGATCGGCGCGGGCAACATTGGTGGCATCGTATGCGAGCGTGCTTTGGGTCTGAAGATGAAGGTCGTCGCCTATGATCCCTACCTTGGCGAAGAGAAAGCCGCGCAGATGGGTGTGGAAAAGGTCGAACTGGACGAGCTTCTGGCCCGCGCTGACTTTATCACTCTGCACGTGCCGCTGACCGATCAGACGCGCAATATCCTCAGCCGTGAGAATCTGGCCAAGACCAGGAAAGGCGTACGCATTGTCAACTGCGCCCGTGGCGGTCTGGTCGACGAGGACGCGCTGGCCGAGGCGTTGCAATCGGGTCATGTCGCCGGTGCGGCCTTTGACGTGTTCAGTGAGGAACCGGCCAAGGAGAACGCCCTGTTCAACCTACCCAATGTGGTTTGCACACCGCACTTGGGTGCGGCCACGACTGAGGCGCAGGAGAACGTGGCGCTGCAAGTGGCCGAGCAGATCTCGAATTACCTGCTGACCGGAGCGGTCGAGAACGCACTGAACATGCCCAGTGTGACGGCAGAGGAGGCCAAGGTCATGGGGCCGTGGATCAAGCTGGCCGGGCATCTGGGCAGCTTCATTGGTCAGATGACGGATGAGCCGATCAAGGCAATCAACATCCTCTATGACGGTGTCGCTGCGAACATGAACCTGGCTGCGTTGAATTGTTCGGTCGTTGCCGGAATCATGAAGAAATTCAATCCCGAGGTGAACATGGTCTCGGCCCCGGTTGTCGCGAGAGAGCGTGGCATCCAGATATCGACGACCAATCAGGACAAATCCGGTGCGTTCGAAGGCTATATCAAGGTCACTGTGGTGACTGAAAAGCGTGAACGCTCAATCGGTGGCACGGTGTTCAGTGACGGCAAGCCGCGGTTTATTCAGATCAAGGGCATCAATATCGATGCCGAGATCGGGGCGCATATGCTCTATACGACTAACGAAGACGTGCCGGGCATCATTGGTGCTTTAGGACAGACCATGGGCGAGAACGATGTGAACATCGCGAACTTTACTCTTGGACGATCCGAAGCCGGCGGTGAGGCGATTGCGTTGCTTTATGTTGATGAACCGGTACCAGCTGAGGCGCGCGCCAAACTCGCCGAGACAGGTCTGTTTACTCAGATCAAACCGTTGGAGTTCGACGTGGCCTAACGGTCGCTGTTGAACTTCTGTGACAGATTGATGCCCGCGCTTGTCCAAAGCGTGGGCATCGCCTTTTCAAAGTGCTGATTTTGCGCCAGAAGTGCGGCAATCACCATTGCCCGAGGGGAAGCTGATGACCAATCCGATCTACGCAATTGGAGATTTGCACGGCCGCGTGGATGAGTTCGAGCGCTCCTTGGCGCTGATCGAACGCGATGGCGGCGCCGATGCCGAGATCGTGTATCTGGGCGATTACGTTGATCGGGGCCCCGACAGCCGGGGCGTTCTGGATAGGCTGATCGCTGGTCGCGATGCGGGCAAGCGGTGGATCACTCTGCTGGGCAACCATGACCGGATGTTTTCATGGTTCCTCGAAGATGTCCCACGTCACGACCCGCATATGTTGGTCGGGTATCATTGGCTGCACGAGCGGTTGGGTGGTGTCGAAACACTACAAAGCTATGGCGTGTTCTTCGATCAGCAGACACGGCTCGAGGATCTGCATGCAACAGCGCGGGGTGCGGTTCCCGATGCGCATCGGATATTTCTGCAAGGGCTCATCGCCATGCATCAAACGCGCGAGATTGCTTTTGTCCATGCGGGCATTCGGCCCGGTATTCCCCTGAGCGAACAACGGGAAAATGATCTGGTCTGGATCAGGCAAACCTTTCACAACCACCGAGGTCCGCATCCGAAACTGATTGTCCATGGGCATACGCCGGTGGATCAATCAACGCATTACGGCAATCGCATCAACCTGGATAGCGGCGCAGGGTATGGCCGTCCGGTTGGCGTTGCGGTGCTCGAAGGACAGGATTGCTGGTTGTTGACGGACAAGGGTCGCGTTGCGCTTTTGCCTTGAAGATCAGGTCTTGGTGAAAAGGTCTTTGCAGCGGTCACGTAGGATGTTCTTTTGCACCTTGCCCATTGTGTTGCGGGGGAGCTCGTCCAGCAGGATCAACTGGCGGGGATGTTTGAACCGGGCGAGCGCGTCCCGAACCGCACCCATGATGGCCTCGATATCTGGCGTATGACCGGGGGTAGGGACCAGAATGCCAACCGGGGTTTCTCCGAAATCCGGATGCGGGACGCCAATTACCGCGCTTTCCAGCACGCCGGGTTGTTCGTCTAGCAGCAGCTCGATCTCTTTGGGGTAGATATTATACCCGCCCGAGATGATCAGGTCTTTGCCACGCCCGACGATATGGACATAGCCATCTTCATCGATCCGCCCCAGATCACCGGTGATGAAGAACCCGTCTTCGCGCAGTTCTGCGGCGGTTTTGTCGGGCATTTGCCAGTAGCCCTGAAACACATTGGGACCGCGCACCTCGATGATGCCGATCTCACCATCTGCTAGGGTTTGACCTGTTTTGGGGTCTGTGACCTTCAGTTCAACATCCGGCAGGGGAAATCCGACCGTTCCGGCCCGGCGTTCGCCGTCATAGGGGTTAGAAGTGTTCATGTTCGTCTCGGTCATGCCATAGCGTTCCAGAATGCGATGACCTGTGCGGTCTTCAAATTGAACGTGGGTATCTGCCAGCAAAGGCGCTGAACCTGAGATGAACAGCCGCATATCCTGAGTCAGATCTTGGGCGAAGCGGTCGTCGCTTAGCAGGCGGGTGTAAAACGTCGGCACCCCCATCATCGCCGTTGCCTGTGGCATCAGGCGTAACATATCTTCCAGGTCGAACTTCGGCAGAAATATCATCGACCCGCCCGATGCGAGGACGACATTTGTCGCAACAAACAGTCCATGCGTGTGAAAGATCGGCAGCGCGTGCAACAGCACGTCATCATCTGTGAATCGCCATTCCTGCACAAGGGTCTCCGCGTTCGACAGCAGATTCGCCTGCGTCAGCATTGCCCCTTTCGAACGCCCCGTCGTGCCTGAAGTATATAGAAACGCAGCCAGATCATCTTCGGATCGGTGGGCCGGCTGAAAGGCCGGAAGCATGCCTAGGGCGCGTCGCATCAGGCTGCCTGAACCGTCGGCGTTCAGCGTTTCAAGCCGGGCATTGTTCTTTTGCACGATCTCGGCAAGCCCTGCCTCGTTTGCCTCATCGCACACCACTAGTGAAGCGCCGCTGTTTTCTATGAAATAGCTCAGCTCTAGCGTCGTATAGCCAGTGTTCAGCGGAAGAAAGATCAGCCCGGCTTGCGCGCAGGCAGCATAAAGCGCCAGTGCTTCGGCGGACTTCTCTACCTGCACAGCCACGCGATCACCCGGTTCCAGCTCAAGACCAGTCAGGGCGTTCGCCAGACGGGCCGCCGTGTCCAGAAACGCGGCATGGGTCAGAGTCTGACCATCCGGAAGGCGCAAAAATGGTGTATCCTTGCCTGCATGGATGCCCAGCAAACGATCATAAAGCGGGTTGCCCATCCCGATATCCTTTCCAGCAGACGCGCACATTCTGCGGCAAATCTGTCGTGGAATTGGGGAAGCGTAAAGCCCGGACAATCAGAACTCGGTCGTCATCCGATATCCGGCCGCAAAATACATCTTGGCAAACGTTACCGGCTGACCCTGCAGCCATGTGATACGCTCGGCCGTAAAAACGGGTTCACCCTCGGGAATGTCCAGAAAACCGGCCAAAGTGGTATCGGCGCGGCTGGCCAGAAAGGTCAACTCGACATTGGTGAACGGGACAGTTTGCACCAGCCAGTCATTGGGTCCGACGCTAGAGAAATCTGCCTGCGTGACCTGAGGTACGCTGTCTATCACGATCCAGCGGTCTTCGAACTGAAACGGCGAATTGCCGGAGAAATGCATGCATCGCACGTGCATCACACTTTGATCAGCACGTAGGGCCAACCGGGCCGCCAGCCAGTCTGGGGCGATCTGCGTTTCACATGACACAAGAGCGTAGCGATAGGTTCCGCCCGCCGCTTCGATTTCATCTCGGACCAGTGGAATTGTGAAGCGCGCCTGTCGCTGCGGTGCGCTAAGGACCCGGGTGCCTGCCTTTCGGCGCCGTTCAAGAAACCCTTCATCCGCCAGTTCCCGCAGTGCTCTGTTGACTGTGGTGCGGGTGCACGAAAACTCGACCGCTAATTCTTGCTCATTGGGAAGCAGAGCGTCGGGCTGCAACTCGCCCGAGCGGATGCGGCGCAGGACGGTTTGCTTAATGTCTTTGTAGCTGGTTGTGTCGCTGGTTTGGGTCATATCAGCTCAGATGTCTTCCAAAAGGTCATTTATCGCGGCACGATAATTGCTCAGGATCGCATCGCGGGCGATATGCCGCCCGCCGCGCACCTGATGTCGCCCGGCAGACCAAAGGTCGGTCACTGTTCCGTCAGGCGCGGCAAAGCTCAGGCCGTCAATCAATTGATCGTCGCGCAAAGTACACAGGGTGGGGTGACATCGATCGATCGCAACCAGATCGGCCAGATGACCTACTGCGATCTCTCCGGCGTCGCGCCCCAGCGCCTGTGCGCCACCGCGGGCGGCTCCGGTATACAGCGTTTGACCGACCGAGCCTTCGCCACGTACCAGCACAGTGCGGGCCTTGTCGCGCAGACGTTGAGAATACTCCAGCGTACGCAATTCCTCGGGCAGTGAAATGCGCACATTCGAGTCTGAACCGACACCAAAGGCACCGCCCTGCTCGTTGTAGACGGCACCATTGAAAATACCATCCCCCAGATTGGCCTCTGTGATCGGGCACAGACCGGCCACAGCCCCGGATCGGGCAAGAGCGCGGGTTTCATCGTCTGTCATATGAGTGGCATGGATCAGGCACCATCGTTCGTTCACATCCACGTTGCTCAGCAGCCAATCTACCGGTCGCTGACCCAGAGCGGCTTCTACATCCGTGACCTCCTTCTCTTGTTCAGAGATGTGGATGTGCACCGGGCCTCGTGGGGTAGCGTTCAGCACTTGCCGTAGATCATCAGGCGAGGTCGCACGCAGAGAGTGCGGCGCGATGCCAATCTGGCTGTCTGCATAAGGCATCAGCGGCTTACAGTCCTCGACAAGCTGCAGGAACCTTTCCACATCATTGCCGAACCGCAATTGACCACCGGTCAGAGGCTCTTGCGCGACGCCGCCATAGGTGTAGAGCACCGGTAGATGTGTCAATCCAATCCCGGTTTGGCTGACTGCCAAGAAGATGCGCTGACTCAGCTCAGACAACTGCGCATAAGGCGTGCCGCCGGGTTGGTGGTGGACGTAGTGGAATTCCCCGACCGCAGCATACCCGGCTTCCTGCATCTCCATATAGACCAATGCAGCAATGGACTCGATCTGTGCAGGAGTGAGGCGGTCCAGAAATCGGTACATCAAGGTACGCCAGGTCCAGAAGCTTTCGCGCCCTGCTACGCGCGTTTCGGTCATGCCCGCCATGGCGCGTTGAAAGGCATGGCTGTGCAGGTTCGCCAAAGCGGGCAGCAACACGTCGACCCGAGTGTCTTCGGGTTTTGGCTCGGTCCCTGATTTCAGCGCAGCGATCCGACCGTCCTCGATTTCGACTCGTAGGTTGTGCACCCACTCAGAGCCTAACAGGGCCGTTTTGGCATGAACCGTCATCGTAATTCCATTTTGTGTAGACTTTATATTTTTAGCCGTATACGAAAAAATCAAGCGCAGGGGGAGCCCAAAAGAATCGCCATGACGAAAAAAACTGTTCTTCGTAGCAAACATGTAGCCACCATGGGGGGCGACCAACACTATGGGATGATCGAGGATGGTGCGATTGCCATCGATGGGTCGGAAATCGTTTGGGTTGGCGCTCGGTCGGCAATGCCGCCGTCATATGCCGAGTGGCCGCAGAACGACTATGGTGACCGCTTGATCACGCCCGCTCTGATTGATGCTCATACTCATGTTGTGTTTGGCGGCAACCGCGCGGTTGAGTTCGAAATGCGCCTGAAGGGCGCGACCTACGAAGAAATTGCCCGCGCGGGTGGAGGCATCCTGTCGACCGTAAACGGCACGCGGGCAGCAACAGAAGAAGAGCTGCTTGCAGGCGCGCTTTCGCGCGTGGACGCATTGCTGGCCGAAGGTGTGTCCTGCATCGAGGTGAAGTCGGGTTATGGGCTCGATACCGAAACCGAACTGCGTATGTTGCGCGCGGCGCGCCGAATTGCGCGGGAGCGCCCTATTCGGGTCAACACCAGTTTTCTTGGCGCACATGCCGTTCCGCCAGAATATGCGGGTCGGGATGACGCCTATATTGACGAGGTCTGCATTCCGACACTGCGCGCGGCCCATGCCGAAGGGCTGGTGGACGCGGTGGATGGGTTCTGCGAAGGCATTGCATTTGATCCCACACAGATCGAACGGGTTTTTGTTGTCGCGCAAGAGCTTGGCCTACCGGTGAAGCTGCATGCTGAGCAACTTTCGAATCTAGGTGGGGCTAAGCTGGCGGCAGCTTACGGAGCGCTATCCGCTGATCATATCGAATATTTGGACGCCGACGGCGTTACCGCCATGGCTGGGGCCGGAACGGTCGCGGTCCTGCTGCCCGGCGCGTTTTATACGCTGCATGAAACGCAAGCTCCGCCGATTGAATTGTTGCGCCAGAAGAATGTTCCCATGGCACTGGCGACCGATTGCAATCCGGGGTCCTCACCCCTGACTTCTCTGCTGCTAACAATGAACATGGGGTGCACTTTGTTTCGCATGACGCCTGAGGAAGCATTGGCAGGTGTTACCCGCGTCGCGGCCCGTGCTTTGGGTCTGGATGATACCGGCGTGATCGCGCCCGGATTGCGCGCTGATCTGGCCGTCTGGGATGCTACTCACCCTGCAGAACTGTCCTATCGCATCGGTTTCAACCCTCTGCATAAACGTATTTTTGGAGGTCAGGAATGACACCTCTGTTGCTTGTCCCCGGTCAGGTTTCGCTGGATCAGCTTGCCCAGATCTACTGGACCGAAGCCGCCATTTCGCTGGACGCCGCCTGCCGACCCAAGGTTGAGGTCGCTGCTGCCCGCATTGCGCAGGCTGCCGAGGGGACCGAGCCCGTCTATGGCGTCAACACCGGCTTTGGCAAACTGGCGAGTCACAAGATTGCGGCCAAAGATACCTCAACCCTGCAGCGCAATCTGATCCTCAGCCATTGTTGCGGGGTGGGTCCGGCAGTGCCGCGTCGTCTGGCGCGGCTGATGATGTCACTGAAGTTGCTGTCATTCGGCCGAGGTGCTTCGGGTGTCCGCTGGGAACTTGTCGAATTGCTGCAACAGATGCTGGCGTGTGGTGTGACACCTGTGATCCCGGCACAGGGTTCAGTCGGCGCGTCTGGCGATCTTGCGCCACTGGCCCATATGACCGCTGTGGTGATCGGTGAGGGCGAGGCAGAGGTGAACGGTGTTGTTATGCCGGGTGCAGAGGCCCTGAAAACAGCTGGGCTAGAGCCGATTCAACTTGGTCCAAAGGAGGGCCTTGCGTTCATCAACGGGACGCAATTTTCGACTGCCTTTGCTCTGGCCGGATTGTTTGAAGGTTGGCGTTCAGCACAAAATGCGCTGGTGATTTCGGCGGCTTCAACTGATGCGATCATGGGATCCACCGCCCCTCTGCAACCCGAGATTCACGCGCTGCGCGGGCATCGTGGGCAGATCGAAGCGGCGGCGGCGATGCGGGCCACTCTGGAGGGCTCTGAGATCCGCGAAAGTCACCGTGATGGGGATACGCGAGTGCAGGATCCATATTGCATCCGCTGCCAACCACAGGTGACCGGCGCAGCGATGGATGTGATCCGGCAGGCGTCCGCAGCTCTTGTAACTGAGGCCAACGCGGCCACTGATAATCCGCTGGTTCTGACCGATCCGGATGCAATCGTCTCGGGCGGGAATTTCCACGCCGAGCCGGTAGGCTTTGCCGCCGATATGATTGCTTTGGCCCTGTCAGAGATCGGGGCGATCGCACAGCGTCGGATCGCATTAATGGTCGACCCGGCGCTTAGCTTTGATCTGCCGCCCTTCCTGACGCCCGAGCCGGGGCTGAACTCGGGTCTGATGATCGCCGAGGTCACGACGGCTGCGTTGATGAGCGAGAACAAACATCTGGCCAACCCATGTGTGACCGACAGCACACCTACATCGGCCAATCAGGAAGACCACGTCTCGATGGCGGCGCACGGGGCGCGGCGTTTAGGCCGGATGGTTGATAATTTGAACTATATTCTGGGGATCGAACTGCTCTGCGCCGCGCAAGGCATCGAATTCCGCGCACCTCTTGCGACCAGCAAAGCGCTGACCAGCGTGGTTGGGCGTTTGCGCGACGATATTCCGTCGCTAGGCGATGATCGCTATCTGGCACCCGAATTGGAAACCGCGAAGTCGCTGGTCGAAAGTGGAACTATACTGCAGGCAGCTGCAATGCCCATGCCGGAGCTGTCGTAATGCAGGTTTTCAGTGTTCAGCGTGGCGATGGGCCCATCGTGCTGGGACAGCCGCATGGCGGCACGCATGTACCCGACGACATTGCCGCGCAACTGAATGCGAATGGGCAGGCGCTGGCGGATACGGATTGGCATATCAATCAGCTCTACGATGGGCTCGTTGCCAACGCGACGGTCGTGCAATCCCATATCCACCGCTATGTCATTGACGCTAATCGAGACCCTGCGGGTGTATCATTGTATCCTGGGCAGAACACAACAACTCTGGTGCCGTTGACCGATTTTGACGGTCAGCCGATCTGGGCCGAGGGGCAGGAGCCCTCAATCGATGAGATCGAGGTACGTCGAACCGCCTACCACGCGCCCTACCACAACGCGCTTGAGCAAGAGCTTGAAAGGGCGCGGGCAATACACGGCGTTGCGATCTTGTTTGACTGCCACTCGATCCGCAGCAAGATTCCGTTCCTGTTTGAAGGCACCCTGCCGGATATGAACATCGGCACCGATGGTGGCGCGACCTGTGCCCCCGGCATTGAGGCCGCGGCCTATGAATTTTCGCATTCCTCCCCTTACAGCACCGTCCTGAACGGGCGATTCCGAGGGGGTTGGACGACCCGCCACTATGGCCGTCCTGATGAGGGCCAACACGCGATCCAGATGGAGCTGGCGCAATCTACCTATCTGTCCGCCGAAACCCCTCCGTGGGCGTTTGACGAGGCGAAAGCCAAGCGCCTGCGTCGCTGGTTGGTGGATATTCTCGACGCCATCCAAGACACTGCATTGGAGCTTTGACATGACCGATCCTCGCAAGAATACCCGCGATATCTATCCGCCCACCGGCCCCGAACTGAACGCAAAAAGCTGGGTGACCGAAGCGCCGTTGCGGATGATGATGAACAACCTGCATCCGGATGTGGCCGAAAACCCGCACGAGCTGGTGGTTTATGGCGGCATCGGTCGCGCGGCGCGGACATGGAACGATTTCGACCGGATCGTCGCAGGGCTGAAAGATCTGGAAGAGGATGAAACCCTGATCGTCCAGTCGGGCAAACCGGTGGCGATCATCCGCACCCATAAGGATGCGCCTCGGGTTCTGATCGCCAACTCAAACATCGTGCCTCATTGGGCCAATTGGGATCACTTCAACGAGCTCGATAAGAAGGGGCTGATGATGTACGGCCAGATGACGGCCGGTTCGTGGATCTATATCGGTACGCAGGGCATCGTACAGGGCACCTACGAAACCTTTGCCGAGGCTGGCCGTCAGCACTATGGCGGCGACTTGACTGGCAAGTGGATTCTGACCGGCGGTCTGGGCGGCATGGGTGGCGCACAGCCTCTGGCGGCAGTGTTCGCCGGGGCCAGTTGTTTGGCGGTCGAGTGCAATCCGGATTCTATCGATTTCCGCCTGCGCACCAAGTATCTGGACGAAAAAGCCGAGACTCTCGACGAAGCGCTTGAGATGATCGACCGCTGGACCAAGGCGGGCGAGGCGAAATCTGTGGGTCTGCTAGGCAATGCGGCTGAGGTGTTCCCCGAAATTTATGCGCGGATGCAGGCCGGTGGCATGCGCCCCGATATCGTCACTGACCAAACCAGCGCCCATGACCCGATCAATGGGTATCTGCCGATTGGCTGGAGCATGGCGCAGTGGAAGGACAAGCGCGAAACTGATCCTAAAGCGGTTGAAAAGGCCGCCCGTGCTTCGATGAAACAGCATGTCGCTGCAATGGTCGATTTCTGGGACGCGGGCGTTCCGACGCTGGATTACGGCAACAACATCCGTCAGGTGGCGCAGGATGAAGGCTTGGAGAATGCCTTTGCCTTCCCCGGCTTTGTGCCCGCCTATATCCGGCCGCTGTTCTGCAAGGGCATCGGCCCGTTCCGCTGGTGTGCATTGTCGGGTGACCCCGAGGATATCTACAAGACCGACGCCAAGATGAAGGAGCTGTTCCCTGAGAACGAGCATCTGCATCGTTGGCTGGATATGGCGCAGGAACGCATTGCGTTTCAGGGTCTGCCCGCACGTATATGCTGGATCGGCCTTGGAGATCGCCACCGCGCGGGGTTGGCCTTCAACGAAATGGTTGCCAATGGCGAGTTGAAAGCGCCTGTTGTCATTGGGCGTGATCATTTGGACTCGGGCTCGGTCGCCAGCCCGAACCGCGAGACCGAGGCGATGCTGGACGGCTCGGACGCAGTATCGGATTGGCCGCTGTTGAACGCTCTGATCAATACGGCCAGCGGTGCGACCTGGGTCTCGCTGCATCACGGCGGCGGCGTTGGTATGGGCTTCAGCCAGCACGCGGGTGTTGTGATCTGCGCCGATGGGACCGATGATGCCGCGCGGCGATTGGAGCGCGTTCTGTGGAACGACCCTGCCTCAGGCGTCTGGCGTCACGCAGATGCGGGGTATGAGATCGCGAAAGACTGCGCTCGCGAACATGGGCTGCGCCTGCCTGGTATTCTTGGTTAGATCAATCTGCCTCTGGTGAAAATGCTGCACCTGCGATATCCCGCAGGTGCGCTAATCGGAGGCCTGACATGTATGTAGCTACTCTGCTGACCAACCCTGCGGCCCCTTCTTTAGAGGCGACGCTGGTTGAGTCGTTGCGGAATGCATGGGGCGGGGGTGATGCGAACTGGCTGAGCCTCGATGAGGCGGCCGAGTTTTCCCTGCCAGAAATTCCCGACAATCGCTGGGACGTTTGGGGCGAGTTGCAAGAGATGGGCGTGGACCTGGTCGTGCAAAAAGCTGACGGTCGCCGGAAAAAGATGCTGCTGGCCGATATGGACAGCACCATGATCCAACAGGAATGCATCGATGAACTGGCTGATGAGGCTGGTGTCGGTGATCGGGTCAAGGATATCACCGCGCGTGCAATGAACGGCGAGCTGGATTTCGAAGGTGCACTGACTGAGCGTGTGGGCTTGTTGAAAGGGCTGGATGAAAGCGTGATCGGCAAGGTTCTGAATGAACGGATCACGCTGATGCCCGGCGGCAAGGCGTTACTTGCCACGATGCGCGCGAATGGGGTCTATGCAGCGCTGGTCTCGGGTGGGTTCACGGCTTTTACGGCTAAGGTCGCCGAAGAGCTTGGGTTTGATGAGAACCGGGCGAATACATTGCTGGCTGAGGATGGCAAGCTTACCGGCGACGTGAAGCGGCCCATTCTTGGGCGACAGGCCAAAATAGAGGCATTGGAGCAGAT
Source organism: Ruegeria sp. AM5 (assembly GCF_056540645.1). Taxonomy (NCBI): domain Bacteria; kingdom Pseudomonadati; phylum Pseudomonadota; class Alphaproteobacteria; order Rhodobacterales; family Roseobacteraceae; genus Ruegeria; species Ruegeria sp. AM5. Next base: position 123,098 of record NZ_JBQFXC010000002.1, on the reverse strand, counting down.
CACAACACGCCTAGGTATCTCCGAGGTTGATGTGATTGCCGTTGGCGATGGAGCGAATGATCTGGGAATGTTGGGTCGGGCGGGGACGGGTGTCGCGTTGCACGCCAAGCCTTCGGTCGCTGCCGAATGTGATGTCCGCATAAATCACGGCGATCTGACAGCGTTGTTGTATCTGCAGGGCTATGGCAGGTCAGAATTTCAAGGCCTCTAAGGGGTTTCCTTTAATTTAACTATTGTGTTAAATAAAGCCATGAATACGCTTCTGGTCACATTCTCCGCTTTGTCTGATGCCACTCGGTTCTCGATTGTCGAGCAACTGATGGACGAAGGCGAACTGCCCGTCGGTAATTTGATAGAAGGCAAGGGCATGTCAGGGGCCGCGATCTCGCGCCATTTGAAGGTTTTGCGCGAGGCCGGGTTGGTGCAGCAGCGGGTACACGGCACGCAACGGATGTATTCGGTGCAGCCCGAGGGGCTGCGCGCGATAGCCGAATGGACGATTTCGAAACGGCAGTTCTGGGAAAGCAGCCTCGACCGTTTGGAAGAGCTTATTGAAAGGGAAAATTCATGGCCGACCTGAAACTGGAACGAGATTTTCCCGTTAGTCCCGAGGTCCTGTTCGCATGGGTCAGCGATGGTGCGAAGCTTCTGCAGTGGTGGGGGCCCGAAGGGTTGCATGTACCGGAACATGATCTCGACTTTTCGCGCATTGGTCCGTGGTATTCGGTTATGCAGAATGGCGAGGGTCAGCAGTTCAAAGTCTCGGGTCACGTTACCCATATCGATCGACCAAAATCTGTTGGATTTACGTGGGCTTGGCATGACGATCAGGACCAGCGCGGTGCGGAAAGCCATGTGACCTTTTCGGTTACCGCGACCAACAGCGGATCACGGCTGGTGGTTGATCACAGTGAACTTGTCGATGCCGAATCGGCCACGAACCACAACGAAGGCTGGACATCGTCGCTGCGCAAACTCGAAGCACTTTGCAAATAGGTTTTCATCAGGGAGGAGCGATATGCCCCAATATTTGTTTGTTTATCATGGGGGTCACACCCCAACCGATCCCGCCGAGATCGAGGCGACCATGGCCGCTTGGGGCGCTTGGTTTCAGGAAATCGGCGGCTCATTAGAGATTCCGGGAAATCCTGTAGGCCAGTCCTACACGGTCAGCAGTGGTGGGATCGAAGACAATGGTGGTGCAAACCCGGCCTCGGGTTTCACGGTGGTCAAGGCTGATAGCATTGACGCCGCAACCGAGATGGCCAAGGGTTGCCCGATGGTTGTGAACGGCTCGGGTTCGGTCGAGGTGGCCGAGGTCCACGAGATCGAGATGTAATCCTCAGCCGGGGAAGCCCGGTGCAGGTTTGATAGCGCCGCATTCCAGCCCTCGACGGCTATACTGTGTGGCGTTCATGAATTTGCGAGTGGCCGGGTGATCGGCCTCTAGCACACCTAAATGCACTAGAATCGCGGCGATGGCGCATTCGCTGGCGCGGGTAGTGCCGTCAGTGATTTTTAGCGCAACGCCCATGCGCTTTTCCGGGATGATGGCAACAAAGACGGCCTCGGCCCCTGTCTTGATTGCAACGCGCCCGTTCATCGCTCGCATCAACTCAGTACAAGCGCGAGTTTCACCTGCGACAAGTTCGGGATGTTTCACCATTGCTTCTGTGAGCTGTACCGCTGCTTCGCTGGAGCGGTCCGAACGGTCTGCGGCAGAGGCAAACCAGGCCATCGATCGCGCAAGCCCTACCAGTGATGTCGCAAAATTTGGGGCGGAGCAACCATCGATCCCATAGGTTGGGCTGGTCTCGCCAGTGGTTTCCTCGATGGCAGACAGGCAGGCCTGCTGAACTGGATGGTCGATTTCCAAGTATTCCGGCCCGGCCCCCATATGCTGCGCCAAAGTAAGGAAGCCGCAGTGCTTGCCTGAGCAATTGTTGTGAATCTGGCAGGGTGTATCGTCCGCAAGAATCAACCCGTCGCGGGCCGCCATGTCGGCAGGTTCCTGTGGGCCGCAGCGCAGATCGGGCTCGGACAGACCGAGATGATCGAGCCATGCGGACACGCGGTCAGTATGGATATGCGCCCCGTTATGTGAAGCACAGGCCAAGGCCAGATGTTCGCTGTTCAAACCGTATTTTGCAGCTGCTCCCGAGGTGATCAGCGGCAGGGCCTGGATCATTTTGGCCGAGGAGCGGGGATAGATCACCGCGTTTGGATCACCCCAGCTGCGCACGATCTGACCACTATCGTCACAGATCACTGCATGGCCCATATGCAGGCTTTCCAACAGTGACCCGCGCCAGAGTTCTGTCATCGGTACGGCTTGTGTCATGTCCACCCCATCAATCATGCGCAAAAATCTGCCAATCGCCCTTTCGCCTGTGGCGAAACCTGCGTTAGTGTGTGTATGTCGACAATCATCGGAATACGCAACTGAACAGACGAACCGGCAGAGTTCGCACGTATTTCCGATGGGTATGAGGTAATAGGTCGGGCTAGGAGGCTGAACCGATGGGATTAAAGCTCGTCCGCGTGATCGCGGGCCTGTGCATGGCAGGAATGGCGACAACGGCAATTGCGCAGCAGGCGACCAGTACCAATCGCGTCGCTGCAAAAACGGACTGGAGCGTGTTTGTCGAGGACGACCCAACCGAATGCTGGAGCGTATCTGCCCCGAAAGAGACCGTGAACACACGCGGTGGCCGGGTCGTTTCCGTTCGGCGCAGCGATATCCTGCTGTTTGTGTTCTATCGCCCGAATGCCGAGGTTAAAGGGCAGGTGACCTTTACCGGCGGCTATCCGTTTGCGTCTGGTTCTACTGTCAATTTGGTTGTCGATGGCAGCGAGTTCGAGCTGTTCACTGATGGTGAGTGGGCATGGCCTGCGACCGCCTCGGACGATGCCAAGATCGTCACAGCGATGAAGCGCGGAAGTGAGGCGGTGCTGACCGCCCGTTCGGAACGTGGTACGCAGACCAAGGACACCTTCTCGTTGCTGGGCTTTACGGCCGCGATTGAAGACGCGGAAACGCGTTGCACGAACTAAGCCACAAGCAGATCAAATTCCGGAACCCCGCTTTCCGGCGGGGTTTTATTTGTTTGGTCCGATCCTGTGTGTTTTCAGAAATTTACGCCACGTAGAGCGGTGTTTCTTGATCCGTGTCAAAGCCTGCGCCCCCGTTTTCTGAACTAATTAGTTCAGAATTTGTTGAGGAGTCGGCAATGAACTTAAGCAAAAACCTGGCAGTGCTCTTGATGGCGTCTGCGGTGATCCTTGCAGGTTGTGAGAAAGGATCGGAAACCTATCCGATAACGGGTGAGCAATGTGGTCCGGAAGATCCCGTAAAGACCCTGGATGCAGAAGATTGCTACATCCCGCCCGCAGTAAACTAACAACAATGGGCCGCTTAAGTTTCTGCTTTAGTGGCCCATCTTGATTGGGCGCGCATCTTGATCTGTGATAGACAGATATCTCTGTCTGGAGGATTGATGGATGCGATGGGCATTTGTTTTTTTGATGTTTCCGATATCCGCAATTGCGGATCCAACTATGGAGTGTATTGACGCCGGTTCGCAGGTGGAAATTGGATCTTGTGTTTCGGATATGGAATTGCGGGTAAACGCTGCGATAGACTCCAGCTATTCGCTGGCGCTTGGCTCCGCACAAGAACTGGACGAGGTCACTGGACGGGTCGTTGCTGTGCCTGCGCTGGAGGCCTCGCAAAACGCGTGGGTGGCCTATCGCGATGCGCAGTGCGAAGCGGTAGGTGCTTCGTTCGGCGGAGGATCGGGTACGGGGATCGCCATCACAGCCTGTCGGGTTGACCTTGGCCGGGCGCGGGTTGACGAATTGTTGCGTTACGCAAATTGAAGCACGAATTCTTTTGATCTTTACGTGTGTTCCTATATAGAGGCGCATCCCAAGCCAGAATCCACCGAGATACGCCAATGTCGCCCAAAGCGCCGATCACTCAAGACGTCATGACCATCCCCCGCAAACTGCCCGAGGGGAAGATGAACCTTGTCGGTTTGACCCGCGATCAATTGCGTGAGGCGCTAATTGAACACGGCACGCCCGAAAAGCAGGCGAAGATGCGCACGGGGCAGATTTGGCAATGGATCTACCAATGGGGTGTGCGTGATTTTGGTGAGATGACCAATCTGGCCAAGGCCTATCGCACGCAACTGGCCGAGCAGTTCGTAATCGAAATCCCCGAAGTCGTGACCCGCCAGGTTTCAGAGGACGGCACCCGCAAGTATCTGTGCCGCATCGCGGGCGGGCATGAGGTTGAGGTTGTCTATATCCCTGAAGATGATCGCGGAACTCTATGCATTTCATCTCAGGTGGGCTGTACTCTGACCTGCTCCTTCTGCCACACGGGCACGCAGAAATTGGTGCGCAACCTGACAGCGGCCGAAATTGTCGGGCAGGTCATGATGGCGCGTGACGATCTTGAGGAATGGCCAACACCGGGTGCGCCCAAAGATGAAACACGCCTGCTGTCAAATATCGTGCTGATGGGTATGGGCGAGCCGCTTTACAACTTTGAAAACGTCCGTGACGCAATGAAGATCGCGATGGACCCCGAGGGGATTTCTCTGTCCCGTCGCCGCATCACGCTGTCGACCTCGGGTGTGGTACCCGAGATCGCGCGCACGGCTGAAGAAATTGGATGCCTGTTGGCGATCTCGTTCCACGCCACCACTGATGAAACTCGCGACGTACTTGTTCCGATCAACAAGCGCTGGAATATCGAGGAACTGCTGCAGGCGTTGGCCAGCTATCCCAACGCGTCGAATTCTGAACGGATCACGTTCGAATACGTGATGCTGGATGGCGTGAACGACAGCGACGAAGACGCGCATCGTCTGATCGCTCATATCAAGCGCCATAACATCCCGGCCAAGATCAACCTGATCCCGTTCAACGAATGGCCGGGCGCGCCCTACAAGCGCAGCTCGAACAATCGCATCCGGGCCTTTGCCAACATCATCTATCAGGCGGGCTATGCCTCACCCATCCGCAAAACGCGGGGTGAGGATATCATGGCGGCCTGCGGCCAGTTAAAATCGGCCACCGAACGGGCCCGGAAATCGCGAAAGCAGATCGAGGCTGAAGCCGGGCTAAACCGCTAAGGGCATGCGCCGTGGCTTCACGCGAAAAACTTAATGAATTGAGTGCTGTTTCCTTGTTCAAAATTTGGTATCTTCGGCGCAGACCCGCTCTGGATGGGGAACTCACCGACAGACACAAGGTGGTGAGATTGCCGGGGCGGTGCTGGTAACACCAATTAAGGCCGCTACCATTTTTCTGAAGCAAAGCGGCATTTAGGCGAACTGATCAGTCAGGGAGGCCACAATATGATTGTAAGTCACCGGCAAGTCTTGGGTATCGCGGCTGTTCTGGCGATCTCGGGATTTGTTCTCCACGCGGCATCTGCTCAGACCAAAGATCAGGATGCGCATTTGGCGATTGAAAACCCAGCCGATCTGACCAAGGAGCAAGCGCAGAAACACTATCAGTCATTGATACGACGCATGTCGCGGGGTTATGCGGCGGCACAGATGGACTTGATCCGAAACTATCAGAACTGGCCGTTGTTCAACGATGCGCCCTACATCTCGGCCACGCATGGGCAGCGCTATGTCAACAGCTATGCGAACCGCATGGCCCACAATTACGGCACATTGCAAGAAGGCGAAGAGCTGCCTGCGGGCTCGGTCCTGGCCAAAGACAGTATGACTGTCACAGATGAGGGCAATATCCATCCCGGTGCCCTGTTCGTGATGGAGAAACTGCCAGAAGGCACCAACCCGGAAACAGCCGACTGGCGTTATATCATGGTGATGCCGGACGGTTCGCTGTTCGGTGATACGATGGGCTTTCGCGCGTCAGAGGTCGATTACTGCCATGTCTGCCACGAGGCCGTCGCGGACCGGGACTATACGTTTTACGTACCCGAAGAGTATCGTGTCGCAGAGTGATCTTCAGGCCGCCGGGTCAGGCAGCTTCAGCTCGGTCGCTTCCTGACGACTGAGTTGCTCACCGTGTTTGCGTTTGGATAGGACCTCGCGGGCGAGCGCGTATTTCTCATCCTGCCAGAAGATCAAACAGCCGTTGCAGCCTTTGCCGCAACATCCCTCGGTTCCGATACGATTGGTTTTGAAGCGGCGCTCATTGCCGTCTTCGCCGATTTTCTCGACCAGCTCGTCACGACGGCGGGTATAGGCCTTAGGGTTGTCGCGACCTGAGGTTTCCAGCCCCTGCACCAGCTTGTCAAACCGAATGCGACTCCAGTGTTCGTCGGTCAGGGCACGTTCTTTGCGCAGGACGGAGTAGACCGGGAAACGGGCGCGCAGATCGTCGATATCCTCGTGATCGAACAGGGTGAAGGGAAGGCGGATGATGGTTTTGGTACTGCCATGCACAACGTCCAGCCGCGCCCCATCATGAGCGCGTTCAAAGTCATAGACCCGCAGCAGAACCGTCTCGCGCGAAATCGGAGAGACGAAATCCAATACATCCCCCGGTTCCAGCTTGTTTTTCACCTCGACCAGAAAGGCATCCTCAGTTACCTCGGTGACGATCCCGGCATATTCCCACTGCGCAATCGAGGCTGTGTGTTCGTAATCATGTGCATAATTGCTCAGGCGGCCTTCGTGGAAAGCCAGCGTGTAGCCGCGGTTCCCGACTGTTTCGAGTTCACGCATATAGGGCTTCGGGTCCCAGTTCTCGGGGTCGGCGTGATAGTCGTCGATGGCCATACGATAGGCGCGCGCGACGATGGCGGCATAATACTCCGATTTACCGCGCCCTTCGACTTTCAGACTGTCGACACCGATCTTCAAGTATTCATCCAGCTTGGGCATGATGCACAGGTCGCGGGAATTGAGGATGTAGGATCCCCGATCATCCTCTTCGATGGGCATCAAATCACCGGGGCGACAGCCTTCTTCCAGCAGGAATTCGAATAGGTCGGCGTTTTCATCGGTAATGCGCAGCTCCTGATGCGTTCCATCTTTCAGACGCAGTTTCAGACCATAGTTCCAGCGGCAGGAATTGGCGCAGTTGCCCTGATTGGCCCCGCGTTCGGCCATGAAGTTCGACAGTAGGCAGCGGCCCGAATAGGTCATGCACATGGCCCCGTGCACAAACGCCTCAAGCTTGATATCGGGGCATTTCTCGCGAATCTCGACCAATTCGGGGTATGAGACTTCGCGGGCCAGAACCACAAGCTCGGCCCCCTGATCCTGCCAGAACTTCACCGACAACCACGAACAGATATTGGCTTGCGTCGAGATATGCAGCGGCAGTTCCGGCGCGCGTTCGCGGACGTATTGGAACACTCCGGGGTCGGCGATGATCAGCCCGTCAGGTTTCACCTTGCGGACAGTGTCGATGTATTCGTCCAGCTTCGGAATGTCCTTATTGTGCGAGAACAGGTTTAGCGTCAGGTACGCGCGCCGGCCATGGTTGTGGCAAAACTCGACTCCCTCTATCACCTCTTCCAGCGAGAACTCGGATTTAGTGCGCAGCGACATATCCGGTGTGCCCAAATAGACTGCATCCGCGCCATAGAGGATGGCGAGTTTCAACTTACGCAGATTGCCCGCAGGCATCAGCAATTCGGATCTGGACTGGGTCATGGGGATACCGGGCTAAGGATCAAGGGCGCCTTCTACGCCAAAATCCCGGCTCCCAAAACCCCGTTAACTGCGACGGAATCGCGCTGTTCCGATCACTTCGATCAGTTGTTGGCGAACCGGTTCCGGTTGCGCCTCGACCGCGTTCAAAACTTCGCGCAGTTCGGCGCGCAGCCCATGCATCTGGTCGATCAGAGAGATCATCATCGACAGTGCATCGGCCTCCATGTCGTACTGGTCATGCAGTTCGCATGCCAGTTCCAGACGAGCAACGTCGATGCGCTGATATCGCAGACCTTGCTCCGATTGCTCGGGGATCACGATCTCAGCGGCCAGATATTCGGTCAGGCGATCCGAAGTCAGGCGGGCGATGGCGTCGATCAGTTCGGCTTCGGTCAATGTGCGGCTCATGACGGCATTCCTTTGCGCGGATCATAGCCGTGGGTTTCGCGCCATGTCTCCATGAAGTGCTTCAATTCATCGTCTACCTTGTCTGGCATTGCGACGGTCAGTTCTATGAACTGATCGCCCCGCTCGGACGAGCCGCGTTTCTTGACCCCTTTGCCACGCAGGCGCAGGGTTTTGCCGCTGCTGGTCCCCGCTGGGACACTGACATTGACGCCACCGTCGATGGTGGGGGCGGGAACCTTGCCACCCAGAACGGCCTCATCAATGGTGATGGGCAGCGTGATGTGGATGTCATCGCCCTGACGGTCGAACACCGGGTGATCCGCAACCGAGATCGTCACAAGCGCATCGCCGGGAGGCCCATCGCCGTACCCCGGGGCCCCTTTGCCACGCAGGCGGATGGTTTGCCCGGTCGTGATACCCGCAGGTATCTTCACTTCAATCCGGTTCCCATCTGGCAAGGTCAATTTCTTGCTGGCTCCGAAAACGGCGTCAAGAAAGCTGATCTGCAGCGAGTAGTTCAGGTTGTGGCCCGGTGCATGGAACTCCTGCGTGCGCTGTCCATATCCACCCCGCCCGCGCATGAATTCGGCAAAGATGTCGGACATATCGTCCTGTTCAGCCGCGTGACCGCGATAAGGGTTGCCAGCAGCCTCGGCATATTCGCGATAATACTGCTGCTGCGGACGTTCCTGACCCGACGCATCAATTTCGCCATTGTCGTAGCGTTGGCGCGTCTCGGGGTCTTTCAGCAGGTCATAAGCAGCAGCAGCGGCTTTGAACTTGGCCTCTGCCTCGGCATCGCCCGGCTTGAGGTCCGGGTGGCATTCTTTGGCGATCTTCCGATAGGCTTTCTTGATCTCGGCATCGCTGGCGTCTTTGGCGACGCCAAGTACGGAATAGGGGTCGTCGCTCATCTTGCCTCTCGTCGATGTGGGGTTTGGCCTTGATGAAGGTATTTTATCAATTGATTTCAACAGGTCAAAAAAAGAAGAGGCGGCTAAATTGTCTCGTAAATCTGTCAAGCTCTGCTAATATTAAGATGTTTCAGATTGATCATTGACGGAGATCACCCCATGACGCGCAGGCTCAAATCGGTGCTGGCATTGCTGGCTGGGAACGCCATCGGGCTGTTGTTGGCCAGTTTGCTGCTGTCAGAGTTTGCGATCCGACCGATTTCCTTCATCGTGGTGGTAGTCGTGTTCACCCTGGTCCAGGTGATAGCCGAACCGCTGATCCTGAAGCTGGGGGAAAAGAAGGCACCGGCGCTGAAGGGCGGAATTGCCTTGATCGTGACCTTTGTTGGCCTTCTGGTCACCGATCTGATCACATCCGGTCTGACCATTGGCGGTATCTCAAATCTGTTGGCCGCAACCTTGCTGGTATGGTTGGGCGCTCTGATCGGCAGTATTGTGCTGCCGATCTACGTGTTTCCCGAACTGCGCGACCCTAAGAAATAGTCATATCGCGTCTAAACTGGCCTCGATGGCCTGCCACAACTCGTCCACCGGTTCGCACCCCGCGGACAGGCGGATGAAAGCAGGATCGACAGCATCCCCCCAACGGGCGCGCCGCTCGGCCGAACTGTGGACGCCGCCGAAGGATGTAGCCGGACGCAGCAGTGGGCAGCTGTTGATGAACTGTTCGGCTTTGGTCTCGGTCTCAAGCGTGATGCTTAGCAGAAACCCGAAGCGCGTGGTTTGAGCCGTCGCCAATGTGTGCGCCGGATCATCGGTCAGTCCGGGATAGCGGATCTGTTTCACGGCCGGGTGCGCCGCCAGCCGTTCAGCCAGTATTTGTGCTGAGCTACACATCCGATCAAACCGCACATCCAGAGTCTCCAAACCCCGATGTAGCAACCACGCTTCATGTGGCCCCGGGATCGCACCGGAGACGCGGCGCCATTCCTCAACTCGCTCCATGATTTGCGGATCGCGGCTGGCTAAATGACCCATCAACAGGTCCGAATGCCCACCCATCGCTTTGGTATCTGAACTCACAACCACATCGACGCCAAGGTCCAGTGGGCGCTGGCCCAATGGGGTCATCGTTGTGTTGTCGGCGATGGTGATGCCGCCGGCCTCGCGCACGGCCTCGGCGATTACTGGCAGATCAAGCATGTCCAAACCGGGGTTCGAGGGGCTTTCCAGAAACACCACATCGAATTCATCAAAGCCACCTTCGGCAAAGTCGGTGGTTGGGCGTTCGATAACCGAGACGCCCAGATTTGACAGGAACCGATCAGCCAAAAGGCGCGTCACATAATACCCGTCGGACGGGATCAGCAGCCGTGACCCGGCTTGGACCGTCGCAAACAAGGCCGCCGAAATCGCACCCATACCCGAAGGAAAGCTGAGGCAGGGTGCATCTTCGAGATGCGACAGAACGTGTTCCAGATGCACCCAGGTCGGGTTGTCGACCCGGCCATAGCTGGCATGCCCATCCGGCGCGCCGGGCAGATGGTACATGCTGCTTTGGGTCAACGGCAGGGCCACAGGCTCGCCCTTGTTCAGAGCATTCCCGCGCAAGTGCAACATTTCTCCGGTCTTCGGGCTCATGGCTCAGCGCCCCGGTATTTCATCGCGTGGGGGCGCGGGTTCCCAATTCTCGATGATCTCGACCGCCTCTTGCGCAGTGTCGACAAAGCGGAACAGGTCCAGATCCTCGTCCGAGATGGTGCCTGCATCGGCCAGCGCTTCCCAGTTGATGACCTTCTCCCAGAACTCACGCCCGAACAGCAGGAAAGGGACGCGATCCATGCGGCCGGTCTGGATCAAAGTCAGGGATTCGAAGAGCTCATCCATGGTGCCGAAGCCGCCGGGGAAGATGGTGATGGCGCGAGCGCGCATAAGGAAGTGCATCTTGCGGATGGCGAAATAGTGGAAATTGAAGCTGAGATCGGGCGTTACATACAGGTTCGGAGCCTGTTCGTGCGGAAGCACGATGTTCAGGCCGATCGAACACCCGCCTGCATCCTGTGCACCACGGTTGCCCGCTTCCATCACGCCGGGGCCGCCACCCGTGACGATCACGTTCTCGCGGCAACCTGTCCGATTTGACTTCTCGGTCATCAGACGCGCAAACTCACGCGCTTCATCGTAGTATTTCGACAGCCCGGCCAAGGTCTCGGTCCGCGCCGTGTGTTTCTGGGTCGGCTCCGGAATGCGCGCGCCACCGAACATGACGATGGTCGAGGTGATCTCACGCTCGGTCATGATCATCTCGGGCTTCAGCAGCTCCAGTTGCAGCCGCACGGGGCGCAGCTCATCCCGGCACAGGAAGTCATCATCAGCGAAGGCAAGGCGATAGGCCGAAGACCGCGTCTGCGGGGTATCTGGTACCTCGCTTGCGGTCGAGCGGTCGGTCTGTGCGTCGCGAAAGGGGCTGAGGCGATCTTCTCTCATATGCGGGGTTCCCTGCTTGCGTGTTTCCAAAACAGCTATAGGGTTCGCGGGCAGAGTGCCAGTCACGGAAAGACAAGAATGGATTGGAAAAGTGAAATATTGGCAGCGCGGGACCGCATTGCCGGACACGCACAGGTCACGCCAGTGATGGAAAGCCAAATTCCGGGCTATCCGGTTGAAATGAAACTTGAACATATGCAGCACACCGGCAGCTTCAAAGCGCGCGGGGCGTTCAATACCCTGCTCAGCATGGATGTGCCTGCGGCAGGCGTCGTGGCGGCTTCCGGTGGCAACCACGGTGCGGCAGCGGCTTATGCCGCGCAATCACTGAGCTACCCAGCGAAGATTTTTGTGCCCGAACTTGCAGGTCCCTCCAAGATTGCGCTGATCAAGCGGATCGGGGCTGATCTGAGTGTTGTTTCGGGTGAATACGCCAATGCACTGACCATGGCGCAGGCGCATGAGGAAAGCACCGGCGCCATGCAAATCCACGCCTATGATGCGCCAGCGACGGTGGCAGGGCAAGGGACATGTTTTGCTGAATGGGACGCGCAGGGCTTGCAGGCGGACACAGTATTGGTGGCCGTGGGCGGCGGTGGGCTGATTGCCGGAGCTTTGGCATGGTTTCAGGGTGCGCGCAAAGTCGTGGCGGTCGAACCGGAAACCTCTTGCGCGCTGAATGCGGCGTTGGCTGCGGGCGAACCGGTTGATGTTTCCGTTTCGGGCATTGCAGCGAACGCACTGGGCGCACGGAGAATTGGTGAGATTTGCTTTGGGCTGGCCCAAGGTATGAGTTCGGTTCTGGTTTCTGATGATGCGATAGCGCAAGCCCAGAATACTCTGTGGCAGACGCATCGAATACTGGTTGAACCAGCAGGGGCTGCTGCGCTTGCCGCACTGATTTCGGGCGCTTACCAGCCGGAGCCGGGTGAGCGTGTCGCAGTGCTGATTTGCGGCGGGAACATCGCGCCAGATCCGCTAACGGGTTGAGAATGCGGCTTGTAGATGTTGTTCATGGATTTTATCTATAATTCATGACCGCAACCATTGCCGACACAATCTATAATGCCCTGAGCCAGAAAATCATCACCGGCGATCTTCCTGCCGGTGAAAAGCTGCGTCAGGACCATATCGCGCGCGACTTTGAGACCAGCCATGTGCCGGTGCGCGAAGCACTGCTGCGGCTTGAGGCGCATGGATTGGCCAAAAGCGAGCCGCGAAAGGGCATGCGCGTCACCGCGTTGGACCCTGCCGAAGTGCGTGAGGTGATCGAAATGCGTGTCGCGCTGGAAACGCTGGCAATGCAGCATTCCGTGCAAAACATGACTCCATCTGCTCTGAAGGCCGCTGATGATGCACGAAAGGCGTGTGATGAGGCAGAGAGCATGCCTCAGTGGGAGGCCCGGAACAGGGTGTTTCATCGTGCCATCCTGACACCATGCGGGTTGCCCCGCCTTTTGCATTCTGTCGATGACCTGCACATCGCCAGTGCCAGGCACCTGTTTGCACATTGGCGGCCCAAATGGGTGCAGCGCGTCGATACGGATCACGCTGCGATCATTCAGGCGCTGAAGAGTAAAGACGTTTCCGCCGCAACCTCGATACTTGTGCGCCATATCCGTCGTGCAAGCTGATACTTTCTGCCTTTGAAACTACAATCTGTGCATCCCGTACAGATTTGACTTGATTTTTAATAGATAAAAATGATGATCATCTTCGAATCGATGAAATATTATCTATAAAAAAGAGAAAGACAATGAAAGCTACTCTGCAATCCACCCTTCCGGCCGCCGGAGCAATAACCCCTGCGGGTCAGATCCTTCGTGTCGCGATGGGTATTCTTCTTTTGACCGCCAGCGCCAAGGTCCAGGTGCCATTTTGGCCTGTGCCCATGACCCTTCAAGTCGCCGCTGTCATGGCTATCGCCGCGGCATTTGGGCTGCGTCTCGGTTCTGCAACCGTGATCGGCTACATGGTCGCCGGGGCAGTGGGTTTGCCCGTGTTTGCCGGAACGCCCGAGAAAGGCATCGGGCTGGCCTATATGATGGGCGGAACCGGAGGTTATTTGCTGGGTTTCGTGGTCGCCTCGGTCATGGTTGGATGGGCCGCGGACAATCTGCGCAAACTGTTTCTGGTTCCGGCGATGCTGGCTGGACTTGCGGTGATCTATGCGCTGGGTCTGGGTTGGTTGGCTCAGTTCGTGCCTGCAGACAAGGTTCTGGTTTACGGTTTCAGCCCTTTCATTCTGGGTGATCTCGTGAAGATTGCATTGGCATCCGTTCTCGTGATTGGCCTGCCGACGGGTCTGATGCAGAAAATCCGTGGGCCGCAGCCTGATGCTTGATACCGGGCAAGATATCCGCAGCGATTGGACCGTGGATGAAGTGGAGGCGCTGATGCGCCTCCCACTGTTGGATCTGGTAGGTCGCGCAAATGTAGTTCACCGGACGTATCACGATCCAAACGACATCCAAAAAGCCAGCCTGCTGTCGATAAAAACCGGAAGTTGTCCCGAGGATTGCGCCTATTGCCCGCAATCCGCTCATCATCGCGAGGTCGAGCTGACCAAGGAAAAGCTCATGAACCCTGCGCATGTCATCTCGCTTGCCAAACGGGCGCGCGATGCGGGGGCTGAACGGTTTTGCATGGGTGCTGCATGGCGTCAGGTGCGCGACGGCGAAGAATTCGACAATGTGCTGGACATGGTGCGGGGCGTGCGTGATCTGGGCATGGAGGCTTGCGTCACACTGGGCATGCTCAAGCCACATCAGGCCAAACGATTGGCCGAGGCGGGACTTACGGCGTACAATCATAACCTGGATACTTCGCCGGAATTCTATGGCGAGATTATTGGAACTCGTACCTATCAGGATCGTCTTGAGACCCTCAGCTATTGCCGGGACGAAGGTATTGATCTGTGTTGCGGCGGCATTATCGGTATGGGTGAAAGCCTGTGGGATCGTGCCTCGCTGTTGCAGGTCCTTGCGAATTTTGACCCGCATCCCGAAAGCGTACCGATAAACGCGCTGATCCCGATCAAAGGCACGCCACTGGCGCATCTAGAAAAAGTAGGCATTTTTGATCTGGTGCGCATGGTTGCGACCGCGCGGATCACCATGCCGCAAACACGGGTGCGCCTGTCGGCAGGACGGTCGGACTTTTCAACTGCCGAGCAGGCTTTGTGCTTTCTGGCTGGCGCAAATTCGGTTTTCTACGGCGATGTGTTGCTGACTGCACCCAATGCCGGAACCCAAAATGACCGGGATATGTTTGCCGCACTCAGCGCACTTACCGATGATTGACGCAAACCGAGGTATCCGCGTCGCATTGCGCCATGGGTCTCGCTTGCGTATAGGCCACATCAACGTGAACAGATTCTCTAGGGAGACGCCCCATGTCCAATGCGCAACTGGAAGCCGCCATCGAAGCCGCCTGGGAAGTACGTGACACAATCACCCCTGCGACCACCGGCGAGCAACGAGAAGCAATCGAAGACACGCTGAGCGCGCTGGACAGCGGTTCGCTGCGGGTGGCTGAAAAGCTCGACAGTGGTGATTGGCACGTGAACCAGTGGGCGAAAAAAGCAGTTCTGCTGGGGTTCCGCATCAAGGACATGGAAATCCAGACCAGAGGCCCGCAAGACGGCGGCTGGTGGGATAAGGTCGACAGCAAGTTCGCCGGCTGGGGAGAGAACCAGTGGCGCGCGGCAGGGTTCCGCGCCGTGCCAAACTGTGTGGTCCGCAAGTCGGCCTATGTCGCACCTGGTGTGGTGCTGATGCCCTCGTTCGTGAACCTTGGCGCTTATGTCGATGAAGGCACGATGGTTGATACCTGGGCCACCGTTGGTTCCTGCGCGCAGATCGGCAAGAACGTGCACTTGTCGGGCGGCGTCGGCATTGGAGGCGTACTGGAGCCGATGCAGGCCGGTCCGACCATTATCGAGGACAACTGCTTTATCGGTGCGCGTTCGGAAGTGGTCGAAGGCTGCATCGTCCGCGAGGGTTCGGTTCTGGGCATGGGCGTATTCATCGGTAAATCCACCAAGATCGTGGACCGCGAAACCGGTGAAGTCATGTATGGCGAGGTTCCGCCCTATTCGGTGGTTGTTGCGGGCTCGATGCCGTCCAAGAACAATGTAAGCCTGTATTGCGCGGTCATCGTGAAACGCGTCGATGAAAAGACCCGTTCGAAAACTGGGATCAATGAGCTACTGCGCGACTGATCCCCTCGTTTCAGTTTGAATAGGCCGCAGAGTGCATGCTCTGCGGCCTTTCTTATTTTGGCATGAACTCCAGCACTGTTTGCTGAAAGAAATCAATCGCCGCCTCACCTCCGGCCCCTTTGGCCAGAGGGCCGACTTGATATCGGGGCGATTGAAGGGCGCGCTGCATCTTTTCGCACACCCAGACATCCTCGGTCTGAAAATCCCCCGTCTCCAGTGGGTGCAGGGTCCAGTGAGAGGATTTGATCCGACCGGATTCCGGGTCGTATCCGGGTATGTCCGCCGCGCGATGCGTATAGGTGAACCAGCCTTTAGGCGACCAGTTTCTGACCCGCAGCAGAGTTGTGTTGGCGTCGACCGGTTCCATGGTCGATATCGAAAACCCCCAGGGGTTTGGCGTCAGGATCGTGGTCGGAAACAGCATGTAGACCCCACCATAGCCCGGCGTTTCGGCATTCCGTACCGTTTTCAGGCCGGACCCTTTGGCCGAGTTTTCAACAAACTGAGGGATACGATGTTTGACGCCTTCGCGCTCGGTCGACCACCAGACCATGTTGTGGCCAAAAACCTCCCAAAGATTCTTGTCATGGGTTGGCCCGCCCAACGTGTCTTTGTGCAGATAGGCCAGATGATAGCCGTCGATTGCATTTTCAAAGAAGACCTTCCAATTGCAGTTGATCTCATAGACCACGTCGTCGGGGTTCTCTTGTAGCTCGCTTGATGCCAGATCATGAGGCCAAGGTATTTGAGCCAGATCGCCAAGCCACGCGTCAAAGCTTTGATCCGGTTCTGGGTGAACAAAAACAAGGTTGCGGAAGACACCGACTGAGGCACCGAACAACGCGGTTGCCTTCTTGTCCAGATCCGGAAAGCACTCGCGCTGGGCTGGTACTCCGCGCAATGCGCCATCCAGATTGTAGACCCAGTTGTGATAAGGGCAGACAATGGTCTTGCCTGCGTTGCCGCAACCTTCCAACAACTCGGTTCCGCGATGGCGGCATTGGTTGTGGAAGGCGCGCAAGTCGCCATTTGCGTCCCTTATGACGATCAGAGCGTAGGCCCCGGCCTGAATTGTCCTAAAATCGCCGGGTTCGGTGAAATCCATAGTCACGCCGGCAAAACTCCAGCACTTGCTGAACAGGGTTTTCTGTTCGGCCTCATACCAACTGTCAGAGACATATGCCTCACGCGGCAGTTGTTGCTTGGGTTGATCCGGAAGTGCGTCAGGCGGCATTGTCGAGTCCGTTTATTGTCAAAAATGATAATCATCAATATTGACAATAAACCTTCGAATGTCCAGATTTCACCTTAAGATTTTTCTGAACCCGCTTGGAGGCAGGATGACTTTTATTCAAACCCTGAGGAATCAAAGGTGGATGACACTGCTAATTCTGGCGGCGCTTCTTGTCTCGACCTTCGCCGGGTATTACGGCCTTTGGGGTCTGTTGTTCATATTTTGGGGGCTCTTGGCGGTGCGCTCGGGGCAGGCCTTCTTGATCGAACCGATAAACCGCGCGACAGATCCGGCACTGTTCTGGTCGCTGACGGGTTTGTGGATCGGTTTGGGCGTTCTCTACGTTCTGGCGGATGTTTTTCCACCAGTTTCGAACGGATTCTGATGCCCCGTCCCAGTATGAAAGACGCCAGATCCGAGCAAATCCTGAACGCATTTATGCGTTGTGTCGCGCGGTACGGGCTGGATGGCTCGACCCTGGCGCGCATATCAGAAGAGGCGGGCGTCGGGCGGCCATTGCTGCGCCACTATCTGGGCAACCGGGATGAGATGGTTCGCAAGCTGCTAGATCACGTCCTGAAAGTCTTCGCGGATCAGGTTGAGGCGCTCTTCGACACTCTGCCGTGCACTAATCGGGTTGCAGCGATGCTGGACGCTTTGTTCGGACGCGGCACCTATTCTTCGGAAAGTGCTGCGGTTTTTGCCGCTTTGGTCGCAGCCTCAGAAAGACACGCGGATTTGCGAGAACCCTTGCTTGGGTTTGTCTATGACTTCGAGGCAAGGATCGCTGCTGAAATCATGAACGAACTGCCTGCTGCCAATGTGCAAGGGGTCCAAGCCGTGGCAGCGGGTATGTCCGCAATTTATTTCAATACGGATGCTGTGATGCCATTGCGACCCCGGGCGGAATGGCGCGACACGCAGCGCGTGGCAGCGCAGATGCTGTTGGACCACCTATACGCCAGCACCTGCGACTGAGTTGACCGTGCCATCGGGCCAGCGTATTGCGGGCACTATGGAAAAGCAGAAAAAACCTTCGCGCCAGCAAGTCTATACGTTGTTGGTTCAGATCGGTCGCAAAGATGGCGACGGCCTGCCCGAAGGCGCGACCGGGGCGGCGTTGATGTGTTTTGCCAGCGGCGTGGACGAGGCCGAAGCCGTGCGCGAGACAGTAGCGATCCTGAAGCAGGCCGATACTGCACCTCTGGATGTCACCGGCTATGGCACCCTGGCCGAGCGTGAGGCGCAAGGGCATGATATCGATCCGGATGAGCGGGCATTGATGCAACGGGCGCTGGATGAAAACGCGGTTATCGTGGCACAGATGACACCATTCTTCGGCGACGAGGAAACTGCTTAGTTTCTCACCCCGAACCACTTGCGATAGATTTCGTCATAGGTGCCGTCTTCGCGCAGGGACAGCAGCGCCTGATTGACGTCTTCGACCAATGGCGATCCGGTTGGAAATGCGATCCCATAGTTTTCACGCAGGAAGATGCCCCCGGTCATTGTCGCCATTCTGCGCCCTTCGTGGCTGGCATAATAGGACAGTATCGGAGCGTCGAAAACGACCGCATCCAAATCCTTATTCTCAAACGCGTTCAGCATGTCCTGCAGATCGCCATAGCCGGTATAGTCGATCTCGCGCCGGTTCAGGAAACTGGCGGCGGTTGAATCGGAAATCGTCCCGACCTGTTTGCCGTAAAGGTCGTTGACCGAATTGACGCTGCCGGTGATTGCGTCCACCGTCATCACCGAGGTGATCCGGGCCGTGAAAACGGAGACGATGAATAGGGATGACACCACCAGTACTACACCCAACAGGCGGCCAAACGGGGTGCGCGGCATCCGCTCTTCAAAGCCACCGTTCACCACCAGGTTGAGGGCCCACCAGAACGAGGGGAACCACGCCTCATTCAATTTGCGATCAAAGTAGGGCTGCGCGCGTTTCTCAAAACTCCACATCAGCATGCCGCCACCAAGCAGGATCGCAAAGGCCAGCCCGATGGCGATGAACAATTCCCGAGACAGCAAAGCGTGCAACAGCGATGGCTGGCGAGCGGCCTCTGACGGGACCATGATCTGTAATCCGGCCTCAAATATCGGTTGTGTGAAATCCATTCGGGTTTCGCGCAAGGCGGTGATCGATATATTAGCGATCGCCAGATCGGCAGAGCCATCCTGAACCGCGCCCAACATTTCTCCAAATGTCTCGACGCGGTTGATCGAGTATTCCCAGCCGAGCGATTCAGACAGTGCCGCCAGAAGATCCATCGAGAAACCGGTCTGGGCACCGTCCTCGACAAATGAGAACGGAGGACGGGTTACCGTTGTAACCGTAAGAGACTGGGCCTGGCTTTGCTGCGCAAGAGTCGCGAAAGTCAGGCAGATCAATGCGAAGAAGACACGCTTCATGTGGAATCACCTGTTTCGCGGCCCTCTAACTCACTTAAGGGCAGCGCGGCAAGGCAGCCGCTGGGTCAACGCTCATGTTTTGTTGGGGTGCAAAATCAAGCCGCTTGGGCATTCGGTCTCGGAATTCGACTATTCGGGGTTGGCAATCCGGGCAATTCGTTGAATCTGTGCAGGAACACAGGCACCCCTAAGGACAAGAGGCCCAATATGACCGATCCAGTTGAGCTGACAGCAAATCTGATCCGTTGCCCATCAGTCACACCTGATGAAGGCGGGGCATTGGTCTTGCTGCAGCAGGTGCTGGAGGAGGCCGGATTCTATTGCACTCGCGTAGATCGAGGTGGAACCTGCAACCTCTTCGCCCGGTGGGGGCAGAAGGGTCACGCGCGCAGCTTTGGCTTTAATGGTCATACGGATGTGGTTCCGGTAGGGGATGAAGCAGCCTGGACCATGCCCCCCTTTGGCGCCGAGGTCCGGGACGGGGTGATGTACGGCCGGGGCGCAACGGATATGAAATCGGGCGTGGCAGCATTTGCGGCAGCGGCTATCGATTTTGTGCGTGACACGCCCCCGGATGGGGCGGTGATCCTGACGATCACAGGTGATGAAGAAGGCGACGCACTGGATGGCACTGTTGCTTTACTGGATCACATGGCCGCAACGGATGAGCGGATGTCGGTTTGTCTGGTGGGCGAACCCACCTGTCCGAACACGATGGGCGAAATGATGAAGATCGGTCGGCGCGGTTCGATGACTGCGTGGTTCACTGTGACCGGAGTGCAGGGGCATTCGGCCTATCCGCATCGGGCGAAGAACCCGGTGCCAGCGATGGCACGGCTGATGGATCGGCTGGCCAGCCACGAACTGGATCAGGGTACCGACCACTTTGACGCCTCGACCTTGGCGGTTGTCACGATCGACACCGGTAATCCGGCGACAAATGTGATCCCGGCGCAATGTTCTGGGACAGTGAACATCCGGTTCAATGACCTGCATTCCGGGGCCAGTTTGAGCGATTGGTTGCAATCCGAGGCAGCCGCCGTTGCCGAGGCGTTCGGCGTCGATGTCGAGACCCGGATCAAGATTTCGGGTGAAAGCTTTCTGACCCCTCCGGGGGCATTGTCTGATCTGGTAGCTCATGCTGTTAAGGCAGAAACCAATATCCGCCCCGCGCTTTCGACCACCGGCGGGACCTCGGATGCCCGCTTCATCAAAGATCATTGCCCGGTGGTCGAGTTTGGGCTGGTCGGGCGCACCATGCATCAGGTTGATGAATGTGTCGAAGTGGCGCAAATTCATCAACTCAAGGCGATCTACACCCATATTCTGACGGATTACTTCGCCTGATCCATGCAGAAAACGCTGGTCATAATGGTGAAAGAGCCACGTCCAGGGCGGGTCAAGACCCGTTTGGGGCGCGATATCGGCATGGTTGGGGCTGCTTGGTGGTTTCGGCATCAAACGCGATCTCTGATCCGGCGTCTGCGTGATCCGCGCTGGCAGATTGTACTGGCGGTCTCTCCAAATAGGGAGGGAATGGACAGTCGGGTCTGGCCTGTTGATTTACCCCGGAAGCCTCAGGGGCGCGGAGATCTGGGCGACCGCATGGGGCGGATGTTGCGCGGTGCTCCCGATGGTCCGGTGTGCCTGATCGGTGCGGATATTCCGGGCATTACACGGGGTCACATTGCGCGGGCTTTTCGCGCGTTGGGCCGGGCTGAGATGGTGTTCGGGCCCGCCCCGGATGGTGGCTATTGGCTGGTCGGTGCGCAGCGCTATGGGGCGCTGCCTTCGGGGCTGTTCCAAGACGTGCGTTGGTCGACGAGACATGCGTTGGCCGACACGTTGGCTTCGATTCCCGGGCGTCGGGTGGCGTTGCTGGATCATCTGCGCGATGTGGATACCGTGGCCGATCTGCACGGCTGACATGAGGCACCGCTTTTTGACCATGACGCGGTTGCATGCTCGTGCTAGGCCAAACTCATGACACGCATTCCGACCAAGCAAGAGGTCCTCGACTGGATCTCGGCGAACCCTACCCTGACCTCGAAACGTGATATTGCCAAGGCTTTTGGCATCAAGGGCGCGGATCGGATCGATCTGAAGCGTATCCTGAAAGAACTTGAGGCCGACGGCCATCTGGAAAAACGCAACCGCAGCTATCGCGATCCGGATCGTCTGCCGCCGGTCAGCGTGTTGCAGGTGAAGGCCCCGAACGTAGATGGCGACCTGTTTGCGCGCCCGTTGGAGTGGCACGGTGAGGGGGTCGAGCCCATCGTTCTGCTCGTAACGCGTGCCAGCGATCCGGCGCTGGGTGAGGGTGACCGCATTCTGGCCCGCCTGACCGTGGTGCATGAGGAAGATCACAATTACGAAGCCCGCTTGATCCGCCGCATTGGCACCAACCCACGCAAGATCGTCGGTATCTTCCGCAAAGGGGCCGAGGGTGGCCGGATCGTACCTATCGACAAGGCTGGTCAGACAGAATGGCTGGTCGCGGACGGGGCCGTTCTGGGGGCCAAGGACGGTGAGCTGGTCGAGGCCGAGCAGGCCGGACCCAAGAACCGCATGGGCCTGCCACGTGCGCGCATTGTTGAAAGGCTCGGCGATCCGACCGCGCCCAAGGCTGTCTCGTTGATCGCCATCCACCAACACGGTATTCCCGACGACTTCCCGGACAAGGTGATCGAAGAAGCCGACAAGGCCAAACCCGTTGGACTGAAAGGGCGTGAAGACCTGCGGGATATGCCGTTGCTGACCATCGATCCTGCGGATGCACGGGACCACGACGACGCCTGCTATGCCCATGCCGATGACGATCCCAAGAACCCGGGTGGCCATGTGATCTGGGTCGCCATCGCTGACGTCGCCGCCTATGTGAAACCCGGTACGGCTCTGGATCGCGAGGCACGCAAGCGGGGCAACTCCAGTTACTTCCCGGACCGCGTAGTGCCGATGCTGCCGGATCGCCTGTCCGGCGATCTATGCTCCCTGCACGAAGGCGTCCCGCGCGCTTGTATCGCGGTTCGGATGCAGATTGATGCCGAAGGCAACAAGATCGGCCACCGGTTCGTGCGCGGCCTGATGCGCTCTGCCGCCTCGCTGAATTATACCGAGGTGCAGGAGGCCATCGACGGCAACCCGAACGACCGCACCGGGCCGCTGTTGGATACGGTGCTGAATCCGCTTTACGCCGCCTATGCTGCGCTGAAAAAGGCACGTTCCGTGCGGCAGCCGCTGGAACTGGACCTGCCTGAGCGCAAAATCGTACTCAGCGATGCGGGAGAGGTGACCAGCGTCGCGTTCCGTGACCGGCTGGATGCGCACAAGCTGATCGAGGAATTCATGATCCTCGCCAATGTCGCCGCTGCCGAGACCCTGATCGCCAAACGCCGCCCGCTACTGTTCCGCGTCCACGAAGAGCCCGCGCCTGAAAAGCTGGAAAGCCTGAGAGAGACGGCGCAGGCGGCGGGACTAAATCTCGCCAAAGGACAGGTATTGCAGACCCGACATTTGAACGCGCTGCTAAACGCTGCTGCTGGTACCGAGGATGCGGAACTGATCAACCTGACGACCCTGCGGTCGATGGCGCAGGCCTATTACAACCCCGAAAATTTCGGCCATTTTGGGCTGGCTCTGCGGAACTATGCGCACTTCACTTCTCCCATTCGGCGCTATGCCGATCTGATCGTGCATCGCGCGCTGATCTCAGCCCATGGCTGGGGCAAGGACGGATTGACCGAGGATGAGATTGCACGGTTGGAAGAAACGGCGACCCATATCTCGGATACCGAGCGCCGCTCGATGATGGCCGAGCGCGATACGAATGATCGCTATCTGGCGGCCTATCTCAGCGAGCGGGTCGGCAATGAGTTTTCTGGCCGGATCAGCGGTATTGCCCGGTTCGGTGCCTTCGTGAAGATGGACGAGACCGGAGCGGACGGTCTGGTTCCAGTGCGTTCGCTGGGGCGAGAGTTTTTCCATTTCGACCGAGAGGCCGGGACGCTGATGGGCTCGGACACCGGGCTGATCATCGCCATTGGCCAGCGTGTCACGGTGCGGTTGACCGAGGCGACGCCGGTGACGGGCGGATTGGAATTGGAGTTGTTGTCCATCGATGATCAGGCGCTGCCGCGCGGCCGTGGCCCCGCCAAGCGCGGAACGCGGCGCAAGGCCGCCAGCACCAAGCGCAAGAAGGACAAGATCAAGCGCAAGGTCGAACGCAAACGCCGTCAGAGATGATAAGTAAGCGCGCGCGCAATCAGCCAGCCATGGCGCGTAGGATCAATCTGATCGGGCCGGTCGAACAGAATCGCGCGATTGCCGTCGATCCGATCCTCTCCAGGAAAGGCGGAAGTAAAATCCCCCATCAGTCGGCTTTGGCAGTGTACGAACAACGCAAAGCAAGCCGCCTTGTGTCCGCCCAAACGAATCGTCGAGCCTTTGGGCGCCAGATAGGCGGGCTGGCCCCACCGCAACGCTTCTTCCAGAGGCTGAGCGCGTGGCAGCGAGGCCGCAGTTTCGAAGATCAACTCGCGCAGCGCTAGTGCCCCATTGCGCGTCTCTTCCGGAAGCGCCTCATAGGCTACAGCGACTTTTTTGTCCTCAAAGGCTGTCATGATAGCGGGATCGCCTGCTCCATTCGGTCGATATAGCTGTTGAGCAGCTTATCTTGTTTAATCCGACGGGTCAGGGGGGTGTCTGATGGTGTCGCGCGCATCGCCGCCAGCATTGGACCGACGCTCATGTCCGCCGACGTAGGTTTCTCTCCCATCAGGTAGGGCGATTGCCAAAGATAGGCCGAGATCGCCTCAAAGTCGCGCTCCAGCCGGTCTTGTCGTTCGACGGGCGAAAAGCGGGATACACCTTGAAACGCGAGCCCCTTGAGAACGGATTTCCGGATCGAATTCGAAACCGGCTTGCGGATCAGTGCGGGAATGACGGTAAAGAAAGTATCGCGCAGAATTGGCCAAACCTCATCATTGGCCCAACGGTCCTGGACGACATGGAAGTATAGGTGTTCTTCGGCCATGCGGATCAGCGCGCGGGACTGGGCTTTTTGCAGGTCGGTCAGGCCAGCATCGAAATCGGCCCCCTGAGCCTCAAGCCAGTCGCGGATCAGGTCGCTGTCCGGAATCAGACGTTCAGGCGTGCGCAGAACCGGCAGCTTCTGGTGTGGCATATTGCGCGGGTCCAGCAGATCGGACCGTTGCCAGCGCAGGCCCGCGTTTTGAAGCATCAGGGCCGTTTTCACGCAGAATGGGCTGGCGCTGAACAGGCCAAAGGCAGAGGGGAAGGTGAGAAGGGTCAGCATCATCAGCTCCATAGTTGGGACGCCTGATGGATACGCCGGACTGATGACAGATTCTGACATTAGATTTAGAGTAGAATATACTATGTCCCGCACCGCTCGTCTTTTTCAGTTGATGCAGGCCCTACGATCTGGCCCCTCGCCCAGAACGTCGGTTCAATTGGCGCAGGATTTAGGCGTTTCGCCGCGCACAGTGCACCGGGATATCGATGCATTGCGTGGCCTCGGGGCGATAATCGACGGAGAGGCCGGGTTCGGGTTCACCCTAATCGAGGATGCGACCCTGCCGCCGTTGGGTTTCACCAATGACGAGCTCGAAGCGCTGGTGTTGGGCTTGCGCGAGGTGCAATTGATCGGAGACCCGGCGCTGTCGGATGCTGCAAGCGCAGCCTTACGCAAGCTGCAGGGCCGATTGCCGCAGCGCCAGTCGCACCGATTGAGCCACGCCGTTTTGACCGCCACGCGATTTGACAGGCCGGCCGTGCCAACCATCGATGTCGCCGAACTGCGCCAAGCCGCGTGGGACGAACGCGTGATCGAGTTCGCCTATACCGATGCCAAAGGCGCAGACACCCATCGTCGGGTCAATCCGCTGAGCATCGTCTATATGGACCGTGCCAGCGTATTGCTGAGTTGGTGCCACCTGCGACAGGATTTCCGAGTGTTTCGGCTGGATCGTATGCAGGGCATGGATGTGACCGAGGATAGCTTCCGACCCAATCGCGTATCGCTATTGCGTGATGCCATTGCCCGTATTCGCGCGGAACGTGAGGAACAGGATCAGGAAACCTGACGCTCTGCGTTTTGAGAAATCCCGATTGTGCGCTATCATCGGCTCTGAGCAGTAATCAGGATAAAACGGAATGCGTAAGTGTGTAGGTGGCGTTATGACCGCCGCATTATGGGCATCCATCGTGCAGGCGGATACAACAGACAATTCGATACGGCCTCTGGCCCGACCTTTGGTCGACAATGTGCAACTGGCCTCGGCGGACGTGACGGTCTCGGTACGGCCCGTGCTGCGGCCTAAGGTCGAGGTGCAACGTGTATCGGCAGACGGTAATGCCCGATTTCAGGCTTGGCTGGGGGCATTTCGCAAGCGGGCGCAAGAGCAGGGCATCTCGGTCAATACGCTGGATCGGGCGTTGGCTGGGGTGACCTATGACAGTGACATCATCAAACGCGATCGCAATCAGGCGGAGTTTTCCAAACCGATCTGGGAATATCTGGATGGAGCGGTTTCAAAAACGCGGATTTCCAACGGTCGCGTTGGACTAGACAAGCACCGCGAGACTTTGACCCGGATCGAAGCCCGGTACGGCGTCGAAAAAGAGGTCGTGACCGCGATCTGGGGGCTTGAGACTTCGTTCGGCACCTACCGAGGAAGCAAGCAAACCATTCGGTCGCTGGCGACTTTGGCCTTTGATGCTCGACGAGCAAGCTTTTTTGAGGAACAGCTGATCGCCGCGTTGCAGATACTGCAGGCAGGGGATGTCGACCCTGAGAATATGGTAGGCAGTTGGGCTGGGGCGATGGGGCATACACAGTTCATGCCGACCTCGTTTCTTGATTACGCGGTTGATTTTGATGGAGATGGGCGTCGTGAGATCTGGTCGGATAATCCAACTGATGCCTTAGCATCAGCTGCTTCCTATTTGGCAAAACGTGGATGGACCAAAGGCCAACCTTGGGGGGTCGAAGTGCAACTACCATCCGACTTTGACTACGCCAATGCGCGGCGAGATTTCACTCTGATGCCGTCGGAATGGGCGGCCCGTGGGGTTCTTGCTTACTCGGGCAAGGCAGTGCCCGATCACGGGCAAGCAGCAATCTTGTTACCGGCGGGTGGTCGGGGTGTCGCCCTGATGATCTTCAATAATTTCAAAGTGATCGAGGCCTACAACGGCGCCGATGCCTATGTGATCGGCATCGGGCATCTGTCCGACCGGCTTGCAGGAGGCTCTCCGTTTGAGGCCGATTGGCCGCGTGGCGATCGCGTATTGAGCTTTACTGAAAAGAAAGAACTACAGCGTCGGCTGACTCAGGCGGGCTTCGATACACAAGGGATCGATGGGCGCACCGGGCCAAATACGATTAACGCGGTGCGCGCGTTTCAGGTTGCTCAGGGGTTGATCCCGGATGGATACCCGTCGCTCGGCCTGCTGGAAAGGATGCGCTGATAATCAGGGCGACCCAATTGGGTCGCCCATGATCTAATGATCAGGACGCAGGCTTCATCAGACCTTTTTCGTTGATTTCAACCAACGCATCATCCAACGATTTTTGAATGCGCACGAACATCTCGTCGATTTCGGCCGGGGTAATGACCAACGGCGGAGAGATGACCAGGCGGTCGTCCACATGACGCATGATCAGATTGTTTTTGAAGCAATGTTCGCGGCAGATATATCCGATCGTGCCGGGATCTGATGCGAACTTGGCTCGGCTTGCCTTTTTAGGCGTCAATGCGATGGACCCCATCAAGCCTGCGATCTTTGCCTCTCCGACCAGCGGATGCTCGACCAATGCGTCCCATTTCTTTTTCATATAGGGCGCGACCACGTTGCGCACGTGATCGACGACGTTTTCTTCTTCGAGGATGCGCAGATTTTCGAGCGCAACTGCTGCGGCAACCGGGTGGCCGGAATAGGTGTAGCCATGGTTGAACTCGGTGGCGCTGATGACACGGGCGACTTCGTCGCAGACGATCGATCCGCCAATAGGTGCATAGCCTGAGCTAAGGCCCTTGGCGATTGTCATGATATGCGGTTTGATCCCGACGGTTTGCGAGCCGAACCAGTTGCCGGTTCGGCCAAACCCGCAGATCACCTCATCCGCGATCAGCAGTATATCGTACTTGTCACAGATGCGCTGAATTTCGGGCCAATATGTGTCGGGTGCGATGATCACGCCGCCTGCGCCCTGCACAGGTTCGGCGATGAAGGCAGCGACGCGATCTTCGCCCAGTTCCTGAATGGCTTCTTCCAGCTCGCGCGCGCGGGCAAGGCCGAATTCCTCGGGGCTCATATCGCCGCCTTCCGCCCACCAGTTCGGCTGGTTGATATGGTGGACATTCGGGATTGGAATGCCGCCCTGCGCATGCATTCCTGCCATGCCACCCAACGACGCCGATCCAACAGAAGAACCGTGATAGGCATTCTTGCGGCTGATGATGATGTTCTTGTCCGGCTGACCTTTTTCGGCCCAATAGGTGCGCACTAGACGGATGTTGGTGTCGTTGGCCTCGGACCCGCTTCCGGCAAAGAAGACATGGTTCAGATCACCTGGCGCAAGCTCAGCCAGTTTTGCAGCCAGCGCAATGGCGGGCGTATGGGTCGTCTTGAAGAAAGTATTATAATACGGCAGCTCGCGCATTTGACGTGCGGCTGCATCGGCCAGCTCGTCGCGGCCATATCCGATATTTACGCACCACAATCCGGCCATACCATCCAGAATTTCATGACCTTCGCTATCGGTCAGATAGACGCCCTTGGCACGGGTGATGACCCTGACACCTTCGTCTGCCAGCGCCTCATTGGTCGAAAAAGGATGCAAATGGTGTGCTGCGTCCAGCGCCTGCAATTCGGCAGTGGGCATGTGATTGGTGATGGTGGACATCTCGGATTCTCCAGCAAGCGTCGTTGCCAGATAGAATATGATCAAATTTTATGCTGTCAATCGAATCGCTGGTTTCTAGGTGCTTGGCAAAGCATCGCCCATCATTCCCATACCCTGCTCAATGTCCTGCGCTGTTGCTAACGCGGCCTTTTCTGCATCTCGCTCACGTAGCGCGGCAATAATGTCTTTGTGTCTGTCGGGCAGGCTTTGAGTGCCGAAGCGACCGCAAACGATGCGCAACGAAGGGCCGAATCGCAGCCATAGCCGTTCGGCTAGATCAACAAGTATCGGAGCGTCCGCATGGGAATACAAAGATTGGTGAAAGGCGTGGTTCAAACGCAGGTAACCCCCTACGTCCCCATCCGCGATCATATTGTCCAATCGTTGATCCAGCTGCTCAAGATAGTCGATCTCGGTTATAGATATGTTCTTTGTGGATCGCCTGGAAAGCTCTGTTTCTATTGAAATTCTTGCGAAAATCATCTGCTCGATGTCGTTGGCTGAAAGCAGCGGGACGCTCACGCGACGATTGCCCTGAAAAATGAGCGCGCCGTCGGAAATCAGACGGCGTATTGCCTCGCGCACCGGAGTCATGCCGACACCAAGCGAATCAGTCAGGCCCTGGATCGTGACCGGCTGCCCGGGCACGAGATCGCCAAACAGAATCTGGGATTTCAGTGTCCGATAGACCTGTTCGTGCGCTGGGCGTTTTTCTTCATCTACCGGAGGTGTATCTGCTTTATTTTTGATCAAATCCAAAAGGTTTGCCCCAATCCAAGTGTTTCTGTCTTGCCAGAATCTTCACCTATTCCGACCATAGGTGAAACCGCCATGAAACGCAAAACTTGATCAAATCCAAAAAAAGGTCAAAATGGCCGCACAGTTGCAGGGAGAAAAATATGAAACTGAAAACGCTGGGGATGACAGCGATCGTCGCATTGGGGACTTCGGCCGCGTTTGCTGAAGAAGTGCGCGTCTATAACTGGTCCGACTACATCGACGAAGATCTGCTGAGCAAATTCGAAGAAGAAACAGGGCTGACCCTGATCTACGATGTGTTCGACAGCAACGAGGTTCTGGAAACAAAAATGCTGGCCGGTGGGTCAGGCTATGATGTGGTTGTGCCTTCAGGCACGTTCCTGCAACGCCAGATCCAGGCCGGCGCATTCCAGGAACTGGATGCCGCCAAGCTGTCGAATGCAGGCAACCTATGGGATGTGATCCAGGAACGAACCGCAGGGTATGACCCCAACAACGCCTACTCGATCAACTACATGTGGGGCACGACAGGTATCGGGTTGAATGTCGGCAAGGTCAAAGAAGTGCTGGGCGACGATGTTGCGCTTAACAGCATGGATCTGGTGCTCAAGCCCGAGAACATGGAAAAGCTGGCCTCGTGTGGGGTGCATTTCCTGGACGCACCGTCTGAGATCATTCCGATGGTGCTGCAGTATATCGGCGAAGACCCTGACAGCCACGACACGGATGTAATTGGGAAAACCGAAGAAATTCTGACCAGTGTGCGCCCGTATGTTCAGAAATTCCATAGTTCGGAATACATCAATGCGCTCGCCAATGGTGATATCTGCGTTGCTGTCGGCTGGTCGGGCGACATCTTGCAGGCACGCGACCGTGCGGCGGAAGCGGATAACGGCGTGGACATTGAATACCATCCATTTGCGGAAGGCTCGCTGATGTGGTTTGACCAGATGGCTATTCCGGTCGACGCACCAAACCCCGAAGGCGCGCACCAGTTCCTGAACTTTATCCTGGATGCCAACAACATGGCTGCGGCGTCGAACTATGTGTACTACGCCAACGGCAACAAGGCCTCGCAGGAGTTTCTTGAAGAGGACGTGATCGGTGATCCGGCGATCTATCCGGATGATGCGACCATGCAGAACCTCTACATCACCACACCTTATCCGGCAAAGACCCAGCGGGTGGTGACACGTCTCTGGACCAAAGTGAAATCAGGCACCTGATCTGATCATAGCGCAAGGCGGGCCCACTGCCTTGCGCCATTTTTATCCTGACCGATAAACGGGGGCCGCCTTGAATTCTGAAGTCTTTGCGCCGTGGGATGACCCGCAGGCGAAACCCTTGATCCAGTTCCAGAACGTCACCAAGCGTTTTGGCGCATTCACCGCAATCGACAATCTTTCATTGGATATCTACGAGCGCGAGTTCTTTGCGCTGCTCGGCCCGTCGGGCTGCGGCAAGACCACGATGATGCGGATGCTGGCCGGATTCGAAACCCCCTCCGATGGTCATATCCTTCTGGGTGGACAGGATATCGACCCGATCCCGCCCAACAAACGGGCGGTAAACATGATGTTTCAGTCGTATGCGCTGTTTCCTCATCTCAGCATCTGGGACAACATCGCCTTTGGCCTGCGCCGGGACAACATGCCCAAGCGCGATCTGGAAGAGCGGGTCGATGAGATGCTGCGCCTAACCCGGCTGGAACAGTTCGCACGCCGCAAGCCGCACCAGATCTCGGGTGGTCAACGCCAACGCGTTGCGCTGGCCCGGTCATTGGCCAAAGCACCAAAACTGCTATTGCTCGACGAACCTTTGGGTGCTTTGGATAAGAAACTCCGTCAGGATACTCAGTTCGAGTTGATGGACATTCAGGAAAAAACCGGCACGACCTTTGTCATCGTGACGCACGATCAGGAAGAGGCGATGACCGTTGCCAGCCGAGTGGCCGTGATGGATCAGGGCAAACTGATGCAAGTGGCAACTCCAGATCGCATCTATGAGACACCAAACTCGGTTTATGTTGCTGATTTCATTGGGGATGTAAATATCATTGAGGGACGAGCTACTGCAGCAGGCGACGAAAGTTATCAGATCGAGTGGGCAGAAGGGCAGCCCCCGTTAGCGGCGTCTTCTGCGACCCAACTGTCCAATGGTCAGAGCTGTCATCTGGCGATCCGGCCTGAAAAGGTCGCGATCTCTGCCGAGCGCCCGGTCGATGCAATCAACGCCATTCAGGGCAAGGTGCATGACATCGCCTATCTGGGCAACTTGTCGACCTATCATGTCGAACTGCCAAACGGCACGATCATCAAGGCGCAAACAGCGAATACCCGCCGCATCTCGCGCCGCTCGTTCACCTGGGAAGACCCGGTTTGGCTGTCCTGGACAGCGACTGCCGCAGTTCTGCTGGAAAACTGATGCGCCGCGCTGTTCTTATCGCTGTCCCTTATGTCTGGTTGCTGGCACTGTTCTTGGTGCCATTCTTTATCGTCCTAAAGATATCGCTTTCAGACACCGCACTTGCCATTCCGCCCTACACTCCGACGCTGGACCTGTCCGCAGGTTGGGCGGGTATCAGGGATTTCTTCAGCCAGCTTGATCTGGAAAACTTTGTCTGGCTGACTGAAGATGATCTTTATTGGAAGGCCTATCTGTCCAGCGTAAAAATCGCGCTGATCTCAACGGTGTTGACGCTGATTGTCGGGTATCCGATCGCATATGCGATGGCGCGCGCACCTGAAGAGTGGCGACCTACATTCATGATGCTGGTCATCCTGCCGTTCTGGACTTCGTTCCTGATCCGGGTTTACGCATGGATGGGTATCCTCAGCAACGAAGGCTATCTGAACCAGCTCTTGCTTTGGACAGGCATCATCTCAGCGCCGCTGACCATTCTGAACACGAATACCGCAGTTTATATCGGTATCGTTTATACCTACCTACCTTTTATGATCCTGCCGATTTATTCGTCGCTTGAACGGATGGACGGGTCGCTGATCGAAGCCGCTGAAGACCTTGGGTGTTCGCGTCTGCAGGCATTCTGGTTGATCACAATCCCCTTGTCGCGCCCCGGTATTATCGCGGGCTGCTTCCTCGTGATGATTCCGGTGATTGGGGAATTCGTAATCCCCTCGCTACTGGGCGGATCGGGGACCTTGATGATCGGTAAGGTGCTGTGGGAAGAGTTCTTCTCGAACCGCGATTGGCCCGTCGCCAGCGCGGTGGCCGTGGTTCTGTTGCTCATCCTCGTGATCCCGATTGTGCTGTTCCAGCGCAACCAGCAAAAGCAGACGGAGGCAGAACAATGAACAGGCTGAGCTGGTTCAACACTGTCTCACTGACGCTGGGATTTGCCTTTCTGTATATCCCGATGATCATCCTGATCATCTTCAGCTTCAACGAAAGCAAGCTTGTCACCGTTTGGGCCGGGTTCTCGACCAAATGGTACGGCGAGTTGATGCAGAACGAAGCCTTTCTTGATGCAGCCTGGGTCACGCTGCGCGTTGCCGTATTCTCATCAACGCTGGCCACGATTCTGGGCACCGCAGCGGCCTATGTTCTGGTACGCGGTGGGCGGTTCTTTGGGCGAACACTGTTTTCCGGGATGATCTATGCCCCGCTCGTGATGCCCGAAGTGATCACGGGTCTGTCGCTGCTGTTGTTGTTCATTGGCATCGGATTGGACCGGGGGATCTTGACCATCGTTCTGGCGCACACGACGTTTTCGATGTGTTTTGTCTCGGTCGTCGTGTCCTCGCGCCTTGTGACCTTTGATCGATCGCTGGAAGAGGCCGCACTGGATCTGGGCTGTTCTCCTGCGCAGGCGTTTCGCTTGGTGACCTTGCCAATCATTGCTCCGGCAGTGATTTCGGGATGGCTGCTGGCTTTCACCCTGTCGCTGGATGACCTAGTGATTGCTTCGTTTACATCTGGGCCTTCTGCCACCACCTTGCCGATCAAGATTTTCTCGGCTGTGCGTTTGGGCGTCAGTCCCGAGATCAATGCGCTGTCAACATTAATGATCGCGGTTGTCACGGTGGGCGTTATTACCGCGTCCCTGGTGACCAAGCGGGCGATGGTTAGGCAGAAACAGGATGAGTTGGCCGCGGCAAGCGCTGAATGAGGCGTATATTTCCTGATTATGCCTACGGCCCCGCGCCACGCGCGGGGTGTTGGTGGGATGAGACGATCGCGACCCCTGCTTGGCCAAAGCTCGAAGACGATATCAGCGTTGATGTCGCCGTCATCGGGGGCGGGTTTACCGGCTTGTCCGCCGCATTGCATCTGTCCGAGGCAGGGGTTTCGGTCGCTGTGTTCGAGGCGGAAACACCGGGCTGGGGGGCGTCCGGTCGAAACGGGGGCTTTTGTTGTCTAGGCGGGTCAAAGCTCAGCAAGGCTGGCCTGACCCGTCGCTATGGTCAGGTGGCAACGCAGACCTATTACCAAGCGGAAGAAGACGCCGTTTCACTAGTTGCTGACCTTCTGCGTGATAACCAAATCGACGCCGAAACGCATTCCAAGGGTGAAACTCAACTGGCCCATTCACGGCGCGCGATGGAACGATTGCGCCGGTCGGCCGATCCGGCCGGACAATTACATGAGATTGACGATCTGCAGGGCCTCGGGCTGGGTGGGGCGTTTTTCGGCGGCTATACAACGCCAATTGGCTTTGCCCTGAACCCCCGAAAGTATCTGTTCGGTTTGGCTGGCGCCGCCCAGGCAAAGGGCGCAACTCTTTTCCAGAACAGCCCGATCACGCAGATCAAACAGGCCGCCTCGGGATTCGTGCTGACCTCGCCTGCGGGTCACGTTCGTGCTTCGAACGTTCTGGTGTGCACAAATGGCTACTCAAGCGAGGATCTGCCGCCCTGGTTGGCCGCGCGTTATATGCCTGCACAGTCAACGGTTCTTGTGACGCGGCCTCTGACTGATGTCGAGCTGCAGGCGCAAGGCTGGACGTCGGATCAGATGGCCTATGACACGCGTAATTTGCTGCACTATTTCCGATTGATGCCCAATCGACGATTTCTGTTTGGGACACGAGGGGGGCTGCTTTCATCCCCTGGGGCTGAGGCGCGCATTCGGCAAAAGGCCTTCGGGGATTTCAGGCGGATGTTCCCCGCCTGGGACACGGTCGATGTCACACATAAGTGGTCCGGCATGGTTTGCCTTGCCCGGAACCTTGTGCCCTTTGTGGGCCCGGTTCCTGAGCATCCGGGGATGTATGCAGGGTTTGCTTACCACGGCAATGGTGTGGCGATGGGAACCTATTGCGGACGTGCTTTGGCGCGACTGGTGCTGGGGCAATCCGCAGACATTCCGTCCCCTATTGCGGGTGCGCCGGGGCGGTTTCCCTTTGGCCGTTGGCGTCGCGCTGTCATGCCGCCAGCCTATGCGTATCTGGGTCTGGCGGACCTATAAGGCCTCAACTTCCAACTCATACCCAATGGCATAATCAGCCGCACCGTTTTCGGCCCGCCAAAGACAATAAGCGGCCATGCGCCACGCAAACCAAGGCCTCAATGACAGATAGCGTTCGGTGATATCGGGTTGGTCGTAGGCCTTAAGAAACAGCGTCTCTTCGGCCTCGGACAAGGGCGCGCCTCGATAGAGTTGCTGCATCGCAGGTGAAAGGAATATCGCCAAGTCTTCACATGGGTCACCGAAGGCCGGGCATTGCCAATCGATCAGCGTCAGCCCATTTTTCGATTGCAGGATGTTTCCCGCGACCGGATCGCCATGGATCAAGCACCGCGCGGATAATGGCGGTACTTGGGCCTGAGGTTTTTTTGCAAGCAACGATCGCCGCTCTTCCGCGTGGCAATCAGCCAGAATTTGACACGCGTGCTGTTCCAGATCTTCGCTGCCATTGCAGCCGTTAGGGAGGTCCAGATTGACCGGAATTTGGTGCAACCTTCCAAGCAGATGGGCCACGCCCGAAACATCGTCCTGCCAAGGGACGCCCGGAGCGTGGTCATAGTAGACCCAGCTGTCGTCTCCAAAGGAACCCGTGGCACGTAAATTGGGCACGAAGCCAAAGCTGTTGAGCGTGCGCAGACATTCTGACTCAAGCCGGGCATCGTTGCGAAACAAGGGGTTCTGAAACCGCGCACTGTATAGCTTAAGCACGGCATCACTATTGCCGGACAAAACCTTCCAGACATGATTGGTCCGCCCACCGTACAACACCTCGAAGGTCACGTCGTGGCGGATCAAACCTTGGGTGCTGAGCTGGGCAACAAGACCCGGGGGAGGTTGGTGATGATCAGACAGGACAGATACCGGGTTAGGGAGCGAGTCGCGATGCGCCAAGCTTTGGCCCGCCTTGCCTTCCAGATCAAGCGCCCGTGCGGATTTGCGTGACCATTTCGGCAGACACCTCTGCACCGCTCTCCAGTTTCAGGATGATGCCACCTTCGCTGACCTGTGCCTCTACCACCCGACCGAAGGCAGATGCGGGCGTGCTGGTTAGTAACTCACCTCTTTTGAAGCTCTCCAATGTGGCTGAGTAACTGCCAGCGGGAAAGGGATCACCGGCACTGCTGACCCCGGCCCACTCGAATTCGGCCTTATCGAGAGGCACAGGGACGCGGTCGACAACGGTGCCTGGGTCGTTGCGAATGACCAATTCGGCCCGATCTGCGGTTGCTTCGGCCTGCGCAAAGATCGGAACAGGCTGATCTTCAAAGCGAAACGGTGCGTCGGTTTTGACATTCATCCCAACCCAGCCGGTAAGCTGGTTCAGATTGACAGCACCTAGTGTCAGCGCCAGATCAGACAGAAGCTCATTGGCTTTGACCTGTTGTTCAACCATCGAAAACTGCGCCAGCTGAGAGGCGTATTCGGAGGAATCCAGTGGCTCAAGCGGATCCTGATTGCGCGCCTGCACGGTCAGCATGCGCAGAAAGGTCTCGAAATCCGAAGTCAGTGCCGAACGTTCCGAATTGTTGTTTGCGCCGGGATTTGCACCCGTTACGGTCACTGAATTGGTCGCTGAAATCATCGGTTAAAGCCTCATATCAAGGCCCCTGTCAGGGCCGGTCGGGAGAGTAGGTGCCTCATGGTCAGAGTCGCGAGTCATTTCGTCGGTTTCTGAGGAGGGATCAGACTCTGACGGGTCGCCATGCTGGGCCGAGTCCCCGGACATGTTCAGATCAAGCGACAGATCCCCATATCCCAGCTTTTCGAACTCGGCAGACAGGATCGCAATGTGGCGGCGCATCAGGTCCAGTGTTTCGGGCCGTTCAGCCGCGATCGTAAGATGAAACCCGTCCTCTCGACCGTTGAGCGTGATTGAGACGCGGCCAAGCTCTTCGGGGTTCAGGGCAATTTCAACGCCGCCGGTGCTTGGGCGGGCCGAAATCGAAGCGGCCAGTTGCCCCGCAATCGCGCGCGCGGTTTCCGCGCGGGCCATGGCGACGGGCATCGTTTGCGTCGTGTCGCGCATCGTGTGGCTTGCCGCTATATCTTTGACCACGGACGGGTCATCAAATTCCGCGCTGATCGCGGTATCAGCGATAGCATCGCCCGGTGCCCACCCGAGGCCCTGGGCCGCTATCTGCGGTTTCAAGGCGGCGGACATAACCGTTTGCCGCGCCATTTGCTCGGCTGCAGGCTCGACTGCTCGGGCAACGAGACGCGTCTCTGGTTCGGAGCTTGGCTGTTCAAGTTTCGAAACCGTATCCCCCACAAGGGATGCATCTAGCGCGCGTGGGGCGGGCATTTGGTGCACACTTCGTTGTTCCCCACCACCTGAGATTGGAGCTTGGGTTGGCACCCGAAGCACGTTTTCATCGGACCTTGGGGTGGCCGCTTCGGTCGAGCCTGCCTTTTGTCTCAGGGCCGAATTGCCAGCGACCAACTGCGAAATTTGCTGTATCGGGCTGGGCGGAGTGACAAGGTCTGTATCACCGACCGTGAAATCCGCTTGGCGGTTGGGCGCAATGGCAACCTCCTGCGCTACCATCTGTGGCTCGGCGGGCTCTGATTCCTTGGCTTTGATCGCCTCAGCTGATTCTGACACGGCAACAGATGCGATATCTGATTGCTCAGCTGGCAGGCTGGATTCAGCCGTCACCAGATCAACATCCTTCAACTCGATCTGATCGGCATCCTCATTCAGCACATCCTCAAAGGCAAACCCGCCATTGACATCCCGCTCCTTACCCTGAGATGCCCCGGGTTTGTCGCCCGTGGCAGGTGCAGCCGTCATGATCGTCAGCGGGTTGGGCATTTTTTGCTCCGGGCTTTCGTTGGTCTGGCCCGCACTGTGCCCAAAGGAAGTTACGTTTATTTTAACCGCTTTCCTCTTTGATCGAGAAAGTTCGAAGCAATTTTTGGAGAATCCGATGACGATTACAGCGACCGGTACGACGGCGTATTCCGCCCAGATTCCACAGAAGCTGAAAGCCGCCTCGGTTGAGCTGGAGGCCGCATTTCTGGCTGAAATGCTCAAGTCTGCAGGCCTCGGCCAAGCGCGAAGTTCCTTTGGCGGTGGCGCGGGCGAAGATCAGTTTTCCTCATTTCTGGTGCAACAGCAGGCGCAGCAAATGGCCAAGGCGGGAGGAATCGGCCTTTCTGAAGTTTTGTTCAATGCAATGATGGAGAAGTCGGATGGATAAAGACCCGATTCAGGCACTGGAAGACCTTTTGGATCTGGAGCGCACAGCCCTGGTCCAGGGGGATTTGACCGATCTGGATCGATTGGTGCCTAAAAAAGAGAATCTGATCGATGCAATAAATGATCTGCAGGTGTTGGAAAGCGATGATCTGATCCGGATCCAGAAGAAGGTCGTGCGCAATCAAGCCCTTTTGAACAGTGCGGCCGAGGGTATTCGGGCTGTGGCGGACCGAATGGCGGAACTGAAACAGGTCCGGCAGGAGTTCAGTACTTATGACGCCTCGGGGCAGCGTAGTGGGTTTGTTTTGCGATCGCAGGCAAAGCTGGAAAAACGGGCATAGCATAAGGTTTGATTCAAATCCGAAATTTCGGATTTGCCCGTCTTAGCACTCCGTTAGGAGATCAGGGTCAAATGTGGCGATGCACCTGAAACAACGGGTGGCGCGAAGGCCACAAGGCACGACGCACAGGTCAGAACGACAGAATGCCTGCCGGTTTGGTGGGTCCAACATGGGCGTCAAACGCGCCCGAACGCTAAGAGGATGACAAATATGTCCAGCATTCTGACGAACAATGGCGCAATGGTTGCGCTGCAAACTCTCAAATCGGTCAACAAGAACCTCGCACAGACGCAAAACGCGATCTCGACTGGCAAGGATGTGGCTACAGCCAAGGATAACTCGGCTGTCTGGGCCATCTCAAAGGTGATGGAATCAGACGTCAACGGCTTCAATGCGATCAAGGACAGCCTAGCCTTGGGTGAATCCACTGTCGCAGTTGCACGAAACGCCTCAGAAACTGTGACGGATCTGCTGAACCAGATGAAAGGCAAGATCGTTGCGGCGCAGGAAGACAACGTTGATCGTGCTAAGATCAACACCGATGTGGCCGCGCTTAGGGATCAGATCGAATCGGTTGTCGGCGCTGCCCAGTTCAATGGCCTCAATCTGGTGAACGGTGGGGCTGGCGCAAGCATTCTGTCCTCTTTGGATCGAGACAATGCAGGCAACGTGACAGCGTCTTCCATTAGTGTATCGGCGCAAAACCTGTCGACAGGTGGTTACACTGCTGCCGACGTGTTCACTGGAACTGACGGGGTCACTGCGGATACGGCCGACGCATTCGGATTTTCGTTGGATGGAAACGGCGGAAGCGATGATGATGGAAGCATCGTGATCGCTGATCCGGGCACATTGTCCGCTGGTGATACTTTCACGGTCCGACTGGGCGACGATGTCGCGTCTTATACAGTCCGGGCTGAGGATATCGCCGCAGGCAACGCGCCCGAAGAGATCATCGCTGCGGGGCTAAAAGCTGCCATCGAAGCTTCGGATGCCAATGTTTCGGTCGTCTATGATCCGGGTACGAATGCTGCGCAACTCGATATCACCAACGAAGGGTCGGATTCGCTGCAGATCAGCGGTCAATATGCCAATGCGAACTCTGGCGGTCTAGGCGCTCTGGCCTCGATTGATGTGTCGACTTCTGCCGGCGCATCCGCAGCGCTTGGCGCGATCGAAGGCCTCATCGATACTGCGATTGATGCCTCGGCGGCTTTTGGTTCGGCGCAGGGTCGGATCGAGACCCAGAAAGAGTTCATCTCGAACCTGTCTGACTCGTTTAAATCCGGTATCGGCTCGTTGGTTGACGCTGACATGGAAGAAACCTCGGCGCGACTGCAAGCGTTGCAGGTCCAGCAACAGCTGGCAACCCAATCGCTATCGATCGCGAACCAGGCGCCACAGTCCATCCTGTCGCTGTTCCGCTAACTTTGGAACTGATCCGGGGCACGCACGCTGTGCCCCGTACTTAATCGCCCGCTGAAGGACAATTGGAAGGATTTCAAGTGACACCGCAAACGCTTGCTCACCGCGCTTATGCGCAATCTGCTGCACCGACGCGAACACCTCGGGATACAGAGTATGAGGCGATTTCCAGGATTACACATCGGTTGAAGGCTGCTTCCACACGGAAAGCGGCTGATTTCGGAGGGTTCGTTCAAGCCTTGCACGAAAATCGCCGCCTGTGGGCTGTGCTGGCAACCGATGTGGCGGATGCGGATAACGGGCTGCCGAGCAATCTGCGGGCGCGGATTTTCTATTTGGCTGAGTTTACCGAACAACACAGCAGCCAGGTGCTGGCGAACAAGGCGACCGTTGAGCCGCTGCTTGAGATCAACATGGCCGTGTTGCGCGGGCTACGTCAAATGAGGGGCAACTGATGGGGGGTCTGGTCCTGAAACTTGCGCCAAAGGAACGGGTTCTGATCAATGGTGTTGTAATCGAAAACGGGGATCGACGCAGTCGGTTTTCGATCATGACACCTCAGGCAAATGTCCTGCGCCTGCGCGATGCCATTCACCCGGAAGAGGTCAACACGCCGGTACGCCGTGTCTGCTATGCCGCGCAGTTGGTTCTGTCAGGCGATACCGAACCTGAGCAGGCGCGCCAGCAACTTCTGCGGCGCGTGGAAGAGCTGAGCCAGGTATTCACGGATGCCGACAGTCGCCGGGTCCTTGCTAACGCAACTGAAGCATTGGTGGCAGAGCAATACTATAAGTGTTTAAAGGCCTTGCGTTCACTGTTGCCACGCGAAGAACGTCTGATGGCGTATCAGCAGTGACCTTCCAGCCGGTCATACCTTCAGGTGGTCTGGTTGGCTGGCGCTTTTTGCAGCGAACCTATGATGCGCAGCTCCAAAGCTATTCTGCCTCGGGGATCAATGAACGGGACGCAAGGTATTTTCTGGACAATATTGGCAAGGTCAAGACGGCCGAGGATCTGGTTTCGGACCGACGGTTGTTGCAGGTGGCATTGGGTGCGTTTGGCTTGGAAGGTGATCTCGACAATCGGTATTTTGTCCAAAAAATCTTGTCCGATGGAACGCAGGCTGACGATGCGCTTGCGAACAGGCTGGCCGACGGTAGGTACCGTGATTTTGCAAATGCCTTTGGACTTGGTCCCGGCGATGTGCGCAAGACCGGATTGGTGGACGCCATGGAAAAGATCGCTGACGACAACTTGATTGCGCGATTTGAAATCTCGGTTGGTGAAGCAGATGAATCGATGCGTATCGCGTTGTACACCCAGCATGCATTGCGCGACCTGGCTGGCCAGGGTGGCAGTGAGGACAGAAGGTGGTTTGATCTGATGGGGCTGCCTCCCTTGCGCCGCATGATGGAAACGGCATTGGGGCTGCCTTCAGCATTTGCGCAACTGGATATCGACAAGCAGCTTGAGGTGTTCAAAGATCGATTGCAGCGCGTTACAGGGTCATCCGATTTGGCGCAGTTCACTGAAAGTGAGGCAATCGAAAA
Organism: Ruegeria sp. AM5; assembly: GCF_056540645.1. NCBI lineage: Bacteria > Pseudomonadati > Pseudomonadota > Alphaproteobacteria > Rhodobacterales > Roseobacteraceae > Ruegeria > Ruegeria sp. AM5. The sequence goes on along the minus strand of NZ_JBQFXC010000002.1, from coordinate 82,133 downwards.
GCTGACCGACACGTATCTGGCCCGCAATCAGATCAATCAAATCCAACAGACGATCTCACCTGCGCAGACGGCTCTGATCCTGCTGGGCGGTGGTTTTTGAACCATTGATGTCAACCAGACACGGTGTGTACGGTATCTCGCGCAAAGGCCATAGGTTGACTGATCCGAGATAGTGGGTGGCACAATTTGAGGTTCAACTCTTGCGAAGTAAACTGTCAAATCAGGCATCGGCTGAGGTTTGCAGGGCAAATGATTTGATCGGTTGCGAGACGTTGTGCAGCTTGATCGCCCCTAAAGGGATCGCCTGTTTGCAAACAGGTTCGATATCTTGCGAGACAACAATTCTATGTCCGACGGTTTTGCCATATTCGCCCAATCTGGCAGCGACATTGGCGGCCTGACCAATCACGGTAAAGTCCAACCGTTCGCGTGAGCCCACATTGCCATAGGTGACGCGGCCATAGGCGACACCAATCGAGCAGTCGAAATCATGATCACTTCCGTCACTGCGCAATTCACCCAGTTTTTCGACGATCTCAGTTGCCGAAAGCTGCGCGCTGGATCGGGCTTTGGCGGCATCGTCACCCGCCGGGAAGACGGCAAGAACAGCGTCGCCGATGAATTTCAGAACTTCTCCGTCATGGTCGTGCACGATCCCTGAAACTGTCTCAAAAAACGCATTCAGTAGCTCGATATAGTCATCACGCCCCAGTTTTTCTTCCAATGCGGTTGAATTTCGAAGATCGCAAAACATGATCGCCGCATCTATGTCATCGCCATCACCGCGGCGAATCTCGCCCCCCAGGACGCGCGCACCGCTGCGCTTGCCTACGTAGGTTTCCAGCAGAACCTGCGCGTTTTCGCGCTGCATGAAGACCTCGTAGAACCGCGCGATGACAGTAGAGCATTCAAAAACCAGACCCAGGTTCTCGGTCGTGAACCCATCGGGATGATCGCAAGTCAGGGTCAGGACATTCGTCCGCCCATCCGAGAAAGGCAGTGGCATGGCAACGTAATCGGTGGCCCCTTTTGCGCGCAGGTCTTCGATGATCGGAAAGCTGTTATGCGGATTGTCGTTGTTCAGGCGCTGCCGGACACCACCCAACCCGTTTGAAACGTGACGCAGGGGGCTGTTGGTAAAGGCAGGGTGATCATGAATTTCATAGGTCGGAGTGTGGGTCGAAATCTCAGCCGAGTCTTTCTCCCAGATATAGTGTTTGCCTGCGATCAGCGGATGCAGCGACCAGACCAGAATGCTTAGGCGTTGAATAGCGATGCCATGTTCCAGCATTTTCTCGGCCAGCGTTTTTGTAAAGGCATCAGGAGTGTTAATTTCGGACGCACCGCGCATCAGCCAATCGATCAGGGGGCCGCTGATATTGCCATCGTCGGGTTGACGCAGTTGGTTGTCGCCGAGGTCGATCCGCGTCGCGGTATCCGGCATGAATCCAATATGGCCCTGAATGGCCGCGCTTTCAGGGAAGGCGTCTTCATAAGCCCAAATCGAGTTCGTAAGGCGCTCTTCCGGTAGGCTAATGTCGTGATAGGTTGCGGTACCCTTGAAGGGGCAGAACGTCTGCAATTCGGTCTCAGGGCTGAGTTCGACGCACAGGTCTTCGCGCGGAACATAGATCGCGGGAGGTAGCCGCGTTTCGTACATGACTTTGGCGTTGTGGCTTTCGGCCAGCAGTATATCACCACGGTAGATCGCGATCCGTCCCTGCAGCGGCTCAACTGATATCCCATAGCCTTTGACATTCGGTGTGGCATGGACGTTCATCTGCAACCTCCCTTGGCCAAGCCCTTATATCATGGGTCTTGAGGGCGAGAATTCCAAGATGCGCACGTAGATTTTACCGCAATGGCATCCTCAGACCATTTGAATAACGTCTTTCTCAATCGACAGCATATAGCCCTTCTTGGCGATGTTCTTCACCAGCAGCTCACTGACCATCTGATTTCCCAAGGCGTCGCGCAGGCGTTTGATCCGGGTTGCCCCGGCGGCCTCATCGCAATCTGCAGCGTTTCTGCCCGAGATCATCGCTTCGATCTGGGCACCCGACAGGACCTCGTCATCCAGCCGGGATTCAGCCAGAACCGAAAGCGTTTCCATCGCGGCGGGGGTCAACTTAAAATCCATGTTGTTGAGATAAACGGTATTCTCTTCACGGCTGATCAGCAGGGATGTTACCTGGATCCCCGTCCGCTCAATCTGGGCCATGCGGCGGTTCAGCAGAACCAGCATGACCAGAAAGACAAGCGCGGTGATCAGCATGGCGCTGGCAAAGACCAACAGCACGAAGATGACCATTCGATAGCTGGATAGCGTATCGGCAAAGGCGGTGCCCGATTGCGCCAGAATCTCGAGCAGACGGATTTCCGATTGCGAGGTCAGGTCAGCCTCGACAAACAGCCGTTCAACCCGCGCGTTGAAGGCATTTGCGTCCGGTAGCGTCCAGAACAGGAAAACCGCTGCAGTCACCAGGATCGCGACGATTGCCGCAATCCCCAGACCAACCAGCCGAACCCCCGAACGACGCGCCTCAGTAACGGAGATAGTATTTTCCGGCATTGGCCTTCCTTTGATCCAATCCACCCGCCTCGAAAACGGTCATCACGTTCAGCAGGGTCCAGCCGTTTGATTTCAGCCGCTTGGCGACTTCTTTCCGGGCCGAGCCTTTATCGCAGCTTGAGACCTGCATGACGCCATAGTGCAGGCGTAAGGGATTGTCCTGCTTGGCCTTGTAGTCGGCATAGCAATCTGCCGCGATGGCTTGCGACCCAACCGATATCAGGGCCGTCAGAGCCAGAGAAGAGAGGATCTGTTTCATGGGCTGCATCCTGCGCATGGGTTGGGTGGATATTCAATAACCTCAGGGGGTTTGTGGTGCTGATATTGAATAACAGTATGCCGTTATTGCTTGTCTGAACGGGGTGGTCGCAGTGTCAGGTTATCAAATTCGCGGTCGGTAACCGGCCTGCCCATTATCCGAAAGGACACGCATCATGCACCGGAAATTTATCGCTCTGATCATAGCAACCGCCGTCGCCATCACGGGGATCTCAGCGTCACAGTCGCGCGCAGCAGATACCCGAGATATTCTCGGCGGATTGGCTGCGATCGCGCTCATAGGTGCTGCGGTCAACCACTATCATCAGGAAAAAAAGCGCGACGAAGAGGCAGAGCGCCGCAAGCGTCATAAGCAGGCTGAAGCCAAGGCGAAGAAGGCCAAGAAAAAACATGCTGTACGCCCGTTGCCAAAGCGGGTGGCGCGGTATGACCTACCGCAGCGTTGCCTGCGCACGTTCAATGCCTATTCGAACAAGCGTCCGCTGCTTGGGCCAAATTGCCTGAAGAAGTACTATAAACATGCCGATAGCCTGCCACACCAATGCAAGGTTGGTTTCTGGAATGGTAAAAAGGTAAAACGGGCATACGAACCCGCCTGCCTGCGCCAGAAAGGATACCGCGTCGTTTACCAGTAACAGGTTTCGAGCAGGAGTGGCGCCATAGAAGCGCCGCGCGGGAGAGGGTGGCGCAAGCTGCCCTCTCTTTTTTCTTGCGAAGCGCTGCGAAACACGATTTGCCAAGGGTATGACGACACCTGATTATGAACTCGAACGGGCTTTGCTGGCACGCGGATATGTCCGAATTGCCGGGGTGGATGAGGTTGGGCGCGGTCCGCTGGCGGGCCCGGTTGTAGCCGCGGCGGTTATTTTGAACCCGGATGACATTCCCGCTGGGTTGAACGATTCAAAAAAACTGACAGCCAAGCGTCGCGGCGGTTTGAATGAGATATTGCGCGACCGGGCAGAGGTCGCGGTGGCCGAAGCCACGGTTGCAGAGATCGATGAGCACAACATCCTGCGCGCCTCGCATCTGGCGATGGTACGCGCGGTAGCTTCGCTGGACCCGGCTCCGGATTTCTTGCTGATTGATGGCAACATGATCCCGCGCGGTATGAAATTGCCCTCGCAGGCGGTGGTGAAGGGCGACGCACGGTCGGTGTCGATTTCGGCAGCGTCGATCATTGCAAAAATCTGGCGTGATCAGCTGATGGTGGATTTGGCGCAACAGCATCCCGGCTATGGGTGGGAGGCGAATGCCGGATATCCGACAAAACAGCACCGCGAGGCGTTGCAAAATCTTGGCGTGACCCCACACCATAGACGTTCGTTCAAACCGGTCCACAATATCTTGTATCAAGAGTAAATCGTAAGTCGCTGATTCAAAAAAGAAATTGACGGCAAATCATCTTTGACTCATCCTTGTCTCAACCAAATGAGCGCAAAAGCGCCGTGGAACTGAGGCAGTGATATGACCACAATCAAGACAAAGGGCGCAGCCGCGCTCCCTTTAAACACGATTCTATCCGGTGACTGCATCGAGGCGATGAACAGTCTGCCCGAGGCGTCGGTTGACCTGATTTTTGCGGACCCCCCGTATAATTTGCAGTTGAAAGGTCAATTGCACCGGCCCGATAATTCTCAGGTCGATGCGGTCGATGATCACTGGGATCAGTTCAGCAGCTTTGGGGCTTATGACCAGTTCACGCGGGAATGGTTGAAGGCTGCGCATCGTCTGCTGAAGCCCAATGGTGCGATCTGGGTGATTGGGTCTTATCACAACATTTTCCGCGTGGGTTCCGCCCTGCAGGATGCGGGTTATTGGATTCTCAACGACGTTGTGTGGCGTAAATCCAACCCGATGCCAAACTTCCGTGGCAAGCGGTTTACCAACGCGCATGAGACGATGATCTGGGCCTCCAAGCGCGAAGGCGCGAAATACACCTTCAACTATGAGGCGCTGAAGGCCCTTAACGAAGGTGTGCAGATGCGCAGCGACTGGGTGCTGCCGATCTGCACCGGGCATGAACGGCTCAAGGATGAAAACGGCGATAAGGCGCATCCGACGCAGAAACCGGAATCACTGCTGCATCGCGTGTTGATTGGTTCGACCAATCCCGGTGACGTGGTGCTGGATCCGTTCTTTGGCACGGGCACCACAGGTGCTGTAGCGAAAATGCTGGGGCGTGAGTTCATTGGGATTGAGCGCGAAGAAAGTTATCGCAAGGTGGCTGAAAAGCGTATCTCAAAGGTCCGTAAGTTTGACCGCGAAGCGTTGGAAGTCAGCGCCAGCAAGCGCGCTGAGCCGCGCGTGCCCTTCGGCCAATTGGTCGAACGCGGCATGCTGCGCCCGGGTGAGGAACTGTATTCGATGAACCAACGCCATAAAGCCAAGGTCCGCGCCGACGGGACTCTGGTAGGGCAGAACGTCAAAGGTTCAATCCATCAGGTTGGCGCGCATCTGGAAAATGCTCCGTCTTGTAATGGCTGGACCTATTGGTGCTTCAAACGCGATGGCAAAACCGTGCCCATCGACGTGTTGCGTCAGCAGATCAGGGCCGAATTGCATAACTGAATACCGCCGGTGCCTGTGGCCTGACACAAGGCACTACGCCTTGCCCCGCCGTTACCGGCGGGGTCTTTTGTTTTTGCCTGTGAGATGATTGCATAGGGCAGCCCCTGACAGCCCTTTTGGGAGATAAAGGCAATGACCGAGACCACCGCCAGTCAATCCCGCCTTAGCCGGTTCTTTGTTACGCAACCCGACAACTTCGATCTGGACAACAAATATACCGAGGCAGCACTGGAACGACACAAGCGAGAGGGGCTTGAACTGGCCGTTCGTGCACGTTGGATCGCGATGGCGTTGACCGGGCTTTTGCTGATCTATCTGAATCCCCAGTGGGAGGTCCTATGGTACCATTTCATCCTACTTCTGATCTGCGCCAATGGTTGGCTGATCCAACGCGCGGGTCGTGTGGGGCAATCCCGGACCGAGTTGCTTTTGATCTTCGTCGATCTGCTGATCATGACGCTGGGGATGATTGTGCCCAACCCGTTCAGCGACGATGTGCGACCACTGGCGATGCAGTATCGGTTCGACAATTTTCAGTATTTCTTCATTATCCTGGCAGCAGGGACGCTTGCCTATTCCTGGCGCACTGTCATTGCGATCGGTTCTTGGACGGCGATGATGTGGACGGCTGGATGGGTGATCGCTTGGTGGGTCGCCACCCCGATCCCTGGGATTAGCGAGCGTGTGGCCGAGGCTTTGTCAGGCTACCCGGATGTGGCCGAGTTCATGGATCCCAACAGTTTCATGCCAACCCTACGCATCCAGCAGGTGATCGTTTTTGTCATGGTCGCAGTGACGCTTGGGGTGTCGATGCGCCGCCTCAATCGCTTGCTGATGTCCAATGCTGGGCTTGAACGTGAACGCGCGAATCTGTCTCGATACTTTTCGCCGAATGTGGTGGATGAGCTGAGCCAGAACGACGAACCTCTGAAGCAGGTCCGCAAAGAGGATATCGCGGTTCTATTTATCGACATCGTTGGCTTCACCAAGTTCTCGGCTGGCCGTGATCCATATGAGGTTATTGAAGTTTTGCGTGGTTTCCACGCCCGAATGGAGACCGAGGTGTTTCGCCATCACGGAACACTCGACAAATACTTGGGCGATGGGCTGATGGCCACGTTTGGAACCCCCGTACCCGGAGAGCTGGATGCAAGCAATGCGCTGGCATGCGCGCGGTCCATGGTCGAGATGATCGACCGTTGGAATTTGGAGCGCAAGCGCGCGGGTGAGCCAGAGATTCGGATCGGGGTCGGGGTTCATTATGGCTCGGTCGTACTGGGGGATATCGGTGCAAACCGGCTGGAATTTGCAGTGATCGGCGATGCGGTGAATGTTGCCGCGAAGCTAGAGGCCCTGACGCGCGATTTTCAAGCGCGCATCATTGTCAGTGATGCATTGCGGTCTCAGGCCCTAAGCGAGACGCCAAATGCGCAAGACATGATGACCGGGTTTGCACAGCACTCGGACCAGCCTGTTCGCGGTGTTACAGCCCCGATGGATGTCTGGGTGCTGTAGCAACCAGGGCTCCCGCCTGTCAGCAGCGCATCAAAGATGCGATCCTTCCCGTTGGGCCGGGCAGCGCGCTGCAGTCAGGTGCGAGGGGCAGGGTTGTGCGCTTTGTTGTAAGGCTTCCAGTTGGTGATTTCGGGATAGTATTGACGCCGCCATGCGCGGACCCTCGGATTCATGATACGCCGCCACAAGGGCGGAATCATCGCGGCAAGGGTCATGACCGGATATCCATGAGGCAGTTGCGGCGCTGCATCCTGCGAATGGTGTTGCAGCAGTGGAAAGCGGCGGTTTGGCTTGTAGTGGTGGTCCGAGTGGCGTTGCAGGTTGATCAACAGCCAGTTTGAAGCCTTTTGTGACGCGTTCCAGGAATGGCGCGGGTGCACATGCTCGTACTTGCCATCGCCCAGATATTTGCGCGTCAGCCCGTAGTGCTCGACATAGTTAACAAGTTCAAGCTGCCAGATCGCGGTGCCGGCCTGTACCAAAAACAGGCCTAGCCCTGCCCATCCGCCGATCAGAAATGCTAGCAGCAGCATGGCTCCTTGCAGGCTCCAATAGCGCCAGAACGGGTTTGCCGGATCGGTCCAGGGGCGGTCTTTGCGGGCCAGTTTTTCCCGCTCGGCGCGAAAGGCTGAGATGAGGCTTTGGCGCAGAACGCGCGGATAGAACCGGTGGAAACCTTCGTTGTAGCGCGCGGTTACCGGATCGCGCGGAGTTCCGACGTAGCGGTGGTGAACCAGCAGGTGCTCGGACCGGAAATGGGAATAAAGGACCATCGACAACAGGAAATCGCCCAGCCAGCGTTCCAGTTTGCCTTTCTGATGCATCAGCTCGTGGCTGTAGTTGATCCCGATCGTTCCGGAAAGGACGCCCATGCCGAAGAACACGCCGATTTTTTCGACCGAGCTCATATCTACGGCTCGGGTAGTGTACCAGATCAGCCCATAGAGCGTGAGGAATTGCACCGGTGCCCAGGCTTTGGTCAGCCAGATATACCATTGCAGCCCCGTATCTGGCGTATCCGGGTCGGCGTTTTCAAGGTTTAGGCCGGTCAGCCGGTCAAGCACCGCAAAGACCCACCATGTCGAAAGCGGTACCAGCAGGACCCACCATCCGCCTGCCGTAGTGGTCATCCAGATCAGTGGGATCAGGAGGTATGAGACCCAAAAGGGAAGGGCGGATTGCCATCGGGACAGGGTGTCAGATGCGATCATGTTGGGGCTCCGAAACGTTGGCGGCACCGTAGACCGCGCACTGGGCTTTGCCCAGCGGTCTATTGGCCGCGCCAGAGGTCAAAAGCCTTGCGCATAACCGTGGGCAGGTCGCTGGGCCTGAATTGGTGTTTGTCCATGACTGTCAGACCGTTCGGATCGCAACCGTCTGGCAATTCGGTTGTCCAAATACGCAGGATCAGGTGAAAGTGGGTGAAGGTGTGTCTCACTTCACCGGGGATTTCGTGCCATCGCGCCGGGAACGGAGGGCTTTCCAGCGGTGTTTCGGACCAGTCCGAGCCGGGCCAGCCCAACATTCCGCCCAGCAGACCCTTATCGGGGCGGCGTTCCAACAGCAGGGCACCATCTCCGCGTTGGGCGATGTAGATGTGGCCCAGCCGGGTGGGTTTGGGCTTCTTGGGCGTTTTTTGCGGCAGTTCCACCTGCGTCCTCGCCTTCCGCGCCAGACAGGCCGCATGCAGGGGGCAAATGCCGCAGGTCGGAGATTTTGGAGTACAGATCGTTGCACCCAAATCCATGACAGCCTGCGCGTAATCTCCGGGCCGGTGCTGCGGGGTCAATGCCGCGGCTTTTTTCTTTAACAGGGGTTTTGAGGCGGGCAGGGGTTCGTGAATATCATAGAGCCTTGCCATGACCCGTTCGACATTGCCGTCCAGGACAGTTTCTGGTCGATCAAATGCGATGGCTGCGATGGCCGCCGCCGTGTAGGGGCCAACGCCCGGCAGTTCCAGTAGTGCATCGTAATTGTTGGGAAACTGCCCGTCATGCGCGGACGCAACCACCCGCGCGCATTTCAGAAGGTTGCGGGCGCGGGCGTAATAGCCCAGGCCAGCCCATTCCCCCATGACCTGATCATCTTGCGCATTGGCAAGGGCTTCGACGGTTGGCCAGCGCGTGGTGAAACGAACAAAATAGTCGCGAACAGCGGCAACGGTCGTTTGTTGCAGCATCACTTCGGATAGCCAGACGCGGTAGGGGTCTGGTGCTACGCCTGCGGCACGCGCTGCCGGGCCAATACGCCAAGGCATTTCACGTGCGTGGCGGTCGTACCAATCCAGCAGCGTATTGCTCAGGTCAGATTCGGTGCAGTCACGCAAGTTTTATGTAACTCTCTGTCGGGTTTCGCTGGCGTCCGGGTATCAGCCTATTACAATAGCGACGCAGGAGTTGGAAACCAGATGCAACGCAGACGTTCCTCGACCCGCGGGTTCAAGCGCACCGCCACTTTGCTGAACGACCGGATCAGGCAGGCCGGGGAAAGCCGGGGATTTGCCGTCTCGCGCCTTTTGACCCATTGGGCCGAGATTGTGGGCCAGGACATCGCGTCGATCGCCCAGCCGGTGAATGTGGGATACGCCAAGGGTGGCTTTGGCGCGACGCTGACGGTGCTGACCACCGGGCCGCAGGCGCCAATGCTGGAGATGCAGAAAGAACAGCTGCGCGACAAAGTGAATGCGGTCTATGGTTACAACGCGATCAATCGGGTGCGTATCACCCAGACCGCGCCTACCGGATTTGCTGAGGGGCAGGCGAGTTTCGATCACAAACCGAAACAGACGAAACCGGTTGTTTCACCAGAAATCGCAGCTGAGGCCGACAATGTGTCGCGCGCGGTTGATGATGAAGATTTGCGCGCGGCCCTTGAACGTTTGGGCCGCAACGTTTTATCCAGACAGAAACGCTAAGAAAGGGCTGATGAATGAGCCGGATTGCAACCGTAATATGTGCGGCTGTCGCCGTGGCCGCTGGCGGCTATTGGCTGACAACGTCGAGTAACACGATCCCTTCGAACCCGCTTGTTGGTGCTGCTGAGGCGCAAGAGGCGGATTTGGACACCTCGACCATCGTCGAGATGGTGCAGGGGGCCGAAGACGCGCCAGTCGAGATCATCGAATATGCATCGTACACCTGCCCGCACTGCGCGAATTTCCATCAGGGCGCGTACAAGCAGCTCAAAAAGGACTTCATCGATACCGGCAAGGTAAAGTTCACTTACCGCGAGGTGTATTTCGACCGCTATGGCCTGTGGGCCTCGATGGTCGCGCGCTGTGCAGGACCTGACAAGTTCTTTGGCATCACCGACCTGCTGTATGAAGGCCAGTCGGAATGGACCCGTGCCGGAGGTCCTGCCGAAATCGTTGATGAACTGCGCAAGATCGGGCGTCTCGCTGGCATAGACAATGATCAGCTTGAGGCTTGCCTGCAGGACGGTACCCGCGCGCAGACACTGGTGGCCTGGTATCAGGAAAATGCCGAACGCGATGGAATTCAGGCGACGCCTACTTTCGTCGTGAATGGGAAGAAGGTTGAAAATCAGCCTTATGACGACTTCAAGACGCTGATCGAAGCCGAGCTTGGCAGCTAAATCCTGAATGGTCAGCCTGTTTTGGGCTGGCCATCTGCCTAAGGTGAAGGCGCGGCCTTCGCCAACAACTCTTTGACTTTGTCATCCTGATTGATTTGCAACCGAACCGGTAGGGTCAGAACTTTGCTGCGGAAAGTGGCGGGCAGGCGCACGGCGTCTTTCTCGGTTGTCACCAGTTGCGCGCCCAGTGCTTTGGCCTCGTTCTCAAGCCGCGTCATCAGCGCTGAAGTCAGTGGTTGGTGATCATCCAGTGCCTCGGCCCGCAGCAGTTTCGCGCCTTGCTGTCGCAGAGTTCCAAAGAACTTATCCGGATAGCCTATGCCCGCAAAGGCCAGAACCGGTGTATTGTTCCAGTCCATTCCGGTTTGGAGCGGACACACCTCGCCGGTGGCGTGTGGGACCGTCAGGGCAGGTTCCCATCTTTCTGAAAATGTTGACTGCGCTGCGGCGTCCCCAAGCGACAACACGAGAGCAGCACGTTTCAATCCAACGGCCACAGGCTCTCGCAGTGGACCAGCAGGAAGGCAAAGGCCATTGCCAAATCCGAGCCGCGCATCCACCACGATGATGGAAAAATCCTTGGCAACTGCGGGGTTCTGAAAGCCGTCGTCCAGCACGATCGCGGTCGCCCCTGCCGCTGCGGCTGCCTGCGCGCCCGCTGCACGATCTTTGGCGACCCAGACCTCGGCAAACGCGGCGAGTAACAGGGGTTCATCCCCGACCTGAGCCGCTGTGTGTTTGCGCGGGTCGACCTGCACCGGGCCTTCCAGCGAGCCACCATGGCCTTTGGTCACGACATGAGGTTGATGCCAGGTATCCCTCAAATATTCCAAAACCCAGATCACCGTCGGTGTCTTCCCTGTGCCACCGGCATTCAGGTTGCCAACGCAGATAACCGGTACGCCCGGCGAGATGCCTTGCCCGCTCGCCACGCGACGGGCGGTTGCAGCGGCATAGAGGTGACCAAGTGGCGCCAACAGCCTGGCGCGCAGATCCAACCGATCAGGGGCTGAGTTCCAGAAGTCAGGTGCCCGCATCGTCACGCCCTCGCCGGTCCAGTGTATCCTGTACCATATCGATCAGTTGGTCCGCCTGTGGAGCCCTTTCGGTGACAATCCGCCATCCGGCCAATGCCATGTCTGCTGTGCGGTCAGGTGCCAACAATTCGACAACGCCATCGCCCAACTCTGTTGCGGTTCGTATCTTCAACGCGGCTTTTGCCTGCCCCAATCTGTCATAGAGACTGCGATGCTTGCTGACATGAGGCCCATGGATTACCGCAGATCCCAAGGCGACTGCGGTCAGAGGGTCGTGCCCCCGCGCCCCGCGTTCCAGTGAACTTCCCATGAAGGTAACTGCGGATACACGATGCCAAAGGCCCAGATCCTCGGGCTCGGCTGTTAGAATCACTTGTGTGGTGTCTTCGATTGGATGGCCTTCATCCCAGTTGGCGCATCGAAGGTCCATCGCTTCGAGGCGTTTAAACAAGGGCGCTGACTCGGACATATCCGCCACATGCAGGACCAAAGCCAGACGTGGCAGCATCCGCAAGGCCTGACGATGGGCCGTCAGAACCGAGATGAATTCCTTGTCCTGAACCCATGCGGCCAGCCAAACCGGGCGTCCGGCCATTGTGTGAGTGGTCTCGATCAATTCATCTTCGGGCCAGGGCTCTGGGTTGGGGCTGATATGAAGTGGTGGCGCGACCGAGATTTTTGCCGAGTTCACTCCCAGGCGTCGGATTTGGCGTGCGCTGTCATCATTGGGCGCAAGTATCGCTGTAAAGCAATCCAGCGTGTATCGCGTGATATCAGGTAGCCAACGTCCACCCCTTGCGGTTTTCACGTCGACCACAGCCTCGAGCAAAATTAGCGGAATGCCCCGCTCCTGTGCGCGTGTTATCACATTGGGCATCAGCCCACCGCCAAACCACAGCCCCATATCAGGGCGCCAGTGATCCAAGAACGTGCGCGCCGCGCCGGTATGTTCGGCGGGCAGCATTGTGATCGGGGTATCGCAATCTTCCCAGTCCTTCAGATCAACATCGGGTGGGGCGGTCAGCAACAGCGAAAGTCCCGGTCGCACAGACAGCAGCCGACGGCAAATATTGTCGACGGCCCGCAACCGATCGGGTGTACTGACATGGACCCACAGAAGTTCACCTTCCGGGCGCGCAATCTCGGGGTGGCCCGTGCTTTGCGGGACGCCCCAGGACAGGACCCGATAGGCCGCAAGGCTCAGAGATCGCGGCTTGCTCATGCCGGAATTCCGGCCCCATTCGGGTCAAGCCGGGCCTGAAGGTCCGAATGCACCGCTGAACCTGCCGCCACCACGCCGTTCAGGCGCGGGTGGGTATTGTTGAAGCGCAGAGGTTGCCCCAAACGATCGGTACAGAGCCCGCCTGCCTCGCGCAGGATCAGATCTCCGGCGGCGATATCCCATTCCCAACTGGGTCGCAGCGTCAGCATCCCGTCGAACCGTCCCTGCGCAACCAGCGCCATCCGATAGGCCAGAGACGGGCGGTATACACGGCGAAAGTCAGGTGCAGCACCGGATTGCCAGTGGCGCGGATCTAGATTGGGTTTTGCCGCCAAAATCTCGGCTTCGGGCAGGTGCGCTTGCCCCGACACTTGGATTGCAGTGCCATTCAACCTTGCACCTTGCCCTTTTGCAGCCGCATACAGCAGATCACGTAAGGGCAGGTAGATGACGGCTGCCGTGACCTCACCGTTCTCGGTTACGGCCAGCGAATGAGCCCATGTCCGCGACCCTTCGGCGAAACTGCGGGTGCCGTCGATGGGGTCGACCACGAAGACCCGGTCACGGGCCAGACGGTCGGGGGAATCCTCGGTCTCTTCGCTCAGCCAGCCATAATCTGGTCGGGCCGCCTGCAGATCACGTTCAAGCATCGCGTTGACGGCCAGATCGGCCTCTGTCACCGGGCCTGCGCCTTCGGGTTTATCCCAGCGCTGGGCATCAGGGCCCGAATAGCGCGTGGCGATCTTTCCCGCCTCAAGCGCGGCGTCGATCAGCAGGGGCAGGTCAGTTGCCGGCAAGTGTCATCCCTTCGATTAAAAGCGATGGTACGACGCGTGACAGGTAAACCCGCGCATCGTTTGCCGGAATGATCCGCATCAGCATGTCGCGCAGATTACCCGCAATGGTACATTCGTTGACAGGGTGGGTGATCTCGCCGTTTTCCACCCAAAACCCCGAGGCTCCACGGGAATAGTCGCCCGTGTTTGGGTTGATCGTCGATCCGATCATCGAGGTGACCAAAAGCCCGGTTCCCATGTCGCGCAGAAGGTCGGCGCGAGACTTGTCGCCTTGCGTCAGACTGAGGTTCCAGTTGCTGGGCGATGGCGGACCCGATACGCCGCGCGCTGCGTTGCCGGTCGAAGTCATTCCCAGTTTGCGAGCGCTGGACAGATCCAGCGTCCAGCCGGTCAGAACGCCATCTTCAATGATCGCCCTGCGCCGAGTTGCCAGCCCCTCGGCATCAAACGGGCGCGAGCCCGAAATACGCGGGCGATGCGGGTCCTCGATCAGCGACAGATGGGACGGCAGAACCTGCTGCCCAAGGCTTTCCTTCAGCCACGAGGCCCCGCGCGCGATCGCCGCGCCATTGCTGGCGGCCAGCAAATGGCCGATTAGGGATGATGAAATCCGTTCGTCGAACACCACCGGAAAACTGCCGGTCTGAGGCTTGCGCGCCCCCACGATCTGAACTGCGCGCTCACCAGCCGTGCGGCCAATCTCAGCCGGGCTGCGCAGGTCGGACTGATAGGTACGGCTGTCACCGTCATAGTCACGCTCCATCCCGGTCCCTTCGCCGGAAATGGCGACGCAGGAGGTTGAACGGCTGCTGCGCATGTAGCCACCCGAAAAGCCGTTTGTCGCCGCAAGGTGGACCCGATGAGTGCCATAGGCGGCCGCAGCGTCGGACACCTGTGTGACGCCCGCGACGTCCAGCGCCGCTGCCTCGGCCGTCAGCGCATCCTGCATCAAAGCTTCAGCGCTGGGTTCGGGGGTTGTGTCAAACAGCTCTAGCGCGTCGATGTCCCAGCCCGATGTCAACTGGTCGGGCGCAGCCAATCCGGTGAACGGATCTTCGGGTGCTTCGCGGGCCATGGCCACGGCACGCTCGGCCATCGCGGTGAGCGTATCGGGGCGGCTGTCCGAACTTGATACGATTGCCTGCCGTTTGCCAAGAAAGACCCGCAGCCCCAGATCGGTCGCTTCCGAACGCTCGGCGTGTTCCAACGCACCACCACGCACCTCGACAGAAACAGAGGAGCCATCAATAACAATGGCATCCGCTGCTTCGGCGCCTGCCTTGCGGGCTGCATTCAGAAGCTCTTCGCTGATGTTTTGGGGTGTTCGGGTCATGAGGCCTCCGGGCTTGTTGTTCTGGACCTAGCCTCGGATAGTCTGTCCCGCAAGGCCTACAGCCCACTGGCTTTATGTGCCTCGGGCGGGAAAGGCCAGCGCTGCGGCCTTTCCCGATTTGTTTATCACTTGATACGCTGACCGTTGGCCAGAATCTGTCCATCCTCGGTAAACTCGATTTTCGAGTTCAACGTGTCCGGTTCTTCACCCGGAACAGCCATCAGGCCCATCATCATACGTGCGCCAAGCGCATCGTTTTCCGATACAAAGCCCATGCCAATCAGCTTATCCAGCAGAGCGTTGGCCCCAACAAGTTTCAAGTTGGCGACACCCGACGGGGCAGGCAGGCCATCAAACTCTTCCGTATTCGAATTGTCGAACGCAAAGTCGCCATCACCGGTCAGCTGGGCGCCGACCAACGACACAAGAAGCTTGTTGATCTTCAGCGAATGCAGTTCGCCTGGAACGATATCAGAAGTCTCAAGCTCTTCGACGGCTTCGGGGTCCATGAAATCGACCAGAACTTTGGCGGTGCCGGTCGCGTCCAGTGCGATGGTCGCCGGATCGCGCGGCAGGGCGCCTGCGGGATCAAACATGCTCCACAACACGTCGGACATGGTGAAGTCGGTCAGATTCATGCCGAACCCGAAGGGTTGGATTTCTTCCGAGGCCTGCACCGGAAGCTCGAATTTCAGCCCTGCATTTGCCATCGCGATTTCGATCGGGAATGGCAGATCCGATGTGGTGACAGCCAGTTTGGTGCTGTTCTGAGCAAGATCGTAGACAAGGCGCTGCGCATCGATGCTGCCGGTAAAGCTGCCGCCTTCGGAACTGCTGCTGAGCGAGAATGGCTCACCCTCGGCAGTGCCTGCCATTTCGGTGCTGCCCGAGGCGTATGTGAATGTACCTGATGCGGCGAACCCGGCCTTATAGATGTCTTCAATGTTGGCGACATCCATACTGGGGGGGATGATCGTATCGCCGTCAAATTTCAGATCATCCAATTTACCGCTGATCCGGCCCGTGTCTTCACTTTCGGGCTCGTTGAAGGCCACATCATAGGACAGGCTGCTGGCCGTGAACTGCTGCGCGATATCGCGCATCTCGCCGATTTCCATCTGCGATGTGCCTGCGATTTCGTTCATCTGGACGTTCAAGGCAAACATGTCGCTGGATACGGTTTCGCCATCAAACTCCATCGAGTCCATCGACAGAGTCAGGCTGTTCGCCGTATAGTCATATGTCATGTTTTCGGGGGTACCCGAGACGACCATTTCCAAGGCGTCGTGAGCGTACATCAGATCAGCCGAAAATGTCTCGCCCTCGGCTTCACCCGAAATTGTCATCGGGAAGCTGGCAGGGAAGCCGATATTGACTGTACCGTCGCCATTTTCGGTCAAGGTCATCTCGGGGATGACCATGTCGAAGGTGCCTTCGGTGTCCGGAATGGTCATGGCCATCGTCATGTTCGCGATGGTGGTGACGTTGCCGGAAACGCTCTGATCGCCAGTGACGTCATAGCCCATGCCGCCCAGATAAGCCTGCCAATCGGCCCAGACATCATTGGCGGTAACATCTGCAAAGGCGCCGTTGGTTGCAACAGCATAGGCCAAAGCTGCACCGCAGCTACGGCGAAGGAAAACAGTCATAAGAGAACCCTTCTTGATCAATTTGCCGGCATGGTCGTGCCTGTAGCGGCCAGCGTCAAGGGGGAAGGGGTGGACCAATTCCCCATTTGCAGGGTACGAGTTAAGACAATTTCAAATGCAGGGATTTAAACGATGCATATGCAAGGGAAAACGGTACTGATCACAGGGGCAAGCCGAGGCATTGGAGCGGAAGCCGGGCGCGTTTTTGCCGCAGCTGGGGCCAATGTGGCCTTGGTCGCACGCAGCCGCGATCAGATTGACGCTCTGGCTGCGGCATTGGGTGAAAATGCCATGGCGCTGGCCTGCGACGTCAGCGATTTTTCCCAGGTCGAACAGACAGTTGCCGATTGCATCGACCGGTTCGGCAAGCTGGATGTGCTAATCGGGAACGCGGGCGTCATTGATCCGATCTTTCATCTTTCGAATGCCGACACCCGGGCCTGGAGCCAAGCAATCGACATCAACTTGAAGGGTGTCTTTTATGGAATGCGTGCCGTCCTGCCCATCATGCGGGCAGCAGGCGGCGGGACCGTTCTGACAGTCTCGTCCGGTGCCGCGTCGAACCCGGTCGAAGCCTGGAGCCACTATTGCGCATCAAAAGCCGGGGCCAAGATGCTGACCGAATGCCTGCATCTGGAAGAGGCGCATCACGGTATTCGCGCAATGGGCCTGTCCCCGGGAACTGTGGCCACAGATATGCAGCGGGTGATCAAGGCCAGCGGAATCAATCCAGTAAGTCAGCTGGATTGGGACGATCACATCCCCGCAGACTGGCCCGCGCGGGCGTTGATGTGGATGTGCTCGGCAGATGCGGATGAGTTCTTGGGGACCGAGATATCGCTGCGCAACGAAGACATCCGAAAAAGGGTTGGGCTGACGTGATCGAACTGACACAGGATAATGGGCTGTGGACCGTCACGTTGAACAATCCGGATAAGGCCAATGCGTTGACCTCAGCGATGCTTAGCGAATTGGTACGCATCGCAGAGGCGGCAACCGAGGCACGTGCATTGATCCTGACGGGGGCGGGCCGGGTCTTCAGTGCGGGCGCCGATCTTGAAGAAGCGCGGGCGGGCCTTGCGACATCCGATCTTTGGGAGAGGTTGTCGGGTGCCATTGCCGCCTTGCCCTGCCTGACGGTGGCCGCGCTCAACGGCACTTTGGCCGGTGGAGCCAACGGTATGGTGCTGGCCTGTGACCTGCGTATCGCAGTGCCCTCGGCCAAGTTCTTTTACCCGGTCATGAAGCTGGGATTCTTGCCGCAGCCCTCGGATCCCAAGCGGATGGCAGAGTTGATCGGTCCGGCCAGAACCCGACTCATACTGATGGCGGGACAGAAGATTTCTGCAGAAGAAGCTTATAGCTTTGGGCTGGTTGATCGGGTGGTTGAGCCCGAACATTTGATACCAACTGCACAAGAACTTGTAGCCGACAGCCTGTACGCAGATCCGTCGGTTGCTGCGGGCATAGCCGGATTGTGCCCATGAGGTTGGCCGCGCTCCGATTGCGGGTGGCGGACCCGGATGCGTTGGCGGCGTTTTATCGTGATGCGCTTGGCATGTCTGTCAGGGTTGAAGGCGCCAATCGTCGTCTTGGATATTCCGGTCAGGATGCCGATCTGTTGCTGATGCCGGGCGGCGGGGGTTACCGCCATGATCCGGGGCAGCGGTATTGGAAGATCGGGATCACGTTGCCGGATGTTGATCTTGCCGCAGAACACCTGCGCCAGAAGGGTATCCCGGTCAGCGCGCCGCGGCAGTTTCTGGATATCGGCTATATGTGCCATCTGAATGACCCCGAAGGGTTTGCCATTGAACTGCTGCAGCAGGATTTCGAGGGCAACCGGCCCGAAAATGCCGCCAGCGCGGACGCCCCATTTGCCAAGGCCTGTATTGGTCAGATCACTTTGCGAACCGGTGATATGGCTGCCGAAGATGCGTTCTGCCGATCCATGGGAATGTCATTGCTGTCTTTGCAGGATGTCGAACCTCACGGGTTCGATCTGCATTTCTACGCGTTCACTGCTGACAAACCGCTCAATCCCGACCTCTGGGCGGTTGAGAACCGCGAATGGCTGTGGAAGCGCCCATATACCACGTTGGAATACCAACACATCCCAAATGCCCGGTTTGCACCGGTGCCGGACTATCTCGGGATCGAAATTGAAGGGCTGGCTAACCCGCAAAAGGATGCATTCGGCGATCCCTGGCTTCCTGCCTGATCATCGCCCGCGTCGTTTGCCCGGCACTTTTGAGCGAAACCCCGGCGGGCGTTTGCGCACCCAATTCAGGAACTTCTCAAGCCTCGGATGTTTGCGCAGTGCATCGACGGTGTGAAAGTCACGCGCCAGTTCGGCCTCGGTCAGTGTCGCGTGGATCTCTTTGTGGCATATCTGATGCAACAAAACGGTGGGCCCGCCCTTGCCTCCCTTAAGCTTTGGGATCAGATGGTGCAGGCTTCCACCACCTTCGGGGATCGGACGGTTGCAGAGCGGGCAGATCGGATCGGAATTTGCCATGACCTAACTTCGCGCTGATGCGTGTACAGGGCAAGAGGGACACAATGGCGCAAACCATGGTCATCGGGGCAGGGCCAGCGGGGCTAATGGCCGCCGAACAGCTTGCCGCCGCCGGGCACGAGGTTGTAGTGGCCGAAGCCAAGCCGTCTGTCGCGCGTAAATTCCTGATGGCGGGGAAGTCCGGCCTGAACCTGACCAAGGATGAGCCTTTTGACATGCTTATGGGCGCATACGGGGATGCGAAGGATTGGTTGCATCCGATGATACAATCGTTTGACGCACAGGCGGTGAAGGCTTGGGCCGGTGATCTTGGGCAAGAGATGTTCACGGGCTCCACCGGGCGGGTGTTTCCGAAAGTCATGAAGGCCTCACCCTTGCTGCGGGCCTGGCTGGCCAGATTGGATCAGGCCGGTGTTCAGATCAGGACACGCTGGCGCTGGCAGGGATGGCAAGGTGGCGCGTTGGCTTTTGAGACGCCAGATGGCATGCAGTTTTGCTCGCCCGGCGCGACGGTTTTGGCATTAGGGGGTGCCAGCTGGGCGCGGTTGGGTTCGGATGGGGCTTGGGCCCAATGGCTTGCGGACAGCGGAGTTGATCTAACACCGTTTGCACCGGCTAACGCCGCTCTGTCAGTCGATTGGAGCCCCTATATGCAGCCACATTTTGGCGCGGCGCTCAAATCGGTGCGGTGGATGGCGGGCGATCTGGATAGCCGTGGTGAGGCCACTATTTCCGCAAAAGGCCTGGAAGGTGGCGGTATGTATGCCCTGACCCCTGCGCTGCGGACGGGGGCGCCGCTGTTTGTTGATCTGGTCCCGGATGTGACGGCTGAAGGGATGCAGGCGCGATTGGACGCGAAGAAATCAAAGGCAACGCTTTCGCATTGGTTGAAGAATGGTCTGCGTCTGTCTTCGCAAAAGATCGCTTTGTTCCACGAAATGACTAAGGGCCGCGCATTGAAGCAAACGCAATGGATCGGTGCGCTGAAAAACCTGCCCATCCGTTACGCTGGACTACGTCCGATGGATGAGGCGATTTCGACCGCTGGCGGGGTAGCATCGGGTGCCGTGGACAGCGGTTTGATGCTGACTGCATGTCCGGGCGTTTTTTGCGCGGGCGAAATGCTGGATTGGGAAGCCCCAACCGGTGGTTATCTTCTGACCGCCTGTCTGGCGACGGGACGTTGGGCCGGTCAGTCGGCGGCAACGTGGTTGGCGCGCTAGGCCTTAACCCGATCGGGCCAGCATCGCCAGACGGATCATGGCACGCTCTACCAGTGCCATTGCAGGTGCGGTTTGACCTGCCGAGCGCAAGGATAGGTCCGTATCTGTAAGGACGGTTAAAGCGGTCTGCAGCTTGGGCGCCCCCCATCCCTGAGCTTGCCTCAGGATCCGGTCACGTCGTTTGCCATAGACCGGAGGGCGCAGCTTGCCGATTCCCTGCGCCGCGCCTCCAGGGTCGGATGCGCAGGCATAGAGCGTTCGGAAATGCCGCGTCGCCCCAATACACAAGGTGACCCCGTTGGTGCCCTGCGCCTGCAGGCGTCGGATCAGGGGGCCGATTTCCTGTGCCCGGCCCTCGGCAACGACGTTCAATACATCATCCAGCGCCGCCTCGGTCGACCGCGGCGCACAGGCTTCAATGTCTTCAATCGTCAGTTCACCGGCGTCACCGCGTTTGTAAAGCGACAGTTTCTCAACTGATTGAGTGAAATCACCAGGGCTGAGCGCCATTGCAAGTTCGCTAAGCGCCGACATCGAATCGCGCGGAATATTCTTCAATCCGGCTTGCGCCAGAATGCGCTCCACCTCGGCGCGCGAGGGCAGGTCATCGTAGATGCCAACAGCGTATGCGGCAGGGTTCGCTTCGAATGCTTTGCGGATTTTCGAGCTGGGTTTGAGCTGCCCGGCCGTCACGATGATCTGTGCATCGCCATGATCCCAGTCTTCAAGGGCTGTGAGAATCGCAGGCGCTGCGACATCGGTGGCGTCTTCAACAAACACCGCGCGGGGACCGGGGAAAAATCCGACAGCCTTGACCGCGTCCAGCAACAGGGCCGGATCGCTGCGTAGATCGCTTCCGGGAATGCGGGTCAGGCGCATTTCCTCTTCGGCGCCAGGTCCCAGCAAAGCCGCCAGCACCTGTTGGCGCTTCAACGCAACGCGCATCGCGTCCGCGCCGTAGATCAGCAATCCGGCTTTGTCCGCGTCCGGCTTGGAAAAATACCCTTCAGCCTCACGCGGGCTCAACTTCATGTGGACAGGCCCGGCGTGGCGTAAAGGCGGTTCACGATCTGATCGGCTAGAATCACCATCAGCCGCTCGGTCGCATCACGCTCATCTGCCAGTGTAGACACGGTCGAGCCTGCAGCAGAATAACCGACAAACTCGGTAACGTTGCCCGAGGCAATGACTTGCCCGGTTGCGTTGGATTTCAGCGCGTAAGTCGCATTCCCGTCGATCGTATAGCGATTGGTTTCATTCGCTGTGGTGATCGAGGCCCTGCGGGTGACCGTCGAAACCCCCACATCCAGCTTGTATTCGTTGCCCGAGGTCGCGCTTCGACCTAATTTGCGTTCCAGATTCTGGACAAGCAGAAAGCTTTCGACGGTATTCGGCGCTGACACCTCGACCTTGCCATCCAAGGCCGAGCCTGATCCTCCGGGCGCATAAACCGGCTCGAACCCGCAAGCGGCGAGCGCCAGCGGCATCAACAACAGGGTTCTACGATCAAACGACGACATTAACGATCCGGCCCGGAACAACGATCACTTTCTTCGGTGCAGCGCCATCCAGCGCCTTTTGCACAGCTTCGGTGCTGAGGGCGATTTTTTCAACCTCTGCTTTATCCAGATCTTTGGCTACGCTGATCTCGGCCCGACGCTTGCCGTTGATCTGAATCGGTAGGGTTATGGTGTCATCGATCAGCATCGTCTCATCCGCGATGGGCCAGGGCGCGGTTGCAACCAGGCCTTCGCCGCCCAGCATCTGCCAAAGTTCTTCGGACAAGTGTGGCGTCATCGGCGACATCAGCTGCGCTAGTGTCTTGGCTGCCTCGCGCTTGACTGCAGAGCCCGCTTTGGATTTGGCAAGCGTGTTGGTGAATGCATAAAGCTTTGCGATAGATGCGTTAAAACCAAAGGATTCGACCCCGCCCGATACGTCATGAATGGCTTTGTGCATCTCACGTAGCAGCGTTTCGTCATCTGCAGTGGCCGGCAGATCCGATTCTGCGATTTCTGCGGCGATGCGGTGCACGCGGCTGAGATGTTTGAACGCGGCTTCGGCGCCCGACGCGGTCCATTCCACGTCGCGCTCAGGTGGGGAGTCGGACAGAACAAACCAGCGCGCAGTATCCGCACCAAAGGCCGAGATGATGCTGACCGGATCGACGACGTTCTTTTTCGACTTGGACATTTTGGCTGAGGGGATGATTTCAACCTCGGTGCCGTCGGTCAGCTTGCCGTCGGTCACGTCTTCGGGCAGGTGATAGACCGGGCGACCGTTGGCGTCGCGTGTTTGATAAATTTCATGAGTCACCATGCCTTGAGTGAACAGCGCGTTGAACGGCTCAATCGCTTTCTTCGGCAAATGACCAGTGATGTTCATCGCCCGCGCGAAGAAGCGCGAATAGAGCAGGTGCAGAATCGCATGCTCAATCCCACCGATATATTGGTCGACATTCATCCAATACTCGGCTTCGGCAAGATCGGTGGGCGTTTCCGCGCGTGGAGCGGTGAAACGGGCGAAGTACCACGACGAATCGACAAACGTGTCCATCGTGTCAGTTTCCCGCTTGGCTGGAGCGCCGCAGGAAGGGCAAGGGGTGTCGCGCCAGCTGGGGTGGCGGTCCAGCGGGTTGCCGGGGATCGAAAAATCTATGGGTTTGCCGTTGCCATCATCATAAGGCAGCTCGATCGGCAGATTATCTTTCTTCTCGGAGACCGTGCCGCATTGATCACAATGCACAACAGGAATCGGGCAGCCCCAATAGCGTTGGCGGCTGAGCCCCCAATCGCGCAGGCGGTATTTGGTAACACCTTCACCCCAACCGGCCTTTTCGGCGAAATCAACGGTGGCATTGATGGCCTCGTCACCCGTTGCCTCGGTGAGACCCGCAAAATGATTCACCCAGCGGACTTTTTCGGTTTTCGGTGGAACAAACGCGATTTTGTCGACTGGAGTGTCATCATCCAGTGCAAAGAATGTATCGACCACAGGCAGGCCGTATTTGCGACAGAAATCGAGGTCACGTTGATCATGAGCTGGGCAGGCAAAAATGGCGCCTGTGCCATAGTCCATCAGGATAAAGTTGGCGATCCAGACCGGCAGCTCCCAGCTGGGGTCGAGTGGATGTTTTACACGTATGCCGGTGTCATAACCCAGCTTTTCGGCGGTTTCGATCGCCTCTTCGGTGGTGCCGCCCTTGCGGCATTCAGCAACGAATTCAGCGACTTTCGGGTTTTCTGCCTCAAGCTGCTTGGCAATCGGATGATCGGGCGAGATGCCAACAAACGACGCGCCCATCAGCGTATCGGGCCGTGTCGTGTAGACGGTGATCGGCTCACCTCCATCGGTGCGTTCGAACCCGAATTGCAGGCCACGGGACTTGCCGATCCAGTTCTCTTGCATCAGGCGTACCTTGGCGGGCCAGTTATCCAGCGTATCCAGCGCGTCGAGCAGTTCCTCGGAATAATCGGAAATCTTGAAAAACCACTGAGTCAACTCGCGACGCTCAACCAAGGCGCCTGAACGCCAGCCACGGCCGTTTTCTACCTGTTCATTGGCCAAAACGGTCATATCGACCGGGTCCCAGTTCACAACGGCGTTCTTGCGATAAACCAGACCGGCCTCGAGCATATCCAGGAACAAAGCCTGCTGCTGGCCATAGTATTCCGGATCACAGGTGGCGAATTCACGAGACCAGTCGATCGACAGGCCCAGCGGCTTCATCTGTCCGCGCATGTCGGCGATATTGCCGTAGGTCCAATCTTTGGGGTGGCCACTGCTGGCCATTGCGGCGTTTTCCGCAGGCATCCCGAACGCGTCCCAGCCCATCGGGTGCAGCACGTTATGACCGGTTGCGAGCTTGTGGCGGGCGATCACATCACCCATCGTGTAGTTGCGAACATGCCCCATGTGGATGCGGCCAGACGGGTAGGGGAACATCTCAAGCACATAGTATTTCGGCTTGTCCGCCTTGTGGTTGGCGGTGAAGATTCCGGCCTTGTCCCAGGCCTCCTGCCATTTTGCTTCGATTTCGTTGGCCGAGTAGCGCGACATCATGCGGTCCTTCGTGAATGAAAACGCCGGGTAGGAACCCGGCGTGGTAATAGTGTGATTTTTGTCGGGTTTCTAGAACTTGTTGTCCGCAATGCGTAGCTGACGCGCGCGAGACAGGATCGCATCTTCGACGGCGCGCGACGTTGCAGCGCTGACCGGAGAACCGCCACTGGTCTGAAGAGCTACGGACAAGGAACGCGCTTCCAGGGCAGGATCACTGATGTGAACTGTCGCGCGATAGGAACGCCCGCCGCCGGGCGGTGTGCCATAACCCGTTACGATCACTCCGGTAAACGGATCGACCTCTTGGATCGGTAAGAAATTCAGTACATCTAGCGATGCGGCCCACAGATAGCGATTTACCTGAGTGACCTGCTCTGAGGTGTTCGGGCCGAATACGTCCCAGATCGTCGAACGATTCGGGTCATTCAGTTCGCGTTCCTCGGTCGAGCTGCCATCAGCGGTCAACACACTTGCATCGCCAGGCGGTGGCCCTCCGCAGGCTGATAAGGCAGCCGTTACCATGATCAAACCTGGAATCGTAATACGGCGCATCGTTGGAAGGTCCCGTGTCACTTGTTTTGCTCTGTCGAGTGATACTCCTAGACAAGGACCCGTACAGCAACAACCCTATTCTTTTATGATCGACTCGCGCGAACCGCACGATCCGTTGAATTCGACTGTGGCATCCTTGCACCAATTTGGGCCGAATGACGTCTTTGCGTTTATGCCAAGCTTGCGCAACGGGGGCAAAAAAAGCGAAACGGTGTCCGTGCTGAGACGCGTGCTTTGCATGTGTCGAGTAGAAAATCTTTGAAACCGAGGGAAACAAGATGAAAAAAGTTCTCTTCGCAACGACCGCACTGATTGCAACCGCAAGTGTTGCAGCGGCCGAAGTAAAGTTCAGCGGTTACGGCCGCTTTGGTCTGGGATACCTGGAAGACCGTACAGGTACCGTTGACGCAATTGGTGGTGGTGAAGCGACCGGCGTAGAAACCGACGAAACCATCCTGGTCTCGCGCTTCCGTCTGAACATCGACGGAATCGTTGAAACTGACGGTGGCGTTCGCTTTGAAGGCCGTGTTCGTCTGCAGGCAGACGAAGATGCCGGCAACGGCGAAGCAAACTCCGCTGGCCTGAACGGCGCACGCTTCTCGGTCATCTTCGGTGGTCTGCGTGTTGACGCCGGTAACGTAGCCGGTTCGTTCGACAACTTGGCAAACTACTACGGTAACGAGCCTGGCCTGGAAAGCTTCATTGGTCAGTACTCGGGCGTCGACTATGACTTCCTGGCGTATTCGTCGACCGGTTCGGGCGCAAACGCTGTGTTCTTCCAGTACGCAGTTGGCGACTTCGCCTTCGGCGCGTCGTATGACCAGCGCACATTTGCTGACGAAGCTGTTGCGGGTGCGGACACTGATGATGCAGACCGCTGGGACATCAGCGCGACCTACACCTTCGGTAACGTAACTGCCGCTCTGGCCTACGGTCAGACCAGCGGTCTGGGCGACGCCGACAAGCAGAGCCTGACCGTTCTGACCCTGGGTGCAGAATTCGGTGACTTCTCCGGTACTCTGTTCGTCGCAGACGATGACGTTGCAAACGATGACCGCAACGGCACCGCATACGGTCTGTCGGCAGCCTACAACCTGGGCGCGGCAACCACTCTGACCTTCGCTTACGGTGACGGTTCGGCAGACGACGATCTGCAGCAGTACGGCATCGGTGCCATCTACGACCTGGGTGGCGGTGCATCGCTGCGCGGTGGTATCGGCAACCAGAAGCGTGGCGACGGCGACAGCCAGCTGCGTGCCGACTTTGGTGCTCAGTTCAACTTCTAAGTTGATCTGAACCACAAGGTTCAAGGGCAGGTCTTCGGACCTGCCCTTTTCTTTTGCCGCAACATGGTGTTTTGCTGCTGCAAACGCAGAATGAGGGACCCATGTCGCTGCAAGAAATCACCGATCGAATAGCCAAGGCTGAATCTGCGGCAGGACGCGCCGAAGGCTCGGTGCAATTAATCGCGGTTTCCAAGGTGCAACCTAATGACCGGGTCGAAGCCGTGTTGAAGCAGGGCCACCGGTGTTTCGGAGAAAACCGTGTGCAGGAAGCCGCTGGCAAATGGCCTGCATTTCGCGAGAGTTTTCCGGACATCGATCTGCATCTGATCGGTCCATTGCAAACAAACAAGGCACGGCAGGCGATTGAGCTTTGCAATGCCATCCATTCAGTTGATCGACCAAAGCTCGCCAAAACATTGGCGCGATTGGCGCAAGAGATGGGTAAGTGCCCTGATCTTTTTATACAGATCAACACAGGCGAAGAGGATCAGAAAGCCGGTAGTCTTCCACAAGATGCTGATGCGTTCATTGCTGAGTGCCGCAGCCTGGACCTGCCCGTCCGAGGTTTGATGTGCATTCCACCGGTTGAAGAAGAACCCGCGTTGCACTTCGCGTTATTGGCAAAAATCGCAGAGCGGAATGGGCTGGAGGGTTTGTCGATGGGAATGAGCAGTGATTTTGAGTCGGCAATCGCCTTGGGTGCCACACACGTCCGTGTTGGGTTTGCCATTTTCGGGGCGCGGGTTAAGCCTCAGGGATGATCAGCCGTGTGCCCGGCGTGATTTTTTGGGCAATCCAACGTAGGTGATCGCGCCTGAATGCGATGCAGCCTTCGGTCGGAAACCGTGGGCGTCGCCATTGATGCAGGAAGATGGCCGATCCCCGGCTGGGTTCTGAATTGGGATAGTTCCAATCGGTTATCAAGATCAGGTCATATAGCGGATCTGGGCGACGCAGTTTTTCGTGACTGAAATCATGAGGCGCCCGCACCAAATGGTTATACGCATCGTCCTCTACGTCGTCTGACCATAAATCGCGCGGTCCGATCGGTCGTGCCCAATGCGCCGGCCGTGGCATTCGGTCTGCGCGATAGAGCATACCCACAATTTGATGCACACCTGTTGGTGTTGTTCCGTCACCTTCCTGCTTGGTTGGGCTCAAGCCCCCTTTGCCTATAGCGCAGGGGAACAGCTGCCCGAGAAACCGAATGCCACGTGGTGTAAGAACCAGATCGCTTGGTGTCACAGCAGGTGGCCTGACTTTGCCGCTTTGGTCGCCAGATACGCGCGGTTGAAATCTGTTTCACCTACTTTCAACGGAACCCGTTCGGTGACGGCGATACCTGTGCGTTCCATCATCGCGATTTTTGCAGGGTTGTTGGTCAGCAGACGGACCGAATTGAAGCCCAACGATTTCAGGATATCCGAGCCGAGCCTGAAATCCCGTTCATCGTCTTCGAATCCAAGCCGGTGGTTAGCCTCGACTGTGTCAAATCCCTGATCCTGAAGAAAATAGGCGCGCATTTTGTTGGCGAGCCCGATCCCACGTCCTTCCTGATTCAGATAAAGCAGGACACCCGCACCCTCGTCCCCCATCTGGGCCAAGGCCCCGCGCAGTTGCGGGCCACAGTCACATTTCAGGCTGCCCATGAGATCGCCTGTGAAACAGGCCGAATGCAGCCGCGCGAGGACGGGCTTGTCGCGGTCAGGGCGACCGATTTCAACCGCATAGTGTTCCTCTCCACCATCTTCGGGGCGGAATACATGCAGGCGCCCGGCCTCCGACACTTCCATCGGCAGGCGTGCGGCGACGACAGGGTGCAGAGCACTGCGATCTGTCAGATGTGGCGCGGCCCGGGCATGGTCAATGCAGGTCAGACCATGATCTGCCGCAAATTCGCGCCCGTCTTGAATAGGGGCGACGACGGCGGCCGGAAGCAAGTGCGCCGACTTGGCCAACGCAATAGCGATCCGGTGCAGATTTGCGCTGCCTTGCCGTTCGGTCATCAGCGGGCCCTTCATCGGGGCGTTCAGATCATCGGACGGGTCGGCCACCGCCTGCACCCAGCTCAGCCCAGCATCCGCCGGGATCATGACGCGAGCAAGATCGCCGTCATATGCACGCGCTTTAAGTGTTTCAGCGCGCCGAACCGTGATGGCGACAACGGGATCCCCGCCCAAGCCGCGTAAATCGGCCAACCTTTGCGGGCTCAGGGTCTCGGTGGCGAATGCGAGTACTCCAAATCCCAGTTCGTCGGTCAGAACAACGGGAACACCCATACGCAGGTCAGCCCGCGCCCGTGCCAGCAATTCGGTGATGTCGGGAGTGAGACTCATGCAGTTTACCTTGAAACGATCAGACCCTGTCCTACCCCGATCACTGGAAAATGTGAAACATTTCCTCGGCGTCAGACACGAGGGCGTGAGACGACTGCAGTAAATCTTGCTGATTGCATTCTTCATACGCAAGTGATGGAAATGGCTTAGGAGGACCGTACATGGCTCAGCTCAAGAAAATCCTGCTGGTGGATGACGACGAAGACCTGCGCGAAGCGCTCAGCGAGCAACTTGTCATGACCGAAGACTTTGACGTGTTCGAGGCGTCCGATGGCGCGTCGGCAATGGAACGCGCGCGCGAAGCAATATACGATCTGGTGATTCTGGATGTCGGCCTGCCGGATACCGATGGCCGTGAGCTGTGTCGCCTGATGCGCAAGCAGGGCGTCAAAAGCCCGGTGCTGATGCTGACTGGGCACGACAGCGATGCTGACACGATCCTGGGTCTTGATGCTGGCGCAAATGATTATGTCAGCAAGCCTTTTAAATTTCCGGTTCTTCTGGCCCGGATTCGGGCCCAACTGCGCCAGCATGAACAATCCGAGGATGCGGTCTTTGTTCTGGGGCCCTACACCTTTAAACCGGCCATGAAGATGCTGATGACCGAAGATGATCGCAAGATCCGCCTGACCGAGAAAGAGACCAACATTCTCAAGTTCCTCTATCGGTCAACAGATGGCGTCGTTGCACGTGATGTTCTGTTGCACGAAGTCTGGGGTTACAACGCGGGCGTTACAACACACACCCTTGAAACCCATATCTATCGTCTGCGTCAGAAGATTGAACCCGACCCGTCGAATGCACGCCTTTTGGTCACAGAATCGGGCGGATATCGCCTTGTTGCTTGACTAATGGTGGATTGACTTGGATCAAAGTGATACTCTGTAGGTATCTTTAGATTACTCCCAACCCGCGCATGTCCGGGTTATGACATGCACCTCCCTGTTGGACTGCCGGGCCTGATGGCCCGGCTTTTTTTGTAGGGTGCAACTGTATCGTGCAGGGCGATATCGGCACCGGGCATCCGATTTCATTCAATGAAATCGGACCGGAAACTTTGCGAGTTTCCGTCACCGCCGGGTCAGGCAACATTGCTTTGTTTTTCGATGGCACCTCGCTTGGCGCCGCGCTAACCTGCGGCAACTTCGACAAAGGAACCCCCGGATATGCCCTTCACCCTTGCCACATGGAACATCAATTCGGTCCGCCTGCGCGAGCCTATCGTTCTGAAATTGCTGCAGGAAGAGGCACCGGATGTGCTGTGTCTACAGGAATGCAAATCGCCGGTTGACAAAATCCCGACCGAAGGGTTCGCCGAGCTGGGCTATACGCATATGATTGCGCGGGGCCAGAAGGGGTATAACGGCGTCGCCATACTGTCGCGCCTTCCGCTTGAGGAAGTAGGGGATAAGGATTTCGCGGGTCTGGGTCATGCGCGACACATTGCGGGGCGGTTGGAGAATGGCGTGACCATTCATAATTTCTATGTCCCCGCTGGGGGCGACGTGCCGGATCGCGAAGTGAACGAGAAGTTTGGCCAAAAGCTGGATTACCTCGCTGACATGCGAGATTGGTTCCGTGCGGAAAAGCCGAAAAAGTCCATTCTGGTGGGCGATCTGAATATTGCGCCCCGCGAAGATGATGTCTGGTCGCACAAGCAGTTGCTGAAGGTGGTTTCACATACGCCGATCGAGGTTGAAACGCTGGCCGAGACTCAGGATGCAGGTGGCTGGGTCGATATCACCCGGCAGGATATTCCCGAAGGCCAGCTATACAGCTGGTGGTCTTATCGGGCACGAGATTGGGATGCCGCCGACAAGGGACGCAGGCTGGATCATGTGTGGGCTACGCCCGATATCTCGAACGCGGGTCATTCCAGCCGCATTCTGCGCGACGCGCGCGGATGGGAAAAACCCAGTGATCATGCCCCGGTATTTGCCACGTTTGACGTCTGACCGAAGCAAATTCGCCGAACTCTCCCCTTGGTTTCTGCCGCATTGGACTGCATATAGGGCGCAAGTTCGAACCAGAGAGTATAAGCCATGGACCTTCTGAACGGCGCAGGCAGCCCCCAAGCCACTGATCTGATTAAAGACGGGACCGAGGCCACCTTCATGGCCGATGTGGTCGAAGCGTCGCAAGAAACGCCGATCATCGTTGACTTCTGGGCGCCTTGGTGCGGCCCTTGCAAAACGCTGGGCCCGGCGTTGGAAGAGGCCGTGACCGCTGCCAAAGGTGCGGTCAAGATGGTCAAGATCAACGTGGACGAAGCGCAGATGATTGCAGGTCAACTGCGCATCCAGTCGATTCCGATGGTCTATGCATTTCACAAAGGCCAACCGATCGACGGGTTTCAGGGCGCTTTGCCAGGGTCCGAGATCAAGGCCTTCATAGATCGTGTGATCGAAGCCGCAGGCGGTGAAAGCCCGGGTGGTCAACTAGATGATGCTGTGCAAGCTGCCGAAGAAATGTTGACCGAGGGGGCCGCTGTAGACGCGGCACAGACTTTTGCCGCCATACTGGGTGAAGACCCCAATCACGCTGCCGCTTATGGCGGGTTGGTGCGCGCGCATATTGCATCGGGGGATCTGGATCAGGCTGAGGCGATCCTCAATGGTGCGCCTGCCGAGATTTCCACCTCGCCCGAGGTCGAAGCTGCGCATGCGCAGCTGGAATTGGCCAAACAGGCTGCAGATGCGGGTCCGGTGGGTGAGTTGACCGCAGCGGTTGAAGCCGAGCCTGATAACCATCAGGCGCGGTTTGATCTGGCGCAGGCTCTACATGCCAATGGCGATGTGGAAGAGGCAGTGGCTCAACTGTTGGAATTGTTCCGCCGCGATCGCGAGTGGAATGATGGGGCAGCAAAGGCGCAGCTCTTCACAATTTTCGATGCGCTCAAGCCCAATGACCCGATTGTTCTGAACGGGCGGCGCAAGCTCAGCTCGATGATATTTGCCTAATCCCCGATCAGAACTAAACTCGGGTACATGATGCATCCTGCCGATTTGCCGGAAACGGTATCCGTTTTCCCTTTGCCCGGAGCGCTGCTGCTGCCACGGTCTCGCCTGCCGCTGCATATTTTTGAGCCGCGCTACCTACAGATGCTGGACGACGCGCTCAAAACGCAAGAACGCCTGATCGGGATGGTGCAACCGAATACCTGTCAGGGCGACGAAACCAAGCTGCACCAGATCGGCTGCGCTGGGCGGGTCACCCAGTTTTCCGAGACCGAAGATGGCAGGTATCTGATTACGCTGACGGGAATCTCTCGGTTCAGGGTCAAATCAGAGTTGGACAGTTTCACCCCGTATCGCCGGGTTTCGGTGTCTTGGGACGGGTTTGACCGTGATCTGGGCAAGGCCGAGGTAGATGACGGTTTTGATCGGAACAGGTTCCTGCGGCTGTTGGAACGATTTTTTTCGTCCCGTCAGTTGTCCACCGATTGGGACACAA
This sequence comes from Ruegeria sp. AM5, assembly GCF_056540645.1. Classification (NCBI taxonomy): domain Bacteria; kingdom Pseudomonadati; phylum Pseudomonadota; class Alphaproteobacteria; order Rhodobacterales; family Roseobacteraceae; genus Ruegeria; species Ruegeria sp. AM5. The sequence goes on along the minus strand of NZ_JBQFXC010000002.1, from coordinate 50,134 downwards.
TGAAAGATGCCGATGATGAGCTTTTGGTCAATTCCTTGTCCATGATGCTGGAATTTGACCCCGAGGAAAAGCAGGCTTTGCTTGAGGCCCCTTGCTTACGCACCCGGCGCGAGACCTTGGTGACATTGATTGAATTCGCCATGCGCGGCGGATCGAATGAGGAAAAACTGCAATGAGCGATACCGAACACGCCTTTGACCGCCATATGCTTGAGGCGTTGATTTGTCCGCAGACCCACACGACGCTGCACTATGATGCCGAACGGCAAGAGCTGGTGTCAAAAGCCGCCGCTCTGGCCTTTCCAATCCGCAACGGTATTCCAGTGATGCTAGTGGATGAGGCCCGAGAGCTGGACTAGATCGGGTGTCCCTGCAGCAGTTTCGGCAGATCTCCGGTCAGACCTGCAGCCTCGCGCACGAAACCTCGGCGCAGCCCGGGCAGCGATCCGACGATACCCATTCCAATATCCCGACCTATGCGGAGCAGGGGATTATCGTTCGAAAACAGCTTGTTGAACACATCAGTCGCCATCGCAAGCGAGGCTGTGTCGAACCGGCGCCACTCTTGATAGCGCTCCAGCACAAGCGTTGATCCGATATCCTCGCCACGTCGTCCCGCAAGGGTCAGAACCTCGGCCAATGCACCGACATCACGCAGACCCGCGTTCAGGCCTTGCCCGGCGATGGGGTGCATGCCATGGGCGGCGTCTCCGACCAAAGCCAACCGGTCCGAGATGAAGGAATTGGCGATGGTCAGGTTCAACGGGTATGTGAACCGGTCACCCTGCAGGCGGATATCCCCCAGGAAATCGCCAAAGCGCGGGCGCAGAACTTGTAGGTAAACTGCCTCGGGCAGCGCATTGATCTGCGCGGACGTCTCAGTGCGTTCGCTCCAGACGATGGAACTGCGGTTCCCGGTCAGCGGCAGAATCGCCAACGGGCCGGGGGGCATGAAGAACTGATGGGCGATACCGTGATGCGGTAGCTCGTGTTCAATGGCGCAGACCAGAGCGGTCTGGCCATAGTCCCAGCCGGTTCGCTTGATTCCGGCGCGCATAGCGGTCCCGCTGCGGCGGCCATCGCAACCCACCAGAAGGCTGCCGGACAAGGTGGACCCGTCATCCAGCGTCAGCGTTGCCCCGTTTGCCGAGATGTCCTGAGACACGACCGTTTTTCCGCTGATTTCGGTAACCCCGTCTTGTTCGGTCATGGCCTCCAGAAAAGCCCGCCGCAGGTGGCGATCTTCAACCATATAGCCCATCGGGCCTTCTTCGATCTCGGCATGATCAAAATGCATGAAGAATGGGGAAGGTCCGGCACCGGCATGGCCATCCGTTACCTTGATCTCCAGCATCGGCTGGGCGTGCTCTTCCACCTTTTCCCAAACGCCAATCGCGTCGAGCAGACGTTGCGACGCCAATGCAAGCGCATAGGCGCGCCCGTCGAAGGCCGCATTCTTGCGCACTTTCTCTGCCAGAGCGTCAACAACCGTGACTGAATGCCCGGTCTGCGCCAGCGCCAGCGCAAGGGCAGGGCCGTTCAGGCCACCACCAACGATCAGGATATCGGATCTGTGTTCCATGTGCTGCAATATGCGCGCCCTTTCGGGATTGTCCATGTGCGGTCCTGTCGCTACCGTCCGATCACGGAATTACTCGGGAGGGGACCGGATGCAAGACTGGCTGACCATGACGGCATGTGATTTGGGCCGTGGTATCGGAATGGGGCAGATCGATCCGGTTGAACTGACAGAAACTTATCTGAGCGCGATTGACGCCCATCCACATCGCGATCGGATCTATGCCCGGGTGACCCACGATCGCGCCCGCGCCGAGGCCCTTGCGGCGCAAGAGCGGGCAAAGCTTGGCCTGCGTCGGTCTTTGTTGGATGGCGTCCCGATCAGCTGGAAAGACCTGTTTGACACGGCAGGCGTAGGGACCGAGGCCGGTTCGGCCCTGTTGGAAGGCCGCGTGCCCGAATCCGATGCGCAGGTGGTGCGGAACGCGACCGCGATGGGTACGGTCTGTCTGGGTAAAACGCATATGAGCGAATTGGCGTTCTCGGGTTTGGGTCTAAACCCTGTGACGGCTACGCCTCCATGCGTGAATGACGAAGACGCAGTGCCGGGCGGCTCATCTTCAGGTGCAGGAGCTTCGGTGGCTTGGGGGCTTGCTGCAGGCGGCGTTGGCTCGGACACGGGTGGATCGGTGCGGATTCCCTCGGCCTGGAACGATCTGGTGGGGCTGAAAACCACGGCGGGGCGCGTTAGCCTTGAGGGCGTCGTGCCGCTGTGTCTGAAATTCGATACCGTTGGGCCGCTGGCGCGATCAGTTGAGGACGCCGCACATATGCTTGCCGCGCTTGAGGGCACCGCCCCGGCTGATCTGCGCGGGGCGTCATTGATCGGTCGCCGCTTTGCTGATTTACAGAACGTCGCCAAGGACGATCTGCGCGAAGCTCCAGCCAACGCCTATGATGATGCGCTGGCGCGCCTGAAAGAGGCCGGGGCCGAGATCGTTCCGCTTGACGTGCCTGAGCTGAACGAAGCGATGAGCCTGTCGGGCGTGCTTTATACAACCGAAGCCTACGGCTTGTGGCGTGATGTGATCGAAGCGAACCCCGAGGCGATGTATCCCGAAATCCTTGAACGGTTCCGAATGGGCAAGGCCTATTCCGGCCCCGATTACGTGGCTGCTTGGTCGAAACTAACCGCTTGTCGACAGGCTTGGGATGCGGCCACTGCGGGCTTTGACGCCGTGCTTGCGCCGACGGCCCCGATCCTACCGCCCAATCTCGACCGGTTGATGAATGATCATGACTACTATGTTACCGAAAATCTCTTGGCTCTCCGCAACACCCGGATCGGCAATCTGATGGGGCTTGCGGCACTGACTTTGCCCACGGGAACACCCGGTTGCGGGCTGATGATGTTAGGCTATCCGGGGTCGGAAGAGGCCTTGTTACGGCTCGGCTCAGCAGCCGAAAGCGCTTTGACCTGAATGCCACAATCCCCTGATTCGGCACCTCTTTGTCTGGACGAAGCCCGGGTCGATCTGTAATCTGCAATAAAACGGGGCGCAAAATGACCCCGAAATTGAGGCAGTATCATGAATTTCCCCGAGCGGTTTTCGAACCTACCGGAATACGCGTTTCCGCGTCTACGCGCCCTGTTGGATCATCATCAGCCGGGTGGTGAAGTCGTTCACATGACCATTGGCGAGCCCAAGCATGATTTCCCATCTTGGGTGACCGACGTGATCATGGAAAACGCCGCCGGGTTTCAGGGCTATCCCCCGAACGAAGGCTCACCTGAATTGCGCGCAGCGATCACGGGTTGGATCAACCGCCGCTATGGTGTGTCGGTGGATGCAGATGCCAATGTGATGGCACTGAACGGTACGCGCGAGGGTCTTTATAACGCTGCAATGGCGCTCTGCCCTGAGCAGAAAAATGGGCAGCAACCGATCATTCTGTGCCCGAACCCCTTCTATCAGGTCTACATGGTTGCCTCGATTTCGGTCGGTGCGCAGCCATATTTCGTGCCGGCAACCGCTGCCACTGGCCATTTGCCAGACTATGCAGGCCTGCCCGAAAAGGTTCTGAACCGTACTTCTGTAGCCTATATCTGCTCGCCCGCGAACCCTCAGGGGGCGGTCGCCTCGCGCGATTACTGGGTTGAGCTGATTCAATTGGCTGAAAAGTACGATTTCCGCATCTTTGCCGATGAATGCTATTCCGAAATCTACCGCGACGCCGCGCCGGTTGGCGCGCTGACCGTTGCGCAGGAACTGGGTGCTGACCCCGAACGTGTCACGCTGTTCAACTCTCTGTCCAAGCGGTCGAACTTGGCCGGGCTGCGGTCGGGGCTGATCGCAGGTGGACCTGAAACAATCAGCCGTGTCAAACTGTTGCGCAGCTATGCGGGTGCCCCTTTGCCCGCCCCGCTGCAGGCCGCCGCCGCCAAGGTTTGGGCGGATGAAGCGCATGTGCAGGAAAACCGCGCGCTGTATCAGGAGAAATACGCCGTCGCGGATGAGGTTTTCGCAGGCGTACAGGGCTACATGCCGCCCGAGGCCGGGTTCTTCCTGTGGCTACCCGTCGAAAACGGCGAAGAAACCGCATTGAAGCTTTGGCAGGAAACCGGCGTACGGGTTCTGCCGGGTGCATATCTTTCTCAAGGTGATCCGGGGCAAAACCCGGGCCAGCAATTTATCCGGGTCGCGATGGTGGCCCCAAAAACAGAGATGAAGCGCGGGCTGATTACACTCCGCGACTGCATCTATTCGTGAGGTACGAGGGCAAAATGGCATCATATAACGCGCGAAACCGTGACCCGCTGCTGGACAGCAACACGCAAGCCGCCATTGAACGGCGTAGCAAAGAACTGATCGGGATCGCTTTGATCCTGTTGGGGTTGGCCGCTGCAGCGATGATCTGGTCCTATACGCCCGATGATCCAAACTGGATGGTTTCGACCGATGCGCCCGTGCAAAACTGGATGGGGCGCATTGGGGCCTCGATTGCCGCGCCGTTATTTATGATCGTGGGTTGGGGCAGCTTGGGTGTCGCCTTGGTGCTGATCACTTGGGGCGTTCGATTTGCAGGTCATTTAGGTGAAGACCGTGCCATTGCCCGCCTGATTTTTGCGCCGATCTGGATCGCCGTTCTGGCTGTCTATGCAGCGACTCTGGTACCGGGTGCCGAATGGCGGGCGACGCACAGCTATGGCTTGGGCGGTCTATTCGGCGATACAGTGATGGGCGCGATTTTGACGTTGTTGCCGATCTCATCGCATTTCCTGGTCAAGCTGATGTCGCTGGCGATGGCGGTCGGTATGCTGGCTCTGGGTGTATTTGTGTTGGGTTTCGGCAAAGCGGACGTTCGCAATGGCTTCCGGGCGTTTCTGTTGGGACTGGTCATGGCCTATGATCTGTTGATGAACGCGCTGGGACGCGGGGCATCGGCGACAGCGCGGGCAGCACGGGACCGGAAGGCCCAATGGGCCGAGCGCAAGGCCGAACGTGCAGTTCCGGTTCAGGCGGATTTTGACGACGACCTGGCCTACGCTGATCCGGTCTTTGAAGACCCTGAGATTGAAGCGCAGGAACCTGTCGCCAAGACAGGCCTTCTGGCTCGGATGCCTTCCCTGATCCGTCGTCCTGACCCAATGCCCGAGCCTGAGTTGGTCGAAAACGTTGCGGTCGAAGGGTATTACGACATGCCGGGTGAAGATCGCATCCGGTCCAAGATTTCCGCCGCTGTGCGCAATCGTAAAGTGGCCGCTGGTGTGCTAACGCCCGAACCCGATCCCAACTTGCCATTGACCAAAGGGCGGGGCAGGGGACCGGACCCGTTGATTTTGAACTCTGGCGCGGCAGACGAGTTGCCGCCCGAACCCCCGATGACCTCTGCAGGTTTGCCACCCGAACCACCGCTGACAGCAGGATCTGATGTTGAGACGCTGGCGGCTGACTCCGAGGCTGATAATTGGATGCAGCAGGACTATGTTTCCGAACCGGACTATGATGATGAGGCCGTGTTTGATGATGCCTCCGAACCCGCGCTCCAACCGCGACAGGCTGTCAAGATTCCCGTTGCTGAGCCGCGTAAACCTGTAGTAGCTCAACCGGTCCGACGCACTCCTCCGCCTTCGCGCAGGGCGCAAGCCGAAGCACAGCCGACACTTTCTTTCGAGGAACGGCATTCCGATTTCGAACTGCCACCGCTGGGCCTTCTGTCCAACCCTGCAAGCATCCAACGCCATCACCTAAGCGATGAGGCGCTCGAGGAAAATGCGCGGATGCTGGAAAACGTGCTGGATGACTACGGCGTCAAGGGTGAGATCGTCAGCGTCCGCCCCGGTCCGGTTGTGACCATGTACGAACTGGAGCCTGCACCGGGTTTAAAAGCCAGCCGTGTGATCGGTTTGGCCGACGATATCGCGCGCTCAATGTCGGCTTTGTCCGCGCGGGTTTCAACTCTACCGGGGCGCTCGGTTATTGGCATTGAACTGCCCAATGAAAACCGTGAGATGGTGGTGCTGCGCGAAATCCTCGCCAGTCGCGATTTCGGCGATGGTAACCATGCGCTGCCCTTGGCGTTGGGCAAGGATATCGGCGGTGAGTCCGTGGTGGCGAACTTGGCAAAAATGCCTCACCTATTGATCGCAGGTACGACCGGTTCCGGTAAGTCGGTGGCAATCAATACGATGATCCTGTCGCTGCTTTATAAGCTAACGCCGGATGAGTGCCGCCTGATCATGATCGACCCCAAGATGCTGGAACTGTCGGTCTATGACGGTATCCCGCACCTGCTCTCGCCCGTTGTGACCGACCCGAAAAAGGCGGTTGTGGCCCTGAAATGGGTCGTGGGCGAGATGGAGGATCGCTATCGCAAAATGTCCAAAATGGGCGTGCGCAATATCGCGGGCTACAATGGCCGCGTGAAGGATGCGCTGTCCAAGGGCGAGATGTTCAGCCGCACGGTCCAGACCGGCTTTGACGATGAAACCGGCGAGCCAATGTTCGAGACCGAAGAATTCGCGCCCGAAGCAATGCCTTATATCGTTGTGATCGTCGACGAAATGGCCGACCTGATGATGGTCGCGGGCAAGGAAATCGAAGCCTGCATCCAACGTCTGGCACAGATGGCGCGGGCTTCGGGCATTCACTTGATCATGGCCACTCAGCGCCCTTCTGTTGACGTGATCACCGGGACGATCAAGGCGAACTTCCCAACGCGGATTTCGTTCCAAGTGACCTCGAAAGTCGACAGCCGCACGATCCTGGGCGAGATGGGTGCCGAGCAACTGCTTGGGCAGGGCGACATGCTGTATATGGCGGGCGGGGCGAAGATCACCCGTTGCCACGGTCCGTTTGTCTCGGATGAAGAGGTCGAAGAAATCGTCAACCACCTGAAACAGTTCGGTCCGCCGGCCTACATGAGTGGCGTGGTAGATGGCCCGGCCGAGGAAAAGGCTGACAATATCGACGCTGTTCTGGGCCTGAACACGGGTGGCAACACGAACGGAGAAGACGCCCTTTACGACCAGGCAGTGGCGATTGTGATCAAAGATCGCAAATGCTCGACGTCCTACATTCAGCGAAAACTTGCCATTGGCTACAACAAAGCTGCGCGGCTTGTTGAGCAGATGGAGGACGAAGGCGTTGTTTCCGGGGCAAATCACGTTGGAAAACGCGAAATCCTCGTCCCCGAGCAGTAAGATATTTAATAACAAGGGCAGAACGCCTATCTGGGTCCTATGAAACAGATTGCTTTTGCCCTTGCTCTGACACTGGCTGCGCCCGCCGCGTGGGCGGCTGAAAAGCTGCCACTGTCGCAAATCTCTAACTACCTGAACCAGATGAAGACGGTTCAGACCACATTCACGCAGGTGAATGATGACGGATCGCTTAGCACCGGTAAGCTGTGGCTCGAGCGGCCCGGAAAAATGCGGTTCGAATATGATCCGCCCAACAGCGCGGTAGTTTTGGCGCGGTCGGGGACGGTGCAGATCTTTGACCCGAAATCCAATCAGCCGCCCGAACAGTACCCGCTGAAACGCACACCGCTGTCACTGGTGTTGGCGCGGAATGTCAATCTGGGGCAAGCCAATATGGTTGTTGGGCACGATTTTGACGGGACCGCCACGGTTGTGACGGCTCAGGACCCCAAGAACCCGGAAAGCGGGCGGATCGAGTTAATGTTTACATCCAATCCGGTTGAGCTGCGCAAATGGGTGATCCACGATAACGCTGGAAGTCAAACGACCGTACTGCTGGGGCCGTTGACTGAAGGCGGAAACCTCGATTCCAGCGTGTTTTCAAGCAAAACCCGTATCAGGTCAGACGATCGCTGACCTGACAGGGTTTGTTTAGTAACGGCAGTTCGCCAGCTGCGCCTGATACAGTTGCGCTCGGGCGTCTACATCATTCGCAACGTTCAACAGCCAAGATTTGCTGTTGTAGCTGCCGCGCGCGTAGCCGGTTTGCCCTTCGTGATAGGCCAGGTATTGGTTACGCGCGTCGGTGGGATGAATCCCGTTCCGCTCATAGCTTTTGTTCATGTACCAGCCAATGAAATCCGACGCATCACGGATGCGATCCCGCTTGGCGCGGCGTTTGCCGGTTTCGCGTTGATACTGCTCCCACGTGCCATCAAGTGCCTGACCATAGCCGTAAGCACTGCTTTGGCGACCCATCGGGATGACGCCCAGCACGTATTTGTGCGGTGTGCGCGCATCTGCGCGATAACGGCTTTCTTGGTAAATCGTGGCCATCTGAACGTGAACGGGGACACCCCATTTGCGCTCGGTGCTTTTGAAAGCCTTGATATAATCGGGTTTTTCGCGCGCAATGCTGCACGCGTCATTCAGTCTGCTCGGTGGCTGTTTGGACCCGCCACCACAGGATGCCAAAAGCAGCACCCCGAAGAGTACGAAAAGAATTCTGCTCATGTGCCTCGTGCCTTTTTTCTTTATTCTAGCGCAGATTGAGCTCTGAGGAAATCACAATCGTTACAGAATAATAGCGAGAATTATCGGTAATGCGGCGACCGACAATACTGTCGAGACCATGACCATGCCTGCAACCGCGTCGGAATCCACATCAAACCGCTCTGCCAGCAGGTATGAGGTGACGGCGACCGGCGCACACATTTGCAAAACCAGAACTCCGAAGGCTACAGGACCCAGTCCAAAACTGATGGCAAGAGCCCAGCCCAACCCGAAGCACACCGCGAGTTTCAGCAGGGACAACCATATAGCCTGTTGCAGCTTCTGTGTTGTCAGGCGTGCAATCGCGACCCCAAGGGTGATCAGCATTATAGGCACCGCCATCTGGCCCAACAGTTCCAGCGTGTTGGTTAGAAACAGTGGCGTCTGCCATCCACGCCACAGAAACAATGCCCCCAGCAGCGTGGCCCAGACCATCGGCTCGCGCAGAACCTTGCCAAAGGCGCCGCGCCCCGCGACCAGATAGATACCGTAGGTAAAAGAAAACAGAGCCGTAACGGCCAAAAAGATCACCGCGAAACCCAACCCAGCCTGCCCAAAGGCAAAGATGCACAAAGGCAGGCCCAGATTCCCAGTGTTACCGAAGATAAGAGGTGACAGATAGGTCCGCTGCTCAAGCCCTGAGGCACGTACAATGACCCAGAAAACCACCGCCAAAGCAACATGTGATGCAATCGCAGCGAGCGTGAAAACGGTCAATTCACCGCCAGGAATGTCGGTTTGCATCAAAGCTACGAAGATCAGGCTGGGCACTGCAAGCGTCACCGCAAACCGCGTGACAAATTGTAACCGATACTCGAAGCCGAGCTTGACCCACGCAAACCCGATCCCGGCCAGAAGGAACACCGGGGCAACGATTTCGAACACTGTTAGGAGTAGGTTCACAGACTGTTTCCCCGAATTTCAGCTCATTGGTTGGCTTTTCTGCCCGAAAAGATGTACTAAATGCTTTGGGGGCCGAAACAATGCTAAAGACACAAGCCAAGTACCGCCTGGGACAGGTGGTTCGACACCGTAGACACCCTTTTCGAGGGGTTATTTTTGATGTCGATCCGGAATTCTCGAACTCGGAGGAATGGTATCAGGCCATTCCTGAAGACAGTCGCCCGCTGAAGGATCAGCCGTTCTATCATTTGCTGGCTGAGAATGATCAATCCTTCTATGTCGCTTATGTTTCAGAACAAAATCTGGTTGAGGACCAATCGGGTGAGCCGGTAGACCATCCCGATATCCCCAACATGTTCGGCCCGTTTCAGGATGGATCTTATCCGCTGCACTTTCAGTTGAACTGAATATGTCCGTCATAATGGCGTGTGTCAGTAGCCTAATGCGCAACCATCTTTACGGGGATCGCTAGCACCTTCCAGAACTCCGTTTGAACAGATTCGAATGGCTTGCGCACCACCCAGAGACGTTTCCGGTATTTGGACAGTGTGCCCCATATCGGATAATTGTTGCAGAACGGCATCGGAATAGCCTCGCTCAATTTTCAGAACACCCCCATCTGCAAATGCCCGAGGCGCATCGATGGCTTCCTGCAGCTCTATGTCGAAATCCGTGAGATTTGACACTAACCGCGCGTGTCCGGTTGGTTGATAGGCACCTCCCATGACACCAAAGGGCATCGCGATGCGGCCTTGGGCGCGCAACATTCCCGGTATGATTGTGTGCATTGGTCGCTTTCCACCGGCAAGCTCATTTGGATGACCGGGTTCGAGGTTGAAACCAGCACCCCGATTCTGCAGCAAAATGCCGAACTTTTCCGAAGCGATGCCCGACCCGAACCCGTGGTAGATCGAATAAATAAGTGAAACGGCCATGCGATCCCGGTCAACCACGGTGATATAGACGGTGTCTTTGTGAACAGACTCGGTCAATGGAGCGGCGGCAGCCACGGCGCGTTTCGGATTGATCAGCGCGGCAAGTTGGGCGGCTGTCTCAGGTGCAAGAAAATGAGCCATCCGCGTGCTGTGGTCGGGATCGGCGATGAAACGATTGCGTGCGTCGTAGGCCAGTTTGCTGGCCTCGGCTTCGATATGTACGCGTTCAGCCCCCCAAGGGTCCATTGCGGCCAGATCGAAGTGCTTCAAGATATTCAGCAACAGGATTGCCGTCGCGCCCTGACCATTCGGTGGGTGCTCGACCAGTTCGACACCGCCATAATCTCCGCTGACGGGCACAGTTTCATCGCTTTGCACGGCCGCGAAATCCTGCGCAGTCTGTACTCCACCCAGATCGGAAAGGGCCGCAAGCATGTCATCGGCAATCTCACCAGAATAAAATGCCTTTTGACCGTGTTGGGCAATGCGCCGAAGGACTTCTGCCTGACCGGGGGCGCGAAAAACCTGCCCGGTTTGCAAGGGTTTGCCGTCAATCAGATAATGATCACGAGCCGCGCCTTGCAGGGTGGACGCGCTGTTCATCCAATCAAAGGCAACGCGTGGAGCCACCGGAACACCTGACTCGGCATAATGGATTGCGGGTTGCAGGATTGCTTCCAGGCCCAGCCGACCTTCGGTTTTTGCTAGACGGCAGAATGCCTCAACCGCTCCGGGAATTGTCACGGCATCCGGGCTGGTCACGGGAACCGAATTTAAACCGCGATCCCGCAATGCCTGTGCATCCGCTGATGCCGCGGCCCGACCCGAACCGTTTAGTGCGCGAACAGTCTGCTCGCCTGCGCGATTGTACAGAACAAAGCAATCTCCGCCCAAGCCGGTCATTTGCGGCTCGCAAATTCCCAGAAGCACTGCGCCTGCAATGGCTGCGTCCATGGCATTGCCGCCCTGCTGCAGAATATCCAGCGCGATTTTGGCGGCCAACGGATGGGACGTTGCGCACATCCCTTCGGTTGCCAAAACTTCAGAACGGCCTGTCTTGTGAAAATCGCGCATGGGTCTTTCCTTCTGCAAACACGCAGACACTAAGCCGCAGCTGGGAATTGTCCAATGCTATCAGAGGAAGGAGGTCCTCGGCGCCGCTCACTGGGTGGGGGCTGTGACGCTAGGCGCCGAGGGAAGCTATCTGAGCTACCCCTTACTTATGACCTTTGTTTGCGGCGCGACAATGGTTCGATCTAGGCCTTATTGTGGCCATTTGATGCCTGCTAGGGCATCTGGTCGAAGTCGAACCGCAAGCAGAGCAGGTTCCCGCCGCTTTTGCGTTCATATTGTATGTCGCTGGCAAGTTGATGAATCAGGTGCCAGCCAAAGCCGCCCTCGGGCAGGTCCTGCAAAGCAGTGTCGACAGATGGTGGAGTGCCGCTCGGTATCCGCAATTCAGGCATCGGGTCGCCGGTATCGGTGATCTGAATCACCAGCTTCTTTGCACATAATGAGCAATCGATTTGAACGTCAGCGGCGGCCACCCCGGCATAGGCGTGTTCGACCACGTTGTTGATCGCTTCCGTCAGCGCGATTCTTACGTCATCTGCTTTGCTTTCCGGCAATCCCTGCGCCGCCAGCCGTGCGCTTAACGCCGCGATCCCTGCGCTGGCCTGCACTTGTGTCGCGGGAAAGCTCACCTCCAGGCAGTTTTGTTTGCAATTCGAGCACACGCTGTTCCACCTCTGCCGGTCGTCAGTCTGCACCTGCGCCGATCGCCTCATCCAGCGATTTGAACAGTCTGAACACGGTGTCCATGCGGGTCAGGCGGAACACTTTTTCAACGATCGGGCGCAAGCCGGCCAGATCCAATCTGCGCCCTTTTTCCAATTGTTTCATCGAGGCGACAATGGCGCCCAGACCGCTGGAGTCGATGAATTCGACAGAAGACAAATCCAACACCACCCGTTTGGCAGGGGTTTGGGTTTCCGCGCGCATATCTTCCTTGAATTGAATCGCCATCGCGGCATCAATTCGATCACAATGAACGGATATTATCTGTGTCTCGCCGGTGATCTCGCTGCTGAGCCCCATGTTCGTCCGCCTTTGGCAATGCAAAATGATGGTAGAAATACGCTAGACGGTAATTCTTACCATTCGGTATCCATAGGCTGGAAAGTTCAAGGAGATTTCGGATGAACGAGGTTGTGATAGCAGGTGCCGCGCGTACACCAATGGGCGGTTTTCAGGGCATGTTTGACGGCGTCGCCGCTGCTGATCTGGGCGGTGCTGCTATCCGCGCAGCGCTGGAGGGTGCTGGCACTCGGACCGTGGATGAGGTGCTGATGGGCTGCGTCCTGCCTGCCGGCCAGGGACAGGCCCCGGCGCGTCAGGCTGGGTTTGCCGCCGGTCTGGGAGAAGATGTACCTGCCACAACGCTCAACAAAATGTGCGGTTCAGGCATGAAGGCCGCAATGATCGCGTTTGATCAGATCGCTTTGGGCCATACTCAGACCATGGTCGCTGGCGGGATGGAGAGCATGACCAACGCGCCCTATCTGCTGCCCAAGATGCGCGGTGGCGCCCGGATCGGACATGGGCAGGTCGTCGATCACATGTTTCTGGACGGGCTCGAAGACGCCTATGACAAAGGTCGGCTTATGGGCACGTTTGCCGAGGACTGTGCCGAATCCTATCAGTTCACGCGCGAGGCGCAGGACGAATACGCCCTGCGATCGCTTTCGAACGCGCTGTCCGCGCAGGAAAATAATGCGTTCGACCAGGAAATTACACAGGTCAAGATTCAGACTCGTAAAGGCGAGGTTGTGCTGGACGCGGATGAGCAACCCAAATCGGCGCGGCCCGAGAAGATACCCACACTGAAACCAGCCTTTCGCAAGGATGGAACGGTTACGGCAGCCAATTCTTCTTCGATCTCGGATGGCGCAGCCGCCCTTGTGCTTGCCTCGGCAAAGGCAGCAGAACAGCAGGGCCTGACCGTGCGCGCACGAATTCTTGGCCACGCCAGTCACGCGCAGGCACCGGGGCTGTTCACAACTGCTCCGGTTCCGGCAGCGCAGAAATTGTTGGATCGTATCGGTTGGAAAAAAGAGGATGTCGATTTGTGGGAGGTTAACGAAGCCTTCGCCGTGGTACCGATGGCCTTCATGCACGAAATGGGCTTGTCCCGTGAGATCGTGAATGTGAATGGCGGCGCATGTGCGCTTGGCCACCCGATAGGTGCCTCGGGGGCTCGGATTATGGTCACGCTGCTCAATGCGCTGGAAAAGCGAAATCTCAAGCGCGGTGTCGCTGCAATCTGCATTGGCGGCGGAGAAGGGACGGCCATCGCAATAGAACGCGTTTGACGCTTTGTCTTTTTGCAAATACTCGGGGAATTGGCGGCAGCGCCCGCAGTTCCCCGGATGCAAGGTCTACCAACATGAAAGCCGACTACGACACACTCTCCAAAACCATAGCCGCCTTGACCGACAGTGAAACCGACGAGGTTGCACTGATGGCTACGGTGGCATGCGAAGTGCATCACTCGGACGACCGATTCGACTGGACGGGATTTTACCGCGTAACTGAGCCCGAAGTGCTAAAGATCGGGCCTTATCAGGGGGGGCATGGCTGCCTAGTAATCCCTTTTGAACGCGGTGTGTGTGGTGCGGCTGCCCGTTCAGGGCAAGTGCAATTGGTTTCGGATGTAGATGCTTTCCCCGGCCATATCGCTTGTGCGTCATCCACTCGGTCCGAGTTGGTTCTACCGGTGCGGGATGCGAATGGTAACGTGATCGCTGTCTTTGATATCGACAGCGACCAGCCCGACGCGTTTACCAAAGATGATGCGACCGCACTTGGTGCTATTCTAACGGATGTATTTGCGCGTTAGAGGGTTCCGACCTATCGCAAAAATGCGCCAAGATCTCGGGACATAATCAGATAGCAAAGCCCAGCCTGAAACGCTGTGATCGTGTATAGCCAAGCCGAGAAACCGCGCTTGCGGGTCTTGTGCCCGAAGATCCAGCGCCCCAGTAGCGCGGCCAAGCTGCCACCTAGTGCCGCCAACCATAACAAGCGCCGCTCGGGGATGCGTCGCCTTCTACGGCGCGCGCGCAGCTTATCCCAGCCAAACGCCATCAAAGTCAGGGCATTAATGGCCCAAAGATAGATTACGGCAATCCACATGGACCGTGCATAGCCAACTAAATTTGCAGACCCAAGTGAAAAAATGCTTGGAAATTTCACCGATTCGAGGCACCGTGAAAAAGTAACAGAAAATTTCACGCAGACTCGGAGCGCAACTTGAATTCGCAAGCCCCTCATAGCGCATCCCTCGGTGCCGATCTGCGCGCACTGCGCAAGGCGCGCGGGCTGACTCTGACTGAGATCGCCAACCGATTGGATCGGTCCGTTGGCTGGCTCAGCCAGGTCGAGCGTGACATGTCCGAGCCGTCGATTTCGGATCTACGCCAGATTGCCGAATGTCTGGGTGTGCCGATGTCGATGCTGTTTGCCCATTCCGCTGCGCCGGTGGATGAGCAAGGGTATATTGTGCGGGCAGGGTCCCGTCGCCCGATGGGCTCTGGCGAAGAAGGGTTGATCGAAGAACTGCTTTCGCCTGACCTGACCGACGATTTCGAGATGGTGCATTCGACCTTTGAGCCGCATTCGCAGATGCAGACCCCGGCAAACCGGCCGACGCAGGAAGTCGGCTATATGGTTTCAGGCCGTCTGGAACTGACGATCGGCTCGCGCCGCTTTCAGGTCGGCCCCGGCGATAGCTTCCGGATCAAGCACGAGCCCTACACTTGGTCCAACCCCTTTGATGAGCCCGCTGTGGCCATCTGGGTTATCGCCCCGCCGGTGTACTGATGAGTTTCGAGGCCTGGACCATATTCGCTTTGTTCTGGGTGGTGTTCGTGACCACCCCGGGGCCGAATGCGGTTAATTGCATCTCAAATGGGATGAGCCTGCCATTCCCAAAAGCTATGCTGGGTGTACTGGCTATTCTAACGCAGGCAAGTGCGTTCCTGATCCTCTCGGCAGTGGGGATCACTGCGTTGATTGCCGCGTCGCCAACAGGTTTCTTTGTCGCCAAGCTGATCGGGGCCGGGTTTCTGATCTGGATGGGCATTCGCGGTTGGATGAACGCAGCGAAACCCGCTCCGGCGTCAGAGCGTCCGGCGCGGCATGTTTACTTTCACGCGTTGGCTGTTGCCACGATCAACCCCAAAAGCGTCGCCGGATACCTTGCGGCGTTTTCGCAATTTGTGCAGCCGAATGTACCCATCTGGCAGCAGATGGCGGTGATCATGCCGACGGCACTGGTCATCACGACGCTCAGCTATACCGGGTTCACCTCGCTGGGGGCGCTGATGGGCAAGGCTGCGTTGGGGGCGGTGTTCAATATCTGGGTACGCCGCGTGATGGCGACCTGTTTCATCATTTATGGCGTTTTGCTGGGTGCCAGTTCGACGCCGACAGCGAGGGGATAAAGACATGCATACCGGTTCCTGCCTGTGCGGCGCGGTCGCTTTTATTGTTGACGGAGACCTCACGCCACCAAATGCCTGCCATTGCGGGCAGTGTCGCAAACAGTCGGGTCACCTGTGGGCCTCGACCGTTACGCAACAGGACAATCTCAGCTTTACCACCAGCGAAACGCTGGGCTGGTATCGCGCCTCTGACATTGCCAAGCGCGGATTTTGCCGCGCTTGTGGCTCGTTCCTCTTCTGGCAGCACAATGACGAGGACACGATCGCAATTTCCGTGGGCTCATTGGATGAGCCGACCGGGTTGAAACTCGCCCAGCACATCTTCGTTGCGGACAAGGGCGATTACTATGACATCAAAGACGACCTGCCCCAGCGGGCACACTAATAGGGAACCAAACACATGAGTGATTTTCCAACCAAGGCCCGTGTGGTCATCATCGGCGGCGGCGTTGTGGGCTGTTCATCGCTGTATCATCTGGCCAAGAAGGGCTGGACGGATTGTGTTCTGCTGGAAAAGAACGAACTGACCGCAGGCTCGACATGGCACGCGGCGGGTAACGTTCCGACGTTTTCGACTTCGTGGGCGATCATGAACATGCAGCGCTATTCGACCGAACTGTATTCGCGCCTCGCGGACGAGGTCGACTATCCGATGAACTACCACGTTTCCGGGTCAATTCGTCTGGCGCACAGCAAGGAGCGGATGCAGGAATTCGAACGGGCCATGTCCATGGGCCGATATCAAGGCATCCCGATGGAGATGTGGACTCCGGAAGAGGCCAAGGAACGCTATCCTTTCCTGGAGACCCATGATCTTGAAGGCGTTCTGTATGACCCGACCGATGGTGACATTGACCCGGCGCAGCTGACTCAGGCTCTGGCCAAGGGAGCGCGGGATATGGGGCAAAAGATTATCCGGTTCTGCCCGGCAACCGGTGTGACACAGCAGGACGACGGCACATGGACCGTGCATACCGAAAAGGGTGATATTGCCTGCGATTATGTGGTGAACGCCGCCGGTTACTATGCGCAGCGCGTAGGGGAATGGTTCAAACCCTTTGGCGGCCGAACCGTCCCGGCCATGGTCATGAGCCATCAGTATCTGCTGACTGACGAAGTTCCCGAAATCGAAGCGTGGTCGAAAGAAAATGGTGGCAAGAAGCTGCCGCTGCTGCGCGATGTCGATATCTCGTACTACCTGCGGCAGGAGAAGAACGGCTTCAACCTCGGCCCTTATGAGCCCAATTGCAAGGGCCACTGGATGACCGAGGATGACCCGATGCCCGAGGATTTCAGCTTCCAACTGTGGAACGATGATCTGGACCGGATCGAGGATATCGTCACCGATGCGATGGAACGGGTTCCGCTGATGGCAACCTCGGGCGTTGGTCGCGTCATCAATGGCCCGATCCCCTATGCGCCAGATGGTCTGCCGTTGATTGGCCCGATGCCGGGTGTGACAAACGCGTTCGAGGCTCATACCTTCACTTTCGGTATCGCCCAAGGTGGTGGTGCAGGCAAAGTTCTGGCCGAATGGATCGTCGATGGTCACACCGAATGGGATATGTGGGCCGTCGATCCGCGTCGTTACACCGACTACACCGATCAGGACTACTGCAATCAGAAAGGGATGGAAGTCTACGGCAACGAATACGCCATGCATTTCCCACATCACGAATGGCCTGCCGCACGCGACAAGAAGGTCTCGCCTGTGCACGCCAAGGTCAAGGAATTGGGCGGTGTCATGGGCGCGTACAACGGCTGGGAACGCGCAAACTGGTTTGCGCAAACCGGCGATGACACGTCACTGGAAGCCACCCATACCTGGGGACGTTCGGGCCCTTGGGAGCAACGGGTCAAAGAAGAATGCGAAGCCGTGCGCGATCACTGCGGGGTGCTGGATCTGCCGGGCTTCTCGCGGTTCTGGATACAAGGCGAGGGGGCGGATGACTGGCTGCGTGGCTTCTGTACCGGAGGTATCCCTAAAGCAGGGCGCATGAATCTGATCTATGTCTCGGATGAAAGAGGGCGCATTCTGACCGAGCTGTCCTGTATCCGTCTGGCTGAGAACAATTTCGTCCTAATCACTGCTGCCACGGCACAGTGGCACGATGGTGATTTGATCCGCAATTCGGTGCCCGAAGGTGTGACCGTTCGGGAAACCACAACCGAGCGCGACACACTGATCGTGACCGGACCCATGACGCGGAATGTATTGTCTGGCATCACCGATGCAGATTTGCAGCAAGGGTGGCTGACCCACCAATTCGCCAAAGTGGCCGGGCAGGATGCCTTCCTGATCCGTGTATCTTTCGCGGGTGAGTTGGGTTGGGAAATCCATGCTGAAAATGATGCGATGCCCGCCATCTACGAAGCTGTGCTGGCCGCTGGAGCGAAACCCTTTGGCATGTATGCATTGAATTCGCTGCGGATCGAGAAAGGCTATCGCGCGTGGAAAGGCGACCTAAGCACGGATTACTCTCTGCTGGAAGGTGGTTTGGGGCGCTTTGTCAAGCTCGATAAACCGCAGGATTTTGTTGGCAAACCAGCCATTCAGAACGAAAAACAGCAAGGCGTTAAAAAGTCCTTTGTCACTCTGATCGTGGACGCAGGTGAGGTCGATGCGCCTTACATGTCCTGCATCTGGAGCGGTGATGAGATCGTGGGTGAAACCACATCGGGTGCGTGGGGGTATCGCATTGGTGCCTCGGTCGCGCTGGGCATGGTGCGCGCAGACCAGGCTGTCCCGGGAACTGAGCTAGAGGTTGAAATCTACGGTCAGAAATGTCGTGCTGTTGTTCAGGAGGATCAGCCGCTCTGGGATCCTGCAAATGAACGGTTGAGGGCCTGACCCCTACGACAGAAAGGCGCTGATATGACCCGGCAGATGGAAGGCGTATATCTGACTGGCCATGGAGGTCCTGAGGTGTTGGAATGGCGGGAAAGCGTCCCCGTTCCGACCCCCGGTCCAGGGCAGGTTCTGGTGCGCGTCGCCGCTGCCGGGGTGAACAACACCGACATCAACACGCGGATCGGCTGGTACTCGCCGGATGTTACAGAAGCGACGGATGCGGTAGATCAGCAGGTTGAGGCCGGCGGGTGGGGAGGTGCGCTGCACTTTCCCCGCATCCAAGGCGGTGATCTGTGTGGGATTGTTGAAGAGGCTGGACCGGGGGCAGCGTTCAAGCCCGGCCAACGCGTGACCTGTCCTATCAACTTGCCACGCCCGGGGCCGGGTAGACCGCATGGTTTTGTCGCGCTTGGTTCAGAAATCGACGGAGCGTTTGCCCAATACTGTCTGGTCGATAGCAATGATCTCTATGATGTGACCGCCTCGCCCCTATCAGACGTGGAAATCGCCGCTATTCCCTGCGCGTTTGGGACCGCAGAAAACCTGCTGACTCGCGCTGGTGTGTCGGCAGGCCACACAGTGCTGATCACAGGGGCTTCAGGCGGTGTGGGCCTCGCCGCGGTCCAGCTCGCGGCGCTACGAGGAGCGACGGTCTGGGGGGTGACAAGTGCTGCCAAGGCGGATGTGGTCAAAGCGCAGGGGGCGTCGGCAACCTTTGACCGGGATGCGCAACTGCCGAAGGATTTGTTCGATGTCGTCATCGATGTGGTGGGCGGCTCGGCTTGGCCCGATCTCATACTGGCGCTGAAACCCGGCGGGCACTATGCGGTGTCAGGTGCAATCGCTGGCCCCATCGTCAGCGCCGATTTGCGAGACATCTATCTGCGCGACATCACAATCCATGGCTGCACCCATCAGCCTCCCGAAGTCTTTGGCCGACTTGTTGTGCTGATGAATGCAGGTCGGATCAGGCCTTTGGTCTCAAAAACCTACCCGTTGCGTGACATTGTTCAGGCGCAAGAGGATTTTATGTCCAAGACCTTGCCCGGGAAACTGGTATTAATACCGTGAAAGGGGGGTAGATGGCTGACATTACGCTTTTAGATGGTTCGATCGGGCAGGAACTGGTGAAACGCAGCGGTGACCAGCCCACGCCTTTGTGGTCAACGCGGGTGATGATCGACAAACCTGACTTGCTGACCGAAGTTCACGCGGCCTATTTCCGCAGTGGCGCGACGATTGCCACCACGAATACCTATGCCATTCACCGCTCGCGGCTGGTGCGTGAGGGGATCGAAGACCAGATGCCACGTCTGATCGAGGCTGCTCTTTCGCGGGCCGAGCAGGCTTGCGCGGGAACTGACGGTCGTATCGCTGGTGCGCTTGGTCCGCTTTTGGCCAGCTACCGGCCCGATCTGAACCCCGACCCAGACGATGCGGCTGAAAAATTTGCCGAGCTGGCTCAACTGATGGCAGACCGGGTTGATCTGTTCCTGATCGAAACCGTGTCCTCGGTTCTGGAAGCCGAAGGTGCGCTTCGCGGTACCGAGAATTGCGGCAAACCCGTCTGGCTGGCATTGTCGGTTATGGATGATGACGGCACGCGATTGCGGTCAGGCGAAGCGCTGGAGGACATCGCCCCGCTTGTTGCGCGTTACGCCCCCGAGGCCGTTTTGATCAACTGCGCGCGCCCGGAAGCGATTCCGGCTGCACTGGAGATCATCGCAAAGCTGGGTCGCCCGTTCGGCGCTTATGCCAATGGCTTTACTGGTATCAAAGACGGTTTTTTGAAGGAAGCCCCGACGGTTGACTCTCTGGAATGCCGTCATGACCTAGACCCTGACGCCTATGCGCAGCATGCCATGGGCTGGGTGGCGCAGGGCGCGACGATCGTTGGCGGTTGCTGCGAAGTTGGGCCAGATCACATCGAAACCCTTGCCGACAGTTTGCGCGCGGCCGGGCACACAATTGTTTGAGTGTGCCTCATGTCGATCCGCAACAAATCTGAACGGCGAAAAGAACGGGATCAGCAGCATTTCGATATTCTGGTTGCACCCGGTTTCGTGTTGCTTGAATTGGCCTCGTTGGTCGATGTGTTGCGCCTGGCCAACCGGGTATGCGCGCATCCTCCGTTCACATTCACATACCGGTCCCGAAAGGGGGGACCTGTTGAAAGCAGCAGTTGCGCGACGGTGTCGACCGAAACCATACCTGCGCAGCCCGATGCGGATTATCTGTTTGTGATCGGAAACTCGGATCCGGATCAGCCAGAGCTTTCTTTAGGTCGCGTCGTGCCCGACTATACGTACCGGGGAGCCCAGGTCTTTTTGCTGGCCGAAGCAGCAAGCAGGTACATCGACGAAAACGGCGCTGATCATATGGCAACCCATTGGGAAAATGCCTCTTTCTTACGCGAACGTGGCGCGCGTTTTGAGGCCAAGCTTTCAATTGCGACCGAACAGGGTTCGGTGGTCACCTGCGCAGGAATGGAGGCAACGACGGATGTGGCACTGGCGGTGATTGGGCGGCACATATCGGGTGCCGCCAAGATGACAGTTGCGGATATCATGCTGCACGAGAACATCCGCGATTTCTCATCCATGCAGCCGTTTTCGGGCGCTCGGAATACAGCCACAGGTGACGCAAAGCTGGATCAATGTATCAAGCTGATGCAGGCGAATATCGAAGAACCGTTACCGATCAATCAGATCGTTGACATGTTACACGTGTCGAACAGATCGCTTGAGCGCAAGTTCAAGGCAACTTTCGCAACCACTCCAAACGGATTCTACCGAGAAATGCGCTTGGCCAAAGCCAACAACCTGCTTTTGAACACAACGATGAGCGTGCGGGAAATCGGCTTGGTGTGCGGCTTTCCAAACGGATTCTCATCCGTTTACAAAAGCGTCTTTGGCGTCACTCCGTTTGTTCTGAGACGTCGAAAAAGACGTGCAGAATATAGGTGATTTTCGCGATTGAGATGACGTTTTTGACGCTTTTTTTGTCGATCCTTCATGGCATTTTGCAAAAAACCTGAGACAGCGGAGACATCAGGATGGTTGATCTTCCCACCAAGGCCCGTGTGGTCATCATCGGCGGCGGCGTCATCGGATGCTCGGTCGCGTATCACCTTACCAAGAAAGGGTGGACCGATGTTGTGCTGCTTGAGCGCAAGCAACTGACCAGCGGCACCACATGGCATGCTGCAGGTCTGATTGCGCAGCTGCGCGCGACCGCAAACATGACCAAGCTGGCTAAGTACAGTCAGGAACTATATGGCGCACTTGAGGAAGAAACTGGCGTTGCCACAGGGTTCAAGCGTTGCGGATCGATCACGGTGGCGCTGACTGAAGAGCGCAAGGAAGAGATCTATCGTCAGGCCGCCATGGCACGTGCTTTCGGGGTTGAGGTCGAAGAGATCGGCAATGATCGTGTGCAAGAGCTGTATCCCCATCTCAACCTCGAAGGGGTCAAGGGGGCGGTTTATTTGCCTTTGGACGGGCAGGGTGATCCAGCGAATATCGCTCTGGCTTTGGCTAAAGGTGCGCGTCAGCGCGGTGGCGTCGTCAAAGAACGTGTGAAAGTCACCGACATCGTCAAGCAGGGTCGTAAAGTCACCGGCGTGGACTGGAGTGCGGACGATGGCAGTTCCTCGGGCCATATCGAATGCGACATGGTGGTGAACTGTGCGGGCATGTGGGGCCACGAGGTTGGTAAGATGGCAGGTGTGAACGTGCCGCTTCACGCCTGCGAACATTTCTATATCGTGACCGAAGGGATCGACGGGCTGACCCAACTGCCGGTGCTGCGCGTACCGGATGAATGTGCCTACTACAAAGAGGATGCCGGCAAAATCCTGCTGGGCGCGTTTGAGCCAAATGCAAAACCCTGGGCGATGAACGGCATCCCCGACAGTTTCGAATTCGACCAGTTGCCAGAGGATTTCGATCACTTTGAACCAATACTCGAAGCGGCCTGCAATCGGATGCCGATGTTGGCCGAGGCGGGGATTCACACCTTCTTTAACGGCCCCGAATCCTTTACGCCGGATGATGCCTATCACTTGGGACTCGCCCCCGAGATGGATAACGTTTGGGTCGCTGCGGGGTTCAACTCGATCGGTATTCAGTCGGCGGGTGGTGCTGGTATGGCACTGGCCGAGTGGATGGACTCGGGCGAGAAACCGTTCGATCTGGGCGATGTTGACATCAGTCGCATGCAGCCGTTTCAGGGCAACAAGCAGTATCTCTTTGAGCGTTCGAAAGAGACGCTCGGCCTGCTTTATGCCGACCACTATCCCTATCGCCAAAAGACCACCGCGCGCGGTGTGCGCCGGACACCGTTTCACCATCACCTGATCGAACAGGGTGCCGTGATGGGCGAATTGGCTGGGTGGGAGCGCGCCAATTGGTTTGCCAACGAAGGGCAGGAACGAGAGTATCAATACAGCTGGAAACGGCAGAACTGGTTCGAGAATTCGGCTGCCGAACACCGTGCCGTGCGCGAAAATGTAGGCATGTATGACATGTCGTCCTTCGGCAAAATCCGCGTCGAAGGGCCGGATGCCGAGAAATTCATGAACTATATCGGCGGCGGCGATTATTCAGTGCCCAATGGCAAGATCGTCTACACCCAATTTCTGAACCGTAGCGGTGGGATCGAAGCAGATGTCACGGTCACACGGTTGACTGAGACCGCCTACCTGGTCGTCACCCCCGCGGCGACCCGGTTGGCGGATCAGACCTGGATGATGCGTCATGCAGGCGGCTTCAGTGTTGTTATCACCGATGTCACCGCTGGCGAGGGCGTTTTGGCCGTCATGGGGCCGAATGCGCGTGCATTGCTTGAAAAGGTTTCGCCCGCTGATTTCTCGAACAGGACTAACCCCTTTGGCACAGCACAACAGATTGAGATCGGTATGGGTCTCGCTCGCGCCCACAGGGTGACCTATGTGGGTGAGCTAGGGTGGGAGATCTATGTGTCGTCCGACATGGCAGGTCATGTTTTTGAGGCGCTGCACGAAGCCGGACAAGATATGGGCCTGAAACTCTGCGGCATGCACATGATGGACAGTTGCCGGATCGAGAAGGGTTTTCGCCATTTCGGTCATGACATCACCTGCGAGGATCACGTGGTCGACGCGGGATTGGGATTTGCCGTCAAAGTGGACAAAGGCAGCGATTTCATCGGTCGCGAGGCGGTGATGGCCCGGAAGGAAAGCGGGCCCAAGAACCGGCTTGTCCAGTTTAGACTGACTGATCGCGAACCACTGTTGTTCCACAACGAACCAATCGTGCGCGATGGTGAATATGTAGGTTACCTTAGCTCGGGCAATTATGGTCACACGCTGGGTGGTGCCATTGGTCTGGGCTATGTGCCCTGCGAGGGCGAAAAGCCTGCAGACGTGCTGGCCTCGACCTATGAGATCGATGTCTGTGGTGTGAAAGTCCAGGCAGAGGCGGCGTTGAAACCGATGTATGATCCGAAATCCGAGCGGGTCAAAGTCTAGAAAACATCGACAGGGGTAGGCTCTGCTCCACCGTCCGTACCGGGCGACGCGCGCGAGAGTATTTGTGGCCAGATGAACAAGGGATCACCTGCTCATCTGGCCAACAATATCCATGAGCGTGAGACAGCGCTTCGCATATAGGTTGGCTGCAGAACGCGCGACCTATCAGAAACTTTGATGCCCTGCTTCACAGTTTTGATAGTTCCCAAGCCCATCTGATTTGCCGTAGAGAAACACGGTATCAGTCGGAGACTCGCTGTGGCAGACACCCGCGTACCACCAAACAATACCGATACGCCCAAAGGGCTGGCGTTGGCTGTGATGGCCTATGTGCTTTGGGGCTTCCTGCCACTTTACATGAAAGCAATGGAGCATATCGGCCCGATCGAGGTAGTTGCGCATCGGGTGATCTGGTCGGTGCCGGTGGCCGGGCTGCTGCTGATAGCGCTCGGGCGGACCGGCGATCTGAAAACTGCACTTCGCAATCCCAAAATGTTGGGTATGGCGGCAATTACAGCGGCGCTGATCTCGGTGAACTGGGCGATTTATGTCTGGGCGATTTCATCGGGGCATGCGCTGGACGCGGCTTTGGGCTATTACATCAACCCTTTGTTCAGCATTGCGTTGGGTGCGATATTGCTGCGCGAACCTCTGAACCGAACACAGTTGGTTGCGGTCGGGTTGGCCGCTTTGGGGGTGTTGGTGCTGGTGTTTCAGGCGGGAAGCTTACCCTGGGCGGCTTTGGGCCTGATGTTCAGTTGGGGGTTTTATGCGTTCTTCAAGCGCTCACTCCCAATTGGGCCCAACCAAGGGTTTTTGTTGGAAGTCCTGATTCTACTGATACCCGCCGTGGCCTACGTCACCTGGCTTGGAACAAGTGGTGCCGGGCATTTTGGAGCAGCCGTGTCAGACACTGCGCTGCTTGCGGGCGCGGGGCTGGTGACTGCAATTCCGTTGCTGCTTTATGCCAATGGGGCCAAACTGGTGCGTCTGTCGACGATGGGTATCCTGCAGTACATCGCGCCCACGATGATTTTTATCACCGCGATCACGTTGTTCGGAGAGCGTATTGATCAGGCAAGATTGATCGCGTTCCCCCTGATCTGGGCCGGGTTGATTGTGTATTCGATCCCGATGATCCGGCAAATACGGTCTCAGGCCTAGCGAATGAGCTGGGCAAGCTGTTCCGCCCAGATTGCATAGGCCTTGGGGCTTGGATGATATCCGTCCGGCGCGGCGAGCGCCGGGTCATCGGGCAGGTTCAGCGCCAGATGTGAAACTTGCGGATATGCTGCAGCCACCTTCTGCAAGCCGTGATCCAGCCTTGCAGCCTGCTGCCCCAAAAACCAGGCGAGCGGCTGAGGCAGAGCGGGAAAACGCGCCATCTGAGGAACCGCAGACACGATCACCCGCCTGGCCTTCATCGGCCCGGTCAGAAGATCCAATAGCCGGGTTTGTCGGTCCTCAAAGCTTTGTCTGCTTACCGCTCGGGTCACGTCGTTCACACCCAGCGCCGTTATGGCCACATCAAACTGTTCGAAAAGCCCTTGCAGCTGCTCAATTGTGTTTTGAGTGGTATGCCCGGTGGCCGCCTCAAGCCGCCATTCCACGGTATAACGCTTTGCCAATTGGCCGACCAGTTGCCCGGATAGCGCCTGGCCTTGTGTGCCCGCCCCAACGCCAGCGGCCGAGCTGTCCCCGGTGATCAACAAGCGCAGTCTGGGCCCGCGCCCTGCACACCCTTGGCGGGGACCAGTCGGTTCTGGCAGAAATTGCGCATTGCGTCTTACCGCGAACCCCTGAATGGCCAGAATAGGCAAAAGCGGAATTCTGAGAATCTGATCGGCGGCAACAGGCAAAGGAACCGTTAGCTCAGCGCATCTTTGAACTTTAGAAAGCGCGCATCTTTCATGACTCGTGCCATCATGGCTTCGCGCAAGGCTCCGACGGTCTTGTAAGGACGTATGACGACCTCAAATTCCTGGATAAGCCCGTCTGCGTTCAGCGTGATCAAGTCTACACCCACGGCGTCCAAGGCACCGACTTTGCATTGAAACTCCAATGCCCAATCGTCGCCGTCGCCCATGATCCGACGATACTGAAATTCGGAAAACACCTGACCCACATGACCCAGAACCGCTGCAACAGGTTCACGCCCGGTCCAGGTGCTGTAGTAAGTGGGTGGTGAAAACCGAACATCTTCGGCCAGCAACTCTTGGATCAGGCCTTCATCGCCCTTGGCCACTACTTCTTGCATTCGTTTGATCGTCGGGTGCATACCGTCTTCCCTCTTGTTGACCAAAGAGTTGCTGAACCTTTTCACTCACGCAAGGACGACGTTGCGGGAGGGGGCCGCCTGAGATAGGCAAGCGCGCATGAGCGAAACCTATGATCCCCCAAACTCTCCTCTGGATGTGCTGTTTGAAGACACGCAATTGATCGTGGTGAACAAGCCGGCGGGATTGTTATCGGTGCCGGGGCGGGGCGCGCATCTTGCTGATTGTCTGCTAACTCGCGTGCAAGTTGCGTTTCCACAAGCGTTGCTGGTGCATCGGTTGGATCGGGATACATCCGGTGTAATGGTGTTTGCACAGACGCCGCATGCCCAGCGGCATCTGGGGCTACAGTTCGAAAATCGCCAGACCCGCAAAACTTATGTCGCGCGCGTATGGGGGCGGGTAGAACCAAAAACGGGAACGGTTGATCTGCCGCTGATCGTCGATTGGCCCAATCGCCCCCGTCAGATGGTCTGTCACGACACCGGCAAGCCTGCTGTTACGGATTGGCGCGTGGTTAAATACGAGGGCGAGACAACGCGTGTTCGCCTGTCTCCCAAGACCGGACGATCGCACCAGTTGCGGGTTCATATGCAGGCGCTGGGGCATCCTATCTTGGGTGATCCGTTTTATGCCGATGGCGCGGCGCGCGACTTCCCGCGGTTGATGCTTCATTCGGAAGAACTGCGCCTCAAAAATCCCGAAGGCGGGGTGTCGATGAAATTTCGCGCGCCAGCCGAATTCTGATTCTAGGCGTTACTGGTCCAAAGCATCTTCAGGTTTCCCAGCGAAAACCGCCGGGTGCGTTTGACCGGGCGTATAACTTGGCGTTCCCGTGCGGCAGCAATTTCACGTTCGATTTCGAATCCGCGCAAAACGTGACCTTGGGACCAGCGATCCAGTTTCAAGGTCATCATGACGTGATTGTCGAGGTAGGGCATAGTCACTCTCCTGAATTGCAATTGCCCAATCTTCGCCCAACACTCCTGACACCACCTTGTCAGGGGGGTGTGCTAAGTTGTCAGCAGATCTTTAGGAGACCCGGATGCGCCGATCGACACGTCTGTTCGAAATCATTCAGATCTTGCGTGCTGCTGAAGCGCCCGTGACGGCCGATGCGTTGGCCGCCAAGCTCGAGGTTTCGGTGCGCACCGTCTACCGCGATATTGCCGCGTTGCAGGCCCAGCGTACGCCAATCGAAGGCGAAGCGGGTGTTGGCTATCTGATGAGGCGCGGCTATGACCTGCCGCCATTGAATTTCGATGCGGAAGAGGTTGAGGCCCTGTGGGTGGGCCTGTCGATGCTGGCCCGCACTGGTGACAGTACCCTGCAACAGGCCGCTGACCGGGTGTGTCGTAAGATCGAAGCCCTGCGCGCGCCAGCTAACTGGCTTCAGGTTGCGCCTTGGGGCGCGCCGATGGATGATCCGGAAAAGGGCTGTGTGCCGGTCGTAAACTACCGCGAAGCGATCCGGGCTGAACGCAAAATACGCATCACCTACGTGAATTCAGAAGGCGAACGTACCGAACGCACGGTGCGGCCCGTCGCCCTGATCTACCACATAGAATGCACTATGCTGGCCGCGTGGTGTGAGCTGCGAAACGGGTTTCGCCATTTCCGCACAGATCGGATCTGGGCATGCGAACTGACCGAGGATCATTTCTGCGGGCAAGGGGAACTACTGCGTGCAATCTGGCAAGAGCAGAACACCTGGGATAACTCCGCAGGGGTGGCCTGAATGGCGGGTATTCGCCTATTTCACTCAATTGTTGCTTGAGGCCCATTGTTCTCACTGTGTTATACTAAGCGTAACGAAACAAACCCGGTGAACGGGTACGTGAGCAGAAGGTGATGCAATGACGATTTCCAAATGTGTACTGACGGTTGGACTGTGTTCAGCCCTGTTTTTGGGGGCGTGTACCGACCCGGGCACTCTCAGCGTGCAAAACGATCCCAATCAGAATGCCAAACAAGGCGCGTTGCTGGGTGGTCTGATTGGCGCGGGCGTGGGTGCGATTGCCAATGATTCCGACCCGCTGCTGGGTGCATTGGCCGGTGGGGCCATCGGTGCCGCAGGTGGTGGCGTGATCGGCAATCAGCTTGATCGGCAGGCGGCTGAGTTGCGGCAACAGCTGGCGAATGACGGCATAACGATCGTCAACGCGGGGGATCGCTTAATCGTCACGGTTCCGAATGACATCACCTTCGACACCGACAGTTCCACCGTGCGCCCGGCCTTGCGTGCCGATTTGGTGAAGGTGGGGCAGAATTTGGTTAACTACCCGAATTCGAATGTCCAGATTATCGGTCATACTGACAGTGACGGAGAGGCGTCCTACAACCTCGGACTGTCTGAACGCCGCGCCAATGCGGTGGCTGATATTCTGCAGGCCAATGGTGTCAGCTACGCCCGTATCACTACTGTCGGGCAAGGTGAAAACAACCCGATCGCATCGAACCTGACACCCGAGGGGAAAGCCCAGAACCGGCGGGTCGAGATTGTGGTAGTTCCCAGCGACAACACCTGATCACGCGTCTCGCGCACAATGACTGCGCGTCATCGGGCCTTTGGTTCGATGGTGTCTCGGGATAACTAAGGGGAAACACCAAAGCGGAGTTTCCCCATGTCCCAACCGATCCTTCTTGGCCTTTCCGGCTCGCTACGGCAGGATGCGACCAACCGTAAATTGCTGCGCGAAGCTGCACGCCTGTTCGAACCCGGCACGTTCATTGAGGCTGATCTCAATCTGCCGCTTTATGACGGCGATCTCGAAGTTGGCGAAGGCATACCTGAAGCCGTGCAGGTTTTGGCCGATCAGATTGCCCAGGCCCACGCGGTGATCATATCAACCCCGGAATACAACAAAGGGCCTTCGGGTGTTCTAAAAAACGCGCTGGACTGGGTCAGCCGGACGAAGGGCAAGCCTTGGATGGATAAACCGCTCGCCGTCATGTCCGCCGCTGCGGGCCGGGCCGGGGGTGAACGGGCGCAAATGATCTTGCGGTCCTTCATGGTTCCCTTTCAGCCACGCATTCTGCAAGGTCCCGAGCTTCACTTGGCGGACAGCTCGAATGAATTTGATGCAGACGGGCGGCTGTCTAACGACCGCTACGAGCATACGCTGCATAACCTGATGCAGAAGCTGCGGGCAGAGGCCGGGTTTTAATCCTCTTTGCTTGCCGGTCTGTACCGCAACTTCTAGGTTATGCGGATGAAGGATCAAGACCAGATAGAGACTCAGGCCGATGTCGTAGATCCTGCCCGAGCGGCTGCACTGCAGGTAGCATTGGGGCAGGAACCGACGATTGAGGCAGGCTCAGTACTCCCTCCCTTCTTTCATCAGCTCTATTTCTGGTCGCCGCATGTGCCGAGCGATCTTGGGCGTGATGGACATCCGCGGGTAGGCCAAGGTCTGATCCCCGATATGGGACTACCAAGGCGCATGTGGGCAGGTGGGCGACTGCAGTTTCATCAGCCCTTTGTGGCAGGGGTCGCAGCCGAGCGTCGGACGGTCAGAGAAAGCGCCGTGGCAAAGACAGGACGTAGCGGACCGTTGGCATTTGTCACCCTGCGTCACGAGATTTGGCAAAAGGGCGCGCTGAGCGTGACCGAATGGCAGGATCTGGTTTATCGAGAAGATCCCTCATCAAACGCACCGGCTCCACAAGTTCCGATGGCCCGAACGGATGAGTTGGATCACCGCATTGTTGAATTTGATACAACCCTGCTGTTCCGCTATTCGGCGCTAACGTTCAACGGACACCGGATCCATTACGATCTTGAGTATGCGCGCGACGTGGAAGGCTATGCCGGGCTGGTTGTCCACGGGCCTCTGCTGGCCCAATCCCTCATGTTGTTCGCTACTGATCTGATGGGGCCTCTGGCGGAGTTTACGTTTCGCGCATCGTCGCCGCTGATGAATTTCGAAACGGCGACCCTGTGTAGGGACGGTCAGGAGTTTTGGGTGCGTGGACCCGGAGGCCGACAATGCATGTCAGCCAAGGCAATACCGCAATCAGAGTGAAGCTTCGGGCAGAAAATCCTGCGGGATTCTATCGCGCCCTTCCAGCATCAACTCGGCCATGACCTCGGCCACCTTCGGTGCCATACCAAAACCGATCTTGAATCCCCCATTGGCGATAAACTGCCCTTTGCGCAGGGGATGCGCGCCCAGCATCGGCGCGCGGCTTTTGCTGCGGGGGCGGACACCGGCCCAGCGTTCGATCACTTCCGCCCCGTGCAGGACCGGCACGGCACGCATGGCGCGGTCCAGTACATCGTCCAGAGCGGCATCTGTGCTGGTCGGATCGTCGTATTCGCGTTCTGATGTCGAGCCAATGGCCAGCGTACCATCGGCATGAGGCACGATGTGAACAGCATCGGCAAACAACTGTGGTACGTCGCCCGCATCAAATCGCAGCAACGCCGCCTGTCCTTTCACGCCGTTACCGATTGTTTTGCCAAACGCCTTGCTGAGCTCTTGCAGACCCGCAAGTCCAGTGACGTGTACGACTTGTCCCTTGTCGGGCGCTTCGGCGGTAACTTCTACTCCCATTACGGCAAGCGCGGCCACCAGCGCCGCGCAGGCACGCCTTGGGTGCATGCGCGCGCTTAGCGTATCGTGGACGACATATCCCGTCGGGCTGGGTGGGCACCAGGCACCAATCTGATCCACCAACCGGACGCGCCAATCAGCCTGACCCTGCCAGAGTGTTGCAGCTGTTTGTTCACGCGCTTGGGCCAACTCCAAACCGCGTGCGTCTGGTATGGGTTGCAGACGCCCAAGACGTGCGTAGCCGGGCGACACACCACCGGTGGCCTCGACCTGTTTCCAGAACGGTTCAGCCATGATTAAACTTTCAAACTGGAACGCCTTTTTGGTGTTCCAGTTTTCGGGCACATGTGGGGCCAGCGCGCCAACAAGCCCTCCACTGGACCCCGCGCCCGGACCAAATGGGTCAACGATCTGAACCTTCGCGCCGCGCCGTGCGCAGGTCCAGGCGATGGAGAGGCCAAATATTCCTGCGCCCCGCACCGTCACATCGACCATTGCCAATCCCCTTTTCGTTGTTCAGTGTCGCGCCGCTTAGCTACAGGATTCCCCGATGGCAGACCAGCGTGCCGAACTTACTTGGACGGAAGACCAGATCCCGGTCTCGAATCGGTTCGATGACCCCTATTACTCGTTGCAGAACGGGTTAGAGGAAACGCGTCATGTGTTTCTGGCAGGCAACGATCTGCCAACGCGCTTTGTACCGGGGTTTCACATCGCTGAACTAGGCTTTGGCACCGGCCTGAATCTGTTGACCGCGTGGTCGGCGTGGGAAGCAGCAGGGCAGACTACACCTTTACGGTTCACCAGCTTCGAGGCCTTTCCGATGGCGCCTGACGATATGGCGCGTGCTTTAGCCGCCTTCCCCGAGATGACACCGTGGGCCGATCGCTTTCTGAAAACATGGAATGGGCAGAAATGCGTGCTGGACACGTTGCATCTTGAGGTCAACGTCGGAGACGCGCGCCAGACCTTGCCCACATGGGCAGGTGAGGCAGATGCGTGGTTTCTGGATGGCTTCTCACCCGCAAAAAACCCCGAGCTGTGGGAGGCTGACCTGATGCAGCAGGTGGCGGAGCACACGATCCAAGGCGGTACAGCGGCAACCTATACTGCCGCGGGTTTCGTGCGTCGGGGTCTATCCGATGCAGGTTTTGATGTTACCCGCAGCCCCGGCTTTGGCCGTAAACGGCACATGACCCGGGCGGTGAAGCAATGAGCCAGAAGAACAACGTCAACGCCGGTATAGCGCTTATGGTCAGCGCGACGATCGTGTTTGCTTTGCAGGATGGGATTTCGCGCCATCTGGCCGGTACCTACAATACGTATATGGTGGTGATGATCCGGTACTGGTTCTTTGCCGCATTCGTGATTGCTCTGGCTGCGAGATCTAGCGGAGGTTTGCGGGCGGCGGCGCAAACCAGCCAGTTGGGACTCCAGATATTCCGGAGTGTGTTACTGGCCGCAGAAATTTGTGTCGC
The DNA here is from genome assembly GCF_056540645.1 of Ruegeria sp. AM5. NCBI lineage: Bacteria > Pseudomonadati > Pseudomonadota > Alphaproteobacteria > Rhodobacterales > Roseobacteraceae > Ruegeria > Ruegeria sp. AM5. The sequence continues at coordinate 17,629 of NZ_JBQFXC010000002.1, read as the reverse complement.
CGTTTTCAGCTTTACCATTCTGGGCTTGATTGAAAGCCAGGCCGTTTTCATCAGCTATCCGCTGCTGATCGCTGCCCTCAGCGGCCCGGTTCTGGGTGAGAAAGTCGGCTGGCGTCGCTGGGCCGCCATCGGGGTCGGCTGCATCGGGGTGTTGATCATCCTGCAGCCCGGTGCCGGTGTGTTCAACCCTTGGGCTGTGATCCCGCTGATCTCGGCGTTTATGTTCGCGATTTATGGCCTGCTGACACGGTATGCGGCTCGGCGGGACAGTACTGCGACCAGTTTTTTCTGGACCGGGGTGGCTGGTGCAGTCGCAATGACTGCTGTTGGTGTCTGGTTTTGGGAACCCATGGCCAGCAGCGATTGGTTTTGGATGGGGTTGCTTTGCATCGCAGGCGCTCTGGGACACTGGCTATTGATTAAGTGCTACGAAATGGCCGAGGCCAGCGCCGTGCAACCCTTTGCCTATTTCCATCTGATGTGGAGCGCAATTCTGGGCATCACGATCTTCCACGAGACCCTGCGCCCCGAGGTTGTTCTGGGCGCAGCTTTGGTGATCGCGGCGGGCCTGTTCACCTTATGGCGCGAACGACGAAAGGGTCGAACCGGTTAGTTCCTTTGAGAATGGCACTGGTAAAGCTGGCTGCCCAAGCCGAGCGCGATAGACCGGCAGGCTTTCGGCGACACGCATGACATAGTTGCGCGTCTCCTTGAAAGGAATGGTCTCAATCCAGTCGATCACATCCACCTGGCCCCGGCGCGGGTCGCCATAGCGTTCCATCCACGAAATCGGCCGTCTTGGCCCCGCGTTATATCCAGCGGCCATCATCACGACATTGCCGTTGAAGTCCTCTGCAAGCGTTGCAAGATAATTCGCCCCCAGCTTTGCGTTATATTGCCAGTCCGAGGTTAGGCGCGCGGTTTTATGGCCACCCAGAATACCCAAATCCTGAGCCACAAGTTTGGCGGTAGCGGGCATGACCTGCATCAAACCGCGCGCGCCTGCGCCACTGATGACTACCGGATCGAACTCACTTTCGCGTCGGGCAATTGCCAGCGTCATTTCCTTCGCCATGGGAAGTCCCATATCTGCGACCGGGTGCACTGGGTAATAAGCGGCAGGCAAAACAACACCGGTTGTTGCCGCGCGCTTGGCGATCATGACGGCCAGATGCGGTTCGTTCAGTTCGATCACCAGGTCACCCAGCTGAGCGGCCTGGGTTTGATCGAGACCTTCCACCAAATGGGTCAGAAACCGTTCTGAAAGGTTTCCCTCTCCTGCGCGCTGCAACAGCAATCCAGCCTCCAACACGCTTGAGTCAGCGAATGCGGCTTGTTTCCAATGCGGCGCGCGGCGTGGGTTGGCCAATTCGCTGTCAAACGGACGGCCGATTTGTTCCGCCGCCAGCAACCCGTAGAACGAGGTCTGATAGTTCGCGCCTTCGGCATAAGCCTCGTGCGCCTTGTCAGCATCCCCCTGCGCCGCATAGGCGCGGCCCAGCCAATATCCACCGCGACCCTTCGAAATCGGCGATTGCACCGCCTCCGAGAAATTCTGGAAATGCCGCACCGCCGTGGCCGGATCATTCAGCTTGCGCAGCGCCAGAAATCCCGAGAGCCACTCCAAATCAGCATAGCCATAGCCCATTTCGGGGGTCATGTGGTGATTGGCGGCAATCGCATAGGCGCGTTCGGCATCTCCCGTGCGCATCTCAAGACGTGCCAGTCTGCGTCGCCCTTCCGCCCATTTGTCGGGTTCACCCAGCGATTTTGGTCCGGTCGAGCGTGCCAACATCAGATCAATGGCGCTGTCGTCCAGTTCTTTGCGATCCCGCCACACGAAACGATCAAATGCCAGGCCAGGGTCTTTGGCCAGTGATTCCGGCACTGCGGCGACTTTGCCGTCCACTCCGTTTTCGCGCTTTTGCAGGGCAATGCGCGCCTCGGCCAGTTTGCGCTGATCAGAGTTGACCAGGGGCAGCATCCGCCCGGCGCTGACAAGATGCCCATCCCACAACATCCGATCCAACCTGGCCTCGTGATGTGGTCTCAGAAGCTTCCCGAAGTTCTCAAGATAATCCTTTTGTAGGCCCGACCCCATCGGCATAGTTCGCCACGCGGTTACGACGTCGGCTTCTGCTTCACCATTGCGGCCTTGGCTTTTCAAGGCCACGGCATAATTCAAAGCACCTTCTGCTGTTTGCGGAGGCAACCCTTCGTAGAATTTCAGAACTCGATTCGGATCGGCCCCGGTGAATGATGGCTCGCTTTTACGGCGCAGCCAGGCCAAACCGGGCCAATCCGGGCGCCGCTCAAGAAACACCAGTACATCGCCCGAGCTGCCAAAACCTTCGCGTAGCCAATGCCAGACAATAATGTCCCGCGCCACCGATCCACGCTGGCCTGCCACGCGTAGCGCGGCATTCCAATCGCCCTTGCGCATCTCATAGAGCCCCGCGCGCAAATCCTGCGTCGCATCCGCACGAGTGGCATGCGGCTGCAGCATCAGCGCCAGAATCATCGCTATTCCAAGCGACAGAATACGTCTCATCCCTTGCATTCCCCAACAAACCAAGGATACAGCCATGCAGGATAAACCTTGCACCGCCGGGATCAACTCACAAACCCTTAATCGTGACAGACCGGTGCGCAAAAAACACCTAAGGAGCGTTCCATGTTTAAAGGCTCAATGCCAGCCCTGGTCACCCCGTTCAGCAACGGCGCGTTGGACCTGGAAACGCTCAAACACTTGGTGGAATGGCAATTACAGCAAGGTTCGACCGGTCTGGTTCCGGTTGGTACGACCGGCGAAAGCCCGACTCTCAGCCATGAAGAACATGAAACGGTTATCGCCGAAGTGGTGAAGGCTGCAGCAGGTCGCGTGCCTGTAATCGCAGGCGCGGGCTCCAACAATACTGTCGAGGCCATTCGGTTTGTTCAGTTTGCGCAAAAAATCGGTGCGGATGCGGCGCTGGTCGTAACCCCCTATTACAACAAGCCGACCCAGAAAGGGCTGCTGGCGCATTTCCAAACTCTGCATGACAGTGCCGATATCCCGATCATCATCTACAACATCCCGGGTCGTTCGGTCATCGACATGACTCCTGCAACGATGGGTGAGTTGGCGAAACTGCCGCGCATCATCGGGGTCAAGGACGCGACCGGAGATCTGGCGCGCGTCAGCCAGCAGCGTGCAAGCTGTGGTGCGGATTTCTGCCAGCTATCCGGGGAAGACGCGACTGCACTGGGCTTCAACGCTCATGGCGGAGTGGGCTGCATCTCGGTCACCGCAAACGTGGCTCCGAAGCTCTGTGCTGAATTCCAGCAGGCAACGCTGAATGGCGACTACGAAATGGCGCTGGAGTATCAGGACCGCCTGATGCCCCTGCACGAAGCGATCTTCATCGAGCCCGGTCTGGTCGGCGCAAAATACGCGCTCAGCAAACTTGGCCTGTGTAGCACCGAAGTGCGCTCGCCTCTGACCGAGCTGGAAGACAGCACCAAAGCCGCTATCGAAGCAGCAATGGCGCATGCTGGATTAATCTGAAATCAATATACGGACTCGTAAGGGCGGCCTCGAAGATCGAGCGCCGCCCTTTTTTAATTCGGGATCCAAATTTCATCTGGCTAGAAATACCTCGGGGGAGGCGCGGCTTACCGCGACGGGGGCAGAGCCCCCATCAACGCTTGCCGTAGTACAACCCAACCACATGCTCTGCTTGCGCGAAGAACAACCAGCGTGAAACAGCAACGCCGGTGACATGCGACAACACCGCCACAAGCGCAAAGACATGCTTGATCAGAACGCCGCCAAAGGGGATCAGAAGCAGCAGTAAAGGCAGCACAAAAGCCAGACCAAAAGATATCATCCGTAGTTTCTGCGCATGCTTCCGACCGACCACATGCACAAACTCACGCAGCAGATAGTTTGTACCTGTATGAGGTGGTTCGAATGCGCGGACAGCGCCTCGCTCACCAAGCCCTGTCGCGGTTGCCAGCGTGGTTCCCGATCGGGACAACGCACCGTCGCCCTTGGCCCAATAGGCAAGCTGTACAGCGCCGGCAATGGCCAGCAACCAAGGGGCAAGCGCTTCTGCTCCGGCCAACAACGCCCCGCCTGCAAGGCTGAACGACAAGAACATGGCTGGTGTCAGGTTCATGTTCCAGCGTGGGATGGTCTTAAGCTGCGTGTAGATCATCGATGTGGTGAAGACCGTGGCCAGCGAGAATGCCGCCCCGATCCAGCCCAGCACACCCCAGCGTTGGCCTAGAAAGACCGCACCAATTGCATAGAGCCCCATGACGAGCAGCGCGATGACCGCGCACCAGCCTTCGCGGCTGAGCCAGCTTGAGCGCCATTGGGTGAAGGCTTTCCAAGCGCGCTCTGGGTGGCCGAGGTGGAATGTCGACGCGAGCAAACCGCCGACGGACAAGCCATAGGCAATTGCGAAAAACACAAACGCGACCCAGCCCGAGACGTCAGGTATGCCGAGCCCCAGGAAGAACAAGAGTCCAAATCCGAGACCGGACAGGGTGGTAAAGATGATAACGGAAGGTGCCGGGTGCATCAGAGCTTCTCCAGGGTCTTGTCGAGCCAGCCGAGGAAACCCTTGGGCTCTTCGGCGACCGGGGCCAGCAGAGGGGCTAGGATGTCAATCTGCTCCTCAATTTTGTCCTTGGGTCGGGGCGGCAGGTATTTGTTGACGGGTTTGGTGCCCTGTTCAGGCATCAGGTCCATGCCGCCACGTTCGACGACCAGCTTGCTGACATCACTGCCAGGGTCGCCGAGATCGCCAAAGTGTCGGGCACCTGCCGGGCAGGTGCGCACACAAGAGGGCACACGATCCACCTCGGGTAGGTTCTCGTTGTAAATCCGATCGACGCAAAGCGTGCATTTCTTCATAACGCCTTCGGCCTGATCCAGTTCGCGTGCGCCATAGGGGCAGGACCACGCGCACAGGCCGCAGCCGATGCAGTCATTTTCGTTGACCAGAACGATTCCGTCCTCAACCCGCTTGTAGCTGGCACCGGTGGGGCAGACGGTCACGCAGGGTGCGTCTTCACAATGCAGGCAGGATTTTGGGAAGTGGATCAATTGGGCATGCCCTTCGGCGGGTTGCACCTCGTAAGAGTGCACCCGGTTCAAGAAGGTGCCTGAAGGGTCAGCACCATAAGCATCCTGATCCGACAGTGGCGCGCCGTAGTTTTCGGTGTTCCAGCCTTTGCATGAAATGACGCAGGCATGGCAGCCAACGCAGGTGTCCAGATCAATGACCAGACCCATCTTGCGTTCGGTTGATTGGGGGAGCTGGGTCATGACTGCCTTGCCTCTGCGATTGTGGTCAGGGCGGGCTGGGGCTCTGCCCCAGACCCCGAGATATTTATAGCCAGATGAAGAACGGATCGGGTCATTTGCCCACCTTCCAGGCCAAATCCTTTGGCCCTTGCCCGACCGGCGATTTGATTGGAGCGAATTCTGGCTGGCTTTCAGCATCGCTTGGAGCGGCGGCCTTTTCGATTTTTACCTTCAGATCGAACCAGGCGGCCTGACCGGTGATCGGATCAGAGTTTGCCCAGCGCAGGCCGTCACCTTTGGGGGGCAGCAGCTCGTGGATCAGGTGGTTGAGCAGGAAACCCTTGGTGGCCTCGGGGGCGTCTTTCTGCAAGGCCCAGGCCCCTTTGCGCTTTCCGATGGCATTCCAAGTCCACACGGTATTGTTGTTCAGCGCAGCCATCTCCATGACGGGTACCGTGATCTCGCCATGTGGAGAGCTGACTTTGGCCCAATCGCCGTCTTGCAGCCCGTGTTCACGCATCAGCTTGGTCGGGACGTATAGCGGGTTGCGCCCATGCAGCTGACGCAACCAGGCGTTTTGTGTGCCCCAACTATGATACATCGCCATTGGCCGCTGGGTCAGAGCGTTGACGGTGAAGCCTTCATTGCCGGTCTGATCGGTTTCGTACCAAATGGGCAGGGGGTCCATTGTATCTTGGATCTGCGCGCGCAGGTGATCTGGGGGCTGGCGTTCCCCGTAGCCTTCGGCGGCCAGTTGGAATTTACGCATCGGTTCGGAATAGAGCTGGAATAGATAGGGCTGTGGGCTGTCATAGATACCCATGCCCACAGCCCAGTCTTGATAGGCAGTGTTCCAAGGTTTGTAGTAATCCGCACCTTCGGGAATATGCGCGACATAGAAGCCACCATTCTCGATGTATTGGTTCAATTGGTCGGGGTTAACCTCGCCACGACCTTCCTTGTCGCCGTTTTCGCCCCGGAAACCGGCAAGCGGTCCAATGCCCGGCTTGCGTTCGTGGTTGACGATATAGTCGGCGTAATCCGTCCACTTGGCGCTGCCATCATCGTTGGTAAAGCCGGGCAGGCCCATGCGGTTGGCCAGATCGATCAGAACCGACTGGAAGCCGCGTACGTCGCGGTCGGGTTCAATCACCGGCCAGCGGATCGCGTCTGCCGCTGCCTCGGCCTCGCAGATCGGGCGGTCCAGTAGCGAGATACAGTCGTGTCGTTCCAGATAGGTTGTATCGGGCAGGATAAGGTCGGCATAGGCCACCATTTCCGAGGAATAAGCATCGGAATAGATGATATGCGGGATCACGTAGTCGCCGTTCTCATCCTTGTCCGTCAGCATGTCCATGACACCCTTGGTGTTCATGGTCGAATTCCAGGACATGTTTGCCATGTACATGAACAACGTATCGATCTTGTAGGGATCGCCTGCATGGGCATTCGAGATCACCATGTGCATCAGCCCGTGGCTGGACATCGGGTTTTCCCATGTAAACGCTTTGTCGATCCGCGCCGGGCTGCCGTCTTCTTTCAGCGCCAGATGCTCGGGGCCGCGAACAAACCCCAGATGCGGCCCGTCCAGCGGCGTATTCGGCGTCACCTTACAATGCGGAGTCGGATGCGCCTCAACTGGCTTGGGGTAGGGCGGCTTGAAGCGGAAGCCGCCGGGGACTTCGACCGTTCCAAGCAGGATCTGTAATACATGTAGGGCGCGGCAGGTCTGGAAACCATTGGCATGGGCTGAGACACCACGCATCGAGTGCATCGCGACGGGGCGACCAATCATCTTCGAGTGTTTCTCGCCCCGGAAATCGGTCCATTCATGGTCCAGTTCGAACGCTTCATCAAAGGCCACACGGGCCAGCTCGCCAGCAATCGCGCGAATGCGGGTCGCCGGTACGCCGCATTTATCTGCGATTGCCTCGGGGGCGTATTCATCCGCCAGATACCGTTCTGCCATTTGGTGGAAGACGGGGCGGTGAGTGACACCGTCCTTTTCGTAGGTCGCTGATAGGTCAGGGCGGACGCCGGGGGTGTCGAAAGCAGTCAGCTTGCCGGTATTGCGGTCGATGACCAATGGCTTGCCGTCATCGTCTTTCAGGAACAGACCCTTTTCCGGACCGTCGGATGCGTTGATCAGGACCGGCGCGTTGGTGTAGCGACTTAGGTAATCCAGATCGATTTTGCCTGCCTTCATCAGCACATGGATCATCGACAAGATGAACAGGCCATCGGTACCGGGGGTGATGCCGACCCAATCATCTGCCACGGCGTTATAGCCCGAGCGGATCGGATTTACCCCAATCACCCGGGCACCGCGCGCCTTGATCTTGCCGATGCCCATTTTAATCGGGTTGCTGTCGTGGTCTTCTGCAACGCCGAACAGCATGAACAGCTTGGTGTGATCCCAGTCGGGCTGACCGAATTCCCAGAATGCACCGCCCATCGTGTAGATGCCACCGGCTGCCATGTTGACCGAACAGAACCCGCCATGGGCTGCATAGTTACAGGTGCCGAAATTCTGTGCCCAGAAACTGGTGAAGCTCTGGCTCTGATCACGGCCGGTGAAAAAGGCCAGTTTCTCGGGGTTGTCTTCGCGGATCGGTTTTAGCCAACCGACAGCGATCTCGAGCGCCTCGTCCCAACTGATCTCTTCGAACTCGCCAGACCCACGCGGGCCGACGCGTTTGAGCGGTGCGCGTAGGCGCGACGGGGCGTTCACCTGCATAATCCCCGCGCTGCCTTTGGCGCAGAGAACGCCCTTGTTTACCGGATGATCCCGATTGCCTTCGATATAGGCGACCTTCCCATCCTTCATGTGCACGTTGATACCGCAGCGGCAGGCACACATGTAGCATGTAGTCCGGCGGATCTCGTCTGACACGGGTGGGGATAGGTTGAGGTTCGGTTGTTGATTCACGCTGTCTCTCCCTGTGGCGGATCGCCTTGGTACCTGTACGTGTTGAACACACTGGAGCGTAAGCACACCGGGCTCAACCATATAGAGGAAGAGAGTGCAGGCACCCCCTTCCTCTGCTTTTCTTTAAGCGGACCGGTTGAACACGGTCCGACTTATGTTTTTGACAGCAATCAAACCTGCTGCAGACGCATGTCGCTTGCGTCGATACCTGCAACCTCAACCGGCTTCTTCATCGCGTCGCGACGGAAGGGTTCACCCAGTTCCTGGTTGATCATTGCTTCGATCAGGGTGGTGATGCCGTTCTTCTGGTCCTCGATCGCCTGGCTCAACGCCGCTGTCAGTTCATCCTGAGTGCGCGCGATGACGCCTTTCAGGCCACAGGCGTTGGCGATGCCGGCATAGGACACTTTGGTGTCCAACTCGGTGCCGACGAAGTTATCATCGAACCACAGGGTCGAGTTGCGCTTTTCCGCACCCCACTGGTAGTTGCGGAACACAACCTGAGTGATGGCGGGCCATTCTTCGCGGCCGATGGCGGTCAGTTCAGTGACTGCAATGCCAAAGGCACCGTCGCCAGAGAAGCCGACAACTGGTACATCCGGGCAGCCGATCTTCGCGCCAATGACCGAAGGCAGACCATAGCCACAGGGGCCGAACAGGCCGGGGGCCAGATACTTGCGGCCTTCTTCAAACGAAGGATAGGCGTTGCCGATGGCGCAGTTGTTGCCGATGTCGGACGAGATGATCGCCTCTTTCGGCAGCGCGGACTGGATCGCGCGCCATGCTTTGCGCGGGCTCAGCCAGTCCGGCTTGGCCGCGCGCGCGCGTTCGTTCCAGGTGGTGCCCGGATCGTCCTGCTCGTGGTCCATCGAGGTCAACTCTTGCGCCCAACGCGATTTGGTTTCGGCGATCTTAGCCTTGCGCGCGTCGCGGCCTTCGTCACCGGCTGTGTCGGACAGTTGGTTCAGGATGCTGGTGGCAACGCTCGCCGCATCGCCCACGATACCAACCGAAACCTTCTTGGTCAGGCCGATGCGGTCGGGGTTGATGTCGACCTGAATGATCTTTGCATCTGCAGGCCAGTACTCCATGCCGTAGCCTGGAAGGGTCGAGAACGGGTTCAGGCGTGTACCGAGGCACAGAACAACGTCTGCTTCCTTGATCAGCTGCATACCGGCTTTTGAGCCGTTATAGCCCAGCGGGCCAGCGAACAGTGGGTGCGAGCCGGGGAAAGCGTCATTGTGCTGGTAGCCAACGCAAACCGGAGCGTCCAGACGCTCGGCCAGTGCTTTCGACGCTTCGATGCCGCCTTTCGACAGAACGGTGCCTGCACCGTTCAGGATAACGGGGTTCTTTGCGTTCGACAGCAGAGCGGCAGCTTCGGATACGGCCGATGCACCACCCGAAGGCAGTTCAAACTCAACAACAGCAGGCAGCTCGATGTCGATCACCTGAGTGAAGAAGTCGCGCGGAACGTTGATCTGCGCAGGTGCCGAAGCGCGCTTGGCGTTCATGATTACGCGGCTCAGAACCTCGGCCATACGGCTGGGGTCACGCACCTCTTCCTGGTAGCAAACGCAGTCTGCGAACATGCGCATCTGCTCCATTTCCTGGAATCCACCTTGACCCATGGTCTTGTTTGCGGCCTGCGGAGTGACCAGCAGCAGCGGAGTGTGGTTCCAATAGGCAGTTTTGACGGCGGTCACAAAATTGGTGATGCCGGGGCCGTTCTGGGCGATCATCATCGACATCTTGCCGGTTGCGCGGGTGTAGCCGTCAGCCATCATGCCGCCGGACCCTTCGTGGGCACAATCCCAGAAAGTGATGCCTGCTTTGCCAAAGATGTCGGAGATCGGCATCATGGCCGAGCCGATGATACCGAACGCATGTTCGATGCCATGCATCTGCAGGGTTTTTACAAAGGCTTCTTCAGTGGTCATCTTCATCTGCGTAATCTCCGATCATAGAAGGATGGAACGGGGGTTTTGCACCCAGTTTTCTGATCGGTTTTGGCGTACGGGTGTCTGTGGCGTTAGGGCCAGAACCGGTAGCGGTTTAAGTCCAGAGTGCTTAAGAACGCCGGATCGCTTCAGCAATCTGTTGGATTCCCGGTTCGATACGATCCGACGAGATTGAAGAGTAGCCCAGCCGATAAAAGTTCTTTGGCCTGTTCTGGCTTGAAAAAAATGCCTCACCCGGTTCGATATGGACGCTTTGGCGCTGCAGGTCTCGGGCCAGTTTGCTGGTGTCTACATGCAGCGGCGCTTGCATCCAGATCGATGATCCGCCCAGCATCCCGCGCCCAGCAACAGTCAGACCATATTGTCCAATCGCCTCCTCAATCGCTTCGCGACGGCGTTGCAGCGTTTTAGACATGCGCCGGATCTGAGCATCATAGTGGCCGAGCGATAGGAAGTAGGCTGCGGTTCGCTGCATGTGGCCAGGAGGGTGACGCAAGACCAGAGATCGCAGGGCGCGCGCTTCACGGATAAAGGGTTCGGACCCGACCATGTAGCCCAATCGAAGCCCCGGAAACAGCGACTTGGAAAAGCTGCCCACGTAGATCACCCGCCCATCGCGATCCATTGACCTGAGCGCCGGTGACGGGGCTCCGAGAAATGACATTTCAAATTCATAGTCATCCTCGACGATCATGGCATCCAATTCGCGGGCACGACGCAGCAGTGCATGTCGGCGGTCCACCGGCATGGTCGCGGTTGTCGGGCTCTGGTGGCTGGGGGTGGTGAATATGACGTCGGTATCGTCAGGGATTGTTTCCGGGGGCAACCCGTCCCGGTCGACCTTCAGATAAGACAGCTTGCATTCCGAGTGAATCAGAAGATCGCGCAGGGCGTAATAGCAGGGGTCCTCGATCGCTGCCCTACGGTTCCGGTTCAGCAATATGCGAGACGCCAGCCAAAGGGCGTTCTGAGCGCCCAGGGTGATCAAGATTTCTTCGGGCCGGGCTACAATTCCACGGCGGGGAAGAGTATGCCGGGCGATGAATTCAAGCAGCAGCGGGTCATCTTGATCGACATAGTCCCCGGTCAGAGAATCAAAGTCCTTATGTCCCAACGCCCGAACTGCGCAGAGACGCCAGTTTGCATGATCGAACAGCTTTCTGTCGACTTGGCCATAAATGAAGGGATAGCGGTAGTCACGCCAGTTGCTGGGTTTTGTCAGCACATCACCGCCCGAGAAACGGCGGGCAAACGCCTGATCCCAGTCAACCACTTCGGTGTCGCGCCGCACTGGCGTGTAGGTCGGCGGCACTGGCGCATTTTCTGAAACATAGTATCCCGACCGGCCTTTGGCGGTCAGGTAATCATTGGCCAGCAGTTCAGTATAGGCAAGCGTGACCGTAATCCGGCTGACACCCAAATGGGCAGCAAGTTTACGGGACGAGGGCAGCTTTTCCCCGACGTGGAAGCGTCCTGACAGAATGCCTTCGGCAATCAGCTGTTGCAGCTGCGCCTGTAAGGTGCCTTGCCCATTGCGTTCCAAAAAGAATGTGTCGACCGAAATACCCATTGCATCGTTATAGGTTGGACCTAAGGCGGTGGCAATCTGGACTTATGGCCCTGCGAACCATGTTGGGAGTTTTACGCACACGTGTGGTTGACGCAGGATACGAATTAAACTAAATAACCAGAAATCTAGTTTAATGGAGATAAAGGATGTGGGAAGAAGCTGCCGCAGGTTTCTCTGCCATGGGCTCGGAAGCCCGATTGAAGGTTCTTAAGACCTTGGTTCGTGCTGGGGAAGCAGGCCTGACCGTTGGAGAAATTCAAACGAGGACAGGAATCGCGCCCTCGACTCTGGCGCATCATCTGCGGTTTCTGGCTGCTGGCGGAGTAGTTGAGCAAGAGAAGATCGGGCGTAGCACGATCAACCGCGCGTGCTTTGACGAATTGAGAAACCTGGCGCAGTTCATCCTAAGTGAATGCTGCGCAGACGAAATCGGAAAGGCCGCAAACGATGGCTGAACTGACCCAAAACCCCAAGCCACTTGCCAGAAACCTGATCGACCTGATCAAAACGCCCTGGGCTCTGATCATGGTCATACTGGCGCTGGTGGCCGTTCTTGATCCGGGCAACTGGACCGAGGTTGTGAGTTTTGCAGCCAAAGCGCTTGCGCATACGGGCCAGTACATCCTGTTTGCTGTTCTGCTGCTATCATACCTGAAGGCAACCGGGGCCGAAGTGATGGTCGCCCGTGCATTTGAGGGTCGCGAGACACGGATGATCTTTCTGGCCGCGTTGTTTGGCGGGCTGGCCCCATTTTGTTCCTGCGAAGTGATCCCATTCATCGCAGGCTTGCTGGCTCTGGGTGCGCCATTGTCGGCCGTGATGGCATTCTGGCTCAGTTCACCGTTGATCGACCCCCCGACGTTGCTGATTACTGCGGGTGCGCTGGGTTGGCCGTTTGCTATTGGTAAAGCGGTTGCCGCTGTCGCGTTGGGTTTGTTCGGCGGGTTTGCGGTGCGCACCCTGATGCGGGGAGGTGCCTTTGCGCAGCCGTTGCGTGAATACAAACCCGCTGGTTGCTGCGGTTGCGGACCAAAGCAAGATGACAAACCCGTCTGGAAGTTCTGGCAAGACCCTGACCGTCGGACGCGCTTTCGGGCCGAATTCGTTCATAACGGTCTGTTCTTGCTCAAATGGCTAGCGTTCGCCTACGTGCTCGAGGCGCTGCTGGTCAGCTATGTTCCGGCAGACCTGATCGCCCGGGTTGTTGGTGGTGAGGGTGTTGTACCAATCGTCATCGCAGCCTTGGTCGGAATGCCTGCCTATCTGAACTCCTACGTCGCACCACCGCTTCTTGCGGGTCTGATGGAGCAGGGTATGAGTGCGGGTGCTGCGATGTCGTTCATGGTGGCCGGCGCCGTCAGTTCGATACCTGCGATGGCGGCCGTGTGGTCACTGGTGAAACCGCGCGTCTTTGCCACCTATCTGGGTTTGGGCATCAGCGGTGCCATCGTAGCAGGCATCCTGTTTCAGATGATCTGAACAAAAAAACCGCCCGGTTGAGCCATCGGGCGGTTTTGCTTTTCTAGCTCGCTTCGCAATATCGTGGCAGTTTGAACCGATACCTTGGCTCTCCACTTTCAACGAAAACCCGTTTCTCGATACAGGCTTGGGTTCCAACTGTCTGAGCAATCGGCCCTTCGGTCGAGGTGATTGATGCTGCTGAGCCATCCGGCAAGCGCACCGAAGCAATGACCCCGTTCTTGAGATCGCCATTGATCGGTGTCGCCGACAAAACCGCGACGGTGAGAAACGCCTCGTGCTCGTGCTTGCCGTCGTCATTCAGCAATAGCAAGCCAGCGACTATTGCAATCATCACTACGGCACCTGTAATGGCCAACCACCAGGATTTCAGGAACACATAGATTGAAACGGCACGATGCGCGTCGAAAAATAAGGATAGAACCTTTAGCATCTAATCACCCAAAAATCGGGTCCCAGCTACTTGAGGCCGGGACCATGCGCATCTCAGGGGCGCAGATCGTCTTCGTCTTCTTCATCACCACCACCCTTGGGCAGGTTGAAGAAGCTATCCGCATCGACGATGGGCTCTTCTTCTTCCTTCTCGTTGGTGTCCTCGGACAACGAGAATGTCTCGAGACCTTCGATCGCGGTCGGGATCTTGGGCGCTGAATCCATCTCAAGCGACTGTTCGGTCGAGACCAGTTTGCGACGCTCATCATCGCTCATCACGCCACCTTCAGCTGCTTTCTTGGCCGCAGCCTTTTGCACGATGGCATCCAGTTCGGATTGTTTGCACAGTCCCAGGGCAACCGGATCGATCGGCTGCATGTTCGAGATGTTCCAGTGCGTCCGCTCGCGGATCGACTGGATGGTCGGCTTGGTGGTGCCGACCAGCTTGGCAATCTGGCCGTCGCTGAGTTCCGGGTGGAACTTGACCAGCCACAGGATCGAGTTCGGACGGTCCTGACGCTTGGACAGCGGGGTGTAGCGCGGACCACGGCGTTTCTCTTCGCCTGATGCCGCCGGATTGAATTTCAGCTTCAGCTTGTGCAGCGGGTTGTTTTGCGCGGTGTCAATTTCTTCCTGAGTCAGCTGGTTGTTGGCAATCGGGTCAAACCCTTTGACACCTGCAGCCACATCACCATCCGCAATACCCTGCACTTCCAGCTCGTGCATGCCTACGAAATCCGCGATCTGCTTGAAGCTGATCGTGGTGTTGTCCACCAGCCATACGGCGGTTGCCTTGGCCATAAGCGGTTTTGCCATCAGCCCGTCTCCTATAAATACATCTGTCCCGTCGCCGGAATTCGGCGGCCCCGAAGCTATGGGGCAGGTTTCCGTTGTCGGGGAACTTGGGGCCTATATAGTCGCGACAGCTAAAGAAGGGAAGAGGCGAATGCGCTGGGCGATTTTGTGGGTGCTAAGTGCCATGGCTGCGATGGCCGAGGGCGAAAAGGCGGGCGATTTTGACTACTACGTCCTGTCGCTCAGCTGGTCGCCCAATTGGTGCGCCCGCGAAGGCGATGCGCGCGGCTCGGATCAGTGCGACACGCGACACGATCATGGGTGGATATTGCATGGGCTCTGGCCGCAATTCCATCAGGGCTGGCCTTCGTATTGTCGTACGTCCGAAGCGCCACCCACACGCCGCATGACGCGGGAAATGGAGGATATTCAGGGCTCATCCGGGTTGGCCTGGCATCAATGGAAAAAGCACGGCACCTGTTCGGGCCTCAGTGCACCCGACTATTTCGCCCTGTCACGGCAGGCTTATGCAGGAGTTGCGCGCCCCGAGGTGTTCCGCAAGCTGGACGCGACGGTCAAACTGCCCGCTTCGGTGGTGGAAGAGGCCTTTCTCAAGGCCAATCCCACGCTCGAGCCTGACATGATCACCATCACCTGTAAGCAAGGCTATATCGAAGAAGTCCGCCTATGCCTGTCCCGCAATCTTGACCCGGTGCCCTGTGGCCGCGACGTGATCCGTGATTGCACCGCTAAAGACGCGGTGTTTGATCCGATTCGTTAGAGCTTTTTGTTCTGGCAGTCGCGCGCATAATCCAGCGCTTTGGCGGTGCCTTTCAGATCAATCGCCATGACGGTCTGACCTTCTGGATTGTAGACGGTCATGGTCTTGTTCTGCGCAATCGAGGTGACGAAACTCCGGTCCGTAAAGAACACCGTCGCGCCGGGCACGCGATCCTGCTTGAACCCGATGGCGGTGGCATCAAAGCTCTTGCCGTCCAGCTCAAACCGGATTGGGTATTGTTCCCCCGGTTTAATGTCGCCCCAAGCCTTGTTGTAAACTGTGAAATACCCGCGATTATCCAACGCGTCATAGCCTAGCCGCACCACCGAGAGGTCCTGATACACGGTTTGTATCAGGCACCCATTGCCAAGATTGGGGTCCATCATGATGTTCCAGCCTTCGACAAAACCTTTGTCGATAAGTTCCTGCGACAGGGCGGCAGTGGCGGCGAAGGCGGCTAAGGTGAGTGCGAGAAGGCGGGTCATTATGTGCTCCAAGTCTTTCGCTCAGTGGAATTTAACTCTGTTCGTTTTTCAAGCTAATTTGAGATTTGAATCTAAAGGACACCAAAAACACTTATCCGCCAAGATCATTGCAAACTACCCGTCTTGGTCAAGATCGTCTCGGTGCCGTTTGACAGGCGAAAAACACATCCTTGGGTCCTGGGAAGTTTTAACAGATCGTTGATGCCAAGGCCCAGCCAAATCCCGCGCAATATCAGTGACGTAACCCCGTGCGTCACCACGATTGCGGATTCGTCTTGCTCGTCTAAGAACGATTGTACCCTCTCATAGATCTCGTCAAAGCTTTCGCCATCCGGGCTGCGAAAATACCAATGATAGGACTCGTATGGGCAATCGATTTGAGTCCGAATGAATTCCCGCGTCGCGCCTTCCCATTGGCCAAATGCGATTTCCGTTAACCGGTCATCGTTTGCGAAATCAAACTGGGGTGCAATCGCCAGCCTTGCGGTGTGTTGCGCCCGCTCCTGCGGGCTGACGAACACGCGTTTAGGGTGGTTGGGGATACGGCCAAGTATCTCCCGCTGCTGCCGCGCCTGATAGATACCGGTTTCCGTTAGCGGAGAGTTCTTGCGGCCTTGAAACTTGCCCAAGGTATTCCACTCGGTTTCGCCATGTCTTAGGACAAAAAGATCGGGGTACTTGGTCAATGCGGTTTCCTGAATTACCCACAAGCTAATTTCTGGTGTAGATTGACAGTGCATGCCGAACACACTTTGTCAGATTTCCTTCCTCGCCCGCAAAGCCGCCGTAATCGTCCCATCATCCAGATAGTCCAACTCGCCCCCAATCGGCACACCTTGTGCCAGCGAGGTCAGGCGCACCTGCCCCTCCAACTGATCCGCGATGTAGTGGGCGGTGGTCTGACCATCGACGGTGGCGTTCAGGGCGAGGATGATCTCGGTGATACCCTCGGCCACAACCCGGTCCTTCAACCGGGGGATGCGCAATTCATCCGGGCCGACTCCGTCCAAAGCCGACAACGTGCCGCCCAGAACGTGATAGCGGCCCTTGAAGACCCCGGCGCGCTCCATCGCCCAAAGATCTGCGACGTCTTCGACTACGCACAGTTCTCCGGTTGCGCGGGCCTCATCATTGCAGATGTCGCAGATATCGGTGGTGCCCACATTGCCGCAGTTCAGACATTCACGGGCGGTGACGGCCACCTGCTGCATCGCGTCTGAAAGCGGCGTCAGCAGCAGGGCGCGTTTGCGGATCAGGTGCAGGACTGCGCGGCGGGCCGAGCGGGGGCCGAGACCGGGCAGCTTGGCCATCAGGTCGATCAGATTGTCGATGTCACTGTTCGAACTCACCGTGAGACCCTCGCAATTGGGCCAGAGAAACACGCCCCGGCCATAGATCCGTCAGGAGGGTGTATCAGAACGGCAGCTTGATGTCTGCGGGCAGGCCCATGCTTTCGGTCAGCTTGGCCATTTCTGCCTGTGAACGTTCCTGCGCCTTGGTTTGGGCGTCCTTGATCGCGGCGAGGATGAGGTCTTCGACTACTTCCTTATCGTCACCGTTAAAGATCGACGGGTCGATATCCAGACCTTTCAACTCGCCCTTGGCGGTCGCGGTGGCCTTGACCAGCCCGGCACCGGATTCGCCGACAACCATGATGGTGTTCAGCTCTTCCTGCATGTCAGTCATCTTGGTCTGCAGATCCTGCGCGGATTTCATCATCTTGGCCATGTCACCCAGGCCGCCTAAACCTTTTAGCATCGGTAATCTCCTGTCACTCGATTTGTGGCCTAGATACGAAGCGTAACCGTGCGGCACAAGAGGTCAGGATACTCCCGCTCGTCGTCAAGGTCTTTGGCAAGACCTTTCTTCCCGTTGGGCCCGGCAGCGCGCAAGGCGCGCTG